>NZ_QWEH01000048.1 GCF_003515705.1 Oceanobacillus profundus
GTAACTCCATACTTTTGGACAAGTTTTTGAAAAGCTTTATTGCAAAAATGGCTCCCCCCCATCACTAATGATCACACGGGGAATGCCAAAACGGGCAAATATATACTCTTTTAGAAAATTTACTACAGTTTCTTGGTCATTGTGCCTTGTGGGAATGGCCTCGATCCATTTAGAAACATAGTCTACTGATAAGTCCTCAAAAGTGTATATTTATCCCCCAAATAACACCTTGTTTGTTTAGCACTTAGCTTATATTATTGTGTTATATCTATTGATTAGTGCTTTCTTGTCTATTGTGTAGGTTTCATGAGCCGAAATGCGAATATTGTGTTAAAGCCCGCCAAAAGTCAAGAAAAGCCCGCAAAAAGGTGTTATTTGCACAAAGAAGGAGAATTGATATTTGCACCCACAGATCTACTGAGGGCACCCCACGGTCAGTCATGTTGACTTGACTTTATGTCAAAGTGGGGCGGTCCAAATCTCAGCCCAAACCGGGTCCTATTGAACCCCATAAGTCAGAATTTCTATTTTAAGTCTTATTTAAAGTCCAAACTTAAAAAGGCTCTACAAGAAGATCCAGAAGTCTGATTTGGGCCCATGAGCTATCAAACTGAAGGTCTTGATCTGAATTACACTTAAGCTTAAGAAAATTAGGTTTTATTAAAAACCTAATATCTCTAGAAGACCAACAACAGCAGCCACGAATTTGACCTAATTTGGAAGTCTTTGCATGCAAGTATTGTACTTTGTAATTTCTATATAAGAGAAGTAGTAGTTAAGGTTTAGGTAGCTTTTTATGAATTGAAGATTGAAGAGAGAAAGTTCTTCTTCTTCTTCTTCTTTTGTATCAAACTCAATTCAATATCAATTCCATTACTTTTCCATTATGATGTATTGTGTTTTAATTATTTATTCTTTGGTTTCATCATCAAGGATGAGTAGCTAAATCTCCTTAGGGGGATGGTGGAAGCACTCTAGATGATGCAAAAGCACCATGTTTGTTCTTAATGTTCATTGTGATTCAAAGTTCTTAATGCTTATTTACTTCTATCTGCAGTATGAGGTAAGTATGATTATTTGCATGTTATTGTTATCCATGTTATTAAAATACTATTGTTAGGGTTTAGGGAGACCTAGCTTTAATGGTTGTATTTATATTGATTGGAGATGTGTGGTGAAATAGCTGAGAGGTGATTATTACATATCTGCAGTTTATATCTTTTATTGGAACCCTTTTGTAATTAAATCAAATAGCTGAGAGGTGATGATTTAATTATGAATAATATGTTGAATTAATTAAATTGAATAGCTGAGAGGTGACGGTTTGATTAATAAGACATATTCAATAGCATGCATAAGAGAATCTTATTTTAATTGAGTGGAATAGCTGAGAGGTGACTACTTGATTATTATAGGTATTGATGATTAATTGGAATAGCTGAGAGGTGACTAATTAATTGTTATAGATTGAACATGAAGGAACTACATGTTATGTTTGCATGATTTAGTTTGTGGATACCAACTCTTCCCCCTTTGTCATCATAAATCTTCTTTACATCTCTACCATATTCTTAAGTTAGGGTTTACTATTTATTATTGCCTGTAGGAAGTAGAATCAATCTCAATCTTATTACTGATTTCTTGGTGTTTCTTAACAATTATTTTCTTTTTTGTTTGAGCTAAGGTTTCCACCTCTGAGGTGGGTACGACCTTTG
>NZ_QWEH01000049.1 GCF_003515705.1 Oceanobacillus profundus
AGGAAATATACGTAGACTGATATGAACGAAACTGTCAAGTACCCCTTACACTCTTTTGAAAGATATTCTTTTTGACCAACTTTAAGCTAAGAGTCTATGTCTGTATAGGCTCTTTTTTATTTAACTGATATTACTATTATACTTCTATCTTCTTAACTTGCCCCTAAGTCTAAGAATCGTGATTATCTCCTTTCTTTTCTTTCTTATTAAGAAGAAATACACGGCGCGAAGGCAAAAATCTCTACTCCGATGAGCATACTGATATCCGTGGGTTCTCACATTTTATCGTTCCGTCTAAGGATCTAACACGAACTCCTGGCGTACGTTCACTAATTGTATAGCTAGTACAAGTCTACGTCGTGCATTTTCCTTTACGGTTTTCACCTTTGCCTCCGGGCCCTATATTTTTTCCCTTTTCTAATCAACTTCCTTGCTTGATTATATGAAATCGAACTTAATTTGTTTTAGCTTCAAATTCATGGGTAATTGCCCAAATGAAACCTGCTAGTTCCCTCGCAATTGCTGTAATAACCTTCCCAGCTTCTTTTCCACGACCTAATAAACGGTAAAACTTCTTATGCAAGCGATTTTGAGCCTTCCATGAAATCCCTAAGATATTCGTTGGTTGTCCTTGTTGTCTCTTTTTCAATTTTCCCTTGACTGCAGGCTGATATCTGTAGCTCCAGGCAGCCTCTATCAATAATTTACGTACATGTTGGTTCCCTGTTTTAGTGATCTTGCCTAATTTACGTAATTCGCCACTTGAACTTTCACTAGGGACAAGTCCGACGTATGCCATAAATTGGTTGGCTGTCTGAAATCGCTCGAATGATCCGATTTCTGCAACTAAACTAGTAGCTGTAATGACTGCCACTCCTCGTAGTGTCATCAGTGTTTGAATCATCGGTGCGTGGATTCCTTCTTTGGATTGTTCCTCAATTTCTTGTTCTATTATTTTTAATCGTTGTTGGAATATTTTTAGCTGCTGCAGGTATTCCTGATAGGCAACTCTAGATGCCGAGCGTTTAAAGGTTAATGTATCTAACCACTCCCAATATTTCACGGACCATTTTTTAGTACCTTTAGGTGGTCTGATTTCATTTCTTAGTAGAAATTTTGTTAGTCGATGTTTCGCTCTTAATTCATCTTCCTTCACATCCTCACGTGCTCGGACTAAATCACGCAATGCCTCATCATCTTCGGTTGGCACATAGATAGGCGTTAATTCTCCTGCACGATAAAGTGTTGCCAAATTAATGGCATCGCGTTTATCCGTTTTAACACGACTTCCGGGTTTTTGAGGTATTAAGGATGGTGCAATTACTTCACATTCAATCTTCATACCCTTAAGTAGGCGATAGAGTCCATATCCGGTTGGTCCAGCTTCATAACAAACTCGAAGTTGTTCATACTCTCCTAGTTTTTTCATTAATTTTCTAATCGCCTCTACTGTATAGCTAATCATGCCAACATATCTCGGCTTTGAACGTCCTTCTTCTGCAACTGCCACCGCAATTTTTTCCTTTGATACGTCTAATCCTACGTATTTTGTGGTATTATTCATAGTAATAGCTCCTCTCGTATTATAGCTCTGATTTGGGTTTCCTTTGTTTAATACACTATACCCAAATTAACCTACGTTTTTACGAGTAGGGGCTAGTTTCGTTCATAATAACTCCTGTGGGA
>NZ_QWEH01000051.1 GCF_003515705.1 Oceanobacillus profundus
TATTAATTAGATTAGAATTAGCTGCACCAGGTGTACAATTTTTACAAGGTGATCATCAGTTGTTTAATGTAATTATAAGTGCTCATGCTTTTATAATGATATTCTTTATGGTAATGCCTGGTCTAGTAGGTGGATTTGGTAATTATTTATTACCAGTTCAATGTGGAGCACCTGATATGGCATTCCCTAGATTAAATAATATTTCATTTTGGTTATTACCACCATCATTAATATTATTATTATTAAGTTCATTAGTAGAACAAGGAGCTGGAACAGGATGGACAGTTTATCCTCCTTTATCTTCTATTCAATCACACTCTGGTGGATCTGTTGATTTGGCTATCTTCAGTTTACACTTATCTGGAGTATCATCATTGTTAGGGGCTATAAATTTCATTACAACTGTTTTAAATATGAGAACTAATGGAATGGGATTACACAAATTACCTTTATTCGTATGGGCTATATTTGTTACTGCAATTTTATTATTGCTTTCATTGCCTGTATTAGCTGGTAAAGTTATTGTGCCAGCTTAAAATTTGACTATATGCTGGAAACTGTAATTATTTAACTAAATGAAAATAATTTAACACAATCAGCAGGAAACTCTTTAGGTTTATACCTTTTGGGATCCTTAGAGACTACACGCCATAATTTATCTTTTACTTTAGAAATAATTTTGAAATAAAAATAATTTTTATTCAAGGCCAAATGACAAAATTTTTATAGTTTAGATAAATAAGATATAGTCCGAACTACTTTGTGAAAGGTAGAGTATCTATTTAGAAGCAACTGATTCTAGCGACTTTAGGAGTTTGCCTTGTAGATCAACATAAACTTTACTAAATAAATGTTTAAGTAAGGTAAAATATGACTTTAAACTGTTTAATACCATAAAATTTTTACTTAATTTTGTTAAATTTAGTCCTAATTAAATTATTTAAACCTTTTATTGTAGGATCAATAATTTTTATGATGTTTTTAATAAAATTTAAAATCAAACTAAGCAAAATAGATTTTTTATTAATTTTATTCTTGATTTATCAAGTAAGTTATATTATTGAAATTATTATTAATAATTTAATTTATTATAACTTAGGTATTGATTATATAATTAATATGTCTGATAATAGTAAAAATACTGGTGATATTATTCCTAGAAATAGAGAAAATCCTGATTATGCTAGATTAATCAGATATCTTTCTACTAATATAGCTGCTTTAATTGTTATAAGACCTATAACTAAAACGATAGGATTAACTATAGCAAATGCTGGTAACATTTTAGCAGATATAGTTTCTAATGAAGAAAGAGCTAATTATTGGATTGAGCAATATAATTTCTATCTGAAATACGGAATATTAAGAGGAGGACAATATGGTATTGGATCTTTTGAAAGATGTATTAATCCTTTTAATAATCAAGGAAATATTAATAATTCAAATACTTCTAATTTTATGCCTAATTTTGATTTTATTAAGGATTTTTTTTCACCAGTAGAACATTCAATTCCTTTAGAAACGTTAATAAATGTTCATTTT
>NZ_QWEH01000052.1 GCF_003515705.1 Oceanobacillus profundus
ATGTACTTGTCCACTAGTACTTCGGGAACGAATAGCCGATTGATAAAATCCGGCAACTGGAGGTAGGCAGCTGGCGGCGCGTCGTTCGGATCTTCCGAAGCCGATTGAGAAAGGGGGTGATATGAGTGAATAGGGGCGGGAGCGGCTAATTCTCCTTCTCTGATACGAGGCGAGCGAGGTCCTTGTTCTTCGTCTGACCTGGCTTCCTGGTCTGCTCGTTGCCCTCCTTGACCGTCGTCTGACAACGCCGACTGCTCTCCGGATGTATTGGGTTGCTCTCCGCGCTCCCTTGCGTAAGAGGCGGGGCGATATACGTATGACCTGTATAAAGACACTAGCCAGTGCCACTAAGCGTTAGTCCGTGAGCCTTCTCTTCAAGTACGTTAAACGGTTTTACTTGTTGCCTGCGTTGGTCTTGTCCAGCAAGCATCGTAGCGAACAGAGTTAGTGATAATGATCGAATCCTAGTGAAACACTCAGCCTCTCACATTGATAGGGGTGCTCACTAAGGCTGTTCGTCACTGGACAGTTGCTCTCAGACAAGGAGTACTGAGGGTGAAGGACAAGAGGATTCGATGCCTCTCTTGTCCGCTGTATTCGGGTATATATACTACATAGGGGTTTGTACATATTTACCATAGATCTAGTCGATAACATAGAAAGCGTGAGGAAGGGGCATGTACGAACATAGCCATAGGGTAGATGAAAGTCCGGGACATGAGGGAAATGCATGCGGAATGGAAGGGAAGCATGACATGAGGAGAACGTATGCTGCCACGATCGTATATGTGATCGGTGCGTTCACCGTGAGGTGTGGCAGCCATTAAATATCAAATAGAACCGAGATGAGAAACATATGTAGAAGGGGAGGCATAGACCCAAGGGGATCCGGGCATATGTGTGATTGGGCATAGGGGCTGTCCGAGATAAGATAAGATAAGAGACTTAGACGTTTCTAAGTCAAAAGACGTCAAATAAAAGAGGGAAAAATAGGGGAAAAAGCATATCGTAACAATTATTGATGACCATAAAGAGAAGGGATCCAAGAGCCAGACATTCATCAGCAAAACAACCCTCCCCCTGGAGAGGCTGGACAGGACTGGACAGAGCTGGATGGGGTCTCCAGGATGACAGACACTCCCAACAAGGTTCCCAACTGGCTAGTGCTGGACAGAATGTTCTGATATAGTCCAGTTCCATCAAGTCTAGGACAATCTAGAAAAGCACCATCTTGTTCACATTGTCCATGATATATTTAAAAGCTGGATGGGCTATACAGGTTAGTACAGGCTAGTACAGAGATCACAGAAACCTTAGAAATCAAAGCTGGATAGACTGTGCAGGCTAGTACAGGTCAGTCCAGATATCACAGGAACTTTAGAAGCCAGACAAAAACTGCATTGTAAATGTGGATACATAATACAAAAGATAAGATGCCAGGATAAGATGCCAGCCAAGCCACACTATCTAATCAAGATCAACATCAAAGCCAGTGATTGTGCCTGCTGAGCTCCCATTCCTAATGAACCAGGT
>NZ_QWEH01000053.1 GCF_003515705.1 Oceanobacillus profundus
ATGTTTATGGAATGAGCGGCGGACGGGTGAGTAACACGTGGGCAACCTGCCTGTAAGATCGGGATAACTCGCGGAAACGTGAGCTAATACCGGATAACACTTTTCATCTCATGGTGAGAAGATAAAAGACGGTTTCGGCTGTCACTTACAGATGGGCCCGCGGCGCATTAGCTAGTTGGTGAGGTAACGGCTCACCAAGGCGACGATGCGTAGCCGACCTGAGAGGGTGATCGGCCACACTGGGACTGAGACACGGCCCAGACTCCTACGGGAGGCAGCAGTAGGGAATCTTCCGCAATGGACGAAAGTCTGACGGAGCAACGCCGCGTGAGTGATGAAGGTTTTCGGATCGTAAAACTCTGTTGTTAGGGAAGAACAAGTTGGGTAGTAACTGACCCAACCTTGACGGTACCTAACCAGAAAGCCACGGCTAACTACGTGCCAGCAGCCGCGGTAATACGTAGGTGGCAAGCGTTGTCCGGAATTATTGGGCGTAAAGCGCTCGCAGGCGGTCTTTTAAGTCTGATGTGAAAGCCCACGGCTTAACCGTGGAGGGTCATTGGAAACTGGAGGACTTGAGTACAGAAGAGGAGAGTGGAATTCCACGTGTAGCGGTGAAATGCGTAGAGATGTGGAGGAACACCAGTGGCGAAGGCGACTCTCTGGTCTGTAACTGACGCTGAGGAGCGAAAGCGTGGGTAGCGAACAGGATTAGATACCCTGGTAGTCCACGCCGTAAACGATGAGTGCTAGGTGTTAGGGGGTTTCCGCCCCTTAGTGCTGAAGTTAACGCATTAAGCACTCCGCCTGGGGAGTACGGCCGCAAGGCTGAAACTCAAAAGAATTGACGGGGGCCCGCACAAGCGGTGGAGCATGTGGTTTAATTCGAAGCAACGCGAAGAACCTTACCAGGTCTTGACATCCTCTGATACCTCTAGAGATAGAGTTTTCCCTTCGGGGACAGAGTGACAGGTGGTGCATGGTTGTCGTCAGCTCGTGTCGTGAGATGTTGGGTTAAGTCCCGCAACGAGCGCAACCCTTGATCTTAGTTGCCAGCATTCAGTTGGGCACTCTAAGGTGACTGCCGGTGACAAACCGGAGGAAGGTGGGGATGACGTCAAATCATCATGCCCCTTATGACCTGGGCTACACACGTGCTACAATGGATGGAACAAAGGGAAGCGAACCCGTGAGGTCAAGCCAATCCCATAAAACCATTCTCAGTTCGGATTGTAGGCTGCAACTCGCCTACATGAAGCCGGAATCGCTAGTAATCGCGGATCAGCATGCCGCGGTGAATACGTTCCCGGGCCTTGTACACACCGCCCGTCACACCACGAGAGTTGGTAACACCCGAAGTCGGTGAGGTAACCTTTTGGAGCCAGCCGCCGAAGGTGGGACTAATGATTGGGGTGAAGTCGTAACAAGGTAGCCGTATCGGAAGGTGCGGCTGGATCACCTCCTTTCTAAGGATTATTACGGAA
>NZ_QWEH01000054.1 GCF_003515705.1 Oceanobacillus profundus
GGGAGTGTAAACTGAACTGTGTAAGTGAGAGAGCGTACGGCTCTTACTTCGCAGTTCAGTTTTTTATTGTTAGAATAAAACTATAACGATTGGGAGGTTGTTCTATTGGCTAAAACAAAGCGAGAAGAGAAATCAGCTGAATTAGCGAACCAAATTCTAGAAAACTACCAACCAGAGACTGTAGAAGACATGCAGAATGCACTTAAAGATATATTTGGCCCTATGTTTGAATCTATGTTGAAGGGTGAAATGAATCAACATTTAGGCTATGAAGCGAACGATAAAGAGAAAAAAGAGACAGAAAACAGACGGAATGGCTATGGAAAGAAAACCATCAAAACGAGCTCAGGCGAAGTCGACATCAAGGTGCCAAGAGATCGTGACGGCTCCTTTAATCCTGAACTAATCCCAAAACGAAAAAAAGACGTCTCTGCTATTGAAAATAAAGTGATTTCCATGTACGCACGTGGAATGTCGCAGCGAGATATTTCTTCCACGATTGAAGATATTTATGGTTTTTCAGTGTCCCATGAAATGGTATCCGATATTACGGATCAGGTCCTTCCAGAGCTAGAAGAATGGCAGGCTCGTCCATTAAGTAACTGTTATGCCTTTGTATTTGTGGACTGTATGTACACGACCATTCGCAATCAATATGAAACCAAGAAATATGCCGTCTATACGATATTAGGATATACCATGGAGGGCAATAAAGAGATTCTTGGCCTATGGCTTAACGAAACAGAAAGTAAGCATAAATGGATGCAGATTTTCGATGAAATTAAGGCAAGAGGAGTCGAAGATATTTTCTTTATATCCATGGATGGGGTAAGTGGTTTAGAAGAAGGATCACGTGCCATTTTCCCGGATGTCATTGTCCAACGATGTATGGTCCATTTGATTCGTAACTCCGTCAAATACGTTCCTAGTAAGGATTATAAAGCATTCACCAAAGCGTTAAAGAAAGTCTATGGTGCACCAAGCCTTAAGGCTTGCCTAAGTGCTTTTGAATCTTTTCAACAACAATGGGCTGCATATCCAGGAGCTATTGACGTTTGGACAAGGAACTTTCACCATGTAGAACAGCTTTACGATTATGGAAGTGCCATTCGTAAGGTAATGTACACAACCAACGCAGTAGAAAGTATTCATTCCAGCTTCAGAAAAGTAACCAAAAAAGGAGCATTCCCCAACGAGAACGCTCTATTAAAAGTATTATTTTTACGAGTAAAAGAACTCGAAACCAAGTGGGAGGGTGGTCATATCCAAAACTGGGCAATGGTTATGAACCAACTTCTTCTTCAAGTTGAGCTAAAAGATAGAGTGTTAAAGTACCTTGAGTAAGAGGGACTTACACACTTTATTTGACAAACCC
>NZ_QWEH01000055.1 GCF_003515705.1 Oceanobacillus profundus
CACACCAGCAGTATGCCCATAACATCCAACAGATTGAGAGGGGGTGCACCGGCCCCATCGGCCAGGCTATCAAGGCCTCCTTGGCCAGCAGAGTCTTCCAGCATCAAGAGGAAACCTAGCTCAGTTTCTCATGCCGAAATGGATCATTTCAAGGAGTATATTAATCCTCCACACCATAAAGGGTTTATCTTTACTTCTAGAATGGATGCATGCCTATGATAGCCTAAATATCAGGGAGGTCAATCTTGGTTTGAGAACTCTTGCCCCATGGCATGAGTATAGCTTGCAAAACCCAGTATATAAGAGGTTGATCAGAAGTTGAGCAGATAAGTTGCTAGGACCTGTGACTTGAGATGGAGCAAGAAGATCAAAAGGTCTTCAAGCTAGTCCGAGTTGACAAAGACCATGGAGGCCAATCTTATCCTGAGAACCCCTGATCCATACTTTTAGTTGCCCCTGAATGTCTCCCTGGCATCAAGGTAAAGTCATAGACGCGCGCTAATATGCTAATCATGTGACTTTAGGTGCTTGAGTACCTGGTAAGTAGCGTTGTGGGACTAGTCAAAGTATTAGTCCCGTAACGTTACGTGACTAATGGGGACACTTGTCCCGTAACGTTGCGTGACTAATGGGGACACTTGTCCCATAACGTTGCGTGACTACTAACACTTTTATAGGATAGTGCGTCCATGTGATCCAGGCTTATCATGATTGCTCATGATTGCATGATTCTCATGCAATCATGACACCTTATAGTGCCATTTCTATATTGATATCAATTGAATCAATGTAGAAATGGCATACTTAATGATTGCTAATAGTAGATTGAGCTTATTAGTGATATCATGTTGTCTTTTTATTTAGCTTATATAACACAAATGTTAGTACCATTGGTCGAGATCTATGATGAGAACTATAGTACTACAATGACATATAGGCTAGTAATAGGCTGGTAAAAGTGAGTCAAATGTTCTTAATGAAGTGTCTATTAACTTGTAAAATATCAATACTATTACAATCATTCTTGATTGGTACATGTGTGGGAATGAAGCCGACCATCTTCAGACATGTCCAGACTAGTTTACAAATACCATCTGACCACATTGGAATACATATATGTCATCAAACATCTTAAATATCAACCATATATCACACTTTAGCTAGATTATTGAAGATTGTTAGTG
>NZ_QWEH01000056.1 GCF_003515705.1 Oceanobacillus profundus
ACTCTCCATAAAAGTTTGTAATACTTAGCTTTTGTAGAAGCTGACTTCTACTTGTTTTAAAAAGAAAAACGAGTTTCCTTTTTCTTGACATACTGGTTGTTTTGTTCAGTTTTCAAAGAGCAAATTTATTGTCTTTTTTAAAAGCGACTTTACTAATATATCATATATATCACTATATTGTCAACAATCTTTTAAAAGTTTTTAAAAGATTGTTTTGTAGTAAAAATCAAACTTTTAAATTGGTGGAGCCTAGCGGGATCGAACCGCTGACCTCCTGCGTGCAAGGCAGGCGCTCTCCCAGCTGAGCTAAGGCCCCGTATAAATAAAATGGTCGGGAAGACAGGATTCGAACCTGCGACCCCTTGGTCCCAAACCAAGTGCTCTACCAAGCTGAGCTACTTCCCGTTATGGCGCGCCCGAGAGGAGTCGAACCCCTAACCTCTTGATCCGTAGTCAAACGCTCTATCCAATTGAGCTACGGGCGCATATGGTGCCGAGGACCGGAATCGAACCGGTACGGTAGTCACCTACCGCAGGATTTTAAGTCCTGTGCGTCTGCCAGTTCCGCCACCCCGGCAAGGGTTTGGAGCGGAAGACGGGATTCGAACCCGCGACCCCCACCTTGGCAAGGTGGTGTTCTACCACTGAACTACTTCCGCGCTTGGCAATGTTTAAATTAAATGGTGCGGGTGAAGGGACTTGAACCCCCACGTCCGAAGACACTAGATCCTAAGTCTAGCGCGTCTGCCAATTCCGCCACACCCGCAAATGGTGAGCCATGAAGGATTCGAACCTTCGACCCTTTGATTAAAAGTCAAATGCTCTACCGACTGAGCTAATGGCTCAAAAATATATATTACATATTATTGATAATTATTATTCACTTGTGAAAAGTGGTGCCGGCCAGAGGACTTGAACCCCCAACCTACTGATTACAAGTCAGTTGCTCTACCAATTGAGCTAGGCCGGCAAATGGTGGAGGATGCAGGGCTCGAACCTGCGACCCCCTGCTTGTAAGGCAGGTGCTCTCCCAGCTGAGCTAATCCTCCGATTTATATCTGCCTGGCGACGTCCTACTCTTGCAGGGGCAAAGCCCCAACTACCATCGGCGCTGAAGAGCTTAACTTCTGTGTTCGGCATGGGAACAGGTGTGGCCTCTTCGCTATTGCTACCAGACAATCCT
>NZ_QWEH01000005.1 GCF_003515705.1 Oceanobacillus profundus
AAAATTATTGTCTGGTAACTTTAATTTTATCAAAAGGTGTCCTTTTTGTATGCATAAAAAGAGCGGTACTCACCAACTTATTGGCGAGTACCACTCTTTTTAATTACTGGGGTTTTGTCCCAGCCTCATTTAACCTTACTCATCCAACTCTCGCTTTTTAAATACGATGACAGTGGCAATCATTCCCACAACTACCCAAGCTGCAATGATACCTAAATTACCTAGGACATCTCCAAATCCTGAACCGGCCTCAACAGCTGTTGCTAGCTCGATCAATTGGATATTTGGTAAATAGTCGATGACAGACAGGATAGGATACTCTTCAGCGAAAGGACGAAACATAGATCCAAATCCAAAAATAAACATAACTGGTAAAATGAGTACAGAAGCTTCCATTAAGGTTCTAGAGATCAATCCCATCAATGTTCCTAAAGCAATATAAAACAAGCTAGATACAATAATTGCGATTGCTACAATCCCCATATTTGCTGGCTCATAGCCTGTCAGCATCGCACATAGAATAATCGTTATAACAGTTAATATAAAGGTTACTAAACTTTTACCGCCAAGAATTTCTGGTATAGTTGCTGGCGAAAGCATCAAACCGCGTAATGTATTTTTCTCTTTTTCTTCTGCTATAATGGAACATTGCAGGAATGCTGTAACGATGGCTAAGGTCAAGTTAATTACTACATAGTGAACTTCTACTGTAAGATTATCCATTCGACCATAAAAAAATGCAAAAATGAGCGGCATTAAAATTGTTGTCGATACATACATATTTTTATATAAATCCTTCATATCCTTTTGAAAAATTGCCATGACACGTTTCATTGAAAAAGTCATACTAATTCCCTCCCTGTTACTTCTACAAAAATATCTCCTAATGTTGGTTCATTTGAATGGATGGAAACGATCTGATCGGTTGATAGGTACTTATATATTTCATCCGCGCCTTTCGAACCACCTGGTAAACTTAATTCGCGTCCATCTTTTAATTCAACTGTTACAGAGGAATCCGAAAATTGTCTGCGAAGAACTTTCGGCTCATCGAGCAACTGTATTTTTCCTTTATGCAAAAATGCAACGCGTTTACACAGTGTTTCCGCTTCACTCATATCATGTGTGGTCAAGAAAATGGTTGTTCCTTTTTCATTCAATTTGCGGAGTCCATCATGAATATGCTTTGAGTTCACTGGATCTAAAGCAGATGTTGGTTCATCTAAAAACAACAATTCCGGCTCATGCAGGAAGGCCCTTGCTAACGTGACACGCTGCAGCATTCCTTTTGAAAGCTTTGAAACTACCTTTTTCGTATCCTCCGTCAAATTAACCATCTCTAACACTTCACTAATTCGTTTCGATGGCACATTATAAAGCTCACAATACAATTTCAGATTGTCATAAATTGATAACCGCTGATACAATCCACTATTATCTGTAATAACACCAATTCGTTTTCGATAGGATGGCTTATTTAATGAAGCAACAGGCAAATTAAATACGGTCGCATCTCCAGATGTTTGCATCAATTGTCCAGTTAATATTTTTATAGTTGTCGTTTTTCCAGAACCACTCGGTCCTAAAAATCCAAATGTCTCTCCTTTTTTTACTTGAAAGCTTACATCTTCCAATGCAGCTTTATTACCAAAAATCTTTGCTAATGATTTCACTTCAATAATGTTTTCCAAAATTCTTCCTCCCCGTAGATCTCGTTTGTTTGTGACTCTAGAATAAATGGAAAGCGAAGGGAAATCAGCATATTTCCTATGAAAAGAGTATTTTTCAAGGTGAATGGCGCATTTTTAACGCTCAATTATCCGAGTTGCAAGTCTTGATATTTCTACTTTTTCGATGAACGGAGCTTATTTAAGGCCGAGTAGATCTTTTAATTCCGCCATTTTTGTTTTAGACAGCGGAACCTGCGACTTTTCCTTGTCATCCAAAATCAAACTATAACTATTTCGAGTCCATGTGATCACTTCACGAACCTTTTGTAAATTTACAATATACGAGCGGTGACATCTGAAAAATCCAAAATGCTGCAGGCGCTCTTCTAAATTCGTTAAGGTGAGTGAGCTTGGAAATGCTTCCCCTTTTATGTAAATATTTGCTTGACCATCATTGCTTTCAATATAATCAATCTCAGGGGGGTCAAATAAAACAATTTTATCGTTAACTTTCGTTGGAATTTTATTCAATTGAATTGGCTTTGTGTCTTTTTCATTATCTGTTTCTTCTGCTGGAATTAATTCTGTATCTCTTTCCTCTGTATCTTCCTCTGTTTCCGTCTCAATAATTCGTAAACCATCTTCATCCAATCGATAAACACGATCAGCAACCGTGACGGCACTTTCCATATTCCCAGTTAGAACAAGTATACTTTTATCTTCTTCTTGTATCTTTCTTGTAATATTAATAAATACACGTTTTGTCTCCATGTCTACATTCAAATCAGGCTCCTCAAAAACAAATAAAGAAGGATCCTGAATCAATAAACGTCCATATTGTACACGTTTCATTTCCGAAAATGTTAAATCTCTAATTCTCTTGTTTTTCTTTCCTTCCAGCTGTGTTAGATGGATAACTCGTTCAAACGTTTGTTTAACTTCATATAAGTCATAAAAAAATCGAAAATACTCAGAAACCGTTAATCTCTCATACATCCCATCTTCAAAAAAGCAAATACCAACTTGATGTAAAAATCCTCGCTTGTTTTCTGCAATAGTTACTTCCTTTACACGGATTTCCCCATTTACAATGGGGATTTTTCCGAGAATCATATTTAAAAGCGTGCTTCGAACATTTAGCGTTGAATAAATGGCAGTAATCTCCCCTTCAGCAATTTCTAAATTAAAAGCAGGAAATAGCTGTGTATCCTTTTCATGTTTTTCTATGTTTTTCATAGTTAAAATTGTCATTCTATCAGCCTTTCTTTAATACTTTTTTATATGTATCCTTTTATTCATTGTTATCTCCCATTACACAATAAAAAGTGCAATCACGTTCCGCTAAATCAAGAGTATGTACCATTTTTTTCGTAACGCTTCTACTATATAATTAGCAGACTACATTAGTTATACCATGTTTTCCATGTTAATAATGACAAAAGTTAAAAAATTTGTTAAGCTTAGAGATGAATTTACAATTCTATCGCATTTAAACTACTAGGGGTGCCCAAAAAGCGTGGGCTGAGAGGGAAGCGTGTATCATTTCCCGACTCTTATGGACCTGATCTGGTTAATACCAGCGGAGGGAAGTAGTCTGACATATGTCTAAACTATTTTTCACACGTATCAAGCTAGGTCCTAATGGATCTAGCTTTTTTACGTCCAGTTCTAGCTCCGTGTCCGTAGCTAAACTTCAAAATCCAGGAAGCAGCAATTGCTATAAAGAAGCGTACTGGTTTACATCACTGCTTTTTGTGATACCCCAGAAATGGAGGACTTGATGAATCGAACACGTTTATTAACTACTATGGCAGTATTTATTGCAATTGGGACAATCACCGCTCAACTATTATGGTTTCCCGCTGGAATTGCTAGAGCCTATCCTGTCCAGCATGCAATTAATGTCATGGCAGCTGTTACGCTTGGACCAGGTCCAGCTGTCGTTATCGCTTTTATGATTAGCTTGCTTCGCAATATGCTCGGGCTAGGGACATTATTAGCATTTCCCGGTGCGATGGTTGGCGCCTTTTTAGCAGGTTATCTTTATAAAAAATCCAGCAAGAAATCATTAGCCGCTATCGGTGAAGGCGTTGGAAGCGGGATTTTCGGTGCACTTTTCGCTGTCCCATTTGCTTGCATTTTTATGGGAAGTTCTGCCGGAGCATTCGCCTTTATCCCACCATTTCTTGTTAGTAGTATTACTGGTTCTATTATCGGCTTATTTATCGTATCCAGGGTTTCAAGTAAACGTTTAATTCGTAATTAAATTGCATGATTTATAAAAGGATTTGAAATAACGACACTTATATGTGAGGTATCTTCTGAAAGGATGGTGTATAACCAATGAAACAAGTAGCATGTGCACTTACAATTGCCGGTACAGATCCAAGTGGCGGTGCAGGTATCCACGCTGATTTAAAAACATTTCAAGAGCTGCAAAGCTATGGGATGTCCGTAATTACTTCGGTTGTGGCTCAAAATACAACAGGTGTTCAAGCCGTTCACCATGTACCGATTGAAATAATTGAACAGCAATTAGACTCCGTGATTTCTGATATGCCTATTCACGCACTGAAAACTGGAATGATCGCCAATCAGGAGATGATGAAAGTTATCCAGAAAAAAATAGCAGCACTTCAAGTTCCATATGTCCTGGACCCTGTTATGGTTGCAACGAGCGGAGATGCTTTAATCGAAGAAGAGGCACGTGATTATTTACGCAAACAGCTTTTACCCCTGACAACACTTGTAACACCGAATATTCCAGAAGCTGAATTTCTTATTGGAGAAACGATTAAAACAACAGATGATATGAAACAAGCTGCAGAACTGCTTGTGAAGGAATTCGGTGTTGGTGCTGCCTTAATCAAAGGTGGACACAGAGAAGGGGAAGCAATTGATTTCCTTTACGATGGCTCAAATATACACAGCTTCTCAGCAGAGCGAATTGATACTAAAAACACACATGGAACTGGTTGTACGTACGCTGCAGCAATCACTGCTTATTTAAGTAAAGGTTTGTCTTTGTATGACGCTGTTAAAAATGGAAAGGATTTTGTCACGGCGGCAATTAAGTATTCATTCGACCTTGGAGCTGGGAGTGGTCCAACAAACCATTGGGCAATACGAAAGGATAAGTGCTAAACATGAATCCAACAATTATTAAAAGTGTACGGGAAAAGACACCGCTCATTCATCATTTAACGAACCAGGTTGTCATGAATTTTACCGCAAATGGACTGTTAGCCTTTGGTGGCGCCCCTGTAATGGCAAAAGCCGAAGAGGAAGCAAAGGATATGGCTTCTATTGCGGATGGTCTTTTAATAAATATCGGTACCTTAACAGCAAAGGATCTAGATGCAATGATTCTTGCTGGTAAAAAGGCAAATGAAAAAGGAATTCCCGTTGTACTTGACCCAGTAGGTGTTGCTGCAACGACATTTCGTACAACTGCTGTTAAACAAATTTTAAAAGAGGTAAAGCCTACAGCTATTAAAGGAAATGCTGGTGAATTAGCACATCTGGTCGATATCCCTTGGCAAACAAAGGGCGTGGAATCGCTTGGTGAAGGTAATGTTGAAGATATCGCTCGCAGCGTCGCACTGGAATACAAAACGACCGCTGTTGTTACAGGTAAAATAGACATTATTTGCACCGGAAAATCCTGCATGGAGAATCATACTGGGCATCCAATTCTAGCTAAAGTAACAGGTGCTGGTTGCTTGCTAAGTTCCATACTAACCGCCTGCTTAACAACGGATGACCCAATTGAAGAACAGGTACTCACAGCTGTTCATTTTTACGGATTAGCCGCCTCCCATGCAGCCGCAAGTCCGTCAGTGAACGGTTCAGGAACATTTATAGCTCCATTTATCGACGCACTTTCATTAGAACCCGAACAACTGGAGGGAAAATAAAACATGTCATTTCCAATGAAGCCATCCTTACGAAAGTATTTTATTATGGGCAGTCAAAATTGCGACCATAATCCTGGAGATATACTGGAAGCTGCAGCTAAGGCTGGAATAACAGCATTTCAGTTTCGAGAAAAAGGTCCTTCATCACTTAACGGCAATGCGAAATTGGAATTAGGTAAAGAGTTACGAGCAATTTGCCGAAGCTATCACATTCCATTTATTGTGAATGATGATGTCGAGCTTGTGGAATTACTTGATGCAGACGGTATACATGTTGGTCAGGATGACCGATCAGCAGAAGAATTACGTCAAGCTTTTCCAAATAAAATTATTGGACTCTCTGTATCAACTACGGATGAAGTTGATAGAAGCCCGATAGATCTTGTTGATTACATTGGTGCGGGTCCAATTTTTTCCACAACAACAAAAACAGATGCGAAAGCGGCTGTTGGGTTGGAGTGGATTCAGACATTACGCGCACAATTCCCAATGCTTCCTATTGTCGGAATTGGAGGGATTGATACAAAGAATGCTAAATCTGTGCTTGAAGCTGGGGCTGATGGTGTCTCGTTTATCTCCGTGATTACACAGGCAGAAGATATTGCTAAAGCCGTTAAAGCGATTTAGCTTGTAGGAACCGCTTTTGAATCTAGCAAGATAGGATATCTCAAAAGTCTAACTTTCGAGATATCCTTAACTATGAAAAAGTAAGGATCCAATGGCAAGTGCCCGCATCATTTCTTTTCGAAAAGGAAACATTGCTTGTTGGATCTGTCCACCGACCTTTGTTTCATTGCCGAAGTGCTCCATTGCCTTCTTTTCCGCTTCTTTATCGGATAACCCCGCATTGATAAATTCTTACTTGGACAACTCCAAATGAATCAGCAATTCTTCGTATAAGTCATCTTTCTCTTGTTGATTCCCCTCAATTTGTTGAACTGTCTTTTCAACAAATCTTCTGAGATCTTGCGTCATGTTAATCCCTCCGAACTCTTATTTACAAGGAATTCAATCATTTTCCAATTTCTCTGTTTTTGTTGCAGTTGTTTTCTTCCTGTTTCGGTTAGATGATAATATTTCCGCCTTCCGTTTTCTGTATCACTCCAATAAGACTTAATCCACTGTTTTCTTTCTAATCTTTTCAAAGCCGAATACAGCGTTCCCTCACTCATATCATACGCATCGCCGCTTAACCGTTTTAAAATTTTGGTAATTTCGTAACCATACAAATCGCGCTGGGAAATTAAAGACAATATCAATAAATCAATGCTTCCTTTCATCATTTCCCTATCCATTACGCATATTCAACCCTTTTTTCCTGTTAATACCAGTGTGTTACGATGCACCTCGTATCACAAGGGTAAAAGCAATAAAAAGCAAAAGAAAATGTACCCGTCAGCAGAATCCACGAGAAAAAATGTACCAGTCCCCTTAAATAATGGAACTGGTACATTTATTAAACGCAATAGAACAAATTACTGACTAATCATCGTGCGCAGCGATTCTCTCCCTCGCCAAATATAGGTTAGGATAGTGGAATTGGGGATTTCTAAAACTTCACTAATCTCCTGAATGGATAAATGATTGCTAGATTTTAGGGTTAAAGCTAATCTCTCTTTTAAAGAAATGTTCATCAATATAAGTTTTATATTATTATCTTTATTTAATACGGGACTAGCATGCACGCCGGTCTGATTTTTTTCATTGAATTGGGTACGAGCTAGGTTCACCGTTTTTTGAAACAGCCACAGCGAAAATTTTTTAGTAGTTTCCTGATAATCGCCAATATGATTATAAACATGCAAGAAAATATCTTCAGCCATATTCTCAGCAGCTTTATTGTCACCGATAATCATGTAGCAAATTTTATAGACTGATTGATGGTAATGCTGAACAAGCTTCTTAAATGCACAATGATCTCCTTTTTTCACCTGTTTAATAACTCGTCTCCCTATCTCCCTCATCCTTTAACCTCCGTACTATGCTTCCTGTATTAGCCCTTTTTCCACTTATGCAGCTAGAAAAGCTTGTAATACTTGCTTAGCTGCAGCAAATCTTTTCGTAAACTTTCTCGCTCATCTTTTGATTACTTTTCCGAACTCAAAATCATTCTTTCTGTCGATTTCACAATTTCTTCTTCATCTATATCTGGATGCGTTATTACGATCGAATAACGTAAACCATCTTCATCCCAAACAATGCTCTTAATTACCTCTTCATACTCTGCAGCATTTCCTCGAATCTCTAAATCCGCTTCTTCAACTGGCATGTCATCGGGAGTTGGAAACACAGACAACGAAAACAATGGGATATTCTCCTTGGAACTATACATTAACTCCAGCTCATGCCGATTCAATCCAGCAGAGAAATCATACATTTGCATGCTTGCAAGATGATATGCTTCCTCTTGAAATACAAGGAACGCTTGGCCCAGCGCTTCCTCCGCTTCTTCTACTGTAACTGTTTCTGGCCCCAATTCCTCTAGATCCTCTTCCAAGTTTGTAATTTCAATATCTTCCGGAATATCAAGCGTAAACGTGTCATCTGCAAAGTCTGGTGAGAAATCCAACTCTGTATACTCGAATTCTGTTCGAATATCTCCTGTTTCTGAAACAAGCTTCACAACAAACCACGTTTTTTGATCCACCCATAATTCCATGTCTCCTAGTAAATTATCCGCTTCATTCGCTTTTACCCGAATGTGGAATGTATCAGCATCAAGCATTTGTTCCTCCCCAACCATTTCATAGGTATGAGATTCCCCCATCATCCCCATCATCGTTTTGAATTGCTCTTTAGGACTTATACCTGCAAAGTCTACAAACTCTGTCGTATCCATTTCTTGCGCCTGGTTATTTGCTTTATCATAGATAAGCATTGTAGTGCCATCATTTAATACTTCTACTTCTTGTTTTAGTACTTGATCGTTCGTAACAACCTTTCTTTTCTCGCCTTCAACATACTCCTCCAGGATGATATGCTGTGTCATTTCTTCTCCTTCAAACATTTTCATTTCCGCTACACCTTGATAGGCATTTACATCCTTCTCCGATTCAATAGCATTTTGGATAATTTCCTCTGCAGAAACTTCCATATTTTGTGAACAGCCTCCTAATATTAATGTAATAAGACTTAGTAAAATCAAACCTTTTCTCCACGTAAACTTCATGATTAACCCTTCTCCTTTAACCAGCAGGCAATTAATGTGCCCTTATTTTCAGTTGACCAAATTTTTATCTCCCCATCATGCTTTTCCATAATTATTTTTGCAATACTTAATCCGAGACCTGAAGTTGCCCCTTTTCCTCGTGAAGCATCATCTTGATAAAAGGGTTGGAAGATCTTTTCTAGTTGACTATGCTTTATGCCTTTTCCTTCGTTCTGAATAAGCATCACAGTCCCACCCTGCCTGAATAAATTCACATCATCTTTAAACTCTGGGAATACCCAATTTGGTAATGGCTTCCTCGATGAAATGGCAGCTAACCAAATACGACGATGTTTCGGAGTATAGCGAATGCTATTATCCATTAAATTATCAACAAGGCGAATCATTTGTTTCGGATCAAGCATGTAGGAATTCCTAACATGCAGTTCGGTGTTTAGTTCTATATCTTTTTTGAAGCATGGCTCTTCATAACCAGAAAACAGCATTTCAAAAAACTCTTCCCCATTTACTTGTACGATATGGAGCATATTATCAGTTGATTGAAGCGAGGTGAATATTGATAAATCATCGATCATTTGCTTCATATGTTCTAATTTTTCATAGAGTATCATTTGATAGTCTTCTTTTTCTTCTTTTGATAAATGGTGATTTTCCAAAGCTTCGGTGTATGTTCGAATAACGGTTAATGGTGTTTTTAAGTCATGAGATAAGGAGGCAACCATATATTCTTTTTCATGCTGCTGTTTGGCAAGAGCATCTCTCGTTTCTGCTATTTGAGCTTTCATTTGCTCGAAATGTGTAATAACTACTCCAATTTCATCCTTCGATTGAACCAGCTCCTGATTCAATTTCTTACCTGCCGCAAATGCTTTCATATGTTCTTGTAACTGATACAAAGGTCGATTCAGCTTACGGTTGATAGAGAGCATAACCACTGAATAGAGTGCAATGAAAAAGATACCCAATAATATAAACATCATCGTCGTACGTTGATTGGAGGTCTCTACCCACGCTTTTCTACCTAATGTAATATCATATAAACCAACTACCCGATTCGTATCATCAAATACTGGCTTTTTCACCGAATAGGTTCGCGTTTTTTTCTGATATTCATTTAAATTCTGAAATAATTTTTCTTGATTCACTTGAAAAAGCTGCGGGTTTCCTGGTGTATTCATCGTAGAAAACAACTGAACGCCATCATAACGAAATAAATCGATTTTGAGATTATCATCTGCCAGACTACGCAAATGCTGGTAGTTTTCGTCAGACTGAATTTTATATAAGGCTTCTTCCTTTAATTCGCTTTCCAGATTTGTAACGACATTTTGAAAAGTTAGATATTCCATTAAATCCTGATCTTGATCATAAGCGCTTAAATTAATATAGAGTAAATAAATAGCGGCAATCGGTAAAACCATAACGAGCAAATAACTTATCATAAGCCAGTTTTTAATCTTCATCCAACTTGTTCTCCTATAAAACGATACCCAACACCCCAAACGGTCTGGACAAATCTCGCTTGCTTTCCTGTATCTTTTAGCTTCGTGCGAAGACTTTTAATATGAACGGTTACGGTATTATTGCCATCTACATTCATCAATTGCCATACATGCTCATATATTTTCACTTTTTCAAACGTAATAAATGGATTTTTAGCAAGTAAAAACAAAATCTCCCGCTCTTTAGTGGTTAGAAAGAGAATTTTCCCATCTAAAAATACAGCTTCATTCAAAAAGTCAATGGCTAACCCATGTTTATAATGAAAAATCTGCTCATTATAATGCTTCTTTGTATAGCGCTCGTATCTTCTTAGGTGAGAATGTACTCGAGCAGTCAATTCTTTCAGGCTAAATGGCTTGGTTAAATAATCATCTGCACCAAGACCCAATCCACGTATTTTGCTTTCATCCTCATTTTTAGCACTAACAATTAATAACGGTACGTCACTTTCTAACCGAATGGTTTCACATAATGTAAAACCATCCATCTCTGGCATCATGAGATCCACGAGCACTAAAGAATAGTCATCGGCTCTAAAATCTTCCAAGCCCTCCAATCCTGTCGATGCCCAGGTCACTTGAAAACCTTCTCTATTTAAGTGATCCCTCATAATCCGGGCAATTTCATAATCATCTTCTACGATAAGAATTTTACTTTGTTCTACCATAGGTCCCCCTCTTCTCTAACTCAAGTATAAGTCACTTTAGTAACGACAACGCAAAAGTTTATTTTTAGTTAATAATTAGTGGGTAGCTAAGTAAATCTAAAATTAATCTAAACCGCTTACCTCAGAACATAAAAAAACCTTTTCTACGTTTCCCATAGAAAAGGATCAAAAGCTAAAAACACCTATTCCCTTGGCACAATCCCATTTTCCAGAACTTGAATAATCCGTTCAACCTCTTCCTCATCGTTCCAATCACCATCAGGAACAATAACATATCGTGCAATAATATAAGAAAAAATAGACGAGGCAACAATTCGAATGATTGTATCCGAATGGGTTTGAATGAGCTGGCCCTTAGCTTGATAATGTTCAACAATGTTTCTAAGTCTAGCAAAAATATCTTTCCCGATATGCTCAATAAACTGCTCCTTTAACTCTGGATGAAAAGGAATTTCCTGAATTAATATTCGTAAAAGGGGAAGGTTTTTTTTAATAAATGCTTTTCTATTCTCAATCATAGCTCGAATAAAATCTTGAAAATGTTCAAAATCCTGATCAAGCACCTTGTTCATATCATTTTTCACCATTGGAGCGATTAACTTCACCATCATCGGTGAGACAATCGATAACAACAGCCCCTTTTTGGATTTAAAATGCTTGAAAATCGTTCCTTCTGCGACTTCCGCTTTATTCGCGATCTCACTTGTAGAAGTACCTGCATAGCCTTTTTCTGCGAATAGCTCTGTCGCTGCCTCTAATATCGCTATTTGTTTTTTAGTTAATTTCGTCTCACTATTTGTCATCAAATTTCGCCTCTTATCAAGTTAAACATTCCTTATCTAACATCATATCGAATAAGTGTCACATGGCGCAACGAAAAGCCTACGTTATATTTTCCGATACTTACGAAGTGCCAAACCATTTAAAAGCATAAATAGTAATGAAAAGCCAAATAGAATAATAAGATTAACAAAAATTTCGCCAAAGCCATGTCCCCTTACCATAACATCTCGTAGTGCATCTGCAGCATAATAAAGCGGAGTAAACGGACCAACCCAGCTTAACCAGTCGGAAATCGTTTCTAAATTAAATAATCCCGAAAAGAATATTTGCGGAATAACAACAATCGGTATGAATTGAATCATTTGCAATTCATTGTTCGCAAATGAAGAAATGAGTATGCCTAATGTTAGTGCCGTGAGCGCAAGTGACAATGTAATTAAAAGCACATAAATAAATGCTCCTACCATCATCATATTCAGTACATAAATAGCATACCATGCAATAATCGTTGATTGAATGATCGTGAAGATTCCAAATCCAAGAACATATCCCGTCACAATCTCCCATTTACGCAATGGTGTAGAGAGCAGCCGTTCCAATGTTCCTGTTGTCCGCTCACGAATAAAGGAAACGCCAGCAATAATAAAGACAAAGAAAAAGACAAAGAACCCGAGCAGTACTGGCCCAAAGTAATCAAATGGTCCCATATCACTTGAGCCGTATAAATAATCAATTTCAAACTGTGCAGCACTTTCACCCTGCTGCAGTGAGCTAAAAGCTGATTGGATCCATCTCAATGTAGCGCTATTCACACTTGGGTCACTACCTTCAAGAAAGACAGCTGAAGTGGTGGCATCATCAAGTAAAATATAACCATCAATCTCCTCAGAGTGGACAGCTTGCTGTGCATCATTTTCATTCGTGTATATGGTTACTTCAGCATCTGTCGTATCAATTTGGTCAACAATAGCTTCAGGAATCTCTACTAATCCCACTTTCGGTACATAATCATCTCCATTAAAAACCAAGTGAAGCATAGTTAGGACTAAAATCGGCGCAAAGATAAGCAAACCTAATGTCCGTTTATCCCGTATAAGCTGTTGCAAAATCCTTTTTGTTAATGCAATAACTCTCACGATGTCGCACCTCCATAAACAAGAAACGCTTGTTCAATCGTATCTGAATTTGTCTCATTACGTAACGCTTCCGCCGTTCCGACAGCAATCAATTCTCCGTCTCGCATAAGTCCCAGCCGATCACATTTTTCAGCCTCATCCATTACATGAGTTGTAACAATTATCGTTGTCCCTTTCCGATTTAAATCATAAAATGCATCCCAAATACTTTTCCTTAAAACGGGATCAATCCCAACAGTTGGCTCATCCAGAATTAGCATTTCAGGTTCATGAAGTAGTGCAATCGCTAGTGATAATCTTCTTTTCATACCACCAGAATAATTGGATACAGGTTTATTTAAATGATCGGATAAGTCAACAAGCTGCATCACTTCGTTAATTCTTTCCTTTTTCTTTTTGCCTTTCAATCCATATAAGCTTGCAAAGAACTGTAAATTTTCGTTTGCTGATAATTCTTCGTAAAGTGCATCTGCTTGGGCCATATAACCTATTCGCTCCATCAATTTGAGTGTTGGCATTCTTTCTCCAAATATATAATTTTCGCCTGATGTAGGAACATCTAGCCCTGCTAATTCTTTTATTAAGGTTGATTTCCCAGCACCAGACGGACCGAGAAGTCCGAATATCTCCCCTTCCTCAATTTCGAGATTGATATCCTTTAGTACTTCGTGCTTGCCAAACTGCTTAAACACATGTTGAATCGAGATACATGAGTTTTGATTTCGCATCCGTTTCACCTCGCCATGTTATAAGTGAGTGATTACTCACTTATAACATACAGCAATATTCAATTCATGTAAAGCACGTGAGAATTAACTTTTTAAAAAAAATAAGCTTCCACTCTGCATTCCACAGAATGAAAACTTATTTTTCATTAATCTATTAATTTTCCTCAACCGGCTGCTCTTCTGTTTCTTTCGGTACAGCGCGATAAACAAAAAATGCCATAATGACAGCAACAATGGATATAGCAAAAGC
This sequence comes from Oceanobacillus profundus, assembly GCF_003515705.1. Classification (GTDB taxonomy): domain Bacteria; phylum Bacillota; class Bacilli; order Bacillales; family Amphibacillaceae; genus Oceanobacillus; species Oceanobacillus profundus. Next base: position 13,824 of record NZ_QWEH01000005.1, read on the forward strand.
AATAAAATATACAAGTTCCACACCCGCCACCATTGCTTCTTTGATAGCAGTAGGATCTGTAGGATTGTTTGCATTTTGCAACAAACCATTTTGTCTCGCATTCATAATACTAATAAATACAGATACCCCAATTGCTCCTGCAACAGGCTGTAATGTTGTCATTACAGCAGTTCCATGTGGATACAAGTGCTTTGGAAGCTGATTTAAACCATTGGTTTCAGCAGGCATCATAATTGCAGAAACAGACAACATGAGTAAAATGTATCCAACAACAATTACCCAGACTGGTGTATCTAAATCCAATCTACTCATCATAAACATGGTTCCACATAAAACAAGCGTTGCTGGAATCATCAAGACTCGCGGACCAAACTTATCAAAGAGTCCACCCATTACCGGTGACATTGCACCATTTAGAATGCTACCAGGCAGTAGAACTAGCCCTGCTGTAGCAGCTGTTAAAGCTAGGGGACCTTGCATGTAAATTGGTAAAATAATTTCTGAAGCAAACATCGCCATAATGATGATTAAGAACATAAGTACCCCATGCGTGTACATCGGATAACGAAAAACACGTAAATCAATCAGAGGCTCTTCCAGTCTTAATTGTCTCCATGTAAACAATGCCACTGCAATGAAGCCTATGATAATTACAGTATATACTTTAGGCTCTAAAAACCCAGTTTCCCCTGCCGAACTAAAGCCATAAACGATCGCACCGAATCCGATTGTTGAAAAAACAAGGGAAATGATATCTATTTTCGGCTTCGTCACTTCTGATACATTCACTAAATATTTAGATGCGAATGCAATCGAAAATAATGCAAACGGAATAACGGAAATAAATAAATAGCGCCATCCTAAATATTCAACAATTACGCCAGATAAGGTTGGCCCGATTGCCGGAGCAAACATAATTACTAACCCAACTAGCCCCATAACCTTCCCTCTTCGATGTGGCGGGAAAATTAACAAGAACACATTAAATATAATCGGCATCAACAAACCTGTACCAACCGCTTGAATAAGTCGGCCGACAAGCAATATTGGAAAGTTCGGCGCAAGCGCACTTATTGTTGTACCGATTGTAAAGACGATCATTGTACTTATAAATAGCTGACGTGTTGTAAACCACTGCATTAATACAGCTGATGCAGGGATAATAATTCCCATAATTAACATAAATCCTGTTGCCATCCACTGCACAGTTGTTAGTGTTACACCAAACTCAGCCATAAGTGTCGTTAATGCTATATTTAATAAAGTTTCATTTAATATTGCAAAGAAAGCACCAATAATTAAAGAAAGCATAATTGGCATTACTTTCACATTAGGATTATCAGCAAGATATTCATATTTTTCTTGCTGATTGTTGTGATCTGTCATAGAAAAACCCCCTTACTATTTTTTTGCTCATACCTGTTTATATTCACAGAATCCAGCTAGAATATTCACATGCAAATTTCCAACGAGCCTGGTCTGTTATTTGCTCTACTCATTATCTCTTGACAACCTTTTAACATTACCATAATTGATTCATCATGACAAGCGTTTTTTTAAGTATAATTTAAAGGATAAAAAGGAAAAAACAAGTAGAATCTTTATATTGGCAATTATTTGTTCTTCCTTATACACATACCAGCCGCCCAATCTTTTAAATTCAATCCCACATTAGACGAATTCCCCATATAGTAAAGGGAGCGATTTTTTATGAGCAGAAAAGGGAGGAAAGAATAGATGAATTATCATAATAATCCATATCATCCACCGCAACATGATGATGAAAGGCAGTTTAATCTTCCAGGGAACATACTTGGTCAGATTTTCGGCCCTGGATCTGGCGGTGGTCCAGGTGGTCCAGGCGGTCCTGGAGGTTTCCCTGGCGGTCCAGGCGGCCCCGGAGGTCCTGGAGGTTTCCCTGGCGGCGGACCCGGCGGCTTCCCTGGTGGTCCAGGTGGCCCCGGAGGTCCTGGAGGCTTTCCTGGCGGCGGACCCGGTGGCTTCCCTGGTGGTCCAGGTGGCCCCGGAGGTCCTGGAGGTTTCCCTGGAGGCGGTGGCGGTGGACAACAAGCTGGACCACCTACCTCTCCACCACCGAATTTCACACCCGAACAATCACAGTTCCAAACATTCGCGGTTGATCCAGGTGGAATTCGAGGCTGTTTATTCCGATTCACCTATATTTGGTTAAGAAGAGACGCTTTTTGGTTTTTCCCAACGTTTGTTGGCAGAAATTCAATTGCAGGATTCAGATGGACCGGATTCAGATGGGTGTATTTCGGTATCGACTTAAACCAAATTCAATCGTTTCAATGCTATTAGTTACACACAAAGACCGCCTTCCATTATGCGGTCTTTAAACTTCTCTCCATTTTTTAAATCTACATAAACGATATCCCCCCTTTATTCATATCCTAAATAAAGGGGGGATGATGATGAATCAACTTGCTTTACTCTTTCTTACAGCAATCCTGGCTGGTTTTGGATTAATTGTTGTAACGTCGTTAGCATCTTCATTTATTACGTCTACAACAATCGTCAATTTCTTAATTGCTGTAGGAACAATTGCTGTCATCGTATTTGCCTTTTCAGTTCTCTATATTGCTATTAAAGCTTTATTCCAAAAAAATTGGATGTAGCACAGCATAGTGGGGAAGCTTGATAGCTTGCCCACTACGTCGTTAAACGATATGCTTTCTGTGATAAACACAATAATCTTCACCAACGATTCCAGATTCATGTCGTGATACTTTTTTTAGTGAATGGATTCCTTCCTTCTTGTTTTTTTACCTCACAACCATTCGTTTTGGTTCCTTCACATTAGATGTTCAGGTATCACAGCCGTTAATGCGTGAACCTCACTAAAATTAATTTCTTGACACTTCTTTTAAACCAGTGTATCTTAATTTAAGTCATACTAATATTATCGGAATAATAAACTAGTATAATATTAGTATTGCTGCATAGTATTCTCCAACTGCAAGAAAACATTAACAAGGAGGTTTATCAAGATGGACTCTATTTATATTCTATTAAATATAGTAGTGCTACTAGCACTTATCGGTTTACTAATATGGATGCAGAAAAAGCATTTTTCTTTTACAAAGCGTGTATTCACTGGTTTAGGAGCAGGGATTGTCCTTGGAGCCTTATTACAATTAATTTACGGAACTGGCTCTGAAGTTTTAACTGAGACCACTGAATGGTACAACATTGTTGGGCGAGGCTACATTAGCTTCCTTATGATGATTGTTGTACCAATTGTGATGGTTTCCATTATCCAATCCATTATTAACTTGGAAAGGACCGCAGAACTCGGTAAGATGTCTGCGTGGATTATTGGAATCCTGATCTCTACTACAATGGTTGCCGCCCTAATCGGAATTGGAACTGCAATCGTGTTTGATCTAAATGCGGAGCAAATTGAAATGGGGCAAGCAGAGTCAGAGCGTGCCACATCGTTAGAAACAAGTTTGGGGGAAGTGGAAGAGCAATCGACCCCACAACGAATCCTTAACTTCATTCCGTCTAATATTTTCTTGGATATGACTGGAGAAAGACCAACATCCGTTATTGCTATCGTTATTTTCTCTATTATTGTTGGGATTGCGGTACTGGGTGTGCGCAGAAAAAATCCGGAACAAGCAGAGATGTTCACGAAGATGGTTAACGCTGTCTATGCCGTTGTCATGCGTATCGTAACATTAGTCTTACGCTTAACTCCATTTGGGGTTTTAGCATTAATGGCGAATACAGTGGCCAGTACAAATTTTGCAGGTATCCTGGAACTCGGTAAGTTTGTTATTGCTTCCTACGTTGCATTGCTGGTTATGTTCATTCTTCACTTAGTTTTAGTCGGCATATTTGGTTTAAATCCGTTTACGTATTTAAGAAAAGCTTTTCCGGTATTAGGCTTTGCATTTACATCGCGCTCTAGTGCAGGAACAATTCCATTGAATATTCAGGCACAAAAAAATTCACTTGGTGTTGAGCAAGGTGTTGCCAATATGTCTGCTTCATTTGGAGCAACAATGGGCCAAAATGGCTGTGCAGGAATCTACCCTGCCATGCTAGCTGTCATGATAGCACCAACTATCGGGATTAATCCTCTTTCACCAGGGTTTATTATCCAATTGGTTCTCATTATCGGCATTAGCTCATTTGGTGTAGCCGGTGTTGGTGGCGGAGCAACATTTGCCGCAATCATTGTTCTTTCATCAATGGGAATGCCAGTAGCATTAGCTGGACTATTAATTTCAATCGAGGCGTTTATCGATATGGGACGCACAGCTTTAAATGTTAACGGAAGTATGGTTTCCGGTACCTTAACATCACGAATTTTAAAGAATTTAAACGTAAAAACATTTAATGACAAAAACGCAATTGAAGAAAATACATCACTATAACTTTAAAGGCCGCTCCAAAGAATGGAGCGGCCCTTTTTAGCTTTATACTTAAAAACGTTATACTCCAGATAAATGAATTTTAAAGACTATCATAAATCCCCTTCCTAACATTTAATAACCAATGATAAATTACAGGATTTCACCCAAAATTTAGATTCACATCACATTCTCATCCAATTCTAATCCCTTTCACATAGGTATCTTATACGAGAATTATAGAATAGTTTTCAAGGTAAGGAGGATATCATATGGCAATTGAAATTTTTAGAAGGAAAGAACAGAAGTATTTAATCACCACTGTGCAATATGAACTATTAATTCAGCAAATCTCACCGTTTATGCGACCTGACAAGTTCGGTGAGGATGGGAAGTACACCGTAACCAGCCTATACTTCGAAAGTGATGATCACAAAATTTACTTTGAAACTAAGAACAAACTGAAGTATCGGCAAAAGCTTCGTTTACGGATCTACGATGATACCGACATCCACGGAACTGCTTTTTTTGAAGTGAAACAAAAGCATAAAAAAGTCGTCAATAAAAGACGCATGCTTATCTCATTATCCGAGGCCTACCGCTATATTAACCGCCTGGAGTCCTGTATTAATAATTACGAGGGATCGAATATACAAGTACTGCGTGAGATTGATTATTTTCGCAACTTATACCGCTTAGAGCCCGAAATGATTGTAAGTTATGACCGCCATGCACTGCATTGTATAACAGACCCAGAGTTGCGGATTACCTTTGATTCTAATCTGCGATGCAGAAATGAAGATCTTTTATTAGAAAACGGTGCGTACGGAAAAAATTTTGTTGATTCTAATCTTGTTGTACTCGAAGTAAAAGTGAATGACAGTGTTCCCCTCTGGCTTACTCGCATTTTACAACAACTAAATTGCGAACAAAGAAGTGCATCAAAATTTTGTACCAGTCTTGAATTGTTAAAGAATCCACCACTTCCAAATGGAAAAGAAAATGTAACAGTAGGAGGAGTATAAAATGGAAACATTATTTCAAATAAACGGTAATGAATCGGCAATTTTTATGAGTCTATTAGCGATGGCAATCACAACAATCCTTAGTATTGTAATTACAAAGGTATATCAACTAACATTTACAGGGGATCGCTACTCACAGAACTTTGTCCATACGATAATTATGATGAGTGTTGTTGTATCTGTTGTTATGAATGTTGTGAGCGGAAATGCTGGAGTTGCTTTTGGTTTATTCGCAGTATTTTCTTTAATTCGTTTTAGAAGTGCGGTTACAGATGCGAAGGATATTGCCTATATCTTTTTCGGATTATCAGTCGGTATGACCAGCGGTCTCTACCAATTTGATTTAGCGATTATTTTAACGTTTTTTGCTAGTATCTTATTTTACTTTCTTTATAAATTCGAATACGGAAAAGGAAAAGATACACAGATTTTAAAAGTAACGGTGCCAGAAAATCTAAACCATGAAAATCTGCTTGATGATGTTTTTAGACAATTTACGATTAATCATGCTTTACGCCAGGTTGAGACAACTAATCTTGGAACGATGATTATGTACACCTATGCCATCCGTAGTAAAAATGAAGTGAATGACAAAGACTTACTTGACAGGATTCGAGAGAAGAATGCGAATCTAAAGGTTTCCTTAACGTATATGTAAAATCAAGATTAAGAATAAGGGCCCTCCAGCTCCCTTATTGGAAAGCTAGATGGCCCATTTCATTATTCGTCTTTTTTATCTACTTTTTTTCTCATTTCGCGTTGCCAGATCAGTCCTTGCTCTAATGCCATTTTCTTCGCTATTCTTGGAGCGTTCCACAATGGTGGCAGTAATAGAAGCGAAACCGGAACCGCAGTTATAACAATTGAATTCTGAATCGATGCAATACTATCCTCACCAATCGATAGAATTACTACGGTAGTAGCACCGAAGATTAATGCCCAGAATACACGTAACCAGCGTGTTGGATTATCATTTCCCTCTAGCGTAGCTGCTACGGTATAAGCCATTGTATCGGTTGTTGTTGCAACAAATATAATCGATACAAGCAAAAAGCCTAACCCCATTAGAGTTGCCATTGGGAGCTGATCGGTAATGGCCATTACTGCAGCAGGCATTCCACCCTCGTTTAACGCAGTCGAGACAGAGCCAGCATTTTCGTTTTCAAAGAATACTCCTGTCCCACCTACAATTGAGAACCAGAAGTTATTCACTACTGGAGCAACAATTGATACAGCTATGATTAATTCTCTAATTGTTCTTCCACGAGATATTCTGCTAATAAATACAATCAGCATAGGAGCATATCCGATAAACCAACCCCAGAAGAATATCGTCCATATTGAAAGCCAGCCCTCATCCCCACGATACATGCTCATCGTGAAGAAGTTTTGCAGATGAAATCCAGTGCCACCTACAAATGCATCAATAATAAACATTGTAGGACCAATAACGAGTACTACAGCTGCTAAGAATATTGTAAATTTCACATTCCAATTACTTAGATGGTAAATCCCTCGATCTACGCCTGTAGCTGCTGAAATCGCAGCAATCAGTACTAGTACCAGCACAACAATAATACTAACAGTTAACGTGTTTGGTACATCGAATAAATGATTAAGTCCGTAAGATATTTGCAAACCTAAGAATCCAAGCGGTCCCAACGTACCAGCAACCGTTGCAATTATGGAAAAGATATCTGCCGATGTACCTAGCACGCTTTTATGATATATTTTTTCACCAAAAATCGGATATAGCAATCCTCTAGGCTTCAGTGGCAGCCCTCTATTATAGTGTACATACATCATCACAATAACCGAGAGTGTACCTAGAATTGCCCATGCGGTAAACCCCCAGTGCAGAAAGGATTGAGCAAATGCAGCATCCATATTATTAAATTCTCCACCGCCGGCTAATGGGGGAGTAGTCATGTAATGATACATTGGTTCAGCAGCAGCCCAGAATACGCCCCCACTTGCCAATAAAGTAACTAAAATCATAGAAACCCAGCCAAAATAGCTATATTTTGGTTTATCCTGTTTACCTAATTTAACTTTCCCATACCTTGAAATTGCTAACCCGAGTCCAATGAAAAAGTTTCCAAGCAATAATACCTGCCAGTATGCACCGAAAAGGTCTGAAGAATAAGCAAATAATGTATTCACCGCACCATCAACCATTTCATTATCAAATAGCGATAATAAAATAAATAGAATCAGGAATCCTCCACTCACAATAAAAACTGGCCAATCTAGGTTCTTCTTTTTTGTATCCACGTTTTCCTCCTAATGTTGTTAGGAACAAGCGTCTATAATATAGTAATCCATTTTGTCATTAAAGACCGTTGGATGGAATTTGATTACAACACCTAATATCTATCTACAGAAGAACAACCAATGACTAATATTCCACCAACTTGCTCAAATTTTTAACACAGTTTACTATTATAGGTTTCATTCATTAATTACGCAAATAATATCAATCTAATTTATTTTCATCACTTTAAAACGAATTCATCTTCACCGTTGACTAATTAGCAAATTGTATTCTTTCTATAACAAAAAAAGAATGACTCCTGCATGCATATTGCTGCTTGCTGTCATTCTTTCCAAACATCATTATTTATTTATAATCTCGTCTACTGTTGACTCGACTTCCGCACGAGTCATTTTCTCCTTACCGCTTTTCAGTGCTTTAAGCGTTCGCTTTGCTAAGGATAATGGAATCTTACAAAATAATGTAATATTTTTCGTTTCGATCTGCTTCATATAATCATCCGCTTTTGCGAGGTTACCCTCTGCATAACGAAACATATCATCACGACTCCATCCATCCGGGAAAAATCGGACACCACGTTCAGCATCTTCATCTTTATTACGCAATATATTGACAGCCTGAAGACCACGCCCATATCCAATTGCCAATTCACGATCCGTTTCAGTACCATCATACCATTTCCAAATATCAGAGAGCATAACGCCTACCAAACCAGCTACATAATATGTATAATCATCTAAATCTTCTTTCGTTCTTACTTCCCAGTCCTTCACAACCCATTTTGCCATTCCTTCGGCCATTTCACTCGTTGATTCTTTTACTTTATCAACAATCTTATCAGGACAAAATTCGAGCCAGTCACCAAGTCTTAAGGTCACTTCGGGTAATTCCGATTTATAAGGCTCTATTAATGTTTCATATGCCTGTAAATCGAACTCTTTTTGTAGCAAACTGCTTGTTTCTAACAGTAATCGTTGCTTTACTTCAGCATCCAATTGCTCATGATCTTCTATTTCATCAATTGCACGCATACATAGGTAAGCAGATCCAACTGTTTTTCTTAGAGTTGGATTTAATAATTTAATCGGTATATAAAACGTTCTGCTAGTAAGTTTCAGTACGCGCATTGCCTCTTTGTCCAACCTTGCTTGACCACTCAACAAAACTTCTCCTCCTTTAACCAATACGAGGTACCATAAGTATAACAAACCCGATTGGGACTGTCACTTTTCGTTAATATAAAGGAAGTTTCCTGAACAAAAATAGAGATACTATTATTTCCGCTTGCAGTGATGTCGAATAGAAGCTACTATTGTAATATTGTGTTTTCCTCGCATTAACCGCTGTAATTCGCACACCTTAAAGCGTGAGAAAAAACGAAAACATGAAACGTGGAGAGGGCTGGTGTCTTACCCTTGTGGTTGCTAACATTTTGCAAGGTGCAGGGGAGTCACCACGGAATCAGTTTCACTTTATAAGAGAGGCGTAAACGTATGGATAAACGAGTATATTTGTTAACGATCGTTTCCTTTGTCGTCGGAATGGTCGAATTAATTATAGGTGGCATATTGGATTTAGTTGCAGCTAGCTTAGAAGTTAGCGTTGGACAGGCTGGACTATTAATAACGGTATTTTCACTTGTTTTTGCAATAGCTTCACCAATACTATTATTTCTAACAGCAAGAATTGAACGAAAGAAACTAACGTTGATTACACTGTTTATTTTCTTCTTAAGTAATGTTCTTGCCGTTTTAAGTCCCGTTTATAGTGTTCTGTTTATCAGTAGAATTATTTCAGCAGCCAGTGCATCTTTACTGATTGTACTATGTGTAACAATGGCTTCTACAATTGTCGAGCCACAATACCGTGGACGCGCAATTGGGATAGTGAACATGGGCGTTAGTGGGTCACTTGTTCTTGGAATCCCATTTGGATTAATGCTTGGAAATACTTTTGGATGGCGTGCCCCATTTATTATGATTGCAATCCTAACATTATGTTCCATGGCAGGTGTTTACTTTTTTATGAAACAAATAACTCCTGGACAAGGTGCTGTTTCCATTGGGCAACAGCTACGCACATTAAAAAACAGCAAGATACTACTTGCTAACGCCACTACATTTCTTGTGTTGGCAGGACATACAACACTATATACTTACCTTACACCTTTTGCACAAGTAACAATGGGACTCGAAGGTCTATGGATAAGTATTGTTTACTTAGTGTTCGGTGTTGCAGCCGTTAGCGGTGGAGCAATCGGGGGTTCTTTTGCCGATTACTTTGGGACGAAGCGAACAATTCTTTCTGTCATTATTATCTTTATCATTGCGATCTTCGCAGTACCATTCTCGACGTTCTTCGTACCATTTTTCTTTTTTGTTATGGTTGTATGGGGAAGCATGAGCTGGGCTATTACCCCGCCAATGCAGAGCTATTTAATGGAGCTGTCACCAAAAAATTCGGATATTCTAATCAGCTTAAATAATTCATCCCTGCATCTTGGTATAGCTGTCGGTTCTTTTGCCGGTAGTATTGTCGTCGACCGAGTCAGTATTGAGTATAATGCGATTGTCGGCGGTATTATCATTGTATTTGGTCTTGTTACTGCATTGCTCGCAACAAGACGTGGCACGGCCACTTCCCAATAAAAAAAGTAAGCCCAGAAACACGCAGCAAGCTGTTTTCTGGGCTTTTATAGAAATGCAAGATTAGATTCCTGGCTAATGGATTAATAAGCATTAATCCATTCTAATCTTCCATCCTCTAATGCAGGCTGAGTTTTCAAGCTTTCTACTGGAAAAATGAACGCCCACGGCATACTTGTTTCTGCCTCTATTGTCAGTGCTGGAATTGTAAACTCGTTCGCAGCAACAAGCTCACTATTTTCGACATAGCGAATTGGTTCCATTTGAAAAGAAAACGGATTATCCGTAAAATTATGAACGATTACCGTTACCAATAATTCACCTTTATAATTCATAGCCTGCCATAATGGCGTAAACGCTACTGCTTGATTACCAGATAATTTCGTTTCCTGAAAGACACCCTCAATTATTTCACGATCTTTAGCTGGCAAAGCCTTATCCCATGAAGCTTCATATTGTAGCCTTTGCATATTATCACCACTCTATTAAGTATCTGCCTCTACGAAGTTTTACGATTCATTATCTTATATAAAGCAAGAACGCATAGCTAGATGATCCTTGCTCCCAGTTTGCATAAACTTCATAAATGACATTCCCTCTGTATTCTGATAGATCTATTTTATCATACACTGCCTTCACAGTATTATCTTTATCCCAGATTTTAACTTTATAATCTGCAGGGTCCATTTCAAATTGCAGCGTTATTTCTGTATCTTCATCCACTTCAATTGAATTTCTACCATTTACCATTTCACTTGGAGACATAGAATCTGCCGCCACATTGACAGTTGTACCGTCTGTGTTCTCATATGACCAGCTATAGCCTCCCTGGGCAACAGCATATGAATCACCATCAACTATTAAGGTTAACTGCGGCGGGGAAGTAAAATGATTTGCTCCTTCTTCATTTTCTGCCTGATCTTTTGAATAACTTGTTGCACACCCTGCAACTCCAGTTAATAACAAAGATAAAATCACAAATATACGTAACATGTTGATCATCTCCCTTCTTTCCTTAGTCGATTTTTCAAGGAAAGTGTTACAGGATATGGGATGATTAATGGTATCATAAGATCAATTACATATCATCCATATAAAACATAGTAAATGAGAGGAATAAATTATGACAGCAAAACTTTATTACAACTCACCCTATATAACAACATGGAATACAAACATAGCTAAAACAATTGAGCGTGATGAAGATTTATTTATCATTTTAGAAGAAACGGCTTTTTACCCTCATGGCGGCGGTCAGCCATGTGATTTAGGGAATATCAATGGAATTCCAGTTCTTGACGTTTTTACAGAAGAAGATGTAGTCCTGCATAAAGTAGCACAGCTGCCAGATAGAACGCAGGAAATAACTTGCACTATCGACTGGCAACGAAGATTTGATCATATGCAGCAGCATAGCGGACAGCATTTATTATCAGCAATATTCAGAGAGCTTCTTCAGGCTAATACGATAAGCTTTCATCATGGAGCAGAAGATGTCACAATTGATATTGATCAGACAGCATTAACTAAAGAACAACTGCAAGCAGTTGAAACCGAAGTAAATAAGCAGATCTATAAAAACCATCCAATACAGACCTACTTTGTTACCAATGAACAATTAAAAGAAATTTCTTTAGTGAAATTGCCAAAAGTAACGGAAAATATCCGCATCGTTGAGATTGAAGGAATTGAATACAATGCATGTGGCGGTACACATGTGTCTCGAACTGGTGAAATTGGTATGATCAAATTATTTCATGCTGAAAATATAAAAGGAACAACAAGAATCCATTTCAAATGCGGCTACCGCGCATTAGCGGACTTCGAAGCAACACTTCATATTACGGATGTTCTATCGAAAAAATTTAATACTGGTAGGAAGGATATCCTTGATCGCTTTGAGAAATGGGGTCAAGAGCATAAACAGATGCAATCACAGCTTACAAAGTTAAAGGAACAGAATGATATGTATCTGACAAAAGAGCTTCTTTCTAATATTGATGGAACTGTTATCACCCATGTTTTCTCGAATAAACCATTCAAGGAAATCCAGAAACTAGCAGCCCAAATAGCAACAAAGCACCAGTTGTCCGTTGTATTTGCTACGACCACAGATAACAAAGTAATTCTAGCTCATAACGGTACTGCTGCATTTTCATGTGGAGATTTTCTCAAAGAACATCTTAAAGCTTTTAATGGAAAGGGTGGCGGAAGCGCCCAATCTGCTCAAGCGGGGTTTGATTCGAGTGAGGAAGCTTTACAGTTCTATCATTTTGCTTGTCAGGAGATTCGCTAGGCGCTTGTTTGAACTAAAACGCCCCCATTCCTTTAGATCGATAAAGAAAAGGGGGCCAAACATCTTTATAGAAAATTGATTCGTAATAATTTTCACTTACCATCTGAAACAATTTTCAACAAAGCCATTTTTTCTTAAAACAACAACTCCTCAATCACCTTACTCTCCATATCATACAACCGATACATACAATAAATCTGCGTCAAAAAAGCTGGCGAAATTAAAAAATCACTAGGATGTTCTAGAATCTTAAATGTTACGTTGAACGTAATCTCATTAAAACTGATAGAAGCGTATTTCTTCTTATCTGCTTTCAATATGAGGGATCCATCCCAATCTTGATAAGCTTCAAACTTATTCGTTTGAATAAATCCTTTTATATGAAAATAAATGAAGGATGCCCATTTCACATCATGAATATCATATATTTTATCCTCCTGATAATCGGATAAATGGTAGCTATATCCTTCAAGACTTTTCCAGCCTTGCTTTTTCACACTAATAGAAGTCAGCAACGTGCCATTTTCATCCTCAAATGCATAGAAGGACCCTTTTCGAACCGTTTCATTTCTTGCTTCATTGCGATGTGTTCGAATAACTGCACCGATTTCCTGTCCATCTTTGTCGTAAACAATCATTTTATGATTTTTGGAAAAGAAAAGAACATCCTTACACGTATATTTCAATGTTTCCATGCTTTATGTCTCCTTCTATCTCATATATTTTCAATACGGATAGAGGCGTAAATAGTTTCATCTATACCGATTTTTCTTCCGCCAAAAAAGTAAACTGATTAAACCAAGTCCAAGTCCGATGGAGCTGCCAACTTCGACATACCCTATGAAATACCCGACAGTAATTCCAATTACTAAACAAATGAGAAAAATTGCCCCTGCAATCGCTTCACTCATGTTACCCCTCCTCATCATCGGCTTATTTGTATTAGTTTATTGTTCAGTCCCCATTTTTGTTCATACCTCCGAGAATGTTATAATAGTTATACGGATTTTTTATCATGAACATCTGGCTCTGTTCATTGATCATCACTTGAAAACGCTTTATTGAATTGTTTCAAAATTCACTATTGCTATACTTTAGCATTCGTGTTTAAATGAATTAAATATACAAATTAGTTCTTTAGTGAAGGACTAAATAAGAGGTGATTAAGTGAGTGAGAAAGTTACTGTTGGTCTTTTAGGTTTAGGAGTTGTTGGTTCGGGTGTAATTAAGCTAATTGAAAATCACCAACAAAAGCTTGCACATCAATTAAATTGTAATGTACGAGTGAAGCGCGTATTAGTTCGTAATTTGGAGAAATCGCGTGATGTTGACATAGAGGAAGACCTTCTGACAACGAATCCGGATGATGTATTAAATGATCCAGAGATTGATGTTGTTGTGGAAGTAATGGGTGGCATTGACGAAGCAAAGGATTATATTTTAAAAGCATTTGCTTCGAATAAACATGTCGTTTCCGCTAATAAAGATCTTGTAGCATTGCATGGCCCAGAACTTCAGGATGCTGCTACACGCAATAAATGTGACTTCTTCTATGAAGCCAGTGTTGCTGGCGGAATTCCAATTTTACGCGGAATCGTCGATGGACTTGCATCCGATCGTATCGGACAAGTAATGGGGATTGTTAATGGTACAACCAATTACATATTAACGCAAATGGATAGTGAAGGCGTCAGCTATGAAAATGCATTAATTGAAGCGCAGAAGCTTGGCTTTGCTGAAGCAGATCCTACTTCAGATGTAGAAGGACTTGATGCAGCAAGGAAAATGGCGATTCTTGGCAGACTTGCATTTTCAACACCGGTAGATCTGGATGATGTCGAAGTATCTGGTATCAAAGGAATCGAATTAGAGGATTTACAATATGGTGACAAGCTAGGCTATACAATGAAATTGATTGGCTATGCAAACTTTGATAATCATGAGCTTGAGATCAATGTACAGCCTACATTACTTGCAAAAACGCACCCCCTTGCATCGGTAAAAAATGAATTTAATGCTGTTTATGTTTATGGAGAAGCAGTTGGCGAGACCATGTTCTATGGTCCTGGAGCAGGTAGCTTACCGACAGCAACCGCTATTGTTTCTGATGTTGTCTCTGTCATTAAGAATATGCGTCTAGGTGTATCTGGAAATCAGTTTGTTGAACCACATTTCAAAAAAGAATTGAAAGCACCTGATAAACGCTATGCACAGTATTATGTACGACTCTATGCGAAAGATGAAGCTGGAGTTTTTTCAAACATTTCTGCTTTATTCCATGATCAGGATATTAGTTTTAAACGTATTTTACAAACACCTGTTAACAAGGATGAAGTAGCTGAAATTATTTTCATTACACACCAAACATCACTCCAAAACTTCCAGCATGCCTTAGAAAAGCTTAAAGGTCTTGATGCTGTTTTGGAAGTAAAAAGCTATTACAAAGTTGAAGGAGATGCTATTTCATGAGCTGGCAAGGACTTCTAAGTCATTACAAAGCATATTTACCAGTTACTGATCAAACACCTGCGCTCACACTGCAGGAAGGGAACACACCATTAATTCATTTCCCGACACTTTCTGAGGAATTAGGAATTGAATTGTATGGAAAGGTCGAAGGTGCTAATCCGACTGGATCATTTAAAGATAGAGGAATGGTTGTAGCAGTAGCAAAAGCAATTGAAGAAGGAAGCAAATCCATTATTTGTGCATCTACCGGGAACACTTCTGCCGCTGCTGCAGCCTATGCCGCACGAGCAGGAATTCGCGCGATCATCGTTATTCCAAAGGGAAAAGTTGCACTAGGCAAGCTAGCCCAAGCTGTCATGTACGGTGCAGAAATTGTAGAAATTGATGGAAACTTTGATGAAGCATTGCAAATGGTGCGTAAAGTTAGCGAAAAAGCACCTGTTACATTAGTGAATTCGGTCAATCCATATCGTCTGGAAGGACAAAAAACGGCAGCATTTGAAGTATGTGACCAGCTTGGAACTGCTCCTGACATTCTGGCAATTCCTGTCGGTAACGCTGGTAACATCAGTGCATATTGGAAAGGATTTAAAGAATATCACGAGAAAAAACAAACCGGTCTGCCACAAATGTTTGGATTTGAAGCAGAAGGCGCTGCAGCAATCGTGCAAAATAAAGTCATTCCAAATCCAGAAACAGTAGCTACGGCAATTCGTATCGGCAACCCTGCTAGCTGGGAACTAGCAGTAAATGCAAAAGAAGAATCTGGTGGTTTGATCCAATCTGTAACCGATTATGAGATTCTTAACGCGTTTAAATTACTACCAAGCAAGGAAGGTATCTTTGCAGAGCCAGGATCTTGCGCATCCATTGCAGGTGTTATTCAACAATGCAAGCAAGGAACCATTAAAAAAGGAAGTAAGGTTGTCGCTGTATTAACCGGAAATGGTCTGAAAGATCCACAAACAGCTATTGACCAGTTGGAAATTAATCCTGTTTCCTTAGAAAATGATGAAGCTGCCGTTATGAAATATATTGAAGAGCTGGTTAATCAATGAGGCCGTTTCGTATTTCAGTACCGGCAAGCTCAGCAAATATCGGACCGGGATTCGACTCCATGGGTCTAGCAGTAAATCTGTATCTAACATTGGAAGTAACAGAATCGGAGAAGTGGGAGTTCACCTCCCCTTCTCTTTCTTCTAATGATAATTTTCAGGATCATTTCATTTTCCAAATTGCTGCAAAAATTGCAGAACGGCATCAAACAACATTACCAGTATGTAAAGTTATCGAAACAAGCGAGATTCCACTCGCTCGTGGATTAGGCAGTAGTGCATCTGCAATTCTAGCTGGTATTGAACTCGCAAACCAAGCTTGCGATCTTCATTTAAGCAGTGAAGATAAACTCCAGTATGGAACAGAAATTGAAGGTCATCCAGATAATATCGCACCGGCACTCTTTGGCGGGCTTATTATTTCAACCTTAACTGGCAATGAAATCAACTGGCTTCAAGCACCTGCATTAGATGTTGATCTGGTTATCTATATTCCCAATACTGAATTGAAAACAGAAGCTGCAAGACAGGTTCTTCCAGATTCATACACAAGAGAACATGCAGCAGCAGCCAGCGGAATTAGTAACCTCGTTGTTGCCTCACTTTTAGCAGGTGATTACGAACTTGCCGGAAAAATGATGGAAAAGGATATGTTCCATGAATCCTATCGTTCAGCTCTAATCCCCAACTATGATCAAATTCGTAAAGAGGCAAAGTTTTATGGTGCCTATGGAACTGTTATTAGCGGTGCTGGTCCAACGATGATTTCTTTTGCACCAAAAGGTGAAGGACCAGCTATAACTGAACCACTGCAAGCAATACTTCCGGATTATCATGTGAGCGTAATGAAAATTGATATGCAAGGATTAACAGTAGAGCAGTAATTAAAAAAACAAGGTATTCGTCAAGACTTTAGGCGAATACCTTGTTTTCATTTTGATAGATACTATTATTCACAAAAAAGATGAAGCTTAGGCTATCTTTTTTCTTTATCTAGCATAACCATTTACAAAATAACCGATAATTTCTAAGTCCTCTTCTGTTAATTCACGCTGGAAATGTGAGGCCATTGCTTTTACTATCTCCTCCTGTTTCCCTTCATGCTTTTTTGTTAATGCTGCACTTGTTTTCAATAACGCAGAAAAGTTTGCGAATTCGGCTTTTGATAATGGTGCTGGATGATGGGACAGGAAAAATAATTCTGCATCATAGCTTTCTATCTTCTCTAAAAGTGCGCCCAT
The DNA here is from genome assembly GCF_003515705.1 of Oceanobacillus profundus. Taxonomy (GTDB): domain Bacteria; phylum Bacillota; class Bacilli; order Bacillales; family Amphibacillaceae; genus Oceanobacillus; species Oceanobacillus profundus. The sequence goes on from NZ_QWEH01000005.1 coordinate 31,212, forward strand.
TTTTTCAATTGTGTAATGCCATTTTTCTGCATACATATTTGCATAAAGACAATCTCCAAGAAATAGTGCCTTTTCCTCCTGTATATAAATAAGATTGGAGTCTGGTGAATGATCCCCACCGATGTATTCGATGATACAGATGACCCCACCAAGATTCACTTGCATTCGAGTTTCAAAAATAAGCGTAGGATCCGGGATAATAACGTCACGCGCATCTCCAAGCTCTAACTTAATTGCATCCGCACAAAACGCGATTTCGATCCCTGCTTCAACACGCTCATCCAGCTCCTTATCTTCCCATGAAAACTCCTGTAATTCCTTCACTTTATCATAGGTCATAAAATTGGCAATGGAAGGCATGTCCATTTCACGTAAGCCAAAAACATGATCCCAATGCCAATGTGTAAGGGCTAAAATATCACCAATGATATTATGAGACGCCAATTGCTCCTTAAATAGCTGTGCATGACTGGATGAATTTCCAGCATCAATCAACAATGTCTGATTATCTCCCACAATACTTGCTAAAATCGGCCGGTCTGTCTTTTGATATGACGGAAGGTAGAAAAGACGATCAGAAAGCTTCTGTAATGTTTGCATGTATTCGTACTCCTTCTAGCTAGTTGTATTGTTCATTATAACCTAATTACTGCGGGGACAAAACAGGGTTCAACCTTTAACACTAAAAAAGCAGGCTGATGGATTTCTCCATCAGCCCTTAAAAGTCTATTCTTCAATATATACATCTTTAAGAAGCAGGAATTTTGTAGGTAGCATCGATAATCCTTTCACTTCTTTACGCAGACCTGATAAATAATCCTTATGCATCAAATAATTCATTGGAGCCAACTCCACGAGCAACTCTTGTGCTTGTTTATATAATTCTATACGTTCAGCTTCGTCCGCCGTTTGGCGTGCTTCTTCTAAAATAGAATCTAACTCTCCATGATCAAGGAAGGTTCTATTTCCTGGTGGTCCCATATTCTCAGAATGGAATAATGGATATAATCCGTTATCCGCATCGGCAGTTCCATTTGACCACCCTAAAATGAACATATCATGCTCACCTTCACCAATTTTCTCTAAATATGCACCCCATTCGAAGATTTCAATCTCTACCTCAATCCCAATTTCCGAAAGCTGAGACTGGATGTTGGTTGCAATATCCAGACGCTCTCGTGTCTCATTGGTCCAGATGGAAGTGGAGAAACCATCCTCATAACCAGCTTCAGCCAATAGCTTCTTTGCTTCTTCTTGATTATAAGCAATTCCTTCTAAATTTTCATCATAACCAAATACATTTGGCGCAAGTGGCCCTGCAGCAGGTATTGCATAGCCATTCGCAATACCATCTACTATCTGTTCTTTATTTATAGCCATCGTAATTGCTTGTCGAACACGCTCATCATCAAATGGCTCTTTTTGTGTATTAAAACCAAGATAATCTAGGGAAACACTTCCTTGTTGCAACATCGCTAACCCTTCTGTTGATTCAATTTGTGCTACATCGGAAGAACTTAATTGATTAGTGACATGTGAATCTCCTGTATTTAGTTCTGCAATACGAGTAAGGTCTTCTGGAACAACCTTAAATGTGACCGAGTCTAGCAATGCTGCTCCATCCCAATAATCTTCATTTTTAACTAAGCGGATATATTGACCAGGACTCCACTCATCAAATTTAAAATAGCCTGTACCAATTGGTTTTTCATTAATAACACTTCCTGGATCTGCTCCTTCTTCCATTGCAGCATAATCTGCCTCAATTTGTTCCAAAGAGATCATCGCTCCAGCTGAATGTGCTAAATGTGCTGGCAGACCTGAAAACGGATATGCTGTCTTTATTTGTACCGTATAATCATCAATAACAATGACCTCTTCAATCATATCGAGCAAATAGGCTGTAGGAGCTGCCACATCTTCATCAATAATACGCTCAATATTTGCCTTTACTACCTCTGCATTAAATGTGGTTCCATCATGAAAGGTTACTCCCTCTTGAAGCTTAAATTCCCAAGTTGTATCATCCACTGCTTCCCAGCTTGTTGCAAGGCTTGGCTGTAGTCCCATATTCTCATCGTGCTTAATTAACTTCTCAAAAATATTAAATTGGATATCGAACGATGGAACATCATTTGCTCCAGCTGGATCTAATGAGATTGCATCCGAAACAGTGGCAATTACTAACTCTCCACCATGTTGTTTCCCATCATTTTCTGTCCCCCCTGCTTCATCTGGTTCACTAGCACAACCAGCAAGAACGATACTAATAAATGCTATAGCAATAAATGTGTACAGCCAATTTCTCGATATTCTTTTCATAACTGTTCCCCCAGTATAATGGACGTCTATTGCAAATGCTTTTTCATAAACGCAACGATTTTCGTATTCATTTCAATTTGGTTTTTTATATTTTCTGTTTGATGTCCTTCATCTTCAAAAACAATAAGTTCCACTTCTTTTCCTTGGTTCTCTAAATCCCGATTCAATTGCTCTGCTTCACTAACAGGTACTCTCGTGTCATTTCTGCCATGGAAGATAAGTAATGGAGATATAATTTTATCTGTATGATTTAATGGAGCAATCTCTTCGAAAAAATCCACATCTTCTTTTAATGAACCATACTCTTTCTCTCTTAATCGCCTGCGCCATGGTCCTGTATTTTCAAGGAACGTCTTAAAATGTGAGATACCAACAATATCTACGGCTGCTGCCCACAATTCAGGGTAGTGTGTAATTGCCGCTAGTACCATAAAACCTCCATAGCTACGTCCCATAATGCCAATTTTCTCAGGATCAGCACCACGCCTTACGAGGTCTTCTACAAGCCACTTTAAATCAGCTACGGCATCCATACGTTTACGGACATCATCCAATTGTACGTATTTCCTTCCATAGCCCATGCTGCCACGTACATTCGGTGCAACTACTGCATAGCCTTGAGCTGCTAGAAATTGTATAACAGGATTATATTCGTTTCTAATCTGGCTCTCTGGACCCCCATGTACATAAATCATGACAGGCTGTGCGTAGTCTTTCTTACCATAAAGAAAATAAGGCACTTCAAGTCCATCAAAAGAGGAATAGTGACATAGCTCCGGCTCTGTCCATAAGTGATGAATATCTTTATTTTCTCCAACATAAGTAAGCCTCTTCGTATTTTTCTCCTTCAAATCTGCTGACCATAGGTCACCTGGAAGAATCGCACTTTTTATTTCGATGACAAGCTCTGCATCATCCATCCATGATAAAGAGTTGTATACGCCAGACGGCAATCCTGTCACTTCAAATATCGCTTTATCTTTCAAATGGTAAATTTGAAGTCTTGAAATTCCGCCTTCATTTATCGTATAAGCTAGTAATTTTTCATCCGAAGATAGTTTTATTTCCTCAATATCCCATTTTTCAATTTGTGACAGTTGTTCTAATTCAGCAGGATTATCGAATGTAAAGGAATGAATAGCTAATGTATCGCGACCTGCATCTGTTACAAGATAGCCCTTTTTTCCATCCTTTGTTAGCTGTATTGAATGATATCTTGCACTTATACTTCCCTTACCAATCTTCGTCATTGCTTTTGTTTCTAAATCAAATATATATAGGGAGTTATCAATGTTGGTATCCGCTATGCTTAAAATTAATCCCTTCCCATCCTTTGTCCAGCAAATCGGATTACAATTTCCATCATACGGATACACTACTTCTTCCTTTTTTGTTGCAATGTCCATAATATACACATCAAAATAACCTGGATGTCTGCGATTACTGGAGAAGGCAATTTTTGTTTCGTCAGGTGACCATCCACCAAAGTGATGAAAATGCTCTTTTGAGATAACAAGCTCTTCTACCATTGCTCCTTGTTCGCTGATTAAGTAAAATTGCTGTTTCTCATTCCCATTTATATCGGATCCGATTATCGTTTTTTCCCCAGATGGAGAATGATTTACACTAAGTGCCCTGTCCGGCAGCTCGATAAATTGTTGAACCTCAGATGTTCGACCATCCCATTTCCAAACCTGTGGTAACCCGGTTTTATTAGTTAGAAAGGTAATTGCTTGTTGATCTGGAATGACGGATGGATCATAAGCTCGATATGACTTTAAATAAGAACGTAATGTTTCCTCAGATGTTGTCGCCATTTTCCATTCCTCCCTTTTATTTTTCTAATATTTCTTACAAATATTGATTATAACAAAAAATTATATAGTATTTATTTTCAGAAATCAATGGGGAAAATTGTATATTTGTCGTGTTTCATGAGGGTTTAATGGGCGGAAACGATGGTTTTCAATCTTTTCTTTTATTATGGTTGCTGTTTGCTCACTATCGAATTTAAGGTAAATACGGTCCAAAATCCAAAACCAAAAAGGACCACCGCCTGCTTGCGATAGCCCTCTTAAATATTTAGCTCATCAATGCTGTCATCAATGCTTTTTGTGCATGAAGTCGATTTTCGGCCTGTTGAAAAACAACAGAATGTGCTCCATCAATTACTTCTGCAGTTACCTCTTCACCTCGGTGTGCAGGCAAACAATGCATAAATGTAACATCTGCTTTTGCCTTGGCTAGCAAAGCTGCATCTACACGGTATGCGTCAAAATCCTTTTCTCTTTTTGATTGCTCAGCCTCCTGCCCCATACTTGCCCATACATCTGTATAGATAACATCAGCATCTTGTACAGCTAAAGCAGGGTCCACCTCAATGCTAATTTTTGCATTGTGTTCAGCTGCTATTTCCTGTGCTTTTGCGGTTACATCTGGATCAGGCAAATAATCAGCAGGAGCAGCAATCACTAGCTCCATCCCCATTTTGGCAGCTCCATGCATAAGGGAATGCGCCATATTATTTCCGTCTCCAATATAAACTACCTTTTTCCCCTCCAGCGTTCCCTTTACTTCTTTAATCGTTTGCAAATCTGCAAGCACTTGGCAAGGATGATACAAATCTGTCAATCCATTAATAACAGGGATACTAGCAAATGCGGCAAGCTCCTCTACCACCGCTTGAGAGAATGTCCGAATCATAATTCCATCCAAATAGCCAGACAGTACTTGTGCCGTGTCAGCAATTGTCTCACCTCTGCCAATTTGTATATCTTTTGAATTTAAGAAAATTCCCATACCACCTAATTGGTAAATACCCGCTTCGAAGGATACACGCGTTCTTGTAGACGACTTTTCAAAAATCATCCCTAATGTTTTTCCTTTTAGTGGTTCAAATGAAATGCCTTCCTGCTTCTGCTTTTTAATATAATCCGCTAGTTCTAATAAATAATGAATCTCATCCGTTGTATAATGAGCAAGTGTTAAAAAATCCCGTCCCTTTAGCTCCTGTTTTATCAAATCCGCTTCTTTAACCATTGTCATGATAAAACTCACATCCTCTTGTAATTTGTATATGAATTATTATGCATTATTTAGAATAAATATACAAGCGTTTTTATAACTTTTTATATTTTTACTTACAGATTATTATTCCAGCTTACTATCGTCAGGACGAGCAGGAACCAACTAATTTCGAGCATTGCCCACCCTTTACCAAGCAACACCCATCCGAAACATCAAACACCCGCTTTGCATCAAATCAAAGCGGGTGTTTTGCTAACCTAACTTCTGTACGATGATAACCTTCAAGTAATCCCCCTGATTAAAATTACGGTTTACTTGAAAATCAGCCGGCAAGGAGAATTCTTCAAGAATTTTATATTTCATTCCATTGAATCCTTTATCAATAAACGCTTTGAACTTCTTCATTCCAAATGATGCATTATTTGTAGATGCTACAATAATGCCATTCTTTTCGGTAATCGCTAATGTATCCTGAATCAAGCCCGGATAATCCTTCGCTGTGCTAAACGTATGCTTTTTTGACCGGGCAAAGCTCGGCGGATCAAGGACAACGAAATCAAATTTCAATTCTTTTCGTTTCGCGTATTTGAAATAATCGAACACATCCATCACGATAATATCCTGCTGTTCATAATCAATCCCATTTACAGCAAATTGCTCAATTGTTTTACTTTTACTACGCCCTGCAAGGTCTACACTGGTCGTCTTTGCAGCACCTCCAAGTGCAGCTGCTACGGAAAAAGCGCCTGTATAAGAAAATGTATTTAAAACATTTTTTCCTTTCGCATAATGATCACGAATTGCTTTTCGAACATCACGTTGGTCAAGAAAAATCCCTACCATTGCACCATCATTCAAATGAACCGCATAACTTATGCCATTCTCTTTAACGATAATTGGAAACTCTCCCTGTTCTCCCTTTACAAAGTCATCGTCATCAAGATATTGTCCTTTTGTGTCAAAGCGCTTTTTTTCATATATCGCTTTATATCCTCCAAGTTCATCAAGCACGCGAATAACTTTGTCTTTAAAGGTGTAAATTCCTTTACTATACCAGCTGATTACATAATACCCATCAAAATAGTCAATCGTTAATCCACCAATACCGTCACCTTCACCATTGAAAACACGAAATGCGTTTGTATTTTCGTCGTTATAGTATGACTGTCTTTTATTGATTGCAGCTAGCATTTTATTCTTAAAGAAGACAGTGTCCACCTTTTCATTTTCATTAAAAGATAGCACCCATCCCAGTCCTTTATTTTGCTTGCCATAGTAACCCTTTGCAAGAAATTGTCCATGCTGGTCCACTAAATGAACTATTGTACCTTCCTCAGACAAAGCTCCTGGATTTGTAATTACTTCTTCCGAAATTAAAGGAAATTTATTTTTGTAGTATTTAGTAAAATCCGGTTTCACTCTTAATTCAACAATAGTAGCCATATTTTCATCCTATTCCATTTTTGCTCATTATCGCATGTGACCTCTAATTAGCGCAAGCTGTCGTAATAAAAGTTATTGTTTCTCCACTAATTCAAGATGAAAATCTCCAACGGCATTCGCTTCATACAAGTTTGTAATGGAAGTAGCGTAATTATGGATAGTAGCTTGTAATTCAAGATTTTCCTCAGGAATCTGCAAGGTAAAGTCATTCTTATAAAGCAATGTTGTTATATCATGATATTCCTCACTCGACACTTTAAAAGCAAAACTCACTTTTCGATTTCCTTTTGGTAATGTTTCCATTTGAAATTCCAATCCATCAATTTCATATCCATTTATAATCACTTTTCGTTTCAATCACATCACTCCCTTTTATAAAAAGTTTACCAATTTTATCTCCGATTGTTTACTAAAGTAACTTATTCGTTTAATTTCTGACCTTTAAGGTAATAGTTTAATGAAAGGATGATTTAAATGGAACATTTTGATGCAATTATTATCGGCTTTGGAAAAGGTGGTAAAACGTTAGCAGGTTCACTTGCTAAGGCAGGAAAGCGAGTTGCTATGATAGAGCAATCAGCTAAACAATATGGTGGCACATGTATTAACATTGCCTGTATCCCAACAAAATCGCTTGCTTTCCAATCCGAACAGCAAGCTAATTCCAGCGAGTCCAAGGAAGCCTATTACAAGGAATCGATTCAAGAAAAAGATCAGTTAACTGCTGCTTTAAGAGAGAATAATTTTAAGATGCTTAATGATCAGGAAACCATTACCGTTTATACTGCAAAAGCTACGTTTATTGAAGATAAAAAGATCCAACTTAGCTCGGAAACTGAATCCCTTGAGCTAAGTGCGGAAAAGTTCTTCATAAATACCGGTTCATCTCCAATCATTCCGCCGATTGATGGAATCGATGAAACGGTGAATGTTTATACTTCTACAACTCTCCAAGAGCGCGATGAGCTGCCCGAAAAGCTAATTATCATTGGTGGTGGGTATATTGGTTTGGAATTCGCTTCGATGTATGCAAACTTTGGCTCAGAGGTTACAGTAATTGACAGCTCCGAGGAATTCTTGTCAAACGATGATCGTGACATTGCAAGTGAAGTACAAAAGATATTTGAAGGAAAAGGAATTAAGCTACAATTAGAAAGCAGGGTACAATCGGTTAAGAATATAGATGGTGGTGTTGCTGTCACTTACCAGAAAGAAGATAAGACTGAGGAATTGACTGGCTCTGCCCTCCTAGTTGCAACCGGCAGAAAACCAAACACGGAAGGTTTAGGACTGGAAAACACTTCCATCCAACAGAATGATAAAGGAGCAATTGTTGTAGATGATTACTTGAAGACAGATGCCGATCACATTTGGGCATTAGGGGATGTCAATGGCGGTCCACAGTTTACTTATATTTCATTAGATGATTTCCGTATCGTTCGTGATCAATTATTTGGTGATGGCAATTACTCGAAAAAGGAACGAAAAAATATACCATATTCCGTTTTTATCGAACCTGTCCTATCCCATGTTGGTCTCAATGAAAAGACAGCTAAAGAAGAAGGTATTGACTATAAAGTAGCATCGATTCCAGCAGCAGGGGTTCCTTATGCCCGTATTATCAAGCAAACAGACGGACTTTTGAAAGCTCTTATTGACCCGGACACAGATGATATTTTAGGATGTACGTTATTTTGCGCAGGTTCACATGAATTAATCAATACCGTGCGAATTGCAATGGAAGCTAAATTACCATATACACGATTAAAAGATAATATTTTCACACATCCATCCATGAGTGAGGCATTGAATAACCTATTTTCGAGTTTTGATTAATTATAAATAGGAGGGCTTTTAGAGCCCTTTTATTTTGCAAAAAATAAAGATTTGGGAAGGAGTTTTTGAAAAGGCAGCAAAGATTTCTATCAAAATATACGATTTTTTATTGTAGCACTAAAATTAAAAACATCTTGCAAACCCACATTGTTAAATTTAAAGAATCCGTTTTGAAAGGATTGACCAAAACGGATCCACAATTTCATAAAAAATTTGCTCATTTTCTATCTCTGCTGTTCCACAGTCGTGCCCCTTAATGGAACATTTATTCAGTATTTGCCTAGAAGATAGTCTGTCTCGATTAAATTACAAATCAAATGATAAAAACTCAAGTCTTTGTCGTTCATGCTTGTCGAGCATAATCTGCTCTGGATTGATACCCTGCTCACGCAATACTTCAATGTTCTGTATGAGGAACTCGTCGCTTCCGACAACATAGAAAAGTCCATCTTTGTCTGCAGCAAGATTTTTCACTTCTTCATAGTAGTCTTTACGATTATCGACATACTGTGATGTGAACTTCTTATCAGGAGCGGTTTCAAAAATAGTAGTGAATAAGAATTTTTTTGAAGAATCGATGTTCAGCGAATGAATTTGATTGACGCCTGCAGCACGTTCGAAATAATCAAGCACAAGCGGTCTGAAAGTTGCCAGACCAACACCCGATGACAGCAGATAAACATTTTTGTCTTCTCTTTTAAGTGGTACATTGGAATGTGTTTTAAATATTGCAACTTCATTTCCTACCTCAAGATTGCTTAAAATCGTTTTAAACTCAGAACATTGCTCTCTGATGCGTGTTGTAATACCGATTGAATCTTCGTGCGGTAAAGTGGAGATTGACATGTGACGAATCAGACTGCGGTTTGGTTTATCTCCCGCATTAAAACCTTCCAGTGCAAAGTGGGTATGGGAACCTTCTTCCCATGTAAAGTCTTCCGGACAGTCGAGCAAGTACGTTTTAACCTCAGGCGTTTCTTCAATAATCTTATTTATTTTAGTCCAGTATATTTGCATTATCTATTCTCCTTACGCTGGTTTTTGGTTCATTACTATCTACTATACAACAATTGATAACTATTCTCAATTAAACAGATTGATTTCGCAGCGGAAAAGCAGTCGATTCCTAATTCATAATCTGTATGACTTTATTTTAAATTCACATTTATTTCTAACTAGATGGCAATAATTTCATTACAGCATCACGGCTATATGGTATGATAATTGTGATAACTCTCGGAATTATTTTCATTGAAATATATAAACTTAGGCAGAAGGCGAGTGGAAATCTATATTGAAAAAGAATCCATCATTAATTAAATTCAGTGATACAGATAGTGTGACAATTCCCCATTACTATGACTATGCAGTAGCAATCGATAAAGTAAAAGAGCTATTTATTGAAAAACTTGGATTTGACTTAAAGCTTTATGAATCCGAAGAAGGACTTGAAATTGACGACACAATTGAGCAAATTCTTTCTCGAAATGAAGCTGATATTGAAATTTTAGCAAGTGTCTACGATGCTGTTGGTACATCAGCCATTACATATAACAATACGGAAAAATATGTGATTAAAGCCTCTCTAACAAATAATATTTTTTACTTTCCAAACTATGAGGTTGCTATCGTAAAGATACCAATCTATCAAAGTCATATGGAATATGAAAGGGAATTTACCTTTGCAAGGAACGACGAAGCTTTACTAAGCTTCCTTAACTTCATTACTGAAAAACAAAGGGAATTTATGCTAGACGGTATTAATGTGCTCACCGATACAGAGGATGGCTTAGAACGATCACGAGAACAAATTACTTATCAAATTAAACGAGAAGATATACTTTTAGAGGAAGATGTAAAAACAGATATTTACCGTTCCATCGATGAATTTTTCTTGAAGAGTGGAGCATTTTTTAAAGCATATAATATTCCTTACAAACGTGGAATTCTATTATATGGTTCTCCTGGAAATGGAAAAACAACGCTCGTCAAATCCATTGCAGGCAGTGTTGCCGCTCCAGTTGTTTATTGGCAAATCACAGAATATACATCCAGCTACTCGATTAAGGAAGTTTTCTCTACTGTTACAAAAATGGCACCCATGATTCTTATCATTGAAGATATCGATTCCATGCCTGAAGAAGTTCGTTCTGTATTCTTGAACACATTAGACGGTGCAACATCTAAGGAAGGTATCTTCTTAATCGGGACAACTAATTACCCTGAAAAAATTGACCCTGCCTTGATTAATCGAGCTGGCCGCTTTGATCGTGCTTATGAGATCAAACAGCCTGATGAAGCATTACGAAATGAATATCTGCATAAAAAAGGGCTAATACAATTTTTAGATGCAGCTGCACTTGCTCAATTAGCGAAGCAAACAAAAGGACTGTCCATTGCCCAGCTTAATGAGCTCTATATGTCAGTTGCTCTCCAATGGCATTATGAACAGCAGGTAGATGTAGAGAAAATTGTCAAAGACTTACAAGAGAATCAGCGAAGAACGATAAGACAAGACTGGGAAACCGAAGAATATGCAGGGCGGTTAGGGTTTTAAAGTCGCAATAAAAAAATCTTGCCTCATTTATTTTTGAAGCAAGATTTTTTAAATTCCCTATAAAAATTGATGAATAAATTCGTAACCAAAATATAAACTGAAGCCAAACAGTATACATGCAGCAATAATGGAAACACCCTTTAGAATCGTTTGATTCAGAAATCTTCTCGAATAATGAATAATACTCATTAATCCAATATCATGGACGAGTATACCAAGCAGGATTCCTGCTGCAACAACTACAAAATGTGTTCCTGCTCCATCACTTAAAGAAGATACAAGCAACGGTCCAAATATTCCAATCCAAAAAACAATATTAGCTGGTGAAATCGCCATGAAAAATCCAGATGTATATGCCTTTGCAATGGATTTTTTTGGAGCTGCCCCACTGAAATCTACTGGTTTTTTTGAGTCTTTTAAACTCTCAATCCCGATGGCTAATAAAAACACAAAGCCCATAAACCACATTACAGACTCCACGATTGGATACGTTAAAAATTGGGAAAAACCAAAATAAATAAGAGTGATTAATGTTAAATCGATGGTCATCCCACCTAAACCTACAAACCAACCACTTAAAAATCCATTCCTCAATGCTTGTTGAACCATTTGAACTGTCATCGCTCCAGGTGTTAAAGAAAGTGCTAGTCCTAATAGAAAATAAGTTAGAAATGCTGTAATCATACGCTGCTCCATTCTTCAATTAATATTTGAATGGAATTATTATAGCGCTAAATGTATTTTTACACAACAAAATGAATTGTTATGCAACGCACAAAAGTGAAAGCTTCTTGTTAGCGACGTATGTACTAAGCCATGGGATATAAAGGAAGCAAGGGAATAATTCAAAAATAAAGCAACTTTTTGATGCATTTTTAGCCAAAATATACTTTCGAGAAGTTAAAATAAGAATTCGGAGAAAATACTACTGGAATTGTACGAGGCTTCTAAAAAGAAACAGAAAAAATTATTATAGAGTTATTAACCAAGTTAAACCTATTCTCTAACAAAACCAGGAAAGTAAAACATCTTTTTGGCGGAACGCTAAGAAGGATAGGTTTCTGCAATGCTTAAATAAATGAGCCGAAAATAATGATTTTGGACTAGCCAACCTCTGGATTAGATTTGAAATAACAATTACGTATAAGGTTAATTCTAAGTAGATTATAGGAATAATTATTTGTTCACATATACTAGAGGATTCAGCATACGTACAGATAAAATAATAGCTTTTATTTTTCATATCTCTTTCTCTAAGGATTATTATTAGATACTTTTGGTATTCGATTTAATTATACAGCGAAGAATAATTTTATTTTGAAAATTACTAGTATTTTGCACCCTATTCCTTTTATACTTAATATAATTAAAATTAGGAGGGATCTATATGAAGGAACAAGATAAAGTGCAAACTATAGTAGAACATACAAGAACTTTACATAATGATTTTAATGAGATACTTAAACCTTATCGAATAGATTTATGGAGGTACTGCAAATATCTTACCAGGTCTGCTTGGGACGGTGAAGATCTCTTTCAAGATACATTGATAAAAGCATTTGCCTCATTAAGTCAACGTTGGAGTACTATCAATCCAAAAGCCTTTTTATTTAGAATTGCAACCAACACCTGGATTGATAATACCAGAAAAAGCAAAGTATTCCTTGAAGACCTTTTTGATTACCAAGGAATAGTTTCTGATGAAAAAGAAGAATCCAAATTCCTTATTAGAGAAGCTTTGGAAATATTAATACAACACCTCCCACCAAATCAAGTAGCTATTTTTCTATTGATGGACGTATTTAACTTTAAAGCTACTGAAGTAGCAGGCATGATAAATATTTCTGAGAATGGCATCTATTCATCCATCCATAGATCAAGGAAAAAATTAAAAGAAATAAAAAAGTTAGAAGACAAGGGGGAGTCTCAGCCACGCAATGTTGAAAACATAGATCCCATCATAGATAAATACTTAAATGCATTTAATGATGGGAATGTGGAAGGTATATTAAATCTAATGAGTAGTCAAATTTTCAATGATGCTTCCCCTGGTTTCCAAGAATATAATAAAGACGAAGTGAAGAATGGGTCATTGCGTTTTGGTCTCCCAGGTCACTACGGAAAGAGAATTTGGTTATGGGGAAAAGAAGTTAATATTGTTTTGGCACGTAAAGATAAAGGATACGAGCTCCATGATATTAACTACCAGGAAATATATGAGGATAAAATTGTAGTGCACAAGAGTTATTTCTTTTGCAGAGAATTGCTAACAGAAGCAAGCAAGGTGTTAAATATTCCTATACAATTAGATAAACCTCCTTTGGACTGGTATGAAATCGAGTAGAAGGGAAAATTAAATAACCTTCAGATCCTAGTCCCATGCCTAGCACACATTTAAAAAGGATGCCAAAGCGGCATCCTTTTTTGTAACATTATCTTTATTGTTTAATAAGTATATTAATTAGCGAGGTAAATACTATCGATTAACTTAAAATAACTTTTAACGAATTTTTTACATGTTTAGAATCAATGGATAAACTCTCTGTACCCTTTACACATTCGACAAAATGGTCAATAATCCCTGAATTTGGCTTTCCGTCTTTCCTTAGAATTGGTTGAATTCGTTCAATCTTAGTTTCGCCATTAAACCTATGAATACTAACCTCATGAAGTTCCTCTCCAAAAACAATAGTTCCTTTTGTACCATACAAGACGGTTCTATGATCTTGAAGTGGATTATTCCAGCTAACATTAATTGATCCAACAATTCCTGACCTTGTACGTAAAGAAATAGATGCTCGGCTATCATGTGCCTTGTTTTTTGCCACAAACCATTCACTAAAAGTTTGATTTATTAACCACTGTATTAGGTCTAGCTTATGGATTGCTAAATCCCCAAGTGCTCCAAATGAGGACAGTTTTTGATTAAAAAACCAACTATTCTCTTTATCGACACTCCAAAATTGTGGACCTGGATGTTGATAGTTTGAAGTAAATTGAATAATGTTTCCTATAGCTTTGTTATCTATTAATTCTTTTACCTGTCTGTGTACCGGATCGAATCGTTGATTATGACCAGGCATCAAAACAAGGTTATGCTTTCTTGCAGTCTTATATAGTTTCTTAAGATCTTTGAGATTGGTTGCCATAGGCTTTTCTACAAGTACATGTTTGTTATGGTTAAGTGCTTCTAATGCATACTTTGAATGAAGTGCATTAGGGGTACAAATCGATATTAACTCTATATCGGACGACTGCAATATCTCACTTTGTTTATTGGTAGCAAACGAAATGTTGTGGGTTTGTGCAATTTTCTTTACCCTTTGGAGATTAACGTCACAAATTGCAACTAGTTCTACATCATTCCTTTGAAGGTATTCAGGAATATGTCTTACTTGTGCAATCTTTCCTGAGCCAATAATTCCTGCTTTTAATTTACTCATTATCTACTTCGCTACCTTTAAAAGCAGCTCCCTTTTGCAATATTTCATAGTTGTTGTTTCCTTCGGTAATAGAAATAATTTGATTTGCATTAATATCTTCAAAGACTTGTTCCTTCCCACTCGGCCATTGTATTTCTAATTTATCTAGTACCGTACTTTTTTCTAAACCTAAATGGACTCGAGGGTCACTTTGTGCACCAAAACTATTTCCCCCGTCTTTTTCGATTACGGTCTCCACGCCATTATTTGTAAACGTAAGTCTGGTACCAACAGCTTCCCTATTACTCGGAAACACACCATTTAGATCAATTTTAATCCAGTTATTTTGATTAGTTTGTTCATTGCTATAAACTTTTAAAGGAGCACCTTGGTTGGCAAATATCAGATCAAGAGTACCATTGTTATCGAAATCAGCTACCGCTACCCCACGACCATCATAAACAAAGTCAATACCGACATCTTGCGCTACATTGGTAAACTTTCCATCCTGATATAAAAATAAAGCCTTTGGTTCATAACCGGACATGCTCTTCTCTCCAATTGCAGGCCAATTTTTCGCATCTTGAACGACATCACCAGGAGTAGTAGCTAATGTCCCCATCTCAAACCAATAATCCTCATCTTTCTTACCAGATATAAATCCATTTGTAACAACTAAGCTCATGTTTCCTGAATTATTAACATCAAAGAACCTTGCTCCCCAAGACCATCCTGCTTGTTTAACGCCTAGATCTTCTGCCTTTTCAACAAATTTACCACTTTCATCCATATGCCAGAGTTGGTTTCCTTCTAGTAGGTACTTCTCCTTACTTATATTACTTACATAATTTGCTAGATTCCCATCGTGGAATACATCTCCAAAATCGACATTCATCCCTTTAAAGGTATCGTCTCCAATCCCTCTCTTTTGAACTATTTTTTGAAACCCTTTCCCTTCTTGGTTTAAATATAGGGAATCGGGGCCGAAATCATTTGCGTTATAGATATCTGGCCAACCATCCTTGTTTAAATCAGCTGATCCTGCTGCTAATGTCCAACCTGGATCTTCTACCCCCATTTCCTTTGTAACATCGGAGAATGTACCGTCACCATTATTTTTATATAAGATATTTTCTCCACCATTTCTTGCTTTTTCAAAATCATTATGAAATATTTTGGTTGATTTAAGGTCCCATAGGTTTGTTTCATCTCGAAAATAATTTCCTATATATAAATCAAGAAACCCGTCTCGATTATAATCCAGTGCAATTGCCTTTACCGCGTATCCTTCGGGATTTACACCAGCTTCTGCTGATACATTTTCGAAAGTACCGTCCCCGTTATTTTTAAATAACTGGCTTTTTCCCCATGCCCCAACAAATAAATCTTGATATCCATCATTGTTGTAGTCAAACCATAATGCTGTTTCCGAGATACCCTCTTCATTCACAAGCCCAATACCTGAATCTTTAGTTACATCAGTAAAAGTACCGTCTTGATTATTTTTATAAAGATAATTACTTGTTCCTTTTTTGGAGTTGACTAAATAGACATCAACATAGCCATCATTATTATAATCATTTAAAAACACACCCGCCCCAGTGGATGATAACCAGGGCATTACATTATCAACTTTATTATCAAACTGTGGCTTTTTATGCGTAAATTCAATACCTGTTTTTTCCGTAACGTCCTTATATTCAAAACCATAGTCTTTTACTTCTTCTGTAACTTCCTCGTTACAAGCTGTTAGAATAACTAAGACTATACTAATAAGGATAATTAATAGGGTTTCTTTCCTTTTAAACATATACATTCTCCTTTATTTTTTGTCTTACCCCATCTACCCAATGCATGTAAAAATTATGGTTGTTACAAGTTTTATCCAAATTATTTTTCACACTATAAACATAGTCAATTAACTGGTTAACTTTATGTTTTAAACTCTCAGGAATATTGTCTATATTAGACCTCCATAAGTATGGGTCTTGGAGCCTTCTAGCTTCTAGACCATAAGCAAAGCCTTGTAAGAATGAAATAAAATCCTCTTGATTTTTATGTTTTAGATAATCAATTATCTTAAAACCTAGTAATAAATCATCAAATTTACTGTACGCTACTGCTAATCCAACTCCACTCAAGATATCATTCCGGTATGGGAATGTTTCTCCTAATTCTTCTAGTTTTTTTAGCGTAGTGTCCCAATTAAATCTACTTATAAACCATAAAGACCTGCCAAAACCTTGATAACAAACTCTTTTTTGATTCTCGGTAAATTTTTCTATTAAATTAATACTTTCTTTGGAATAGAAGTATTGGAATAGTCCGATCTTAAAACCAACACCATCGAACATAATAAGGGAATATTTATGATTTAAACTTTGTCCAAAATCAGCATACTTTTTAGATTTATAACGATAAATAAAGTGTAATAACCAACCTAACCCTACATAATATTGATATATAGAATTAGGAGAGAGTTGATTTACTTTTGATTCAAAAGACGATGCTTTATTCTTTCTAAAAAAAGACTTGATCGCAAATCCAATTCCGGTACCTTCATAAGAAAAACCTCTATAAAACTGTGAGTTTGTTTTTTCTAGGAGTTTATTTAGGAGTATTGGCGAAGGTATTACTAATGGTGCAAAGGCTCCTATGAAAAAACTCCTTAGAATATTTTTAAATCTATTTATAAAGAAGGAGTCATTGTGTTGTTTAAAATAATGGGAGTAAAAAAACAACATCCTCTTGGGGAGAAGGTTATATTTCAATCGATGAAACCTCCTTGTTCAACAAATAAAAAAACGTCCTCCACCTTTCTTAAATTCATCAGTTCTTCTTCTTGTATAAATACCTCAAATTCTCTCTCAATCCGAACAGCTAATTCTAAAGCCATAAGTGAATCCATACCGATTTCCTCAAAGGTGCTCTCATCTTTAATATCATCCTTTTGAATATCAGCTATTTCAGCAATAAGTGATAAAATATGGTCCTTCTTCTCTTGGTTAATCATAATATCCACCTTTCTAAATTAATCCACCATCTACGATAAGCGTTTGACCTGTAATATAAGATGCTTTATCTGAAAGTAGAAATAATATTGTTTCAGCTATTTCCTTCTTATTTCCTAGTCTTTTAAGTGCAGTTTGCTTCTTTATTCTTTTTATATTTGTAGATGGAACACTATCTAACATCTCTGTCTCGATATAACCTGGAGCGACACAGTTTACCCTTACATTAAACGTTCCTACTTCCTTTGCCAAAGATCTAGTAAAACCAATAATTCCAGCTTTGGCTGCAGAATAGTTAGTTTGGCCAATAGCTCCTGTTATTCCAGAAATAGAAGTAACATTAACCACACTACCTTGTTGAATCAATATTCTTCTTAATAATTTTTGTGTTAAGTATGCAGTGGCATTTAAATTTACTTGAATGACATTATGCCAATCATCATCTTTTATTTGTGAAAAGGGTTTGTCTATATTTGTGCCAGCATTATTTACTAAAAAGTGTAAGTTGGGGTAAGTGTATAAGATCGTTGTCACGAGATGATCAATTTCAGATTGATTATTTAAATCACAAGGGATACCCGTTATAAATACATTGCAATCCTTTAGCTCCTCCATTAATGCATAGGCAGCTTTATAATTTTTGTTATAAGTAAAAATCACATTTATATTATTCTTTGCTAATAGCTTTACTACTTCCCTACCGATACCTTTGGATCCTCCAGTTACGAGTGCAGTTTTTTTCTGATATTCATCTGTATTTACTTTCACTTATGTTCTCCTTTTTTTAGATTTTTTCTATTATTGTAGCCGCATTAAATCCTCCATAGGCCGCTACAGTCTTTATAAAACTCTTAACTTCTTTTTCTATAATTGTGTTTACTAACGGTAAGTCATATTCACTTGAATTATTAATTGTACGATGAGTAATTGGAGGAATAACACTATTTTTAAAAATATTGATTCCTAATATTAATTCTATTAAGCTATTCGCTCCCAGCGTATGTCCAATATAACCCTTAAATGCTGTTACATCTGGAACCGAGTACCGGAAAGATTCAAAGGCTTTCTTTATTCCATTTGACTCGTATTTATCCCAAAGAGGAATACCTGTTCCATGAGGTATTACTAATTCAGGTTTACCTTTATATTTACTTAACGAAGTTTTAATCACTTTCTCGTAGGAGTTTGTTGTTACATCCGGTAAATTAATTCTCCATGTATCCTGTGAGAATGAAGAGTTGATATATTTTGCCTTGGATATTGCATTCCTTCTACTTATATTTGTTTCGGATTCAAGTATGATAGCTCCTACACCATCACCCAAAACAGAACCAGAAGAGGTGTCAGTAAACGGTGCTAATTTACCGTTATTAGAGCTAAAGCCTTTTTCACTTAGCCATAAATGTTCTGTGAAGTGAGCATAGTCACCAGCTACAACAATGACTATGTCAGCATGATTCATCTTTAATAAGCTATTTGCCAATTCAAGTGCATATTGGCCAGATGCACAAGCATTGTTAATAGCATAAGTTGGGCCATTAATATTAATTAATTTTGCTAGATAATATAGATATGTGTATGTTTGTAACCTAAAAAATTTATCCTTATAATGATTGAATGAATTAATTGGATTCTTTATATCCATTTTGTTGTCTTCTTGTAAAAGACTATCAATCAGAGGGTTTACCCCCAAATTCTCATGACCGATTATTAAACCAATTCGTTTCTCATTAGGCAAATGAAGATTAGCATTTCTTAAAGCTTCCAGTGTTGCTAAAAATAGTAATTTAAAATCTTTATCATCTCTAAGAAATTCTTCCCTAATCGTTATATGACTATATTGTTTATTAATTCTTTCTATCAAATCGTCTTCTATTTGATAAACAGGATATTGAAGTTTTTCTTGGTTGCTCAAATTGTACTCCCTTTGTTGCGGGTAGTTATCACCACTGAGTATTCCTTCCCATGTCTGCTTCTCATTTCCAAAGCTCGATATAATACTTGTTCCAGTAATAAAAACATCCTCCATCAGATTCTCTCCTAATTAAGTATTATATTAAATAGACTATCATCAGTAGATACTTGAATTTCAGTTTGAGAATTATACTCATACTTTAATATTTTATATACATTAGTTAATAATTTTGGAGTAAATTCAGATGCCATTATTTTATTGTTGAAATACTCATTCTTTGATTCAGATATATTATTAATAGCAATTGAAACACCTTCTTTTCTATCTACACCTTCATCTACTTTCTCCATTAAAATCGTGCTCACATGTTCAAACTCTGTTAGATAATTTTCTACTGGTTTTTTATATCCAGTTGGCGGGAAAATATTCAAATCACATACTAAAACTCTTTTTAAATCTTCCCTGTTTAATAGTTCATACGCATACAGTAAACTTTTACAACCTGATTCAACACCCTCTGAAACGGTTATATTCGGCCCACTAAATCTAAATTTGATTGATATATGACCCGCTACAACATTCAAAACTGTACCTGGAAAAAAGCGTGGATTAACCCCTTTGGGACCATACTTATCTGCATCAATAAACATATCCTTTATTGCATGGATACTCCCATAATTATTTGAGACGATAACCGCTGTTTTACTATCTTTTTCACTATTTACAGCATATCCCGCAAATCTAATAGCTTCATATACAGAAATACAACCATATTGACTTATCTTAGGTAGTAGATTTAATCCTGATAAATACTTGTAATTGTAGAACTCTGGTGGTGCTAATAGATTAGCCTTATCATTTAATAGAGATCTTGCACTTAGTTCTTCAACCCCTAATCCCAGTGGGGTAATCGATGAGATACCTTTTATTTGGATCAAACTCTATCCCTCCACTTTATTTTTTTCCTTGAAAACTACTGAGCTAATTTTACGTTTTGCCCATATACGATACGGAACAGTGAATAAAAGGCTTGTAATAAATAAGGCATAGAATTGGGCGTGAGGAATACGACTGATACGTAAAATCGCATCTATTAAGGCTACGATCAATGCAAAGTAAATTCTAGACTTCCTTGTAGTTGGAGTTGACTTCGGATCAGTTATCATAAAGAAAGCAAAAAGTTGTAGACCTGCACCTAGAAGTGGACCTAGTGCTGCATAAAGAGGTGCACCAAATAGATAATGTCGGACAAAAGCAAAAACAGTAAAACCACCTAAAAAGGCTAAAACTACGTCAAGTCTATTTGCCATGTACGTTGCAAAGAAACCTAATAATATTATTATGGCCATAACTAGATAGCCATTTGACCATTGTTTTGGTGTACTTACAGCATATTCATACAGAAAAAATAATACTAGAACTACGGCGATATTGTTTGGATTGAAAATATGTCCTTTTTCAAATTTAACTATAAACTTTAGCAATATTGATAGAAAAGATGTCAAAACATAAACCCACAGAAGGTAAGAGCTAACCAATAACGATACACCCATGCCTGTGATGATTGGACTAATAGAGAATTTCCACTTTTTATATAACAGTCTGGTTAAAAGTACTTCCGTAGTTATAGCAGTTAATAATGAAACAAATACTGCATCCCATTTTTGATAAAAGCCTAAATAAAATTGCCCTGCCATTACAAAAGAAGCTAAAAAAAGTAATACAAAATAACGGGGATCTACTTTATAGTCCTGCCATCCGGTTATCACTTTAAATTTATGGTCATTTAAATTAAACATAATTTCCTCCTTAATTGAGTCTTCCAATAATAATAGATGAATTTATGCCGCCAAATGCATATGCATTGGACATAATAAACTTATAATCGAAGTGTTGGGGAATGTCCTTTATTACCTCAACTTTAATATTGGGATCAAGGTTTTCGATGTTAGCTGTTGGAGGTACTAGCTTCTCCTCCAACACTCTAATACAGATAGCAGCTTCTATGACACTTGCCGCTCCAAGCGTATGCCCAATGTTCCCTTTAATTGAACTTGTCTTAATATACTCACCAAAGAAATCATATAGTGCTTTTCCTTCCATTAAGTCGTTAGCAGGTGTACCTGTACCGTGTGCATTTACATATCCTATGTCAGATATAGTTAGATTTGCATTTTTTAAAGCACTTTCCATTGCTAATACTGCTCCTATCGCATTTGGGTCCGGTTGAGTTATATGGTGCGCATCACAGTTAAATCCATATCCTAGGATTGTTCCTTTTGCCGAACCTTTCCTTTTCAATAGATGCTCAAGTGTCTCTAGTATAAGCACACCGGCCCCCTCTCCCAGGATTAGACCTTTTCTATTTTTATCAAATGGTCTACAAATATCAGGTGACATTGCTCTTAAACTACTAAATCCCGTAAAGGCTACCCACGACATTGCATCTACGCCAGCAGCAATCATTACATCTGCATTACCTTTCTCAAGCTCATCTACAGCTCTTGCTATAGAAAAATTTCCCGCTGCACATGCATTCGTCAATGTCCACGAGGGACCTGATATGTTATAATGCTTTTTTATATTTTCGGATAAAATATGCGGTCCATATTTATTTATTGCGCCACTATTATTAGTTATGCCACTTAATTCTCCCATTGTCGTACCGATACATACTCCGCATTTTTCTATTTGATTGATTTCGACCTTTGCATCAGATAAGGCATCGTCAATAGTTGTAATTAACATACTTGAGGCCCTTCCTAGCTTTACAACATTTCTATCACAAAATAGTGATATATCCGTTACTTCACATGCATTTCGATTCTTATGCTCATTTATTGGAAAACTAGACACCGGCTTCGCACCATTTTTTTGATTTAATAATCCATCCCAGGTATCATTAATATTTGCCCCTATGGATGTCATTACAGCTATACCGGATACTACAATAGGACTCATAATGCCCCCTCCTTTCTATTCCCAAATTACATTTAAATTTGTAATGGAGGCATCAGGTCTTTGGAATATATCAATACCTCTTACCTCTGTAACCAATTTAACAGCTTCCTTATCTGATAGATTTGACCGATCTTTTAATCCTTCATTATTAGGATACTTGTGTTCTCCTTTTTCCCAAACTTGTTTTCCTTTTTCAATATCCCCATCTTTTACATAGGCATCTCCCAAGGTAATAAAACAATCTGGCCAAAACTCAAAATATTGATCTCCAAATTTCTCCTCTGCGGACACACAAAAAGTTAGGTCATCTATCGCTTTTGAGGTCCTCTGCAATCCAGACGGCCAATATAAATTATTTAAACCTCTTGCATACCTAGCGAGTAAATCATAGGGATTTTCCTCTAGCATTTCATCTAATATAGTGATTGATTGAACAGACTTCTGTCCCAGATTGGCTGTTCCCAAATCGGGAGATTGTAAATAATCCACATAAGCTAGTGCATTATTAAGTTTCACTTCATATGTTTCTGTAAGAGTCTGTGTGAATTCTAGAAATAAATCAGTTTTTTTCATTTCCAGATAGAGTATTCTTAATTCATTTATATAAACTAAATTTGTCGGATCAAGCTTCACAATCTCTTTCAGGTATGAAATAGCGTCCTGTTTATTTCCTTCCTTTGCTAAATTTCGAGATAACGAATAAGCTTCTTCAAGGTTATCTATATTTATATTTTCTAATGATATAATTTGTTGAGGTTCTGTTAAATTCTGTACCAGTCCTGTTTCTTTTTCAAAATTTAAATTCAGATTATTTAGAGAAACGTTCTGATCTAACTTCGGAATATCATAACTCTTATAAAAATCGTATAATTTCATTCCAGCTCCAAATGCAATGAAAAAAACTAAAAATAAAAAACCAAACAAAATCTTCTTATCCATGTAATCGAGCCTCCGAATTCATATATTCTGATTTATAGATTGAAGGATTTACTCCAACTATTCTCTTAAAAATACGTGCAAAATGAGTTAAATCGCTATATCCAATAGAAAAACAAACGTCCGTAACACTATTTCCTTTTTGAAGTAATAACTTAGCTTTTTGGATTCTTTTGTCTATTACATATTCTTTAAATCCTTTCCCGACGTATTTTTGAAATATTCTGGAATAATAGCATTTACTCACATATGCCTTTGATGCCACTTTTTCAAGGGACAATTCATTATCACAGTAATTTTCATCTAAGTAATGCAACGATTGTAGAAAGTGAGGATTTTCACTCGATCGTTTTACACACGTTCGAAGAGATTCTAAAAACGAATTAAGTAACATGGTATTTAATTGACTTAAACCGTTTAGTATCATTATTGTTCTTTCTGCCTTCAATTCAGACATCTGCCAATGGGAAGGAAATGAATCAAGGTTGGTTAGAAGTATGTAGACAGAATAATCCTCCTTCCTGATTAATCGTTTCACCTCATTAAAGCTACTTACTATAATTAAAGTAACCTCTTTTGACAGTCCCTCAATAAAATATTCAATCTTTGCATTTTGAGTGGTATCTGAGTAAAACAAGATAGCTGGTTTCATACGTAATCTTCCCCCTAGGCTAATTTAATATAATGTTATCAACATGTTTGTGTGTTTGTTCTTGATTAATTGCTACCATTTCTGCTTATATTGACAAAATTATAATTTTTTCTATTAGTATGTATTATAAAAATACAATTAACGCAGAATAATGTCGTCTAATCGAAAAAAGCTGAAAATCTAGAAATAAAACCTTAGTTCCTACTCTAATTGTTATCTATCTTAAAGATAGTAGAGTTTAAGGAGGATAAGATGGACTATAAAATATTAGTTTGGAAGCATAATTTAAGTGAAGATGAAGTTTTTAAATGGAGAAATAAAGGTATTGGTGGATCAGACATTAACGCTCTTTTTGGAACAGATAAAAGTATTCAAACACTTCATAAAGAGAAAAGTGGGGAAAAGATAAGAAAGTCAAATGGAATATTTCGATTTCATATGAGAGTAAAAGACTTTATTGCTGAGGAATTTAAAATAAAAACTGGCATGGAGGTTCGGCGAAAAAATGCCATACTACAACATAAAGAATATCCTTTTCTAATTGCGAATGTTGATCGTTTAATTGTGGATTATGATGCTGGATTACTTTGTAAAGCTACTTCAAATAAAGACTTCATATCCAATAAGAAACTACTCGAACCTCTTAAGCTAAGGTGCCAGCATTATATGGCGGTTACAGGCGCTAATAGATGGTGGGTAGGATTATTAGTAGGCGGCGTTCACTTTCACTATTTTTATGTAGATCGAAATGAGGAAACTATTAAACAGATTATTAATAAAAGTGAGGTGTTTTGGAATAGAATAGAGAAATAAAAAAGTGGAGATAAGCCACTTAAGCTGTGTGAATTTATGCTTAAACCATAAAACAACGGTCGGCTTGATCCCCTCATCTTATTCAAACTGAATGTTCATCGGTTAATTCTATGGCATTCGTTCCAAACTGCACTGGAACGGGAAATCCAGATAAACTTGGCTTATCGCTGATTTCGTGGATTAAGGATTTCTAATCCTGTTCCACACCATTCCACCATCAACTGGAACCAGTGGAATCGTTTTAAGAATCGGAGATATTCCAGGAAATCTTTGATGAAATGGTTCTTCCATCTGTCAACCAACGAATGGTTGGCGGCAGGGTTCTTTTTACGGATTCCACCCATTTAAAAGCGAATCAAGTAAGCATAAATTCACTCGAAAGCGTAGAAATAGAAATGTGGGATTATATTGAAGAACTGGATCAAGCTATTGCCGATGATTATGAGAAATGTGGAAAAAGCCTATAAAAGAAATTGGTGCAGTGAAAGAAACGAAAAAGATTTGAGTCAGTACGGTTCATGTCAAGCCGCCTGTCAAAACATAAAAAAGGACTGCGACACACTTAGCAAGGATCAACTAAGTATGCAGGAGCCTGTTTTCAATAAAATATAAAAAAGCTTGTAGAGAAATTAGGGTACATTCTCTACAAGCTAATTGGAGATACTCCACTTTTTTATTTTTCAGCTATTTTGGTCACTTTAAATTTGCTCATGTTATAGTCAATGTAAATAAAGAATACACAGCCCTTATCACTGTATACATCGTGTGCTTCATCACCAATAGCAGTTAGAAAGTCACCTTTTCTCATAATGTCATCATTTAATTGAACTTCACCCTCCACAAGAAATGCTACTTCTCTTCTTGGATGGTCATGAAATGGAATACTTGCCCCCGGATAAAGTCGCACAAGAAAAGCATACCTTCCTGTTTCTTCATCTTCCCAAAGATAGGCCATCTCAGTATTTTCATACATACCTTCTTCCCAGACCATATCTTCTTTATGAATAATTGTATGGTTTAATAAATTCATCACTGTCATCCTCCCTTTATTTAAAAACATTTTTAAATGCTTTTGTAACGTTATCGATAACAAAATCAGCATCTAATAAACTTGTGTTTAATGGTGGATACAAGAGCAAAATGCTGTTAAAATAGTTACCTAAAATACCTTGAGTCTTTAACTTCTTAGATAAGATTTCACCATCTTTAAAATTAATAGGTTCTCTGGTCTGTTTATCTGCTAATTCAATAGAAATCATCATCCCTAATCCTCTTATTTCAGCTACATTAGGTATATCCTGCAGACTTATTTTTAACCTTGTTTTAATATACTGCCCTATATCTCTTGCATTTTTTAAAAGGTTATCTTCCTCAATTATTGAAATTAGCTCAAGTGCTGCTGCACAACCGACTGGATGGCCACATTGAGTTGCACCGTGGAGAAATATTCCTCCTTCTTTTAAAAGGACATTCTCTATCTTCTCTGTCATAAATGTCACACCCATTGGGAAATAACCACCAGTAAGTCCTTTTGATATAGTCAGTAAATCTGGTTCTATACCATAATACTGTGAAGCTGTCCAATATCCGGTCCTGCCAAGTCCAGTTGTTACCTCGTCAGCAATAAGTAAAATATTATTAGCCTTGGCTATTTTCTCTACTTCTTTTAAATATCGTTTATTTGCTGGAATGATACCATTCACACCTTGAACAGGTTCCACTAAGATTGCTGCAGTCTTTTCCGGTCCAACTTTTTCAATTGTATTTATTAATTGCTGTAAACAAAAGTCCACAATTTCATCTTCCGTACCGTCAATTGGTGGTCTAAGCATATTAGGAAACGGTGCACTAAAACAACCTGGAATCTGCACACCAAACGCTTCTTTAATGCCCATGTTCGTAACAGAACCTGATGCAATTGTTGTTCCATGGTAGTTTCCATCTAAGCTAATAAAACAGCTCTTTTCCTTTTGGTTCAATTCATTGAAATATTGCCTTGTAAGCTTTATGGCAGTCTCTACGGCTCCACTTCCGTCATTCGTATAAAAAGCAAGAGAAAATTGATTATCTGTTAATTCAATTAACTTTTTTGTCAATGGTTGAAGCAACTCGTGCATCTGACCACAAGTGGAACTAAAACTCAATTTATGAAACTGATTGGTCATCGCATTAATAATTCGAGGATTACCCAGCCCCACTGACGGTACAGCAGTTGTTGCATAGAAATAGTTTTTTCCTTCCTTATCAAAAACCCAACTTCCCATACCTTCTTTTATATAGGTAAACTCTTTACTAATATCTTCTTCCGTTTTATGCTTCAGATTTGGCATAAAACTAAAAGGATGAAGCACACTATACGATTCACTCACTTATTACACTCCTCAAAAATTAGTAATCTTTACATACTCGTCAGGTAAATTTCGTTTATTCTCATTACCTTCAGATAACTGGTTAAACTCGTTTAAACTCATTTCTCCATTCATAAACTTTTTTATATTTTTTATTTCAGAGAATGGATGTTTTTTATAAAAAATCCTATGGCTTTCACCCATATCATTCTTATAACTGTATCGAGAATGTGAAATATGAATGTTAGTAGCCTTAGCATTATAAGCAAAAGGTGTTCTAAGTTTATATGCACGGTAACCTAATTCAAAATGTTCAAATCCCCAATGACGAAAGTCCGGGTCAAATCCTTTTAATTTTTTAAATAAATCTAATCGAATTGACATATTTCCACTAAACGTAGCTAGCCAAGGGACATTTGAAATAGATTCCCCTTTTTCGTCAAATAGCTTATATACTAGTTTGCTATACTGAGGGGTTCGCAAACCCTTTAATGTGAAATAGCTATTAAAAATTTTTGTCATATTATTCCAAGGATCAGAAAGATAAAGATCTTTTATATTACCTATAACTATGGAATCTTCCTCGCTCTTCTCATGAGAAAATAAGTGATTCTGTAAAAATCCCGGAACAGGTATCCTATCGGCATCACAAAATGTAATAATGTCACTATCTTTAAGTTTTCTTACCCCTTCATTCCTAGAAATAGACCTTCCGCTTTTTATAATTCGAATATATGTTATATCAAGCTTAGTACGAAACAAGTTGCATATGGTCTCTATATCTTCAGTTGATCCATCATCGACCACAACTATCTTAAAGTGCTCTAAAGAAATATTCTGGTTCATAAAGCCGTGTAAGGTACACAATAATGGTAATGCTTGATTATAGACAGGTATTACTACACCAATATTTTTCATATTCAGCTCCTCATTTTCATCTTAAACCATTTTAAATTGGATCATGTTTTAAAAGGAATCTAATAGTCTTATTATAGAAACTTCCGGGAGAATTGACTCGTACTTTTTTGCTAAATAAATCAATAAATACCGAGTATTTTATCCTTGTAAACGATTAAATGGGATAAAGGAGGTTTTACCATGGACAAAGATAAATTTTCCACAGTAAATACAATTTATATTGAGGGGGAAATAGAGGATATCTGGTGGTACTTTTCTACTCTCGAAGGTTGGAATAGTTTCTTGACCGATGTTGCAACACACAGTGAAAATAAGCCAGTTATTGAACTTGGGGATGAACTTGACTTTATTATAGGAGAGTTAAGCAACAAAACGATATGTATTGTTCGAAGAGAGCTCGATGAAATAGTATTTTGGGATAGATATAAGGGACTTCTCCCAGATGGAACAACAAAAATATATGAACTCCACACTGCCTTCTCCTTAACCCAAGTAAATGACAGGTTAGTGAAAATAATCGTAACGGTTGATGGTTATGATAGTAGTGAGATCATGCAATGGATTAGAGAATGCGGAGAAATGGGTTGGAGACAAACTCTATTTAATTTAAAGTGCATTATCGAACTTGGATTAGATCTACGAAATGATATATTTAATTATCCGAGAATAGGAGTAATAAATTACACTGCAACAAAAGAACAATTAGAAAAATCATGTTCTAAATTTAATGGGAATTACCTTTTAAAGGTATATCCTAATAGTCCAGCCGATGAAGCCGGTTTACTTAAGGGAGATATTGTCACACATATCAACGATGAACCTGTTGAAACTTATTACACATTTGTTAAAACATTGTCGAGTTACTTTAATCAGAGTAATAATGTCACTCTTACATTTGTTAGATCAGGACAGGTTATTAATACAGAAATTCAATTAACATACGATGATCAGTTTACTGGAATGATTAACCCAAAAGAGACCCCGTTAGAATTAGTTGAAAAAATCCGTATAGAAAAAAGCCAAATTAAAAAGTAAACTTATAGGGAGTACATATAATTAGTACCCCCTGTGAATATTACTCATGTTTATAATGCTGTTGGCATATCATAACCATATTTTCATCCATATCTTTAAAGTTAAAAAACGATACCATCTCATCTCTTTCAATTTCTCGAATAATTTCCCCACCATTTTTAACAACTAATTGATATGCTTTATCGATATCGTCGGTATGCAGCATGAAAGAAGGACGGACATGTGAGGAGTTATTGCGATTATCATCTAAAAGAACTCCTCGTCCTCCATCTATATTAAACCAATGTACAGGTCCTTGAATATCCTCTTCAGCAAGAGGTAGTTCTAAGATTTTTGCATACCATTTCGCAGACTTATTTAAATCCTTTACATGAATCAATACATCTCCTAAACGATTAATTGTGTTCATTCCAAAACCACTCCTTCAGTTTTTAATAATTCCCCTCTCTTACTATAACGATATTTCTTTCAGAAACCTTTCAAAGGAATTAATTTTTTTTGAAAATTATTTGTCTTATCACCACCTTTTAATAATTCGTTATCTAACTTAAGTCAGACAAAGGGCATACTAAATAAGGCCTTTCTGCATTAACCATAGTGGTTGCAGAAAGGCCTTATTTAGTCATATTATTTCTATTCAAAATCACTTAATTTATGTCCAGCTTCCTTCATTGCTTGCTCTTCCCATGTAATCCCTCTCTGACGTTTAACATAACGCGTTTCATCCTCAATACCATTTAATCTAATAAAGTTATCTACTTCATACTCCATTTGGACTAACACATCATACGGATCTTTATGCCAATTTTTAAGGTATCCAATAGTAATCAATTCATACGTTCTATCGGTGGAGTAAATTTCAAGTCCACCTGATGAGGGAGTATATTCAAACTTTAAATTGTTAATATAACAGGTCCAGGCTAAATATTTAAACAGTTCCTTCATAAATTCCCCACCTCGTTATCAATAGATAAATGAATATTAGGTTTTTAAGTAATGTTTTATAAATAAAATTCGTTTGGTATTTGTCCGAAATTTCTTTTAATGTACAACATTGGTTCTTGATTTGAATGATCAACCGCAAATACTTCTCCAATTAAAATAAGATGATCTCCTGCCTCTATTTTATTAAACGTTCTGCATTGTAATACGCTGCATGTATTAGCGATTATTGGCAATGAATTTTCAGATAAAGACCAATTACAATTAGCAAATCGATCCTTGTTTTTACTGGAGAATAATTTACATAAATCCGTCTGCTCGCCAGTTAGTATATGAATTGCAAACTTATCTGCCTTTGCAAATTCATTAAAAGTAGACACTTTATGGTCAATTGACCATAATACCAACAATGGATCTAATGATACCGAGGCAAAGGAATTAGCTGTGAGACCGATCGGTTGATCATCCTTATCTAAAGCAGTAACAATTGTTACTCCTGTTGGATAATTCCTCATTACCTCTTTAAAAACCTTAACCTTATCAATTTCTTTCATTTGATTCAACTCCTTTACATTCTTCTCTAAACTGTAATGAAGCGAAATTACTCTTTTCTCACAATTTAATATTTCAAGAAAAAGTCCTTTACAGCTTTGTATAATCTAATAATTATGTATTAATAATAAAAGAAATAGAATTCATATACTCGTCTATACTTGCTTTCTTCATCATATAAAGCACGCAGACATTTCTTAGTTTATTAAGTCTGGATAATAGGAAGCGAAGCATCGAAATACCTAAATTAGGTATTCCAATGCTTCTGTTACACTTAAACAGGCGTTTTAGCTGCTGGCATAATGACACCTCCCTTACAATTATCATCATTATAGAAGGATATTCACCATTTTACGCGTGGTAGATTGCTCATAATGAGCATTTATTTATAAACCTACCGTTTCATAATTATGAGTTAAGATAAAAGAAATATATCTCATATACACTTCTAAAGTTATTTCCTTTATCATAAGAGAAAAACATTTTGTCCATGATTGCATTTTCTCGTATCTTGAATAAGTCAGGATATAAAGAAGCAACCAAATACCTAAATTAGGTACTCGGGTGCTTCCATGCATCAAACGCTTATACTCTCATTTTAGCTGCTGGCATAATGACACCTCCCTTACGATTGTCATCATTATAAAAGGATATTCACCAATTTACTCTTGGAAAATTGCACATAATAGGGGTTCGTATAAAAACCTTCCATTTCATGCACTTTTAAATCCCTATTATTCATTTAAATTCCGTTCTAAATCTACTATTAAGGTGCTTAATCTGACTAGATTATCATGTTCACATTGAATTATTTTATTAAATTTCTTTTCAATTCTTTCATACATTTGGGTTAATTTGTTTGTGTGCAGACCTTTTAATAACATATTGCTTAATGAAGACCAACTATGAGAGGCAGTTATCAAAAAAGAGGTGTCATGACTTGGAATGTGTTTCTCAAGTAATCTATAAAAATTTAGACGTGAATTAGAAAAGTCTTTAAGACTGTTAAACCAGTGACCTATTTCATCTTCAAATTGCTCGTACTCTTTATTATCACCATCTCTAATTGTTAATAGTAGTCTATCTTTTAACGGCGGTAAGCCCTGTATTCCAAAGTATCCTTTTAAATCTTTATTTTTTATTGTCCGAATCCCAAGCATCGCGTTATAATTTTCAGCAACGATTAAAAGAATTTCTTTTTGTGTCAACCCTTTAAAATTCGCTTTAGCTTTAATAAAATATAGTTGAAGAATGGCATTATTAAAATTAGCTTGATAAGATTCCATCGCTTTAACTAAGTTTTCTCTTGTTATCTTCCCTTCAAAATGATAATAATGGTCAAAAATCTTATATGCTTCTCCTTCTTTTTCATACACTTCTATAAAATGATCTAAGTTAAGATTTTTATAGGAAACAGTATAGTCTAATTCAAATGCATCTACTGTTAGTGCAACTGGACCATGCGATACAAGAAGTTTATCTACGCTTTCTATGCATTTGTCTAATAAAGCATAGTCTTGGGAATAAAAATTAATATCATTTTTAAACTGAGAGTGTATTGTTTTATATTTGGGATCCAGCAAAAAATTAATACCATCCTTAATATCAAAGTATAGCCCGCATTGATACCATATTTCTTCCTTAGGGATTCCTTGTTGTATTGCTAATGATGTTATAACTGTTTGAAAACAGTTCAATGAATGATCTTTTATCAAGCTACTACTCATTTATCTTCACCTCAATTGTCATACAAAAAATATGCATAGAAGGGTTATCCTCAAATAACAAATTATTTGCCTGTATTGGCTTATCAAAATCGATAGATGTATACCAAATAATTGGAGAAAAATTATCATTTATTCCATTTTGTGTATGGGTATAAGGAAACTTAATCACAATTTCTTCATCAAATTGTGGAAATGGTTGAATAAAATCAGAGAAACAAATAGACTTACTGGCAAGAGGTTTGAAATCGTTATAAATATGTACCTCTTCACAAAAGGAACCATTGTTTGAAGTACCCAAAACATGGATTTTTTGGATGTCCCATGTTTCCCCAAAATATATCCTCTGTCCAGTCATTTCCACATTGTCACCTGAATTATTCTGCGAGAATTTAAATGGAATACCTTTATAGATAATATTTTTATTAAAATTAATTAATTTTTGAGGCAAAGATGAAAAGCTTAAACTAAGCTCTCCTTTCTCTAAATCATCTTCGTTTGTAAAACCTTTGTTATTAAACCAATAGTGCAGGTTTATTATTTTATACACAATAAAATGCTCCCCTATTTAATTTTAAAGTTTGCCAACTGTAAACATTTTAGCTACAAACCATCAGTATATTTCCTTCTAAATCTTCAAACAAGAACCCAGAAACAGAACCAGCATTGCTAAAATCGTATACCTTTACTCCCTTATCTTTTAATTTCCGATGAGACGCTTCAATATCTAAACTATAAAAGGTAAATACCGGGTGTTTTGGGCGCACTTTTTCAGTTGATCTCCAAGTTAAGAGTGTAAGGTTTACACCCTCCATATGGAGTTCCACAAATCCTTTTGGTAAATCTTTCTTTCTAACAGAGAATCCCAAAGTTTTTTCGTACCAATTACTTGCTTTTTCAAGATTATCGAAATGTATAAATGTACAACATATGTTATTTTCAAATAATAATCCCATATGCTCAGTCCCTTCTCTCTCTCTTTTTAATAATAAATTTGCCAATTACTAAGTAATCTAAATTTAGCTCTAAAAAACTTTTAATTGCCTCTGCTGGAGTTTCAATAATAGGCTGACCGTTAGTGTTAAAAGATGTATTTAGTAAGACTGGTATTTGGGTAATGGAGTAGAAGCTATTTAAAAGATTGTAAAACTTTGGATGTATTGACTTTGTTACT
Organism: Oceanobacillus profundus; assembly: GCF_003515705.1. Taxonomy (GTDB): domain Bacteria; phylum Bacillota; class Bacilli; order Bacillales; family Amphibacillaceae; genus Oceanobacillus; species Oceanobacillus profundus. The sequence goes on from NZ_QWEH01000005.1 coordinate 64,800, forward strand.
GTTTGTACTCGTGCGGTCTTATCAACATGGGAGACCGCAGGTAATTGATTTACCTTTTCTTTTTTAATTGGAAATACATTTAACATAAAAGGAGAATGCACGTTGCTAGCAAAGTATTGATCTTGATATTCAGCCATTACAGCGGGAGCAAAGGGTCTAAATACCTCTCTTTTTTTAATCAGCAGATTAAGTTTGTATCTATTCTTTATTTGCCTCGGGTCGGCCAAAATGCTTCGATTACCAAGAGCTCGTGGTCCAATTTCTGATCTCCCTTGAAACCAGCCTACGATATTTCCTTCTGATAGTTTCCTTGAAGTTATTTGATCGATATCTTCCGTATAATTAACACTGATTTGATCCTGAAATAATTTTATGGCATGTTGAATGTCATCTTTCGAATACTCTTTTCCAAGAAAGGGAGAAAAAGGGGTTTTAGCAGGTTCCCATATATTTCCTAACTTTGAATAATATAAGTAAAGTGCACTGCCAATTGAACAACCTGAATCGCTTGAAACAGGGAAAATATATATATTCTCAAATGGGGTTTCATTCAAAAGTCTTGTGTTCGCCACACTATTTAATGCTACACCGCCTGAAAAGCATAGATTTGGAGATCTAGTTTGCTCATATAACCGACAAGCTAGCTTAATTAATATTTCTTCTGTATGATACTGTACAGCAAAAGCAAAGTCGGCTTTCGTCTGTAAAGGTTGATCAGTAGTGGCCAATTCCTCTTTAATAAAGTTCTTTAATCGATTTAAATCACTTCTGGACTGCAAAAAATATCCTTTATCAAGATGATAGAATTTGTAAAATAATTTTACGTATTTTTCACATCCATAGGATGATAGCCCCATTGTTTTTCCATCTTGAAGGAAATGAAAACCAATCCCTTCCGTAACAGCTCGGTAAAAACCACCTATCGAGTTATGAGGATGGAATTCAAAACTCTCATTGGTGTCTGTTGTTCCGTAAGTTGAAGATAATTTATGAATTTTATTTTCTTTCCCAGTGTATAATGTTATCGTTTCATATTTATTATTATTTTCTCCAAAGTAACTTCCATTCCCATCTACGACAAGTATAGCGGCATCCTTAAAGGGAGAAGTAAAATAAGCGCTACTTGCGTGCGTTAGATGATGATTGAAGAATATTGTTTTGTCGTGAAATTTTGCAGTATAACGCGGGTCTATAATATCGTTTGACGTAATAATATCAATCTCATTTATGTGATAACCAGACGATTGAAGACAATAGTTAGCTGCTTTGTTCCTGGCACGTTTAATATTTGATGTATCCCGTGTAAATAATGAGTGTTTTATTCTATTCAGCCGCTCCTCTTCAATAGCTGAAATAATTTTTCCATTCTCAATGATACATGCAGAAAAGCTATGCCCTGAACCTCCTAGTCCTAAAATTTTCACTTAATTCACCTACCAACGGTTTTTCAATGTTATGATACCAAAAAAGTCTTTTGCAACAAGTTCATACAGAACATCGTGTTGTGGAGGATGATAAAGTCCAGCCACAACATCCTTATAGAGTTCGGATAAATAATTGCTCTTTGAAAGAGATTTTATCCCTACTACTTTTAAACCAATGTCGACAATCTCTTTCGCTGACTTGGTCGTATACTCCTTAGTGACTAAACTGATTTTCTTTATTTCCTTTTTTGTATTATAGTCAGTTGGGGATTCAAAAAATTTCTTAAGGGCATCACAGTAATGAATTATTTGGGAGTAGCTAGTTTCTAGGAAGATAATCATTTGAGCGACACTATATTGCGCTCCAGGTAAGAAAGACAGTGGCTTATTCATGTGGGGAATTTTTTGGTTCGTTGCTTGCTCCCTTACATACGCTAAAGCCCCCTCAGCCATTCCATAATACACTCCGCAAATACTTAATCGAAATAAATAACCAAACAGATCTGTTTCCTCAGCCGAATTTTTAGGCAGTATAACTATATCGTTGTTTGAAACAAAAACATTATCAAGTACGATACTATTGCTTTGTGTATACTCCATTGCAATAGAATCCCAATTATTGATAACTTGGATTCCTAAGTCATTTTTGGACACAATAGCAACAAATATCCCAAGGTCTTTCCCATTGTATTTTTCAATTCTACAATAAACAGGCAGATAATTGACAGAGGGCTCCATCGATACAAAGGGTTTTACGCCTGTTAAGATATATCCTCCATCCACTGCCTTAGCTATAATATTAAAATCATTCTCCTTAAAGGTATAAGGTGATACAAAATAAATCCCTGGTTCATTTAAGGAGGCTAATAAGTAGCCCTCTTCTTTTACAGCATTAATATACTTTACTGCTAGCTTGTATTTATTCTTAATTAAATTTAAACCCCATAACGTGTATAAGTGCATTGCAAAGCACAATGCTGTATTATGGCATATAGTTGAAAGCTTACTAATGAAAAAAAAGTAATCTTTTGGAGTTAGATCATTTTTTAAAGTTAATAGATGATAATTTTCATTGATTAAATAATCTAACTTTCCCTTTATATCATTTTTACTATATTTGTTTAATTGCTGTTCAATATCATGAAAAAATTCCATTTAAGGACCCCATTTAATATATCTTTTCTCCTTTATTGACTTCACCAGCGGGTAATAGTAAATCTCGGATAAGTCCGTGATCTTTATTAACTTTTTTCTTAACGATGTTTCCCTTTCTATCATATAAATTATTAAAGTTCGAAAATACTTTCTCTACATCACTTGTTGTAAAATGAATAGCAAATGACCTTCGAAATTTGTTTAAAGTATTATTCCCATTAGAACCATGAATTGTATTGCCATCAAATACGACCACATCACCTGGCTGTGTTTCTATATGAACAATTTGCATATCTTCAGGTAGATTAGGATTATCCTCATTGATGGCAGTTGTTAACACACCATAAGGGTGTGCGGAAGATAGATTAATAGAAAAAAGCCCAAATTTATGCGATTTTGGAATAAAACATAGACTACCGTTATCTTTATTTGTTTCCTCAAGACTGATCCATAAAGCCACATTGTTCGAAGGTATACACCCGTTATCTATGTTATCTTGATGGAATGGCAATGCCTTGGTTTGTGGCCCTTTAAAAAAACATGTAGTTCCGATAACTAAGGGTTCTTCTCCTAACAGCTCTTTTGCTATTTCGAAGTTTCTATTATCTATCATGAACTTTTTCATCGTGTCATTTTGATTCTGCACTTCATGCATGGTTGGAAATAAACTCTCCATTGGCAGCTTTGCATCAACTATGATTTCATCATTTAAAAATTTTTCTAACCATAATTTCTTAAATACCTGTTTGATTTTGGTCATTTCTTCAGATTTATATACATTTCTAATAATGAAGTAACCTTCGTTTTTAAAAAAATCCAAATCTTCTTTTGATAAGAATGCAACCAAGGGACTCCCTCCTTATTTGGTTGATACTAATTTTGAAATATAATCATAAGCATCACCAAGCGTTTTTATATCGTCCAGATTTAAATTATCATCAAGTATATCGATGTTGTACTCTACTTCATATTCAATCAGAAGCTCAATTACATGCGTTGAATCCATTCCAAGTTCTTTAAACGAGCTTTCAAGTTCTAACTTATCACTTTCTACTATTTCTTTCGCAACTTCTATAAATTCCTCTTTATTCATGTGTCTCCTCCTAAAAAATTTCGAATGATTTCTACGGTATGCTTTGTAGGATTGTAAGAAAGTACTGTTTTTTGTAGATTTCTAGATGTGTTCATAGATTTAGCTATACAATACATTTTATTGAGCAAATTTTTTTTATTTAGTTGACTTGGTAAGATCGTTTCCGATATTCCAAGTTGATTACATAAATCTGCCCAAATTTCATGATCATCACCTAGTGGTATAATAATCATAGGTTTCCCGTATTTGATTACATTTTGCAGCGTACCACATCCACCATGGGTTACAACATAATTAACTTGTGGCAACAAGTAATCATGTATTGGTACATCTTTTATCCAATAAATGTTTGAAGGTAGTTCTTTCCCCCACCAACTTCTTTGGTCGGAAATGATAACCTCATATGAATTGTCATTTCCATATGCATCAATAACTAATTCTATATAACGGTTCATTACTTCTCGATATTCAATTCTTGGGATCGAAGATGTACAAACTAGTATTTTAGTTTTGGAAGGACTCAAACCAAATTGATACTTACCTTTATTATTTTGCTCCACTTGATTGTTCAGATTTCCAACGAGTAACGTGTTTTTAGGTAACTGTATTTTATTATTTAGTAGTTCTGGGTATACAAACACTAGATGTTTATAAGGGGAAATCCCTGCTAGATCTCCTCTTGAACGAACAGACCCTTTTGACAGATTCGGAAGATGAATAATTGAACGCAGATGATTTAAATTTTTTTCGTAGTTAACTTGAAATCGTTTATTCACTATAGGATTACCTGGAATCAAATCAAACGGAAAAGGAACGGTAGTTTGAAAACTTATCCATGGTATTTTGTACCTTTCAGCAATGTATGCTGGTGGTGGCTGAGTGGAATCGCAAAAGAATAAATCATAATAATGCGGATTAATTTTTGCTAATATCTCATTATAAAATTCGTCTAAAAATAGATTAGGAATTTTATCCCAACCGACTTTCACAAATTTTATCCCTGTTCCTCTTACATAATTCTCATTTTGTTCGTGACCCAAAAGAGTAACATTATATCCTTGCTCTTGTAAGGCAAGCCCTATATTTAATGCTGGTAAAAAGTGACCTAATAACCGTTGACTACTTATTAACACCTTAACCATTTAAAGTCCCACCTAATTTTACATTTTCATCTCGTTACTTTATAAATACTCCATCTTTCATAATTAACGAATTATCAAAATAGATTTCTCCACCTCCATCCCTCTCTAATAATGAAAGTACTAAATCCATATGAACTGTAGAATCATTGTAGTTATAAGCACTTTTATAAGACTGCCCTAATGCAAGGTGGATACTTCCTAACATCTTTTCATCGTATGCAGAAGTAGTAAAAGGCTTTATGATATAAGGATTTAACCCTATGCCAAATTCACCGAAGTAGTTTGCTCCATGATCAGAATCTAATATTTCCTTGAATCGTTTATTATTACTAGTATTAAAGTAAGTCAGTTCACCATTTGTATACTCTAATGTTACAAAGTCAAAATTTACTCCAAAGGAGTTAAAAGGAACATTAAAATTAATATAGCCATGTACGGTCGATAAATTGGGAGCTGTAAAGACCTCGCCACCAGGCAAATTATGTTTGCCATCACAATAATCAGAATCAATACCCTGTATTGAAAATTTCAAGTTGGTGTTTGGTGCAATAATTTTTACTTCGTTCGTGTTTTCTAAAAGTTTCATTATGTCAACCGCTCTTTTATAAAATCTTTTATAATCAAACTTGATAATCGAATCTTCAAATACACGATTTACCTCTTTGCTTGACTGTTTACTTAGTTGTGATAAAGCAATAGATGGCGCATGTATAAGTATCCATTTATTTGTTTGTTGTGCATATTTCATAATCGGTTCGTAAAAATACTTATAATACGATTGATGGTTTTTATTATCGATTTCATTCATCTCAAAAGTATTTATATCATGGGTAACACCAATAAAAGCATCCATTTCATGAAGCATTTTCAATTCATGTTTAAGTAGATTTCTAAAGAATGAGGAATTTCCATAGTTGATGAGTGATTTTAACTCACTAATTTTTATTTGCTTCACATAAGCATAGGCCCCAATTATAGTTAACCGCTTTATCAAACTATCTACTAATGGAGACTCCCCAGTGGATAATATATATATTTTTTCTCTTTTATTTATATTTAAGGAATTGTATAGAACGACTTGTGCAACATCATCCATCTTTATGCTCCAACTACGTCTTTAAGAGCTGTGAAAAATTTTCTTTCATTTTCCAAAGTCTGCTCTAAGAAATCTACTAATTTTTGCTTGTAATCTTTATCTGGTTGTCTTTTCCATTTCATAAGAACACCCATAATTAGCGACCAACATTTACACAAATAGAATAGCTCCTCTACCCATGATGGATCCAAAAACCTTTGGGGGATCACTTTTTTATTTACTGCAAGTAACCATAATTCTCTTAATCGCCTATAATAATGTACATCAAACTCTAAGGTTTCTAATATAGAAACCAACTGAGAAGATGGTGTGTCTTTAATTCTACAAATATAATCTTTTAACTGATTCAATCCATTTAAATTGATCATATTAGTGACTGATTCTTTTACAATGTACAAAAAATCATTCTCCCATTCCAGGTTCTCGTTCTGACTTAAATGAATCTCACCTAGACCATGGTATTGGTCTTTCTTCCAATTATTTAAAAAGTCTGTCCAGGGAATTCTACCTCGTTGCCCTTCGAAATACTTAGGATCACCTGCCTCATCTATAATAGTTATCCCCTTTTCATCCGCATCAACGATTAGAGACCAGTGTACAATATCATACCTTTGGTAGTAACCTGAATATTCCGTGTTATATGATTTATAGAATAGCAGACAATATCCATGGTAATTAATATGCTGTATTATCAACTTTTTTACTTGTTCAGGTGAAATAGCATTAATTGTTTGAATAACATATCCCATGTTTAATGTAGGATCAGACCGCCGTAATTGAAGATCATGGTGAGAACAGTCGAAAGGATTTAAAAAAACCTTTATTAGTTCTGTTTCCCCTTTCCAGTTTAAAACCTCTTTTATACATAGCTGTTTACAATCTAAGGTGCGATTACAAAAACCGTCTTTATCGGGAAATCTCCAATCTACAACTCTAGGTACTGAAATAAAATCATAAAAACTTTTTTTATTATTTATCATTTAGATTTCTCTCCACTAGCTCGACAATCGTTGAGAACGATTTAAAGTTATCTAAAATGATCTCTTCATCATCAATCTCTATATCAAATTCATCTTCTATTTCAACTACAAGTCGAATAAAAGTCATGGAGTCTATCCCTAATTCATGTAAATTATCTTCTTTTGTAAAGGCAACATTGTGAAGAACGTTTTTTAAACACTTCATAACTATCTCTTCATTGTGAGTCATTATAATATCTATCCTTCCATAAAGAATTGGTTTATTAAATAAATAAAATCTATTTTTTCGCTAATAGAACCTCGTTTATCTTGCTTTGTACCAGCCAATTTTTAAATAACGCATGAATTCTTTTTTCTATTTCATATACTTTGTAATATCCTTGGCAAAGTGCTTCAATAATTTGTTTTTGACTTTGTTGTTGATACTTAAGTGATAACCTCCGGAGGTTAGTTAATTCTCTTTTTGAATCATCATATAAATTTAATATTTTTATAATATCTCCACAATCGCTTCTGTTTTCGTGTAATAGCTGTTGAGCAGTCGCTATATTAAGCTTTTTGTGTTGTAAGAGTTTGTATTGAATAATATTCCATAATCCATACTCTTTCGGAGATAAACGATACTGAGACGTCATTATTTCTCTAAAATAATTGAAAAGGTAAAGATAAACGTAATGCCCATTTGCAAAAGAACCCTTTTTTAAAACGTTGTCATCAAATTGTGTAGAACGGTCTAAAGCAAAGAATAGCTTAGTTCTATCTACTACTTTGTCTGGGTAATAATTGATATGGAGGGAAACAGCAGGAAATCCATAAAAAGTGAACCATTTCTCTTTATATAAATGATGTTCAATCGTATTCTCTACTAAAGTATCTAATTCCGAGAATGGGATTTCAAACTCTCCAAATGTTTTGCCATTTACATCAAATCCCATTCCACTGAAGATTTTTTTCTTATCATCGTAGCCATAAATAATTGCTTCATGAATGATATCTTCTTTCATAAAATATTTAGAGCTAGGAACTAATCTCCAGTTTAAAAAAACTAATATATATTTCTCTTCCTCTAAGTTAGATATAAAAGATTCTATCCAAGATTTTTTCTTTTGTATTAACTCCTCAGATAATATTTCGGAATAAATGTCTAGATGCTCTTCCATCCGTACCATAGGGAATTGATCAGGATTCTCGTTTTGAACCTTTAAATTGATAAAATGGCTACGTATCCATGAATGAAATTGCTTATGTGCAAATAAGATACTTAATCTACAATTGTGATAACATTCAGTTGATAAACCTGGATTATTAATAATTGGAAGCTTTTTAACCATTTTTGATCAACTCTTGCAGACACTCTGGCCACTGCTGCTGATTTGTTCCATACGTATACACAATTGCCTGTACCCATCGTTCAACACCAAACGCAGTACATCCTGAGTAAGCCAGCTCTCCTTTGTTAGTACTAATGTTAAAAGATTCCGTTATTACATGGTCGCATAAATTAAATGAAGCCACCGAATAACTTATTTCTTTGTTTGGAGAAAAAATCAACTCATATTTTCTCTCGCCGGCTCTTTGGTAAGCTATTTTATTTCTATCTTCTTTCATAAAAAAGGGATCATTCGCTGTTTCAACTTTTCCTTTAAGGCCCAATTGATCAAATAGTTTTATTACTTCCTCTAGCAAATGGTCTCTAGTTTCAGTCACTTTCTCTTTACAGCCTAAGTAAATAATTTCATACATATTAAAATCTCTTGATCGATAAGGAGATATTTGATGGTTGTTCTCATGCCGAAAACATTGACCAAAACTGGAAACTACTTCAAGTTCATCTGAAAGTGATTGGTCCTCTCTATCGTTATAAGCGAAGTAACATAGGCAGGGTCTTAGATAATAGTCAGATGATTGAAATAGATCACCAGTATCTAGATTATATTCTGAGTAAAGGCGGTATTTCTCTAAATTTTCCTTTTGATGCTTTATCTCAAATACTCTATATGTGTTTTGCGGAAAATGGAATGCATAATTGGTTTTTTTCATGAGTTTTTCAGACATAATACTTGGGTATTTGGTATACGTCGCATTATATTTTTGAGCCAATAGGTCGAACTGTTTTCTTATTCCCTCAAATAGAAGCGCTATATCTCCTTTATAACTAATACCTTCCTCTTCTTTTACAGGGTGGATAAAGTCCCCATAAACCTTTAAGTTTTTGTTATTTTCATCAATCACTTTTTTACGGATCTGCCGGTCTTTTTCCATAATTAATCTATTTAAGTTCTCATGAAAACTCTTTTCTTGGTCGCCTTCATATGTCACGATTAATTGTCTATCCGTTTGCGTCACATTTGTTACATCTATTGATAAAAGATAAATGCGATTAATTAGCTCTGGGATGTCTTTTGTTTTGATACTCGAAGTAGAGTAACAATATTCCATTTCTATCACCCTTTCTCTAGTTTTTACTATTTTAAATGAAATGGTTATAAAAAACTCGCCTAAAAAATACTGAGATTATTGGAATCCTGTAAAAAAGAACGATTAAAGCCGAGCCGATGGATTTATTAGTCCTCCATAATGAATAAAAAGATATTGGAGGTTATCGTATGTTGCAGTTAGAACAATTTAACTATCAAATTATAAGAGTAGAAGATATAGAAAGGGCCATTCGGAGGTACACTAAAAATTCAAATCACAAGCTAGTTCTTTATAATCCCAAGCAGAGTGCAATATTAACTATTAATGGTTTGGATTTTCTAAAACTTGAATTAATTTAAGAAAGTAACTAGTTAACAATCTCTAACTAAGCTTCTTTAATTTTCAAGCTCCTTTATATGGGGGATTGTTTATTATTAAATCCTAAAAAGATACCACTAATAAATAGCTAATATTATGGATAAATTGGAGATTACTCTTTGTATAGAAGTGGGTTTAGATTACTATTTGCATAGCCTCCGATTTCAATCCCAGGGAAAAATTTATAAAAATCCTGCTTAATATTTTGCTTAGGCTTTGTAAGCCTCGCCCCATCTGCATAGTAGACTATAGCAAAAGCCTTTCTAGTTTCATGAAAGGTATTTGAATCAGCACTATGAAGCGTCCATCCCTTGTGGAATGTAACATCACCAATCTCAAGACAGCCATAATTAATTTCTTTTAGTCCCTCTCTAATGGCTTTTCTTAAGCTTAATTCACCAAATTTTTGGGAGCCATTAATAAATTTTAGGGAACCAATTTTCTCCGATATTTTATTTAACGGCAACCATAAAGTGATTGTATTATCCGTATCCAAAGGCCATGCAACTTGATCTTGATGCCATGGTGTAGAATTACTTTTTGGTTTTTTAAACAGAATACAATCATAGTGTAGCCGAACTCCATCTACACCCAATAGTTTAGCTGCAACTTCAGCCAATAAAGGTGAGTGCACAAAATTACGGATGGTTTCTGATCTTGTCCATAGATTGGTTACCTCCAAAAATCCTTTACTAAAATCATCGCGTTCAGAATCAGACAATTCTTTTTGGGATAGGTCTTGGAGAACCAGTTCTATTTCCTTTTCCAGATGTTTAATTTCTTGTTTGTCAACTAGACCTTTGATAAAGATATGACCATTCTCATTAAATTCATGGCTAAGGCTTCCTTTTGTTGAAAACACTCAAGTACCATCTCCTATCTCCAAGAATCAAAATAACCTGCATCTTTAATGGAAAAAATGGTGCCCTGTTTCTCTGCGATTTTTGTATTATTATTGAATCTCCTTCTAACTTTCTCGCCCTCCCTATTAACTAGCTTGTTAAAGTTTAATGCCAACCTTTCAACACTGACGCCTGTAAAATGCGTTAATAAGCATCTTCTATATCGATCCTTTGTCACATTTGCATTAGACCCATGGATAATATTTCCGTTGAATATCACGACGTCTCCTGGATTTGTTGTGATATTTTCTACATATGAACCTTTGGGTACATTAATTTCCTGTCCCTTATCCGAAAAATACTCCCTTACATTTGTTGGGTCTTTTTCAGGATCTTCCAATTCTTTTTCCTGAGTTCCTCGTACAAATTGTAACCCCCCATTTTGTTCATCAGTGTAATCGAGCGATACCCAAGCAGCATATGTTGTTCCGGGGAATACCCCGAAAGCGTAATTATCTTGATGTAATGGGAGTTCCCGCGTTGTTGGGCTCTTAAAGTAATAACTAGTTGATATAACTAGAGGCTCTTCTCCAATAACAGCTTTCATCAAATCAAAGACTTCTGATTTGAGCGTGTGCTTCATAATGACAGGATTCTTCCGGTGATAATCTCTCATTCTTGGAAAAAGACTCTCAAGTGGTCTATCTTCTTTGGCATGTATTTCACCGTTTTGGACTAGCTGTATCCAATGGTTTCGGAACTGCTTATTTATCGAATTCACCTCTTGGTCACTATAAACTCCTTTAACATTAATAAAACCTTTTTTATGAAACTCCTCAATCTGTTCTTTTGATATTAGATTTTTCATCTGTTCCTCCTTTTATTTAAAACTTGACATATTTACTCGTTTTCGAATTCTTTCTCCTTTTTTATTTATTATTTTGTTATAGTTGAGTGTTAATTTTTTGCTACTTGTACCACAGTAATGACAAATGATGGAATTTCTAAAATCCGAGGCAGATTTGTTCTTTGTGGAATCATGAATAGCGTGTCCATGGTAGATTACAACGTCACCTGGTTCTGTATTTACACTGATTATGTCGTAACCATCAGGTACTTCTAATGTTTGAATATACCCTCCAAAAGTGTCAGCTTCATCATTGTAAACTTTCTTAGGTGTTAATAGTTCCAGCTTATGAGATTCCGGAACAAACCTCATTCCGCCATTATTTTCATCTGTTTTTTCCAGGCAGGTCCATATTGCATGACAAGTACCTGGTGAAACGCCAATTCCATAATTATCTTGGTGAAATGGGATGCCCTCCATAGTCGGCGGCTTGTAATAAAAGTTAGTAGAAATTAGTTCAACTTCCTCATCAATAAACATCTCTAAAACATTTAATACACTTTCTTTTAAGGCAAATTTTAATATTTCCTTATTCTCTAGATGAGTATCCCTTTGTCGAGGATAAAGACTATTCAAGGGTTTAGTTAAGTCTTGTTTAATCTCACCACTAGCCACCTTTTCCAGCCAAACTTTTTCATATTCTCGCTTTAACTCTTCCACTTCCTGGTTAGAGTAAGCTTCCTTTATAATGGTATAACCATTATAAAGGAACTCTTTCTTATGTTTGCCAATGTCCAATCGATCACACGCCCTTTGTAATAGTATCTAGCTTTGAGTTTAATATTGCTTGTATCAAAATTCTCGGCTTATTTTTGCTGGAATAGTTCTTTTTCCAGAATTAAACATAAAGTATGGTATATCGATAGATGATATTCTTGTATGCGGTATGTGTCGTTTGACGGGGCTTTTATAATAACGTCACATAAATTAGCCTCAATAAAACTCTCATGGTTACCTGTAAAACAAATAATATGCATATCAAGAGCATGAGCTGTATGGATTGCATTGATAACATTTTCAGACCTTCCGGAAGTTGTAAATGCAACTAAGATATCATCCTTCTCTCCATAGCCGATTATTTGTTGGGAAAAAGATAAATCGTATCCTTGGTCATTTGCAATAGCTGTCATCGCTGCACTTTGAGAAGAGAGAGAGTAAGCAGGTATTGAAGACTCGAGGTGATTAGCCAGGTAAATACCTCTTTCCCCAAGTTGTTCTAATTTTTGTTTCAATTCTTGTGATAAAATTCTTTTTCTATAAAAGGATTTGACTAATTCAGCAACCATATGGTCTGCATCAGCACTACTTCCTCCGTTGCCACATATCAAATACTTATTTTTAGAAATAAATGCATTTTTTAGATATTCATATGCTTGATTTATTTGAGATTTACATTGCTTTACTTCTGGCAATCGTTCTATTAATTTATTAATGTCGTCATATTCTTTCATAGTTACTTCCCCCCATAGAATACTCTAGTTAGATTGGATAACCAAACAACGCACTTCCTCCTATATGTCCCAATGTTAGTCTCTAAAGAAATATGTTAAATATTAAAAGGTGTGCTTGCGTACTTGTAATTTTGCATTCTAAAAAAGTATATGACTCGGCTTCTCCTAAAAGAAATTTAAACAATTTAAGCAGATATATATTCAACAAAATATATTAAGATAGATGTAATTCCATTTTAGAAGGTGAATCCGCTTGCCAGGATATAAACTACACAACGAAAAAAAAGAAGTATTGATTATAGGTGATATTGTTTTAGATTGTTATATTGAAAGCAAACGGTCTTATGCATCAAATGAGAAAATAAATAAGTTAATGGTTAGAAAAAAAACATATATAGCAGGAAATGCTGCAAATGTTGCTAATAATTTGGCGAGATTAGATATAACTGTCCATTTGTATGGTTTGGCAGGAAATGACGTGTTAGGAAATAAACTAGAAACGTTATTAGATCCGAGCATCAAAAGTTATATTTCCAAAAGCAATAACAGGACACCGCTTAAAATGCGTTATCTAGACGAGCGGAAACAAGCACTGTTACGAGTCGACGACGAGGAATATGCTGATTTAACAACATCTGAGTATCAATTTCTCATATCTTTATTTGATAAATTACAAGACAGAATTGGGTATCTTATTATATCTGATCTTAATAAAGGAACATTCAGCGATGCTATAATTAAAAAATTAATTAATAAAGCAAGGAAAGCAAATATCCTTGTTCTTATTGATCCTTCCGGTAGTCGTCCTAATTCTTGTTATTCTAATGCTGATTTCTTATTTCCTAACATTGATGAACTAGAGAAACTCCAAAATCAGAAGTTTAATCATGTAAACGAGGCAATTACTATTGCACGGGACATAAACAGGTCTTATCAAATTAATTACATTCTCTTAAAGGCAGACAAATTCGGAAGTTTCTTTGTCAATCATAATAACATTCTTCATATTCCAGCAAGTGCTAAAAATGTTATTTGTGAAGTGGGGGCTGGTGATTCTTATATAGCGGGGTTTGTTTATTCATTAATCACTCACCGATTTGTATTAAAATCATTCATCTTTGCCAATTTAAGTGCAGCAATATCTATTTCAAAAGATTTTACTGCTGTTGTTGAAAAAGAAGAATTAGAAACCGCTTATCGTTCAATAAAGGTGGATAGATAATAATATGGATCTTTTTAGAGAAAAGGTAAAACAAAACAGAAGCTTATTAAAGAGCAGAGGTAATAAATATGTTTTTTTAATCGAGAAAGAATATATATCTGATGCTATTTCTATGTTAGAAATATACAGTAAAAGTATCATAATATTTGAGGGGAATTGTACGATTCAACTGTCCAAAATTTTTCACGACTTAGAAATCATTTTGCTAGATAAATCTGACATGCCTACTAAAATAGAACACCTTCTTAGAGAAAACAATACCGATTCAGGATGCAACAAAAACCTTCTGGAGAATCCATGTTCTATTTTAATTGAAATCAATCCAAAGGTGGACTCTTTCCTATTAAATGACCGATTGATAAACACATTATATAATAGTGACTTTTTCTATTCTTACACCATTTTCCCATCAAAACATACGATTTATCCCGTATTTCTCCCCACTAGAAACGATTATCAGTATACAAAAGAAAAGCAACCAGTAAAAATAAAGGCAGTATTATTAGATTGGTTTTTTGGAAATGGAGATGTAGCAATCATCTATAAACAATTAAAAAAGTTTATTCAATTAGAAGAAAAAAACTGTAGGGTTGATATTATAACTAGAGGAAAGCCTTTGAAGTTACTACAAGACCTATTTCCTGAATGTCGAATATACACCCACTTTGATAGCTATTATATCTATGAATTTCTTACTAAATCCAACTTCTATAGTGATGTGCACTTTATTAACACAAGGCTAGATCATCCTCCCCATTTACACCTATTAGATGTTGCAACAAAATCTTTAGGTTTTTCAGAGCCCGTCTCTCCGTTTATTTCTAAAGAACTATATCCATTACTACCTACTGAAATAGAAGACCAATTAATGTACCTAAAATGTAAAGGAAGTAGTGTAGTTGGTATTCAATTAGACAACGGAGACGGACAACGTTCTTGGGACGGGGAACATATAAATAAATTGGTGAGGATTTGTAAAGAGAATCACATAACCTTAATCAACCTTACTCCATCCCCCCACATATCAAATGAGTTTGTCGATTTAGATGTAAGTTTACTTCCTATTTCTAAGTTATTCACGGTAATAAGTAAATTAGATGCTGTAGTAAGTATTGATAGTGTCTGTGGACATATTGCAGGCGTTGTCGGAACTCCTTCTATAACAATATGGGGGAAGGACAAACCCCTTGCAAGTCCACAGAATCCCTTTGTTAGTTTTAGGGTACTCAGTCAAAACTATAGTCTTTGTCCGACCTCTAACGAAATAAACGATATACCAAGTGAATTGGTTTTCAAACATTTAATAAGGTTACTAGAATCTGAATTTTCAAGTCCCGAAAGAATTACTATTGATCAAACTATCTCTGGATATAACATAGAAGAAATTTAAGGCTGTGATACTAATGTCAACTATTTGGATAAAAAACTTGTCTGAGACAGCTAATTTAGAAGGATATTATAAGAATCTTATCACCAAGGAGCTTAAAGCGCTCGGTGTTAATACTATCCGTGTGGTTACAAATATTGAAGAAACAGACCCGAAGGATACTACTATGTTAGTTATATCTTCTCATCAGATTCTAGCCGATAATTTATCCTATCAATCTGCAAATAACTATTTCAATACTCCTTTTAACATTAGCGCAATTATTATTCCAGAGCAGTTTAAAAATTTTTCATACCGATTTACCAATCTTCAATTTTCACCTCTTTGTTTTATTTATAATCCCCATCGAAATACTATACACGATTTATCCCTTTATTTAGCAAGTAAATTTAATATAAAAGCTGAGGTATTAAAATGAATAGTAAACTAGTAACCGTTAATTCATTGGTTGACATCGTAAAAGAACAAAAAAAAAAGCAACACAACATTATCCTAGCTGGGGGATGTTTTGATTTCTTCCACCCTGGCCATCTTGATTATTTAAGAGAAGCAAAACTATTAAATGGAGTTGTTATTGTTGGAGTGAATTCTGATCAATCATTTACAAAAGTTAAAGGAAAGCCTCCCCTTTTTACCTTTATGGACCGTGTAAGCATTCTTTCCGCATTAGAATATGTCGATTATGTTGTAAAAATTGATGAATTTAATTTAGCAGATATGATTGAAAAGATAAAACCTAATTATTTTGTTAAAGGAATTGATTATAAAGGGAAACTAATTCCTGAACATCGTACAGCCCACATAGTTGGAACGAAGGTTTTATGTTTAGGTAAGAGAAAACGGTTTTCTTCAACTGAACTTAAAAACACTTTAAAATATTGAGGTGAAGCATATGATACTACCAAATTTAGACTCTTTATATAATTTAACTGAAGAACAAATTGAAAATTTTCAGAGAGATGGACACATTTTCTTACCTTCCGTAATGAAAAAGGAAGAAGTGAACGTCTATAGAACCTTCGTAGCCCAACATGTTAAATCGAATAACCTCTATCATGTTCCCAAAGAAGATCGCCATCATTATGGTGTGGAGAAGGCGTTTCCATCTGTTATGAATATGTGGGAAACAAATCCAGTGATAAAAAGAATTACCTTTGCTAGAAGGTTCGCAAAAATTGCTGCTGATCTCCTTGGCGAAGATCGTATACGTCTGTATCACGATTCCTCCATTTTTTTACCACCAGGTGGTAAAGCCATTCCCTGGCATACTGATAGTAGTTACATGCTACCTACTTATCCAGATAAAACGATTACCATGTGGATGGCGCTCAATTACCTTCCAGAAGAAATTGGATCAATGGGATTTGTGTCGCGTTCACATGAATTAGCTACTGAAAATGTTTTATTAGCTGCCAGAAAAGGATATCCTTTAGTTGAATATGGAGCAATGAATCCTGGAGATGCAACATTTCATTCTGGCTTGACTCTACATTATGCTGCGGGAAACCCAACTCCCTATTATAGAGAAGTACTAACCATCATCTATATAGCTGATGATTTAACTATCATAGATCCAGAAGATAATAAGGTTAAAGATGCTAGAAATTATCATTTAAAAAGACTATTCCCCTCGAAAAAACCTGGAGACAAAGCTTCAAGTCATTATACTCCTATTCTATATTCGCGGGAATGGTAAAAAGAAAGGTGTAATAATTTGAATACCAACAAATTACCTTCATTAGACAGCAAATACGAATTAACAAAACAGCAAATACTGAATTTCACTACTCTTGGTCATTCTTTACTAAAAGGTGTTGCTACTAAAGAAGAACTATCCTTCTATCGACCAATAATTCATGAAGTAGCTATAAACTACAATGAGGAAACTAGATTACTAGAAGATCGTGATACTTTTGGTAAAGCTTTCTTACAAACTATTAACCTGTGGAGGAAGGATGAACGAATCAAAAAGTTTGTAACTGCTCGTAGGTTTGGAAAAATAGCTGCAGATTTATTGGGGGTAGATTGTGTTCGACTCTATTTAGACCAATCTTTTATTAAAGAAACGGGAGGTGGACCTACCCCGTGGCATCAGGATAATAACTATATGGCCGAACTAATCCCAGAAAAGAAAATAACCATGTGGATGCCCCTTATTGATATTCCAAGTTCTATTGGTTCTTTATGCTTTGTATCTAAATCTCACCGATACAAAAGTATGACTACTAAACAAGTTGTAAGAGAGAATCTGGAAACCGTCAGTTACGGTGAAATGAAAGCCGGAGATGCCACTTTCCATGATGGATGGATTCTTCACGCAGCCAGTCAAAATAACGAAAGCTTTGATAGGGAAGTAATGACTATCACTTTCTTTGCAGACCCAGCTAAAATCGCATATCCTGATACCGATGAAAGGATTAATCACATAAAAACGTACTTCCCGAATCGTAATTCAGGAGATTATGCAAATACGTATTTGAACCCCATAGTTTTTAAACGATAAATAAAGAAAAACGAGCTAAAGAGCTCGTTTTTCTTTATTTAAATTGAATATCAACATCCTTACATATTTTTCGTAATTAAATAATTATCAATATAAAGATAATCCAAGTAAGATTGATAAAAAAATTCTAAAGCATCTAACGGGGTTTCAATTAAAGTTGCTCCAGAAATTTTTAATGGAGTATTGATAACCATCGGTAACGCAGTGAGGTTATAAAATTCATTAACTAAATTATGAATTAGGGAATTGACCTTTTGATCTGTTGTAATAAAATAAGTTGACCAATTACCGTTATTTAACGGTGGTGGTATTTCTGAGCTGTTTAAATAACAAGTGTTAACAAAATAAGGGGAGGATAGATTATTATTATCTATCCCTAACCAATTTTCATCTAGAATGAAAGCCATAAACGAACTTTCCAGTTTTCTATTCTTTATTTTATTTAATCTGACTTTATTTAATAAAAAACTTGGATTACCCAAAATACATCTACTACCTAAGGGAGCTCGTCCAAATTCACTTCGCCCATTAAAGATTCCAATTAGATTTCCTTGTTCAAGCAATTCAGCTAAGCGTTTCTCAGGGTAACTATCGAGATGTTCATACTTTGCATCATACACCCCTAGTGCAGTATTAATGTCTTGTTGCGTATATTTTCGGCCTAGAAACGGCGAGTAACTCCTATTAGTTAATAGTTTTTTTGAATTATCTTGATAATACATATATAATGCACTACCCAAACAAGTTCCAGCATCCCCCATAAATGTTGATACGAAATATCGTTTAAACGGAGATAACTGTTTTATTTTTGATAGAAGAGTAGCATTCTCAAATATTGAACCAGATAGACAGAGATTTTCTTCACCTGTTCGCTCATAGAGATAATTGCACATTTCAAGCACAATGATCTCCAAATGGTATTGAATCGCATACGATAAATCAGCCTTAATTTGATCTCTTATTTTAGTTGCATGTGCATCTTCTAACTTCTGTTTGATATACCTTTTTAAGCTTTCCAGTTGCTCATTTGCTTGGATAAATTCGCCCTCGCTAATTGAATAAAATTGATAAAAATCCTGAACAAATCGATCATTTCCTTTGGCAGCTAGCTTCATGGTTTTTTTATCATCCATCTCATGAAATCCAATACCTACGGTGACATATTGAAGAAACATTCCCAATGAATTAGTTACTATTTCAAAATCATCACTTTCGATTCCCTCTACCTTTTTATTTAGAGTTATTTGGCAGTTTTTAGACGTATAGAAACTTATCGTTTCACGGATGCGATTTTTCTCATCTGTATAACTACCTCTTCCGTCCACAACTAAAATTGCACTCCTCTCAAAATTCGATAAATAATAACTGGCAGATGCATGTGATAAATGATGATTCATCAACTTAATTTTATCAGCAAACTTGACATAATAATCTGACTCAATAATGTCATTTCCTATTACAATATCGATATCATCTATGTTAATACCTAAGTATTTTAAGCAGTAGTCAACAGCTTTACATCGAAAAGTTGATCTATCATGATAGGAGCCTTTTACTTTACTCAGTCGTTCTTCCTCTATAGCAACAGCAACTTCCCCATCAACAACTATACAAGCTGAAAAGTCATGAATGGATCCACCTAACCCTAATATTTTCATGATTATTCGTCCTTCCTAACAAACATACGATATTTCTTTAACGGACCAATTTCATTTACTAATCTTGAAGCATCATCTGGGTCTTTGAGATCGTATTTATAAAGAAATCGAACTTTTTCTAAAGGGTCCTTATAGAAGGTTAAAAGTTCTTTTGGTACATTGAAGGGATTTGCTTTTTTCCATAGCGCTATCTTTTGATCGCTATTTAAATCATCGATAGTGAGTGGGCGTTGACTAGGTTCACTATGGAGGAATTTATGATGGTTCTGGAATTCAATTCGATTTCCATTAAAATAACCCACCTTGATTCCTTTACGTAAACAAAAGTTAATTGCTTCATCTATACGATTTATTATTGGCTCTCCTTTATCATTTAAGGATGTGTTACAAATAATTGGAATTCCTGTTTTTTGATAAAATCGCAGTATTACATCATAGATTAGAGAATTCATTTCCCGGTTAACCGTTTGCACCCTTGCAGACTCATCCAAATGAGAAACGGCTGGAATATAGTTAACCATGGACTCCTTAATTTTAAATGTATGAAGCATATATTCGGAAGGATAGGCACCTTCAAACCACTGTTCTAAATACTCCTCTAATACAATTGGGGCAACCGGTCTCCACCATTCTCTTTGTTTAATTCTATTTAATTCATCCTTCATTTTGACTGATCTTGGGTCACTTATAATAGAGCGATTTCCTAAAGCTCTTGGGCCAATCTCTGTTCTTCCATTAAACCAAACAACTGGATAGTTTATTATATCATCTACTACTATTTCTTTATCTGGAATACTAATAGATTTAATGAATTTACCGTATTTTTCTCGAGTCGATATCTCACAAAATTCGTTGCCTTCTCCATAATATGCATTTCTAAAGGTAAATGAAATACGTCCGATCTCTTTATAGAATGCATAAAGACCAGTTCCTAAGGATAAACCGCTATCTCCAACACAAGGAGGAGCAATAAAACTTTTAAAGTGATACTTATTCATAAGATAACTATTCGTTGGACAATTTAATGTAAATCCACCTGACATCGATAAATGTGTTTCCTCTGGGTTAATATTATAATGAGCAAGTACTTTCTCAATATTAATATCCATTACCTTAAATGATGCTTCTTGTATAATTTTCATTAACATACTTATTTTATTCTCTTTTTCTGTAAAAAGAGGATCAAAATAGTTAAATAATTTTCCTTCATCCGCTTTCGTAAGTGAATTTATTTTATCATATAGTTTTTCAAATGGATTTTCCTTACCAAAATAACCGGAACCATCAAGCAGGGGAATTTCATGGCTGTATTGATAATAAGCCTTACTTTTGCTCGCACTGGCCAATGCCATTAACGTCCCCTCTTTGATTCCAAAATAAAACATAGCCCATCCCCAAAGCAGTCCTGGTGATTCAACGGGAAACAGTTCGATTTTACCTTTGTTAACATAACAACCCGCATAATAAGGTTTATGGATTCGTTCTGTTTCATCGACAACCCCATCAGGTCCACCATCCACTGCAAAACCAATTATTTTATCGTTATAAAACTTATCTGGGTCCAAAAGAATTGAAGAAAACAAATGACAAATACTATGATATGATAAATCGTCATATTGCCTAAGTGAATGATAATCTTCTGTTGTATTCAAACCCGGAGTCCCCCATACTGCCTGCATATTATTTAATGTAAGATTAAGCGGACGTAACAATTTATTGATTGTTTTTTTGGCTTGTTCCACACTATGAAAGGATTTATGGTGTTCCTTTTTACCAGAGAACCTTTCTAACTCCCAATAATGAATGAGTTCAATTGAGTTTCCAATCTTATAAAATAATGCCATATTTTGATCATGTCTAACGATTGTGTCTAACAAATGATCAATGGGATCAATGTGTAGGTACGTTGCTAAATAATATCCATCATTCATAGCCATTACCCACACTTTCTATTTTCTGTAATAAATAATTTCCAATCACAAGGTAGTCTAAATCCATACGAAGAAAGGAATCTAAAGCATCTTGAGGGGATTCAACAATTGGTTGTCCATTATCATTAAACGATGTATTAAGCAGTATGGGTATGTTAGTTTTATTATAAAAATAACGAATAAGCTCATAAAATTGCGGATTCAGGGCTATTGAAACAGTTTGCAATCTGCCGGTTCCATCTACGTGAGTCACTGCCGAAATTTTATCTTGAGCATTCACTTTTATCTTCGGAACAAATAGCATATAAGGAGAGGACTTTGAAAAATCAAAAAAATCACGGGCATATTCTTCCAATACTGCTGGAGCAAATGGCCTAAAAGGTTCTCTATGCTTGATTCGTTTATTAATTATATCCTTCATATTAGGATTTCTTGGGTCTGCGAGGATACTTCTATTTCCGAGTGCACGAGGCCCTGCTTCTGATTTCCCTTGAAACCAACCAATAATTTTTCCTTCCGATAATAACGTTGAAACTTCATCATATAGGTCATCTTCTGTATGTTGAACAATAGTAAGGTTAGAAGCATGTTTATGAAATGCAGATTTTATGTCAGAATCACTATATTCTTTACCCAGATACGGGCTACAGTCCCCAGTATTTGGTATTCTTTCATACCCTCCGATTTGATAATACCCATATAATGAACAACCTACGGCGGTTCCAGCATCACCAGCAGCTGGGAAAATATATAGGTTCTTAAATGGCGTTCTTCTTAGAATTTTTTCGTTCGCCACACCATTTAAAGCAACCCCTCCTGATAGGCATAGGTTTTCTGATTTAGTAATACTGTATAAATTTATACAGGCAGCAATTAGAACCTCTTCTAGATGGTGCTGTACTGCATATGCCATATCTGCTTTTGTTTGTTGTTTATCTTGACTGTTTTTCATCTGATACCTTACAAACTCACGCATTTTCTGAATCTGTAAAAGAGATTGTTTAAATTGACCTTTATGATCGAACCAAAAGAATTCAGTAAAATCTTTAATATACTTTTCTGTTCCGAATGGTGCTAATCCCATTGTTTTACCATCCTGTAAAAATCCAAATCCAATTAAATCTGTCATTTCCTCATAAAATTTCCCTACTGAATTTTCTATCAAATCGTTTTCTTCAAGTCCGCTAACTTTTTTTAATTCAATAATATCTCTCCCCTTACCGTAGTAATAAGAGATAGTCTCTCTTTCTCCATTTGATAAAAAGCTCCCTCTACCATCTACAATTAGGATTGCTGATTCGTTGAATGGTGAAGGATAAAATGTCGTAGCAGCATGTGATAAGTGGTGGTTAATTTGATGTACGTGATGATGATTAAATCTAGAATAGTATGCTGGCTCAACAATATCCGATGTCACGATGCAATCTAAATCTTCTTCATTCATGTTATTCACCGACAAACAATATTCGGCCGCTTTATTTAATACAATCTTCTTATGGATATTTAACGAATGTTTCATCCTCAACAATCGTTCTTCTTCAATATACGTTAATATTTTTCCGTGTTGAGACAAGCATGAAGAAAAGTCATGAATAGATCCCCCTATACCTAAAACGTTCAAACGATCACCCCTCTTTTTTATTCAACCAATACTTTATGTCGCTTTGTTTGTAGTGCGGTTAATTTATAAAAAAAGCCTTTTTTCTTTATTAGTTCTCTATAGGTTCCACCTTCTTCAATTATTCCTTTGTTTAGGACAAATATTTTATCAGCATCTTTTACTGTAGTTAAACGGTGCGTTACCATAATAAGCGTTTTATCCCTTGTTTCTTCTACAAGTTTTTTAAAGATTTTTCGTTCAGTTTCATAGTCTTGACTGGATGTTGCTTCATCCAGAATAATTATTTTTGTATCCTTAAGCAGGGCTACTGCAATCGCAAGAATCTGTTTTTCCCCGGTTGATATACTATTATTGTTAGATGAGGCAAAACCTTGCTTTCTTATTTTTTCAGTTAATTTTGCCGAACCAAGCTTTTCCAAAATCGTAATACATTTATTCCATTGATTTTCACTAAGCTCTTTCAAATAGGATAGTTCGAACTCATAACTATGCTGATCAACATAGGAAATTTGATTCCTAACTGTTTTTGTATTGAGCAGAGTTATATCATTATTATCGATTAGTATTTTTCCTTTACCGGGTGCATAAAATTTCAATAGTAAACTTAAGATAGAACTTTTTCCAGAACCCGACGGACCAACAATAGCAACCTTTTCTCCGTGACTTACCGAAAAACTTATCTTCTTTAGAATATCTTGGTTTTCTTGATAATTAAAATAAACATCCGAGAAAACAATATTACCTTTATCTATCTTTTTCACAATAGTATTCTTTGATTCGACTTGATTGTTATCATAAACACTAAATACTCGATTTGCTGCTTCAAGGGCAGTTAACGATACTACCCATTGCCCATTCATACCTTTAAATAATGCGAAGATTCTTCTAATGTAATCAATCAATAAATATAACAAACCTATACTATAAGAACCTTCTATAATCGAACCTCCAAAATACCAAATCATACTTGCGATTACTAATCCTTGCAATAGACCATTTAAGTTTACATCCGTCAAATGAAGCGTGTGCATCCTTTTCAACATATTTCGGTATATCTTATGATTCGTTTCTACGTATTCACTATTAATCTGAGATTCTGCATTATTTAATTTTACTAAAGAGAAATTTTTAATTATATCAACAAATAAAATGTTTATCTTGTTTAAATACTCTTGAATATTAGTTATATACTTATGAACAGGTTTATTTATGATGTAATTCACTGTCATAAATACAATTGGAATCCCGAGTGAAAGTAATCCAAAAAGGGGATTAATCAAAAAGAGTGCTATATATAAGCCAATTAATTGAAGTAGACTAACAATAAATCCCCCTAAAAAATTATCAAATACATCTTTTATTTGCATCGACTCATTTGTTAGTTTATTGATAATATCACCAGGTGGTATCTTATCAAAAAAATTTTTTGGTTGCCGATTTAGATACTGTACTAAGTCATTTCTAATTATCTGTACCAGTCTAAGAGTATATTTTGAGAAAATATACTCATGTCCAAAGTTAAGTAAACCAGACAATATAATCAAAATAACTAGTCCAATTAGTGCATTGGAGAGTATATTCGTTATGCTGTGCTCTATATAGTTGTCCAATATAATCTTGATTAAATATGGAATGTATAAATCGATTGTAATCGCAATTAATAATATAAAAGTGGTGACGACAAATTGATACTTATAATTCAATAAGTAATCAAACAACCTTTTAATCGTCTTTCTATTCACACTGTAACCTCCTCTCTTCTTCCTCCAATTCACTTAACTCTTTAAATTTACGATATTGATTAGAATACCAATTATTGGATTGAATGAGAGTTTCATGGCTACCCATTTCAACTACCTTTCCATCTATTAATACGATAATTTTGTCTACCCTCTGTGTAAGCTCAAAGTTATTTGTAACAATTATATTCGTTTTTTCTCGTCGAAACCTCAGTAGTTTCTCAAAAATCGCAACCGCACTCTTTGAATCTATGAAGGAAAAAATATCATCTAATAATAGTAATTCGGAATTTTTTAAAAGTGCTCTAGATAGTGCTAATTTTTGAAGTTGCCCCCCCGATAGATTCTTTCCACTTCCCCCGATACTCGAATTTAAAGTTAAATTTGAATTTTTCACTTCTTTATGAAGGCTGGTAATTTGCAAAACTTCCTCTATCTTCTCCTTTGCAGATGAACTACCCAAGATTAAATTTTCGTAAATGGTTTTCGATAAATTTGATGGTTCTTGAGGCACATATGCAACAAGGTTTGATAGATTCTTTTGGGAAAGCTCTCTGTAAGGAACATTTGAAATACTAGCGCTGCCCTCATAGGTATCATACTCTCCTGCAAAGAATGAAATTAAAGAACTTTTCCCGCTACCTGTCTTCCCAACTATTGCAATATTTTCTCCCCTTCTAACTATCAGATTCACATCACTCAGGGCATTTGAATTTCCTCTTCTAAGACTAAAATGCTCAAAACGTATATCTGTTAGTGATTTAATATTACGAGTAAAACTTGAATTGTTTTTCGTGTTATCCACATAATCTATAAACCGACTTGCTGATGCATTTCCCTGTTGGAAAAAATTTATAAAATCTCCTAACGCTCTTATAGGCCAATGCAGTAAGTTTATATAAAACAAAAAAGTGATCAATGCGCCAATTGTTATGTCACCCACAGCAATTAAATATGAACCATACCCCAATGTAATAACGTAATTAATACGAATCAACGTAACAATGATAGGATGAAACATACTAACTGTTCGCGCTAAAACAATCTCAGAATTTGTAACACCTTGATTCAACCGAAAAAAACTCTCCACGTACTTTTTTTCTAACATAAATATCCGAATCAAGCGTAATCCATTAAAAAATTCTAGACTGTGATTGTTAAGGTAGCCTTTTTTATCTTGTACATCCATACTATTTTGGTGCACTTGCTTTCCTAACCTTTTTACTACAAAAATAATTAATAGCATGGGCGGCAGGGAAACGATTGTTAGTTTCCAGCTGATCATTATACTCATTGTAAAAATAACCAGAAGTCCAATTACAGTACTCATAAAACTTAGGATTCCAAATCCGAAGCTAGATCCAATAGTATTGATATCGTTATTCATTATAGTCAAAGCATTCCCCTGATCATTAGGTGCTTTTTTGTTGTACAAGGTTCGATAAAACATGTCTTTCCTTAGTTCCTTTTGAATAAAAAATTCTCCTCCAAATAGAGAGGATGACCAGATATAAATCACAACAAAGTGAAATAAAGCAATTGCGACCAGTAATATGACTTCTGATATTAACTTAGACTGAGTTAGATTCCCGGACGTCAATGAATCGATTATATCCCCAATTAATTTTGGGGGGATTACTTGTAATATTTCAGAAAAGATTAAAAAAGTAAAAGCAATGAGATAAAGTATAGTGCGTTTGCTTAAGTATCTTTTAAATATATCAACTAGATACATGTAGAGTCACCTATTCGCTTTAAAACACGCTGTAATAACTGTATTTCTTTTTCCTGTATATCCTTTATTTTTTCTACGAGTCCTAATATTACACGTTCATTTTTCCTTAACATATAACGCAAAACAGATTTCTTTAGATTTTCTACCATTATTACAATATTATTTATTTCATAAATATAACTTTTATCTATTAAACCTAGTTTGTGTATTTCACGTATTATAAACTGTATAATATATTTATGCTCAACAAGAATTTGAAAGTTTTTAATATTCAACTCCCTTTCTTGACTACCTATTGCTTTCAAATGTTGGATTAATAACTTGTAATTATCAAGACCGTATGCATAATCATTGCTAGGATATAGCTTTTTAATATTAGAATGTATTTCGATGCAGTCCTTCGAATTTAAATAATCTTTTAACTGGGACGATATTTCATTTAACATATTTTTTATTTCCGGTTGAGAATGATGGATAGCTTTATAAAGATATACGTTTCTTTTTGAAGATTCTTGAGGATTTGCGTAAACGTAAGCATTGCAAATATGTTTTTTATGAAGTACTTTTCTTTCGAGCATCCCATTTTTGTTAACAGCTACAAACATGAAAGTTTCTTTACTACTGTCATACCCATATATCAATATATCGTTGGTTTTAAATGATCTGGAAAAAGAGGTTTGATATTGGAGGTAATACTGATCAAGATATAAACGAATGTAGAATCCCGCACGTAGTGATTCTATTAAAAATTCATCTACTAATCTATCTTTTAAGGAAAGGGAACTAATGGATACAAATGGAGTGGGTTCTTTTGCTACGTTATGGTATTCAAAAATATCTAAGGATTGTTTTTCTTTATGTCCGTACAATTGAATACTTTGTGCAAAGTACCATATTGCTTCACGGTCACTCAATATGGACAGGGGAAATGCATGATTACTACTAGCACTAATTAATGGTGTTGTGATATTATGCGTTATTTTCAATTTTCTCCCTCCATTAAATAGTTTAGTTGCTGCAACTCTTCTGGAATAAATAACCCATCTTTTCTAATGAGCTCTCCATCAAAGAACAGTTCACCGCCTCCGTATTCTTTTTGTTGATTTAAAATAAAATCTACATGAATAGATGATTCATTCCCGTTATATGCCATTGGGAATGCTTGTCCTAATGCAAGATGTAAACTTCCAAACATTTTTTCATCAAACAGGAGATTATTTAGAGGCTTTTTAATATATGGATTCAACCCAATCCCAAACTCTCCAATGTATTGAGATCCTTCATCTGTAGATATAATTCGGTGTAAAGTATCTTGATTCCTTGATTTAAAGCTAATAACCTTACCATTTTTAAATTCAAGAAACACGTCTTCCAATAGTTCTCCGTTTAGTGAAGTAATACAATTAAAATGGATATACCCTTCCACTGTTTCTTTTATCGGTGCAGAAAATATTTCTCCATCCGGAATGTTGTATTTACAATCACATAGATAGTTCCCAATTCGTTTCATTGAAAAAGTCAGATTTGTATTCGGGGATTTAATTTCAACCGTGTTGGTGTTGTTCATTAAACGTTGTAGAGGTATGACATCTCTCTTAAGTTTCTCATAATTAAAAGTAGACGCTTTATAATACGTATCTACTAACTCTGTTGAACCAATTTTGGCCAATTGTGCCATTCCATAGGTGGGGTATTGAAGCAATGTCCAATTTTCTTTCATCAAATATGCATGCTGATAAGGATTTAAGAATCGTCTGTTGTATAGAGACAGCTTATCTTTAGGGATATCTTCAAACTCATAAAGGTTCTCATGGGACTTAATACCAATATAAACATCCATATTCTTTAAACGATACAATTCCTGATCAAGCCATAATTTTAAACTTTCTTCCGAAGAACCCATTATTAATTCTTTTATGTGTTTCGTCTTGTACGTTCGTAAGTAAGGGAGTGCCCCTCGATTGTATATTTCCTTAATAATTTCGTTAACAAAATTATTAACTTCTCCTTGAACATCTATCATTACCTTATTTCCTTTTTGAATGTGATTTGAGGTTATTAATCGTTGTATTATTTCTTTTTGTTGAACGGTTGAAAGCATACCATCACCCTATCTTAATAATAATTGATTTAATTTTATTTCTATTTCCCATAAAGAATTGACTTTTTCTAGAACTAAGTTTTCTTTCACACGGTTACGTAAAATAGCTTTGTTCAACATATTCCGTAGCGAATCTGCTATTTGGGATGATTTCTTAGCCAAGTTTAGCACCTCACCATCAAAACCCACAAAATTAGCAAAATGAACAAACATTTCTCTTGAACCAGATAATAGTGTAAACGACGCACTAAGATGCTGTAGGGTTTCAACTAAGTTATTGAAATAGGGAGATTTTAGTTTCAAGAGGTCATCCACAGAATCAAATAATTCATATGTTTCATTCCGGTTGTCTATGAAGTCTTGAAATAATTTCTTAGTTTTTTCTTTTAAATCATCCATATTGTTGAAAGTTATAGGCTCAAAATAACTAATATATCTAAATCCACAGCCATTTTTGTAGGCAATCTCTAATTCACTTAGCGGATACTGAAATTTTGAAAAGATTGGTGCAGTTTCGTCGATAATATCTATTAAATTATCACGGAATCCCTTAATCATTATGGAATGAGGTGATTTTTCTTTTTGGTAACTCTGCTTTCGGTGTGGGAGATGAAATGTGTCTACTGACACAAACACAATATTCCCACTATCTATAATCTCTTTAATTCCCTCTTGTATATTATATAAAGATTCTGAATGTATATCTCTCTTTTCCAGTCCAATCAATTGCCAATCAGAATGTTGAAAACCCAGCTCATCAAAGTGGTATCTAGATTTTTTTTGTTTAATAATCTGAATCATTATCTCATTTGTTGAATCTAAGCAATTATAATACAGTGCTTCTACTCGATATCCCATTTGTTTTAAATAACTAACATACTGACTTTTACTGCAATCCAAATAATTTAGATCAAACAAGTATTTTCCTTCTAAATCGATTCCCATACTTTTTGTCTCCTTTTTGGTATTACCTTAATAAGGGACAGAAATCTGTACATTTCCTTCCTTTTACTAACGATTCTATTATTTCAATCAACTTATCCATTGCAGAAGGATGTTGATGATAATATTCTACTTGCTCTAATTTATATACCTTATTAAACTGGTCTATCAATTCGAATTTCCAATCTTTTTCACCTATAATCAGCGTTAGATTTTGTACTAACATTAATTCTTTCATTGGGATTAGCTTGTCTATCTGCTCGATAAGAGAAGAGGAAATTCTTTGTCCATGAAGATATAACAAATGCGAACCAAACTTAGTAAAATAATTATATTGATGAATATCAAAATCACTTAACGTATAATAATCATATCCGGTTACTAATTCTTGGGAGTCTAGCGATCCTATCCTGTTTAGTTTTTGAAGAACTTCTTTGGCAAATATATCTCTTGACTTCGGAATAGGCGCAATTATGGGAGAAATAGCTATTACTTTGCAATCAATGTTATAAAGTTTTTCTATTTTCTGGCAAACTCTACAAGCAATTATCCCACCTAGCGCGTTTCCAACAAGATATAATACCGGAGGTTTAAACAACTTAATACCAATTTTCACTACTCTAAGACTATCCTCATACATTGTCTGAAGATTAACCTCTTCCATTGATCCTTTACTATCTCCACATCCCTTATAGTCAAATTGAATGAACTTTTGCCCTCTTTTTTCAAGATGTTTTCTTAAATTAGAAAAAAGATAATTCTTTTCACTCATTGCTTGACCTAAGCCAGGAAATGTAACAACTAAGCTATCACACTCGTTGGAACCATATTCTATTAGTCCACATATCTCTTTATTTTTACCCAACCAGCGCTGTTTCCACATGTAATATCCTCCATTCTACCCGAATTGTGATAAAAGCCAATTCAACGTCTTTGTCATTAATAAGTTTTCAAATTTCTCCGAAGTAAATAAGTGGCCTGCTTTCGGTATAGTAAGGGTTTGATTTTTAGCGCTCTCATTATATATTGGTAATTCATTTATTTCCATGTGTACCATTTCCTCTTGTACCAAAGGGTCATCTCCTCCAAATATAAGTAGGGATTTATCATTATAGGATTTAATCTCATTCATAATATTTACCCTTTGTAGATCACGGTAAAAATCCATACTAATCCATAATCCTGCCCATGGCATTACTATTTTATCTTTCTGCACCTCATGACGAGAGAATCTAGGTCTTTTATTATTTGGATAATTTCCCCCGTATTCATTGAAAAGAGGACTCCAAATAACCACTTTATCAACTTTTGTTCGATTTGCTGCCATTATTGCAATTCTCGCACCGTCACTAAATCCTAAATAAGCAATCTTGCTATTATCTACAAAATCAAGATTTGTTGTGTAACGATAAGCAGCTTGTATGTTTGATACTTTTGTGGAAGTTGTCATATCATAATAAAACCCATCACTAAGACCCATCCCATAATAATCAAATCTAAGAGTAGCAATCCCTCTTTCAGCTAGCACACGGGCATATTTTACCGCTAGTCGATGCACTTCGTATCTTTCCCCGTTCTTACCCGGACAGTAAATGACAGCGGGACAGGTCCCTTTTAAGTTCTCTGGTATATGTAATACTCCTGCTAGACGTCCCTGATCTTCAAGTTCTATCAATCTCTCAATTGTCATGACAGACCCCTCTTCGAAAAATAAATTTAGCCTTCGCAACCGTAATTTGATTTACTTTACCGAATGATTTAAAAATGACTTGCTCATAATCAATATATTCTACTGTGATGGAATAACTTATGATGTCACCTGGATATATGCTGTGAAGAAACCTAGACTGTATTTTACTAGGAGATAAATTATAGATAGATAGTTCCTTAAACTTGTTTGCTGCTTTGATTGATTGAAGCATACCTTCCACTACTAGCATTCCTGGAAAGATACTATATTCTTTAAAATGCCCTTGTAGAAAAAAATCGCTATAGCTAACATATTTTTGACTCTTAATTTCATCTTGACTTACTTCTATTTGGTCAATTAAGCACCATGGCTTTTGAAATTCTAACATCATTTTTGTACTCCTACTGTTAAAATACAACCCATTATTATTTTATTATTAGATGTAACTTTTCCTTCAAGAATAGCTTGTTTGTCATGAATACGAAGCGGTTTAACTTCAAACGAAAGCATGCCACCATATAAAGGTGCCTTTTGAATATAATCACTTTTTACAGATCCAAGAACTGGAAACTCATTTTTTTGAAGTGGTTTGGTTTCAAGCTGAATAAAAATGACAGCTGTTTGTGCAACTCCTTCAAGCATGATTGAATAAGGAACTTCTTCTTTATTGTCCAGCCAATATAACTTTTGGGTATTTAGTTTTGTCCTTAGAAGTTTAGAAGGTTGATAGGTATCAACCTTCTCTACAAGGCGAAAGGGTAATTGATGTGGTAAAAGATCCATATAGTTCATGTCAAACACCTTTACTCTTTTGATACTTCATAATCATTCTAGGGGAAGTCGCGGAATATGGCTGGTTATTGAAATACCCAAAAGAATCCCTTAATTGTAGACCACTTATTTGATTCATATGGATAATCTCAGAAGCCGTGTAGAGTCTTAAATTTAGTAAAAACTCTTTCTCTTCACCATGTTCTTCCCATTTAATTATTTCATTCCATCGACCAGTTAGATAGTTGAACTCTCTTTGATTCCATACGAATTTATTATTCATGTAGTACCAAGACTGCTTATTGTAATTATTTACCTTTGCTTCCCGATTATCCAAATCTTGTATAAATACTCCATTTGGTCTTAAGGCTCGATAAACATTTTTTAATGTAATCTCGTCATCCTGTTGCCTTTCAACATAGCCAAATGCTGTTCCCATATTTATTACAGCATCATATTCATTAAGATAATTCATATTTCTCATATCAGAATAGATGAAATTAATAGACACTGATTCCCTTTTTGCTCTATTTTTAGCTTCTTCTAACAAATCACGCGAAGCATCTAATCCCGTAACATTATATCCGTATTTAGCTAAAGGTATTGAAATCCTTCCTTGACCACATCCTAAATCAAGAATCTTAGCATCACCAGTTAGTTCGAGATTGTTAATCAGAAATTGAAGTTCATCGTTCGTTCGATCTTTGGTTAATATCTCTTCCGAGAATTTTAAGTAATCACTCGAAAAGAAACTCTGCCATTTTTCCATAAAAAACTTCATCTTCTTTCCTTTTATTTTGTTTGTTTTAATAGAATACGACTCAGCTTTCCTGTACTTCCGTTCGGTATTTCTTGTTGTATTTTAATCTTGTCGGGCCAAAACTTAGTATCCCATTTTCTAATCTCTTTTCTTAATAAAAGAGGATCGTAGCTTTTGGTAGGAACAATATGTGCTACCAGTTCAAATGCATGATTTTCTCTTTTAACTATCTCTACTATCGTGTCCTCAACATATGGCGTAGCCCTTAATAACTCCTCTACGTCCTCCAGTTGTATATTGATACCATTCCGTATAAATATATTATCTGCCCTACCATAAATATACAGATTCTCTCCAATCATTTTTGCTATATCATGCGTATTTAGCCAACCATCTACCAATGCTTGTTCAGTTAACTTCTTTTGTCTAAAATACCCTTTCATCACACTTGGTCCCTTCACGTTTAAATAACCCTTAACCCCTTTACTAACTTGTTTCCCACTCTTATCGGTAATTTTAATTTTGAGGTTGCTTAGTGGATTTCCGACGGACGCTTCTTGAAAGGTTCCTTGCATCTTCTCCATACTGATTCTTGGTGAAGCCTCTGTAAGTCCATATCCATTAAAAACTTGGATAGTTTCCAGGAGCTTGTTAGAGATATCTAAATACTGGTACTTGTACAGCCTCTCACCACTAAGAACTACCTTTGTAAGTGATCGATATAGTTTGTAATTTTTTAGTTGAAGGATTTTAAACATTAGGGAGGGGGTCAAAAACATCATCGTAACCTGATGCATTTTTATAAGCTTTATACTATGGAATGGGGATTCAGTATGTTTCTTCACTACAAACGAGGCACCTGCGATTAACCCAGCCATTAACTCTCCGGTTATAGAAGAAGCATAGAGGAGTGGACGGATAATTAAAAGTCTGTCTTCTTGTTCTATTTGTAATTGCTGTTTTATTTGTAAAGCATTGTTTATGATATTATCATACGTTAGCATGATGCCTTTTGGACTCCCAGTCGTTCCTGATGTATAAAGCACAAATGCCACACCTCTTAACTCTTTGTATCCCGTTACCTTGTGATTAATATCAATCTTAGTTAATTTTCCATCATCATCAACGTGAGCATTCTTCACTATTATCCCAAATGTTGAGTTAAGTATTTTTTTGGTTTGATTTGGACTATTTATTAAGTCTATTGGAATAATAGTAACTTTCTCTGCCAAACACGCCAGGTACAAAGGGATTAGCTTCCAACCTAAAGTTATGTCTGTAAACATTACTGGTTGACCTTGTTTCTTATTAGATTCTGTATATGCTCGAATAAGTTCTTGATTATTTTTAGTAGTTTCATATATTTCTTGATAACAAATACTTCTATTATTGTTTCTTATACAGATACGTTCAGCCTTCTTTTTCATAAGTTTTAGAAGGTCCAATTACATTAAACCTCCTTTTCTAACCTTTCAATTACCTCTCTAACTGTTGTTGTACTCTGTATATCCAATAAATCATCCGGGAATTCAATATGATACTCTTCTTCGATCAGCACCACAAATTCCATAAATCGTAGAGAATCGAATCCAATATCTATTATTGTATCTTCTTCATGAATAGACTTTATCGGTAATAAACCACAATATTTATCACTTAATAGTTCAATGACTCTGTCTTTTATCTTCATCTTTTTCCACCTTTATCTTTTTTCCAAAGCGATCCAGAGGACGAACGTTGTTTTGCAAGGTTCTCTCTTTTCTGTCGAATATCATCAAATGTATCTTCATCCGTATCTACTAGTCCAGTAAAATTTCCCTCTAATGATAAATATGCTTGTGTGTAATGACTGGAACCATTTCTTAGATATTTAATATTAATTGCATCTTTCTCTATATTAAACGATGATATTACACGTACAAATTCATCGTAGTTTGCTGTTTCTTTGTTGTTCAAAGCGATGATAATATCACCCTTTTCTAATCCTGCTTTACTAGCAGGACTGTTAGGGAATACTTCTAATAAATAATTACCTGTATCTGCATAATTATGTTCTAACTTCTGTTCTTCATTGACCGTGCAATTTAATACCCCGAGTCTAGGATAACTAAATAGCGGAGTCCTCAAGTCCATCCCTAATTCCAATACTGATTTTAGATTGAGCAACGATCTTGTCCAACCTAGCCTCATACATTCTCGGAACCATTGTCCATAAGTATCTGATTCGAATCCTTCAACCATTAGCGTAAGTTTGGTTAAATTATCCCTCTCCTTTATAAGCATTGTTGAAGTTTGAACCTGAAAGGTTTGAACGGATCCATCAGGGGAAATTGATTCATACGTATCCTTTACACGAAATGTATCATTTTTATCAAACTGTAATATATACTGATCGTTTTCGATGTCCCCATAATTTAATAAAAAATGATCTCCTGGCTTCGGCTGCTCATTTTTCCCTCTTAATTCTGCTTTATATGTTAAGTACGTATTCATCCCCTCTGCGGTTGCGATGGAATACCATACTTTGTCAATTGGGGCTTCAAAATAGGTTTCAATATGAAAAGATTCAGAAGCGTTCTTCATCATCATAAACCTCCTGCAATTTCTTTTTTCCTTTTACATAGGCAGTTTTTTGACTGGCTTGGTTTGCTTTGTTGATTTTAAACATAGACTGAAAAAGCGTCAATAGAATTTTATTTGTGCAAACCATTGAATGAGCACTCTTAATCTTAACAAATAGGAAGTACACATTAACCGCCCTCCTGCAACATTGTCATAATTTGGTTTGAATGAAGTGCTATTTTTTTAGCTAGGCTCGGAAACGTGCATAACATACTAGTCAGTTCATGCTGAACACTGTTAATATTCGTTTTTTGGAAATTTTGTGTACTTACGGATGAATAAAATTGAGGAAGTATTCTATTATCACGCAAATTTTGATAAATAGACATGGATTCCTCCCAACTTTGCTTCTCTTTGAGATATAAATCAAGTTGAAGCGCTAATTGTTCTGCAGTACAAACTGCATTATCAATACCCACCCCTGCTATCGGATGCAGAAAAGCGCTCGAGTCACCCACAAGAACCCATCTTTTACCATAAGGTTTCTTGAAGTTACTATTAACTTTCTTAATGCCTTTTATTTTTCCTGCTATTTTTAAATTATCTATTCTCGGTACAAGCATTCTTAGCTGATATAATTGTTGGATAAAGCCATTCGGGTTACATATTTCCTTAAACTTGGAAG
The DNA here is from genome assembly GCF_003515705.1 of Oceanobacillus profundus. Lineage (GTDB taxonomy): Bacteria > Bacillota > Bacilli > Bacillales > Amphibacillaceae > Oceanobacillus > Oceanobacillus profundus. The sequence continues at coordinate 100,993 of NZ_QWEH01000005.1, forward strand.
GAGGAACCATAATTGCAAAGCAATGCATGTTTTGATCGATTGGATTTCCAATAACGACTCCATTAGGGGTCCAATACCATTCTACTGTACCTACTGGCATTGGATTAATTCCCTTAATATATGCATAAACCACTCCAAGTTCTTCATTCTTATTTACTAAAGTAGTTTTGGCGCTAACCTTACGGGAAATCAGTGAATTTCTTCCATCAGCTCCAACTATGATGTTTCCATAAAAGGACTGATTAGAAGTACAACCTTTTTTCTTACCTGTAACTCCTATAATTTCACCTTTACTATTTTCTATAATGTCATTAACATTAAACCCCAAATTCACTTTGATATTAGGTAATTTACTTACTTCCTGCAATAAATATGAATCAAGCAACTCTCTTCTAATACTTATTACACGATTAGAAACTACTGTATCTGATTCAAAAATGTGTCCCTCCACATCAACTCTAAACCTCTCTAAAATCGGGGAACCACAATTTTCTATTTTGTAATTGATGTTTAATGACTTGTAAATATCTACTTCACCAATAATATGTGTGGAGAGTGTTGGTCCCATTTTTGAGGATTTGTCTAGCAATAAAACTTTATAACCTAATCTTCCTAAAAATATAGCTAGAGAAGCTCCGGCACATCTTGCACCGACTATTATAACGTCAAAAATAGTACTTCCTCCTATAAACAAAAGGGTCAATTAAGACCCTTTTGCAATTATAATTAATTAGATTGTAGGCAGTTATATAAGGATCCTGCCTCGTTTCCATTATTATCGTAAATCGGAACAACATCTTGTGAATGGAAAACTGCATCTTTTGGTGGAAGTCCTTTAATTAAACCCTTCATGTAAATAGGCTTTTTATTATGGAGCGCACCCTCCGGAGTTTCAATAACCCAGTATAAGAATGATTCTGCATCAACACCATTATTTATGGTACTATTTACTGGAATTTTCGCTCTCGCTTTAATTGTCTCCCCTTGTCCATCAATACCACCACGAACACGAATCTCTTTTCCTGGCCACAGCACTTTAGAAGTTGCCACTAAATCTACATTTTGAATTTCTACTTCAACATCAATTCCGGATTTGATGCTAAATTCTGAATCACTTACAGTAAATTCAGTTGGACGTTCTTGCTTAAATTCTAATTCTTCACGACGCCCGTCAACAAGTTCTAGAATTGTTCTACTTGTTGATGTTTCTAATTTTAATGATTTCTTTAAAGCAGTGTTAAGTTTATTCAAATTATCCCTCCTCTATTTTAGCGTCTCTAGAGACAATAATATAATCTCATTTTTAACTTCTAAGTGCTCTGTTTTTAAATGTTTAATAATCTTCTTTTTTTATGCTATTGATAGAACATCTTTAAAGAGCCCTCGACTACTTCTATGGCTTTAGGTTCAATTCGATCTATCTCCAACGTTAATAATTGGCGATAATTACTCTTTATTAAAAAAGACAAAAAATCTACCTCCTCTTGGTTAATTTGATAGTGCTGATCATGGATTTTCTTCATTCCTTTAATATGAAATTCAGTTATAACATCATAGTATTTTTCATAAAATTTATACAGGTTTAAATTTGCGGCTTTTAAATGACTAAGGTCTGGAACTAAAGAAATATTTTCTTTTTCATATTCCAACACTAAATCGATATCCTCACTAGTAAATATAGAGGTTGCCTTATGAGGATGGATTCCCACATGGATTCCAATGTTGGTATACCTTTTAACAATTTCTCTCATCATCTCTAGCATTTTTTCTTTTGAATCAGTATGGTTTTTAAAAAGAAATCCAGAGCACAGAATAACGAAATTAATATCTAGATATCGAAGTAGTTTGCTAAGTTTATCATGATGTAAGTAAATACTTCTCCTCTGACTCCAAACCCCAAAATGTCCAAATTCATATACTCCTGATATTACTAATTGATTTTCATATACCTTATCCCTAATCCAACCTGGGTCGTTAGACAATAGAATATTACTACCAATTTCACATTTTTTAATTTGCATTTTATTTAATTCTTGAAATGCCTTGACATAATTATTACCCCAAGGGAAAATGTGACATGAAAGTTGATTACATCTAAACTTCGTAATTATTATCCTCCTTATAGACTACTAATGAACTTGTTTGATTTCGAAAAGCGGAAGGATTTAAACCAACATATCTTCTAAAGATTTTAGAAAAGTGGGTTAAATTACCGTAACCAACATTTAAACAAGTTTCAGTTACTGATGCTCCTCTTCTAAGTAAAGCCTTTGCTTTATTTATCCGAAGTCTAATAAGATACTCTTTAAATCCAATACCGCAATACATTTTAAATATCTTTGAAAGATATGAAGTGCTAATATTAAATTCTTTGGAGACTTTTAATAAACTTAGAGTATTATCATGGGTATTATTATTGATATGTTGGATTATATTATTAATTAAAGTTGATTTATTTTTATTTGTGGAATTTTTAATTGAAAGTATTCCAATAGTTTCGAGGTAATCACAGATTAGAGGGATGTCACATTGTTTTATCCCAATAAACGTTACAAAAGCCGTATCTCCTAGTTTGCTTAACCTCCAATCAAAAGGCAGACTATGTTTTGAGGTTAGAAATACAATTAACTTATATTTACCTTTAATTTCTTTCTTTTTAACTAAATTGTTGTACTGATTGGCCGTTTTAATATAAGCTACTTCTATTACATTACTATTACTTTTAAAATCACTGGGAGGGGAGCTGGAATCAAAAACTACAAGTATTTTCAAAAATATATTCATCCTCCTATCTGTTAATATATATTAACCCTATCCATCAATATCTGTAATAGGTGGTCCCATACAATATAATATTTTTTTCTATGCTCCGTTTTTTCCCATTAGGAGTAAAACATTGGCTTATAGTTTTCGACTAATAACAACAAGTCCAACTGCATAGTTACCAGAATGTGAAATACTTACGTCAATCTTGTATTCTAAGTCACTCAATTTGTCCCTTAGGTCACTGTATAAATTAATATGTGGTTTGCCATTTGGAAGATTATCTACCTCTATATTTTTTAATGATCTTAGATTGGTTATGCCTTTTCCAATTGCTTTTAAAAAAGCTTCCTTCACAGCCCATTTCCCTGCTAAAGTTTGATTTATATCTAATTCTTTTGCATACTCTCTCTCTCTCTTTGTGAAAACTCTTTGAATAAAATGTGGATTGCTTCTGTTTAACGTTTCCTCAAATTTTGATATATCCTGGATATCTATTCCAATTCCATAAATCATAATTTACTCTGCTCGCTTTTTAATAATGAACATACAATATCAAATACCTTTATTTCCCCCTTATAATCTCTACTTTTAATCTCTTTTTGAAAGAGTCTTATGTTATTTTGATAGGAAGGATCATTAACCATAAATTCGATCATATTTGATAATTGGTTGATTGTGGTTGTGTCAGGAATGATATAATCACCAAATTTATAATTTGCAATTTGTTTCGCATTAAAAAAACGCTCGCTGTGGGTTGGAAGAACAAGTGATGGCGTGGAAGTTACAATGGAAGATAAACAACTGCCATGACCACCATGGTGAATAAACAAACTTGCTTTTCTTAACAAATATTCATTAAAATACGGAATCAAAGATACATTTTTCGGCAATTCCCATGTAAACATTTGATGGTCTTTTTCAGTTGAAGCTATAACAAAGTGCAACTCTGGTAATTTTTTGCTCACTTGTGTTACTTGTTCTACTATTTTTAGTCCTGTTTCACCCGTAGTATCCTGAAGTCTCCCTGGGTATACTAAGACGTATCGCTCTTTATCAGGGACGGTATTCCCATAATGAATAAAGTTCATACTTATAGGTCCAACATATTCAATATCTTTAGAAAAGATAGGATCGATTTCAGGAAAGCTTGGAACAATTGTTTTTGTACCAATGGATAATTCTTCTATTCTATTTATGGGATTCATATCTAGCTTTTTTAAAATATTATTAATAATCGTAGTCACTTTTGGTAAATTACGTGGGACCTCATCATGAAACGGCATTCCATCAGGGTGAAGACAACTCTGAACAATAGATAATGTAGGAATACCTAAAAATTTAGCTGCTATCATTGTGTTTGGGCTTAAATCTGTAATTACAAGGTCTGGTTTATATCGGTTTAACATATTTATTCGATGTGCTATCCAACTATCTGTGAATTTAGGATCTAACAACCCCATTTGTGCATAGTATTGATCGAGATTATAAAATGTACTGGTAGGATTTAATAAAAATTCCTTTCTTGGCATTGTTGGATCATCATCCATCAATACTTTATAACCAGCGCTTTCAATAATCTTAATAGCACTTTCGTCATATATACTAAAACATACTTCCATACCTGATTTAGAACACTCCTCAGCTATGGGAAAAGTCCTTGATAAAGGGCCAAGGCCTCCGCTTAGTCCTATAAATATTTTATAATTAATCACATTTTCACCTTCATTCATATTTTTTTATGAACTTTTCAATTTCTGATGGATTTCCGAACGTATAACATTTTTCCACTTTTACTGACTCAAATTGGGTACCCAGATTTAGCATTTTTTCAATTACCATAGATATATAGTATTCTTGCTTTATACCCTTAAAAAGATCACTGTTTTCCTTAGCTATAGTTAAAAATTGCTCTGTGTTTGGAAAGTAGTATAGACCTGTTGTTGCATACTTTGAAATAACCTTTTTTTCCTTTATAGTCAAAATATTATTGTTATTATCTACGTCGACATAGCTAAAAGAATCATCTTTAGATTCAAATACAAAAACCATACCTTTGATCGAGTTATCTAGCTTAGTACGGATATTCGAACATTGTTGATACGTATCTCCATTAAATATTAAGAGTGGTTCATCTTTTTTAAAAAAGGCTTCCGCTTTTAAGACTGTTTCAGTTTGACCATGTGTATACTCGTGTAACGATACTATAATTGCATCGGGGCAAATATCGTAAATTTTCTTCTTTAACTCAGTGCTATTGAGATGATGATCAAGACAAATAAATGTAACTCGATATTCATCTAATAAATCCTTAATTCCTTCAAGCGCCCAATAAAACATTGGCTTACCTAAAACATCAATTAATACTTTTGGTTCAGTATACCCTGCCTGTTTAAAGCGAGTCCCTTTACCCGCTAAAGGGATGACTATATTCATATATAATTACCTTTCATCAAGTTTGTTTCAACGTCATTCCAAGAAGTGAATTTCATTGCTAAATCATCAATGTATATATCGCCATATGGTTTTCCAAATAATATTTCATCATACTTAATATCGTAATGGTTTAACCAATCAATTGTTATTTTGCCAATATTGGCATTTACCTTTCCTAAGTTTCCCTTAAAGGTTTTCATATTACGAGCAGTATAAATAATAATCTCATGGCCTTCCTTTTTTAACTGATTAATTATTTGTATCGCTCCATCTTTTGGTAATACATCCTCATATCGTTGATTTGGTTTTTTCAATTCACAAATTGTTCCATCCAAGTCTATTACAATCCTCATATACTTCTCCTTTCAGCATCTGATTTGTCGAGCAATGATACTCCAAGTGCATACATCGTAAGTTGCTTTTTGTAATTTCCCTTATGTAAAGGAATCATAGATAAGAATAATAATGCCTCTATTACATTAATACTTTGGTGATTATGATAATAACTTGTCCATATTTCATTTATTTTTTGGTGATAAGGTGACTGGTTAATCTGAAAATCAAGCCCCATCCCTCTAATTATTAACTGAAACTTATCCGATATAATGTGATCATATCCTGATAAACTATGTTTAATTTTAGCTATATCGTAATTTTGATCCCCGTGTATACCAGCCCTTCCAAAACTCCCTCTTGGATCTATCAATTTTACTTCCTTTGTTGAAGTATTAAAGAAAATATTTGAGAAACATAAATCTCCATGTATGATACTTGGCTGGGCCTGATTTATAATAAAGGATAATAATTCACTATTTTCTTCAAGATAACGCATCGGGCATTGCATCAATTTTCCGTTGACATTTAGATAACCCCTTTTGTATATACCATAAGCTGTGCTATTCTGTTCAATGAAACGCTTTAATCGGGAAATTGATTTAGTAATGTACATGGAGGATAAATCCTCATACTTAACAGTCGCTTGGTATTGAGAAAATACTTCTAAAATATGATCTATTTTAGGAAGAATAGTACTTTTCCAATCCTGAATTGGTAGTTCTTCATTCAAAAACAATTCAGATACAGTTGGCCAATGTATATACTCCATCTCTATAAAGGCATTTTCCAACCTGTCAGAATAGTTGACAATCTTAGGGAGATATCTTTGTAGTGATTTGGGCAGTTTTAAATACCAGTAAATTTCATTGATTAGTTTAGTAGAATCTATACTTGTTTTTTTTATAGTGTTTTGCTTTGAATTATACCGAACATCATTAAAGTATCTTGAGTTTAATTTCATTACATCTCATTCTCCAGTAACTGTTTAATATCATAGATTAAGTAACCCGGATTTAACTGATCCTGGAAGGAGGACTTTAATATATTTCTCCAACTTTTTGAGTGGCCAAACCAAAAGATGTTTTCCTTCAAGTATTGTATTCCTTCTTTTGAATGAGATGATCTATACTTTCTTGCCATGTTATTGCCAATTTGGGAAGCAATGATCTCACCTAGTAAATAGTTATGATAATAGGCGGGTAAAGTTGTAAGATGTGGCTTAACAGCCCATACTGGTATATCCCATTTAATTGGCTTTTCTATTCTTTGTACATCACCAACAATATCCCACCATAAACGATTAAGATCTTGATTCGGATTACGATATAACTCCTGTTCAAATATTGTCATTGTCATTGTCCAATAAACTTTAACAAGAAGATGACTGACAAAATCTTGTTGACCAATAAATTTATCTGATTGTGTTCCTTCATTTGAAATAACATTCCGATACCAACTCTTTTTAAAAACTAACCTTTCAAAATATATAGCGCTTGCTTCACTCATGAAAATCTCAGAGGATTTTTTTAAGATGAATGGTAAATCCATGTTAACGTTATACTCATAAACAGCATGGCCAAGTTCATGCAAAAGAAGTGAAAGTGATTTTTGGTTTTGGTGATAATGAGCGGATATTCGAACATCTTTATCTCGATCAATATTCAGACAAAAATTAGCAGCGCTTTTATCTTCATTGGCTGAAATATCGCTATTCTTTAAAATGTCTTTTATATCTAACCCAATTTCTTGAAACCAATTAGTTAATTTACTCGTTACAGTTTTTACTGTTATAGCTGGGTCTTCTAGATAGCTAAGATTTACTTCCTGAAAAAATGGATGTGGATAGTGCCAAGGATACAATTGTTTTATATTAAATTTGTCCTGTAATTGTTTATCTATATTCTTTTTAATGTAACTATATTCTCCATCTAGATTGGTTCTAATCCCAGTAATAATGGAGTTTAGTTCTATTTTGTCTAAACCTTGGCTGCTTAATTTTAAATCATAAAAGTTTTCAAACCCTTTTTCTTTTGCGATCTTATTTCTGATATTTACTAATTCTATTAGACTACTTTGCAACTCATCTCCAACCTTCATATATTGGTACCATAACTCTTCTCTCTGACTATTATTTTGTTCCGTTTCTAGAATTCTTAAAACTTGTTGTTCTGTTAATTTTTTCCCCTTAAATTCAGTTTTATTCGTTGCAATTACATAGTGAGCTTCGTTCCAGAGTTTGGTGTACCGATGTTGAAGAGATGGATTTAACGATAACTCAAGCATTTCATTGTATAGACATGATATTTGCCTTTTAGATAATAGGTCCATGTTACGGTCTTTTTGTAATAATCGAATTAAATGAATCAGATTAGGTGAAGATATTTCATCATTATAAGACTTTTCATCTTGTTCTAACTGTTCAACCCATCTTTGATCATTCGTGGTAAGCATTAGCCATAAAGAGTATATATATTGTTGATATTTGTTCTGAAGCCTTTCGTTAATGAGCGATAAAACTAATTTCGTATTTGAGAGGTCCATCCAATCTTCCCCTTTCATTTAAAAGTCCTTTAGTGCCCTTACTTACTATTTCGCTCCATTTTAATATTTTTATATTCAATTACTACAAAGGGATATAATTTCTAATTTATGTATATCTATTTGTAGTATAGGAATAAAACAAGAAAGAGACTCTGCTTTTCTTTCCCAATAAAAATGCCCAATAAAGATTGGACATTTTTATTGGGCAGGGGGGTAGTAGTTAAAAATGAAATAGTAATAATTTTACAAAGATGATTTTTTACTCGGCCTTTATTTAAATTCAGTTTCGTTTTTAAATGCAGATTCTCCATACAGATTAACAAAAGCTATGACAAGAGGCTCAAAGCGTTTACTATAAATGTAAAACAGTTTCTACCATTGGGTTATAAGGACATTTTCCTATTCTTCTCAACTCATTAGCCGGAGTATATAGTGGTTAGGAAATTTGGTAATAAGTTCATTGCGAGGGGATATATAAACAAATGGTTTAATCGTTTTCTGTAATAGCATTGGAGAATAAACACTATGATCACCCCTGTACTTTGCTTATAGGGATCCTCCTTATTATTCGCTTTAATTGGTTAATACAGAGGAGGTATGACTGTAACTTAAATTTGTTAAATTGCATAGGTATCTTTGCTTCATGATATAAAAAGCTATCCGAAGGAAACCACCAATTATTCCTTATTCCCTTGGGGGTTTTCTGCTGGCGGGTTAATAAACCATCATTTCCCTTTTTTTATTTATCACTTTATATATTTCATCTTTTTTATCATTCCATAATTGTTTTGCTTCTTCTTCCGACATCACTTTAGTAAATAAGGGAATGGCCCTCCTTTCAATCATCCAATCTGGTAATAAATCCATTTTTACTGCTTTTGAATTAGGTGTAAACTCTGCTATTAGTTCTCGTATTACCCGTTGCGATAGGTTAATCTCTATTACATCCTCGATTTCTTCCTCTTCTTTTTTCAACTGACTGAAGATAAAACCAATTGGATTTTGAATTTTTTTGTTGTACCGAATGGACTCCATGACATTTATTACTTTTTTCTTCCCAAATTTCAACCATTCTTTGATAACCGTTCTTTTTACACTAAATCCTATTTCAATTGCTAAATTATGTACTTCTAAGATATTATCCTCTTCTAAAACATTAAACAGGTCTAGTTCCTCGACGGGATTAGTTTGTATTACTTTCATTTTTTGTTTTTTGTAATCCTCTGTATTACCAGATACTACTTTTGGTAGGATACCAATATAAGCCTCTTTCGATTCAATGAAAAATTTAATTTTTTTAACTGCTCGACCATGTTTAATTTCTTTAATATCAATCGATATATCAGACTTCATATTAATCTGTTTTTGAGCAGGAACTAATACTCTCTGCTTAAAATTACCATAAGCCGGATATACATCTGATGCACCAACTCTATGTTGTAATTCATTTAAATCAAATGTTCTTTCTTTTAACCTTTCGTATTGTTTTAATAGTTCATATATCCTTATCGAATACCGTCCTTTCATTTTACTAACATTTTTAAATTGATAGGATGTAAATTCCCTTTTCAATTGTAATAAGTAAGGTCTAAAAAAACGATGTAGTGTAAGTTGAATAGTCCCCTTTTTATAATTATAATCAGCTTGTGATAGCCATTGCACCTGGGACAGTGTGTCCTCAAATCGGACTTCATATGTTTTTGATAATAGATTTCTAGTAATTTCCTCCAATTCTTTATATCTCGTATTACTATTTCCACCGATCATCTTTATAAAGTCTTTAATAGAGAACATATACGGTTGAAATTCTTTATCTGTTGGTTGTACCAAACTAATTAAAGTCAAGATAATTTTTTGTTCGACTTCCGTTAAATTATATGAAGCCTCAACTAATTTATTGGATTTAGTTATGATATTTGTTTCACTAATTCCCCTTGAAGCCATATATATTCTCCTTTTATTAAATATAGATAAATAACAAAACCATTAAGCTATCATCCATTAAAAAGTTATGAGACAGATAACCAAAATAAATTGTTTTAATTTTATAAAATTAGATTAGATTACTTTTACTTTTCGTTATAGTTAATTCACTCATAAGTAGTTATAGTTTGCTCGGCTTTTCTTCTCTTTTACTCAGTTTTTGTTATATTTAACGCTTCCACTTAGCTTTTGTTATACTTCACTTAGAAATTGTTATAGTTAACCCTTTTACTCAGTTTTTGTTATAGTTCGCTCAGAAATTGTTATAGATAGATACTTAGTTTTTGTTATCCTTTACATAGTTTTTGTTATCCTTTACATAGTTTTCGTTATCCTTTACTTAGAAATTGTTATAGTTAAACTCAAAAAAATGAGTCATATCAAGGTATTTAAGCAACCGAAAACATATAAATAACTTAAAATATTAAAAATAATGTTTAAGAAAACAATCAAAACAGAGTGTGTTGTTGATTGTTTTCTCTATAAATAAATTATTTACTTTTAAGGTAAAGTAAATTGCCCAAATGATTTATCTTAACTACTAGTTACTAGTTCCTCAACAATTAGCTCAATATAGTGTAGTGCGTTGTATATCCAATTAATCCAAAGTAACAAAAGAAGCCTCCGTTCCTATAATGAGCAGAGTGGGTATTAATATAAAGTATTTGTAAATACATTCTCTATCATGTTCATCAACGTAAACCTAATTTCATTACTTTCGTTTCTATCACTTTTGATTGAACAAAAGATAAAAATTCATTTGAGTATAGAGTTGCAATCAAAAATGCAGAGGCATCTTTCATTTTTGATTTAAGGATAAACGGTTACTTTGCATTGCTTCCAAAGTTATCTATATCATCCAAGACTTATAGTTATCCAGCAAGATAAAAACGCGATACTAAAATACGTATCACGTTTCTATCTTCATTCACTTACATATTCAATATAAATATCATAGTTACTACTAGTCTTAATCCCATTAGGAATACGTAAATAAAGCAGTTGGGTTCCCCATTCTATTTCGTAGCCACTCCACATATCATCATTTCCCTCCCTAAATTGCTGCATCGGAAATTCCTTTGCAAAGGAGGAAAATCTTAATTCCCTTGATTCCGCCAATTCAATGACCAACTGATCTGAGTACAGCTGAAGATCAATCGGGTTCATGTATTCTCGTACATTTTCACCATTAACATAAATGGGTGTTTGATAAAAAGAGGCTTCGATTGAATTTCCATCGTATCTTTCAACAGCAACATTTATCGTATTCATATCGTCACCTAAATAATCAAAATAAAGCGTATCTCCCTCATATGGAAATTCCCATTCTTTTTCTAGATACTTTTGGTAGGATTCTATAGGTGCTCCATCATAGAGCACATTGTATAGATCATCACGATTCATATCGAAATCCTTAGATTGGACACCCTCTTCCTCTGAAACCGCTGAAAAATAATAAACTCCAACAGAAATAATTAACAGCAGGGAGTACCCGAAAAGCATCCAATATCCTCTTTTAGCAGTAAACAATTTACTTAACTTCCCAGCCGCTACGGCAATTACCAAGATAATGAAAACAAAAATAATTAATGGAAGAAGCATTGAAATGATACTCATCGTCTCGCCTCCAATCGATGCGAAACTAGGATTGCACCAATAAAACAGAGTATTGACGTTACGAGAATTTTTAAGATAAAAAATAACGCATTCGTTTCTTGATAATAAAATTCACTTAGCCTAATAATTACATCTGACTCGGTTTGTGCAATGGTAATGATCATCCCTATTACTAAAACTGGTACAATTACCGGAAGCATCCGGTGCAGCTGTGTAATCATTCCTAATAGATAACCAAATGAGCCTAAAAGTATTAAATAGAATATCATAGCAACGATTCCGATAAGCACATCACTTAACTGATACGTAAATCCAGTTCCTATAATTGGATTCGTATCAATGAAAAAATAAACAATAACACGCAGTAAAAAACTTGCTAAAATAGTAGTGATCCCACCCAGAACACTTGCCAACAATAAAAACAAAGCATTAGACAGATTATTACTTAATTGATTGGACACAAACGTAAATCCATTCTCCCGTTCAGCTTTAGTTGTTATCATAATCGCATGAATGACAATCCAGAGCATTGTTAATATAAGTACGCTTGTATTGGTATAGAGTGTCGTATTAATAGATAAGTTATTATTATACGAACCACTTGATCCATTGCCTCCAAGTGAAAAAAGAATCGCAATGATTTGCAGGACAACCAATGAGCTAAACACACTAGCATATGCCTTCAGTTTATATTGAAATTGCTTTTTCACAATCACTCCTAAACTCATTTTATTTAAAGACATCATCAATACCGCCCTTCTGTTTACGAGTTAAGTAGACACATAGATCACTAGCAGCTATAGAGGATACCTCTATCCCAAGCTGTTTCGCCTGCTCTAACGGAATGTAATCCCGCTTTGCAACACAATACGTTGTATCCTTTCCTATCTGCCTGCTATAAATGACTTCCTTATTTGCAGTCCACTGTTCAATAATCTCAGTTCTTCCCGTTAGGCCAACAGCGTATTCCTTCAGTTCATCCATGGAAAGATGGAAATATTTTTTCCCTTGTTCAATCAATAAAACATCCTCTAGTAAATCCTCAATTTCCTCTAAATGATGACTGGAAATAATAATTGTTCTCGGATGAGCTAAATAGTCTTTTAACAGCGCACGATAGAAATCCTTTCTAACGGAGGCATCCATTCCAGTTGTTGGCTCATCAAACATGGTCAACGCGCATCTCGATGCCAAGCCAATAATCATATTAAAGGTACTTTTCTTTCCTTTTGACAAATGAATGTGTATTTGATTTGGTTGAAAAGAAAAATAGTCAAATAGGCGCTCCGCAAGTTTAGCATCCCATTTCGGATAAAACCTATTAGCTTCCTTTAAAATATCTGCTAAGGTTAATCTTCCTGAGAAACTCATTTGATCATCCACATAAATCACATTCGCAGATACGAAGAGACTTTGAAAAGGCTGTTCATTAAATACGCGGACTTCTCCTGCTGTTTCATACCAATACCCTGCAAGAATTTTTAAAAGCGTTGTCTTCCCTGCCCCGTTACGTCCAATCAATCCAGTTATCGTATTCTCTTTAATTGTAATTGATAGGTCATTTAAAGCGTTTAGCTGTCCCTGTTTTTTGGTTAAATCTTTACACTCCACTACATTCACCGCGAATCCCCCTTGCGCTCTTTCATAATTTGCCCAAGCATTTCCACTAATTCATTTTCCGTAACATATAATCGTTCGGCCTCCAAAGCAACCTCCTGGAGCAGACCTTTTAATGTCTGGTTCTTTCGTTTATTCATAATGATTGTGAGTGCATCAGCTGTCACAAACTTCCCGAGACCTCGTTTCGTATACAGAATTCCTTCATCCGCCAGAAGGTTTAATCCTTTGGCTGCTGTTGCTGGATTAATGGTAAATAACTCCGCAAGCTTATATTGCGAATAAACTTTATCATCTTTTGTAAGGTTGCCATTCAGTATTTCCGTTTCAATCCATTCAGAAATTTGAATATAGATTGGCTTGGAGCCATTCGCATTAAGAATCAATCCTGCAACCCCCTCTCTAAACTAGTGCATTACTCGTGTAACTTAGTATATTACTTAAATTAGATAATTGCAATATAGTCAGTAACATTTTTCAGTATTATGGTAAAATTAGAGTTATTAAATCTAAATAAAAATAGGAGTAATTTTTATGAATATTGCTATGAATTCCTTTCCAATACTTGAAACATCCCGGTTAAGATTACGAGAAATTAAAGAAACAGATGCAGCTAGCATGTTGGCATACCTTTCGGATACAGAAGTAATGAAACACTACGGTCTTGAACCTTTTCAAACAATAGAAGAAGCTTTTGATGAAATCTCATGGTATCAATCGACCTTAAAACAAAAAACAGGGATTAGATGGGGAATTACATTAAAAGAAGAAAGTGTGGTTATTGGCAGCTGCGGCTTTCTTAATATTGCTTCACAGCATTATCGAAGTGAAATTGGTTACGAATTACATAGAAATTATTGGGGAAAGGGTATTGCAAGTGAAGCGCTTGGGGCTGTCATAGCATATGGATTTGAACAATTGAAACTCCAGCGGATCCAAGCCTTAATAGAACCACCTAATATTGCTTCAATAAAGCTAGCAGAGAAACAGGGATTTGTGAGAGAAGGGTTACTGAGAAATTATGAATATACCTGTGGTAAATTTGATGATATGTATATGTATTCCTTGTTGGGCCAAGACTTTGCTACGTCTATAAAAGGGAAATTGTAAAAGACACAGAATGGCTATAAACCATTCTGTGTCTTAAAATATACATTTCCTTTATTTTTTTCGGGCTCGAATAAATCCGTCTATTGCATCCCAGATTAATCCAATAGCAAGGAGCACGAAAATCCAAAATGTAGATTGTTCCCAGACTTTCTGTACGACATCATATCCTTCACTCCCGACTGTCACAACACCAGCTTGGGCTAACTCATTCATAAAATCAGGGTTCCAAAACGCCGGTCCATTAACCATAAGCAAAATGACAACCATGGAAATTACATTTAATATCAACGTATACCCAGCTAGCTTATACGTCCATTTTCCAGAGACGAGCTTAAGGCATTCTTTGATAATTCCAAAGCCAAATATTAGCAGGATAAACAATAAATACGTACCATATGTTATTTCATTTAAAAATGGAACGACTCCAGAAAAGCCATCGTGAAATACCCAAATACCGAAATATTCACTTGAAAATGCTAAAATGACGATAAATATAGCGTAAAATATAATCCCAGCAATTGATTCTCCACGTTTAATTTGTCGTTTTTCATCTGGTATAGGCGGCAAGTCAGATGGTTTCCATTCCATATCAATTTGGATATCCTTCGCTTGATAGGCACCGAGATACTCCGGTAGTGCAAATCCAAATGTCGTCCAAGCAAAAGCTATCGGTATTCCGGTAACGATTGATACAATCAGATCAATAAAATGATCGAGGATCAAAACAGGATCTAGTATGGTTTGCACAGCGAATACTGCACCCATTATCGAAGCAATTGTTACAAGCACAATTTTTAAGACCATCAAATAAGAATCAAAAATCTCTGGTCCAATTAGATATTTTTTTGTACCTCGATATTTTTCTGCCAATTTCCTTGGGGTTCCTAATTCCAGTAGAACCTCTTCAACATCTTTATCGCTAATGTCTCTACTTCCAACACGTTCCTCCAGCATATCTTCAATTAAACTACGCAGTTCTTTCGCAATATCTTCCCTTTGATCCTGTCGTAACTTTTGCGTAACCGCATAGATATACCGATCAACCATCTCCATTTTCATCATCTCCTTTATTTTCAATTACATGATTAAGGCTTTCAACAATGCCTTTCCATTCAACGACAAGCAAATCATACACATTTTTCCCAGTTTCACTTAACAGATAATACTTACGTGGTCTAGCTTCATTCGTATCCCATTTACTATCAAGCAACCCTTGTTTTTCCAGCCTTCTTAGCAATGGATATAATGTCCCTGGTTCAACTTGAATTCCCTTCTCTGCGAGCATTGTGACGAGAGAGTATCCATATTGAGGATTTGACAACTGACTTAATACCCCAATCGTAATCGTTCCCCGGCGCAATTCCTGCATTAATTTATCTAAGTGTTCTTTTTCATCGCTCATGTTATCAACTCCTAAATTTATTATAGTGTATGTCGCACACTATTGTAAAGTGCATATTAATATAAATAGTAAATTATATTTTAGTTGACAAATACAGGATATCCGCTTATTATCACAATCAATTAAGGAGCGAAAAAAATGAAAATATATGTTGATGCAGATGCATGCCCAGTAAAGGATGTCATTATGAAAGAGGCTGGTATTGTTAAAATTCCAGTTATTTTAGTCACAAGCCTGTCGCATTTTTCCCGTACCGAAAACCCCGCTGGTGTTGAAACCATTTATGTTGATTCAGGTGCAGATGCAGCTGACTACCGCATTATGAAGCTTGCAGAAAAGGGCGATTTCATCGTCACACAGGATTACGGTTTAGCATCACTTGGCCTTGCAAAAGGATGTAATGTGTTGCACCATAAAGGATTTATCTATACGAATGACAATATTGATCAGCTCCTGCAAACAAGATACTTGAGTGCCATGGCTAGAAAAAGTGGGCAACGCACAAAAGGGCCGAAAGCTTTTACCCATGAGGATAGAGAAAAGTTTAGGGAGATTTTCAAACAGAAGCTGGCGGAATTTCATGACAGATAATTCGCTTCTGTCCGAATGCGAAAAAGCCCCCGCCAGTATAAACTAGCGGGGACATATTTCCTTGTTTCCTTTATTCATTGCCTACACCGAGCGACTGCTTCGCCATTTCCATCATATCGTCTAGACCTGATTTCTCTGCAAACTCAGCAATTCCAACTGGATATGCTGCTTGAAGCTCGACTACATGGTCAAACAAATTTGGCCAAACATTTCCTCCAGCGCGTTCATATGCATCAATTAATTGTTTAAGCGAATCCTCACCAAACGCCATTAAGTGGGATACAAAATCGGTTGCTGGATCATCCACTTTTGCCTCGGTCCAGTCAATAAACCCAGTTACACGAGCGTTTTCATCAATTAAAATATGCCCAGGGTGCAAATCATCATGGATGAAGGCAGTATGCTGCGGCCAGATCGAGTCATTAGAAAGCCATTTTTGCCAACGATCCCAAAGCGGTTGACTCACTCCAAATGTTGCCTTTACTTTTTCCATTCTCTTACGCATTACATCTCTAATTTCTTCCGCTGTTTGCACCGTTAAACCTGCCTTTTTAACCTTTTCATGATTTATTTGATGCAATTCAGCCATAGCCTTCCCTAATGTTTCTACGTATGCTTCAGGCAGATTTTTCTCATCGAGCTCCCATACATATGCTTTCTTTTCTGGATCAATCGTTCCTGCTGGTATTCCAATTAAAAGTTTATAAGCAATTAATTCATCGGAAAAAATCTCCCATTTCGGCGCTTGAAAGGCAATCTCAGGTACGACTAAATCAAGTATTCTCTTTTCTTGTTTGGCAGATGGGATGACATCACTACGTCTCGGAAAGCGCAATACCCAATGGTCCCCCTTTTCATCTGTTGCGAATACCACTTGAAAGTCAAGGCCCGATTCATTGTACTTCAAAGATCCTGGTGTGATATAGAGTCCATGCTCTCTTGCTTTATCAACTACTTGTGTGTTTGATAATGTCATGTGATTCACCACTTTCTCATGTTTTAATTCCTACTTATCTATCCGCATCGATTAGATACTGCTTAAATCTTTCTGCATCTGAAGGCTTACATTCTACTCTTAACCTAGTTCCCTTTTCTTCAAACGCTTCCTCAAGAATATTTGCTTGGTCATTTAGATAGGATACAATCTGTCCTTCAGAATAAGGTATTAACAACTCACAAATCACATTGTCTTTAAAAATATTCACTTTAATCAAATCGAGTAATTCACGAATACCGGTACGCTTTTTGGCAGACAAATAAATGCGATTGTTCTCAACTACTGGAAAATTCATTTCCGTTTGATCTGCTTTATTATAGGCATAGATCATCGGTATATCTGTAACTCCAATCGCAGCTAAAATTTCATGTGTTAGCCTGCAATGCTCTTCATAATTCGGATTCGATACATCCAATACATGAATCAGAAGGTCTGCTTCGATGACTTCTTCCAATGTAGAGCGAAATGCTTTTACAAGATGATGTGGAAGTTTATTAATAAATCCTACCGTATCCGTTAGCAGGAAGGTTTGATTTGTTTCCAGCTCAACCTTTCGCACCGAGGTTTCTAACGTTGCAAAAAGCATATCCTTTTCAAATACTTGTTTATCTATTCCCGTCTGATGAATATCTAATACAGCATTCATTGTTGTTGATTTTCCTGCATTTGTATAGCCAACAAGCGAGACGACAGGTACATCATTTTTTCCACGCTGTTTCCGCTGTGTTTTCCGTTGATTGACGAGGTTTTCCAGCTCGCGATTTAATTTAGCAATCTGTTCCTCAATTTTACGACGGTCCGTCTCAAGCTTTGTTTCACCAGACCCTCGGTTAATCAAACCAGATCCACCGCCTTGACGACCAAGTGATTCACGGCTGCCAATTAATCGCGGCAGCATATATTTGAGGCGAGCTACTTCTACTTGAAGCTTTGATTCCCTCGTTTTAGCTCGGTTCGCAAAAATTTCCAAAATCAGCATCGTGCGGTCAACAACCTGACATTCCGTTGCTTCCTCAATATTTCGGATTTGCGAAGGGGATAATTCATCATCAAAGATAAGCATATCGGCATCTTCTGCTTCAGCCATTTCTTTCAATTCATCCATTTTACCTGTACCAAGATAGTAGCCTTGGTTGATTCGATTCAAATTCTGCCTCAGTTCCCCGACTGTATCAATATGACAAGCTTCCGCCAAATTCCCCAATTCTTCCATGGAATAAGCAAACTCTTCTTCCTGCTTAGAAATATTAACACCAACTAATATCGCTTTTTTATTCATTTAATTTCCTCCAATTTTAATAAAGCACAGACTTCTGCCTGCGCTTTGTAAAGGGATATTTAGTTGCCTTCACCGCGAAAGCAGCTATATTTTCAGACAGCAAAAAGAAGGTAGACTACTCCCCTTCTTTTCTGCATAAAAAACCGTATATAAAAGTTTTCCTTACTAAAAGACAGACCAATCCCTTTTACTCTGCGCACAGGCAGAGCTGAACATATTCAATTAATTGTTCAATCCTTGGATTCGAAGTCTGATAGTTGCCACAAGGAAAACCTCCGTTTCTGTTTATAGTATATCCAACTCTAACATACATATGTCAATTGAACAAGGATTATTCCTTGTAAATACGTACTTTGTCCCGTTTTCGTAAGTGTGCTGTCAGTAAAATTTAGATTACGCCTTCAGACCTAGGGTGAAATATTACTCAAGCTGCTTATGAGATTATCTATTCTAGATTACTATTAAGAAAGATTAACAATAAAAAATGAAACCTATGTCCACCTTACTTCGTCTATAAGATGGCAGCATTTGAATGTTTCATGATGATTTAGGGGCGATTAATAATGAACGAAAAGAAATTATATATACTTTTAACCGATACAGGAACTGTTTTTACTAGATTAATAAAGTCATACACCAAAAAACCATATAACCACGCATCGATTTCCTTTGATCCACAGTTAGTAAATGCATATAGTTTCGGCAGGAAAAAACCCCGAAACCCCTTCATTGGTGGATTTGTTCAGGAAAATTTGCGGTCCGGGCTATTCAAGCATGCAAGTGCAGCCATTTATAGCTATACAGTTAACGAAGATCAGCTTCAAAAAATCAATGCATATCTGCAAAAGATAGAAGCTGAAAAAGAGCAATATCGCTATAATTTCTTAGGTTTATTTGGGGTTATTTTAAACAAGCCTATTAACAGAGAGAAGGCATTTTTTTGTTCACAATTTGTTGCATCTGTTTTAAAGGAATGTGATATTCTGGATTTTCCGAAGCCAATATCTTTAATAACACCTCATGACATTCAAGAAACAGGGAGTTTTCA
The DNA here is from genome assembly GCF_003515705.1 of Oceanobacillus profundus. Classification (GTDB taxonomy): domain Bacteria; phylum Bacillota; class Bacilli; order Bacillales; family Amphibacillaceae; genus Oceanobacillus; species Oceanobacillus profundus. The sequence continues at coordinate 120,713 of NZ_QWEH01000005.1, forward strand.
GCTCGTATACAAAGGAAAGCTAGTCGATTTTTATACAGATGGAAATCATATAGATATTATGGAACCTTCGTTTAATATGGCTCCACTAAAAATATAATTTACACTTCCCTTCACTTTACAAAGTTGATTGGCAGCCTTACAATCTAACACAATAAAACACCCAAAACAGCTTATCTCACACTGTTTTGGGTGTGTTTCATACGAAAGAATACCGTTTCTGCAACATACCAATCGCATCTTCTAATAACTGCTTATTTACATCTGGGAATAACATGTCACTAAAGTATAGCTCTGATGCCGAGCATTGCCATAACAGGAAATTACTCATCCGCTTCTCTCCGCCTGTACGTATGACTAATTCTGGATCTGGCAGTTCCTTCGTATATAAAAACCGCTGGAACAGCGATTCGTCTAACTTTTCTAATTCCACATGATTATGCTGAACCTCATAAATTACTTTATGAACAGCTTGGAGGATATCATCTCTCCCTCCATAATTGAAAGCGAAGTTCACAATCAAGCCAGCATTATTTTTTGTTGCTTCAACAGAATCATCCAGCGCTCTTCTTGTGGCTTTCGGAAGAGCTTCTATGTTACCTGATACCAGTATTTTAATATCTCTCTTCATAAACTCTGGCAGCTTTTGTTTGAGAAATTTCACTGGTAAGCGCATGAGGTAATTAACTTCGTCTTTTGGCCGTCTCCAGTTCTCTGATGAAAATGCATACAGCGTCAGTATCTGGATGCCTAACTCAATACTGGCATCGATCATTCGCTCCATTGCCTGAGCCCCTGCATAATGACCTTGACTCCTTGTCAGACCTCTCTTCTTCCCCCACCTTCCGTTTCCATCCATGATAATAGCAACATGCTTCGGTATTACGTTTTGCACTGTGCTAGACCTCCCTATACTTCTAAATCCAAACGTTGGATTTTTTCAATTACTTCTTGCTTCTTAAAATTAAATGTTTGCCAGGAATCCGGCTGTTTCATTTCTAGTTTTCGTTGCTCTATTCTCAGCAAACGTTGCAGTTCTGGATAATCAGGCTCTATTTTATACAGTTCGATTAGCCCCTCTATTCCGGTATATGATAAGGTGCTCAGATAATAAATATCAATTTTTTCCGTTTGTTCATAGCGCTCTAAATTATTTGTAACAATAAGTTGTTCGATATGGATAACATTTAACACGACATAAAATAATAAACTCGTGATGAGATAGAAATGTAATATCGCTAACCGCTCGACCCATACCCGAATAAAGGTATATGCAAAAATTACCATAAGAAAGATCATAAATGCATGCGCTAAAATTCGGTCCACAGTAAACCCATAAGCAGCTTCATACATACTTAAACGTCCAAATGCAGAAACCAACATTACACCACTCACTATAATAAGCAAGGTATTGAGTATCTTTAATGTGAGCTTCATAGCTTTATTCGGAGTATTTACGCGCTTCAAAACGAAAATCAGCAATGTCCAATTAATTAGCGTTACGAGCAGCAATTCAAAGAATCCTTTTCTCGCATACTCTGCATAAGTAAGTTCGGCCTGTAATCCTCCACCGAAAAAATACGCAAACTGTATAGCTACAAATATGGCGTAGACCAGATTTAGCATCGCTAAGATCGTTACAACAATAACACTATCCCAATATATATGCTTTTTTTCTGGATTCATAACATTATTCGTCTCTATTTCAGTTCTTCTAGGCAGTACCTGAAAAATACCGAAGAATAAAAGAGAAAGAACAATAACAACGATCAGACGGAGCAGCTCTTCCGTAAAATTAAATCGTATAATAAACGATGGCAATTTTAGAATCATATCCTGAAATACTTTATCCGCTGACATTAACAACCCAATAATAACTAACAATAATGGAATACCTGTTATCAAACCAATTACAATACGTTTTATTGTTTTACCTGTTCCTTCGTCCATTGGTTTAACTGTTCCTATACAAAATCTCGTGCTATATTGAATTGCTTCTTTTAATTTCATTATTAATAGGATTAAGAACGCAGGTTTACTCCAGACAATCTTGTTCTGACTCGTGATCATGATCAGATGAAAGAAAACGAGAGCAGGTATCACAACTAAATTCAAGGGATAAAATAAGGTACTATTGTAAAAAAGATAACTCCCTGCCAGCAGCCAAACAGCAGCCATAAGCAGTAAACCAATTCTGCGACGCTGAAACGGTATGCTAATCCTTAAGAAAAACACAGCATAAAACACTGCGATGAAAACGAGGTATGACAAGCCAATTTCTTCATGGAAAAAACTAAGTTCTGCAAGTATTCCAAGTCCTACACATACAAGCAAAAATGGCCAATCTCTTTTCGTCACTTGAACATCCATCTATATCCCTCCAATACATTGTAAGTCTATATACATAGAAATACTATGTATATAGACAAAAAAATAATAACGAATCAGGACTGAATGCATTACTCGGCTTCAGCCCATTTCATATTGAAGCTTTCTTTCCCCACCGATACCCCAGCCAGCTTATTGGGTACAATACGGCCGTACAAAGAATGCAAACAATAATAAACGGCGTACTCAATAACGGTTGAAACCACTGAAGTGGAATAAGCTTAAATACAATTAAATACATTAAGATCAAATTAGGTATGATAGAAAACAAAAATGTCTTCTTCAACAATTTATGACCACGGGACCCAAACTCTCTGCCAATTTCATAGCCGAGCAACGCCCAAAAGAAACCATAAATAAGTATAATAATAGATGCAGCATTTGTTAGGCCTGCCCATAAGCTTTCCAGCCAGTACCAATCAAATGCGTTATAGCCAATTGTAAGCAGCACCCCAAAAGTGAAAATGGCAATATTGCAAAACACAAATAATTGCTGCGTTTTCTTAGGCGTTACGGCTGATTCCTGCTTCCATAGTGCTGCAATCTCCTTTGGCGAACCGAGTCTATGTACCAATTCATCATATACTTTTGCTTCATCGGTCGCTTGCTCCTGTAGCAGGTCAAATACGTGCAGGCGATATTCTGCTATAATCTCTTCCTTATCAGGATGACGCCCAATCTCTTGCTCTAATTCATTTAAAAAATGTTGTTCCCCTTCGGTCATGACTCGTTTCTCCCAATCAGGTTGTTCATCACTTGAACATATCGATGCCATTCCGACGTTCTTTCTGCAAGGATTTCTTTCCCTTGCTCTGTAATACGATAATATTTACGAGCTGGTCCCTTTTCTTGGTTTTGCCAATAACATTCAATGTACGCTTGTTTTTCCATCTTATGAAGTGCTGGGTAGAGCGTACCTTCCTTCATTTGCAAATGGTTTTCACTACGTCGATCCATTTCCTTTACGAGCTCGTAGCCATACATATCACGTTCATTTAAAAGCTGTAACACCAGCAAGGATGTACTGCCTTTTACAAGTTCGCGATTAAACATTTTCTCACCTACCTAGAAATATTAGGTATCTTTACTATATAAAAATTTATCCTCTTTGTAAAGAGCTTCATTCAGCTTTTTCACAAAAAATAATTTCATAACTTTGTGTTACGCATGGTATGTTATGAAACACAACAGGTCTTCCCCAACGTAAACTACAAAAATAATTTTTAAAAAGGAGGTTTAGTTCATATTCATACGGGAATACAAATAGTACAAGGCGAACTGCATTGGAAGGATTGTTGCAGACAACTTGCGAAAATGTAACCACTTCATTTTCCAACTTGTTTACAAATGAATTCCAATGAGGAAATGCACAGCCTTGGCGGAAAATTTACTTTACTGGCGAATGCTAGACTCGTCAGGAGCTTTAAGATTTAAGTTCCATTTCACGGTTAGTTTTTCAAAACAGTAAGTGGTTTTTTGTGAAAGTGCAACTGGTAATCTGACTGAATTCTGGAGAAGCAGATTGAAAGGCTCTTTCAACGATCTCTAAAGCAACAAATACGGTCAGTGAGACCATCCTGTAATGACGAGTTGTAAAATATCGTCAGAAAGAACAGTTTGGAGAAGATGAATTTAATTTTCCGCGTGCACCCCTTTTAGGGGAAAAGAAAGGCATGTTCCGTTTGGAACTGCCTTTCTTTTTGATTATACATAATAATTCTTTTGATAGAAATAATTTGGCTTTTGCACATGGTTATCATAAGGCTTGTGAAAAATATGAGTCACCGCTGGAGACAATGGTGGAATCAACCATGTCCAATTCCCAGTAACCTTACGCCCTGTTTTCTGTTCTCGATTTTCAAAAACCTTAAATTGCTTTGCAGCTGTATGATGATCGACAATGGATACCCCATATTTTTTAAAGGAATCTAATACAGCGGCATTTAGCTCTACAAGTGCACGATCCTTCCATAAAGTGCTTTCATGTTTTGTTTCTAATCCCATCTGTTTCGCTACTAAAGGAAGCAAATTATATCGCCCTTCATCAGCTAAGTTTCTCGCTCCTATTTCCGTACCCATATACCAGCCATTAAAAGGAGCTGTTACATAGTCAATCCCCCCGATTTCGAGGCGCATATCCGAAATAATTGGTACTGTATACCACTTCACCGCTAAATCCCCAAACAGTGAAAAGTCAGGATGCTCAATTGGTATCTCCATTACGTACTCCTTTGGTATTTCCATAAACTCCGGATCATGACCACCGATTTGAACAACAAGTGGAAGCAAATCAAATGAAGTTCCTTCACCAACCCAGCCAAGCTTCAAGCATTCCTTCGTAAAAGCTACAGAAGCTGGATCTCCTACTATCCCATTTTCCGTTTCATATCCAGCATAGCGAAGTAATTGGTGGTTCCAAATCTTCACCTGTCTATCTCCATGGATTTCGGCCTGGAAGATCGTTATCATCGGTTTGATTTTCCCATGATTGGTTGCATTCCTTATGTGATTAAGCAAATAAGTAAATACTTCCTCACTACGTGTAGCGTATCTTGCATCAATCACCTCCAGCCTTTCCCAAAACAGTCTGCCAATACAACGATTTGAGTTACGCCATGCAAGCTTTGCACCGTAAGATAGTTCTTCAGATGTATGCTCATAGTGCCCTTTATCATCCAGCTCTTCGTGAATTTGACTCAGTCTCTCAGCAATTTCTTTTGATGTTTTGCCAAGCTCTCTATATAAATTTTCAATGAATGTATCTGCCTCTTGCTTTCGGATTACTTTTTCCATTATAGGCTCCTCCTGTCCTCAATATGTTTATTTTATCAAATATAACAGTTGTTTTTTGTGACGGAGTTTCTACAAATAGCCAAAAACAAGGGGTTGCATCAAAGCATTCCATTCGTTTATAATAAAATCAACTACAAGACGGAAGGGTGAACAAAGGGGACATGAAGTACTAATCCTATTTTTTCGAAACATTCAGGTGAACAGTATGTCAACATTAGCGGATTTTTCTGCTATTTTTGTCATGCAATCATGGAATTTTTCAGAATAGGATTGTAGATTTTTGTGTTCCAGCCAAAGGGAGTAGTCTCTCTTTTTTCTGTACACCCCTGCCTCCTATTCTGAAAAGAATTGGAGGCTTTTTTTTGGTCTCCCAAATAAGAACGGAGATGATAGATATGGTTATTATGGAAATAAGCGGACTCAAGTATGAAGTCAAGGATCGTTTACTTTTTGCTGCGGATCATTTAGCTATCCAGAATAAAGATCGAATTGGACTTGTTGGCAGAAATGGCAGTGGTAAGACAAGTCTGCTCGAAATACTTGCAGGAAAGCGGCAGCCAGAAGAAGGTACGATTAACCTCCGAGCAACATGTGAATTGCTCCCCCAATTAAAAAACACGGATACAACAAAAAGTGGTGGTGAAGTTACACAGGAATATATTAACCAATCTTTAGCAACACAAGCTGGCCTTTTATTTGCGGATGAACCCACAACCAACTTGGATACGGAGCATATCGAAAGCTTAGAAAAGCAATTACAAAGATGGCAAGGAGCTATTGTTATTGTGTCCCATGATCGAAGTTTTTTAGACGCTCTATGTACGAAGATTTGGGAAATCGACGAAAAAAAAATCAATGTGTATAAAGGGAACTATTCGGATTATATTGCTCAAAAGGAACTTGCAATCAGACAACAAGAAAGCGCATATGAACAATACCAACGAAAGAAAAGACAATTGGAACATGCACGCGAGTTGAAGGAGCAAAAAGCACAACGCGCAACGAAAAAACCGAATCAAGTCAGCGCTTCTGAAGCAAAAATTACTGGAGCGAAGCCATACTTCGCTAAAAAACAAAAGAAGCTTCAAAAAACAGCAAAATCAATAGAAACGCGATTAGAAAAGCTTCAAAAAGTAGAAAAGGTAAAAGAAATACCTGCCATTAAAATGAATTTACCGAATCAGGAAGCTTTTACAGGACAGATTATTATCCGAGCAGAGGAGCTAACTGGAAAAGTAACCAATCGCATCCTTTGGAACCCAGCAAGTTTCTATATTCGTGGTGGACAAAAAATAGCGGTTATTGGCAAAAACGGTGCTGGTAAAACAACGCTGTTAAAGAAAATAATGAACGAAGCGGATGGCATCACGGTATCACCCGCTGCCAAGATTGGTTATTTCAGCCAGAATCTTGACGTCCTTGATACAACAGACTCCATACTGGAAAACGTTCGCTCAACAGCTGTCCAAGATGAAACCTTTATTCGCACTGTGCTTGCAAGGTTACATTTTTATCGGGAAGATGTATATAAAAATGTAGGAGTATTGAGCGGTGGAGAACGTGTTAAAGTAGCTTTTGCAAAACTATTTGTCAGCAATATAAATACACTCGTCTTAGATGAACCAACGAATTACCTTGATATTGAAGCAGTCGAAGCATTAGAAGATCTTCTAACTGATTACGAAGGCACAATACTTCTTGTGTCTCATGATCGACGTTTTGTCGAGAATATCACTGATCACATTTTAACAATCGAAAAACAAAAAATTACGTTTTTTGACGGAAGCCTTGAGGCGTATAAAAATTACGTTCCAAAGCAGGCCGCTGATTCAACAGAGCAAGAATTACTTGTAATTGAAACAAAATTAACGGAAGTACTGAGCAAGCTCAGTCTAGAACCGTCAGAAGCATTGGAACTAGAATTTCAAGCACTTTTAAAAAGGAAACGAGAGCTGGAAAAAGCAGAATAAATTGTTAAGAGCATGCTTGTCCCGCAAACCCGCATGCTCTTATCAGCTCAATCTACTTTCTACCCATTTCCCTACAAATACGATGCCTGCTGATACACCTAAAGCTGTAGAAAAAGCAGTTGTTAGGTGTAAAGATGATTTGAAGATTACATTAACGATGATATTTAATAGAAACAATACCGAGAACCAAACTAAGAACCTCCGAATCATTTGTTTCAAATGAAGTTCACCTTCTTTTTCATATTTTCAATCCATTGATTTAGATTTTACCGCATTATGTAATATCTCTAATCTTGAACATGGCAAAATTGCGAGGAATAGGTTTTGTTTACTTCATGAAGATTCACTTTACACAAAAACAGCACTGACATCTCCGTCAGTGCTGTTCCTCTTATTCTTCTTCACTGGCTTCTTCGCTATCTTCCAAATCATAATTATAGTCATAATCAGCAGGATCAATTGGTTCCCACTCATCATTTGGCGTGTAATAACGAAGTAGGTCTCCGTTCAATACCCGGTCTGAAAGTTCCAGCTCATGAAGAACTGTTTCACTTAATTCCTTCATCTCTTCTGTTGGTTCTTCAATAATTTCTTTCGTTTCATTGTCGTAATAAACGCCATTTACCAAGCTGTATTCTTCCGTCATATATCCACCATTTCTGAATGGCACATAGTCTTTATGGTTCTCAGAAAACATGTCTGTACCGAAAAGAATATAATCGCGTGCATCAATTCCTAAAATATGCAGAAGCGTTGGCATAACATCAATTTGACCTGAATACGTATGATTCGTACCTTGTCCCTCAACACCAGGAACTTTGATCATAAATGGCACACGCTGAAGCTCCGCATTTTTCAATGGTGTAATTTCTTCATCAAGAATTTCGGACATTGCACGGTTATGATTATCTGAGATACCATAGTGGTCTCCATAGATCATAATTATTGAATCCTCGTAAAGTCCAGATTCCTTCAAATCATTAAAGAATTGTTCCAATGATTCATCAAGATAACGTGCTGTTTGGAAGTAACGGTCCACCGAACCATCACCCGTTTCAGCAGGGGCAATCGTCGCTTCATCTTCATCAATCAAATATGGATGATGGTGCGTTAATGTCATCATATGGGCATAAAATGGCTGTTCCATTTCTTCTAATAATGGCATGGACTCTTCAAAGAATGGTTTATCCTTTAATCCATAATTAATAACCTGATCTGGGCTCATATCATAAAAGATATCATAATAGAAATCTGTTACCCCAAGATGCTTATACACTTCATCACGGTTCCAGAACGATTTACCATCTCCGTGGAATACTCCACTTGTATAGTCTTGTTCCTGATCAAGAATTGCAGGTAATGCTTGATACGTATTTTTTCCTCGTGTTACAAAAGCAGATCCCTGTGGCAAGCCATAGAGTGAAGTATCCATGATCAGCTCAGCATCAGCTGTTTTCCCCTGCTCTGTTTGGTGGAAAAAGTTATCAAAATACGTGAATCCTTGACTTTGATCGTTCACTAAGGAATTTAAGAACGGTGTAACCTCTTCCCCGTGTAACTCAAAATCTATCAAAAAGGATTGGAATGATTCTAGATGAATTTTAATAATGTTCTTTCCTTCACCTTTTCCAAAGTAAGCTTCATTTGGTTCTGCATATTTACTCTTCGTATAGTTTTCAACTTCTGTAATATCACTACTATCTGCAAGCACGCGTTGTGTCGATGACTCAAAGCTTTGGATTGCATCATAAATCATAAAATTATATGCACCCAAGTATTTTACTAAATAATTACGGTCAAATGTACGCTCTAATAACTGTGGGCGATCTGCCTCAGCTAAGCCTAGATTGATAACAAAGGCCATTACACCAGCGGCCAGCACAATGAATGGTTTCCGAATCTTTAGTCGTTCCATTGACCAGTTCGTACGATTCTTCCAATACAATACGATTAATAACACTAAATCAAATGCATAGAGAAGGTCACGCCACTCTACTAAACTTGCAATACTTCCACCTAAACTACCAAAGTTACTTGTCTGCATCATGGTCGCTATCGTGATAAAATCACTATTAAAACGATAGAATACAACATTAGCATACAGGATAAAGCTTAGAATAAACGATAGAATAATAATCCATCGGCCAGCTTTTCTACCAGAAGCAAAGAGTGCTAATCCTAAGAATATTAATCCTGTACTTAACGGATTTAAGAATAGTAAAAACTCTTGCATAGGCCCACTTACACCAAGACTAAATTCAATTTTATATATCAAATACGTTTTTATCCAAAATAGGAATACAGCGATAGCGAAGAATCCCATCTTTGTAGATATTAACTTCTTCACAATATTCACCTCAAAATTTAATTAGATTGTTCGATACAAGCGTATATTATACACCCACATATATATTCTGTCAAAAATCCTCTGCGATAAGATGTAATAAAATCTCAATCAGAAAAAACAAAACCGCATGAAATCAAAATTTTCATTTGATTTTCATGCGGTATTTTCAATTTTAATAGAATCTCATCATTCATTTTTTTCAAAGTAACTGCAAACAACATGTCCAACCGCTTTAGCAGCTACAAGGATGGCGTCCTCGTCAATATCGAATTTCGGATGGTGATTAAAGTAAGGCTTTTCTACTCCTTTTGGTGTACATCCGATAAAGAAGTAACTGCCAGGTATTTTTTCCAAATAGTAAGCGAAGTCCTCAGACGGCGCTAAAGGTGGATATTGTTTTACCTCTTTAATATCCTTATCATTAGCGTTTTTCAGACTTTCAGCTACCAATTCTGTATACTCTGGATTATTGTACAATGGTGGATAATCGGATTTATATTCCAGGATACATTCTACTCCGAATTCTGCTTCAATCCCTTTAACAATTCGCTTAAATTCTTCCTCAATAATCTTCTGACTTTCAGCGCTCATATAGCGAATATCACCTTCAAGCTCTACACTGTCTTTGATGACATTAAATGTCCCTTTCCCATCAAACGATCCAATCGTTACAACACCTGGATCCATCGGATTTAAACGACGACTAATAATGGTTTGCACAACCGTTACAAAATGAGCACCTGCGACGATAGAGTCATTTGCAGTGTGTGGGGATGAACCGTGTCCACCAGTTCCTTGAATTTTCAATTTAAAGTAAGATCTGCCATTAAATGCATAGCCACTGCGATAACCAACCACTCCAGCAGGATCCATCGGAAGTACATGGATACCAAAAATAGCATCTAAATCATCTAGCTTACCGGAATCAAGGATGCTTTTTGCACCACCTGGCGGAACCTCTTCTGCATGCTGATGGATAATTTTTATTGTACCATTTAACTCTTCTTTAAGTTGAATCAAGCAATCAGCAAGAACAAGCAAATATGCTGTATGAGCGTCATGACCACATGCGTGCATGACCCCTTCATTTTTTGATTTAAATGGGACATCTGCCTCTTCCGTAATTGGAAGGGCATCAAAGTCCGCTCTTAATCCGATTGTTTTTCCCGGTTTTCCTCCTACAATCGTTACAATGATTCCATAACCATTACCAACATTTGTCTCTACTTTTACATCTTTACCATTGTAAAAGTCGGCAATATATTGAGCAGTTTTTTCTTCTTTAAAAGAAAGCTCTGGATTTTCATGCAAATAACGACGAATTTCAATCATTTCATCTTTGCGTGCTTCTAACATCTCCATCAATTTACTTCTCATTCCAACTGCCTCCTCTATTTTGACTCAATCCTTAATGCTTTGCCCCAACAGGACGTACATTGGATGCGTTGATAGGGTCATCTTCATTTTCCCCTGATTCCCTAGGAACTAACACGATAATTGAAATCAAGGATAATATCGCAAAGATTACATTAACGATAATTCCTGAGGATGCCGCTACCTCTACACTGCTTATTGCTGTGATTGCGCTGTATACTGTCGCTGAAATCGCAACTCCAAACGCATTTCCAAGTGAACTTGCCATTTTATACACTCCGGAAGCTTCTCCAACTTTATTTGCTGGAGCAAAGGTTACAGCCGTATCTGTTGAAGGTGTTGCATACATTCCTAAACCTAATCCAAACAGTATAAATCCAACGAACACAACAATTGTATACATTAGGTCTGGCAAGAAGGTAAGTCCCATTACACCTACACCGATTAACGTTAATACCGTTCCCCATACCATTGGTTTTCTTGCACCAGTTTTTTGCATAATCTTTTCACCTACGCGAATCATCCCGAGCACCGCTACAAGATAACCAATTGAAAGCATTCCTGATTGAAAGGCCGAGAAGCCTCTCCCCACCTGTACATAGGTGTTCGCAACAACTAATGTACCAGCTACTGCATTTAATAAGAAATTAGAAATAGTTGCACCTGTATAGGCTTTGCTTTTAAACATTTTAAAATCGATAAGTGCATTATCTCGTTTTGCTTCATACTTAATAAAGCCAATTACTCCAACAATCGTTATTACTGCAAGTCCTATTGTTAATGGGCTAGTCCAGCCAAAGCTTGCGCCTTGTGTAATAAAGACATTTAAAGCAAGCATTGTAACAATAAAGATTCCTAGACCACCGAAATCAAATTTAAATGTCCCTGTTGTTTCCGCTTTGCTTTCAGGTGTGTCTTTAATTAACCACATTGCTAAAAGTGCAAAAACAATAGAAAAGACGAAGATCCATTTCCATCCCATTGATGTGGCGATTGCACCACCGAAGAAGGAACAAAATCCTGAACCACCCCAAGAACCAATTGACCAATAGCTAAGTGCTCGCTGACGATCTTCACCATCAAAGTATTCCTTCACTAACGCTATCGTCGCAGGCATAATTGCCGCTGCCGATAAACCTTGTAAAATACGGCCTATAATTAAAAGTATAGATCCATTTGCTAAAACAAGTAATAAAGATCCAACTATACTTAGAATCAAACCAACATACGTAATTTTTTTACGACCAATCCGATCTGCTAAACCTCCAGCCACTACAATAAACATTCCGGAAAATAAAGCAGTCAAGCTAATTGCTACGTTAATCGTACTTAATGAAACGCCTAAATCGGATTGAATTGCTGGTACAATATTAACCATTGATTGAGCAAATAACCAAAATGTAATAACTCCAAATACAATTCCTGTAATCATCTTATTGGTGCCTTTGTAAGCTGTATCCATTGTACAACCTCTCCTTTTAAAATTAATAAAGTGAAACCCATTCTGCGAGGTATCCTTCCCTCTCATTGAATGTTAGTCCAACAGAATCATGTATTTACGGTCTCACCCCAAAGCTTCACGTTTTGAGAACCTCTCGATTTTTGGGCATGGGCATTATAAAGCCCAATAATGTAGTAAATCTTATTCTTACCTATCTCTAACAAGTCATAACTGGATAATAATGCCTGCGGTCTTTCTTGAGCTCATTTTTACCACATCCTTAGTATAAAAAAATCCACCATTTTAAATAAGTCATTTTTCATTATAACAAGCGTTAAATCATGTTCATAAATTCACATATAAAAATAACGGTAAAAAATTAACCGTTATTTTTTTACCGTTATTTTCTGGTTTTAGATATAATTTGGATTATACTAATCGGTTTTTAATAAAAAGCTCTACGTATATCAAAGAAGTGAATCGCATTTAATGACATATAAGCATACATGCTCCAATCACCATCAATCACCTGATCGAATAATTCAAGTGATGGTTTACTCGTTTCGTTAATATAATTAACAACCTCTTCATCCATTCCGTATTTACTATTTAAGTCCCACCACTTTGTATAAAGTGCACCAAAATCTTTATCAAAAACCCGTTTGCGTATTTGATACTCTCCTGGCTCCAAACCAGAAATCGTTACGCGAACTTCTTTATTTAATTTCTTTAAGAATGTCTCTTCAATCGTAAAATGAGGATTCACATTATTAATATTCATTAATACGAGCTGATAGCCACGGTCGTTTTTAGTCATGATATATTCTGAACCACGTGCAATAATATCCCCATTTAATCTGTCAAAAAACTGCATCGCAAAATAAGCAGGGCGTTTGCCACTAAAAAAGTGAAAAAGCTCAAGTCCCTCCATCCGAATTTTCCTATCACGTCCTGACTTCTCATGCTGTTCTGTATTAATCCAAAAACCTATTGATTCGACCTCATCAGCCAAGTCCAGAGCATTTTGCAATACTAATGCTCCACGGAAAAACGTTCCATTCGTAAATCTTGTATTCCCAGAAAGCGTGTTCCAGCTAATTAAACTAATCGGCTGATTCTTTCCATGCTTTCTTAAATATGTCTTTAGCTTAACTGTTTTTTCCTTTATGTACCCTTTCGCCAGCGAAAATCTATCATCTCCCAACTCTTCAAAATCGATAATTTCATTTTGGTTTGCTTCATAGCCATAGAAATCAATTGGTACTTTTCTCTCCACTAACCAAGTATGATTCTTGGACGTTTTTTCATCTTTATAGGAAAATGGCAGAAAAGCTCCTACTTTGACTTTTGGAATAAGCGCCTTAACCGAACGATATAATTTCAAATAAACACGCTCAAGCTCACTAACAAGGACAGCTGTTGCAGACGGTTCATAAAACATAAAGTACCATTTTTCAATATAGGAAGTCCCATACACATTCAAGCAATGCTTTATGAAATCTTGCATTTCCCTTATATAATTCTCTTCATCACGGGAAATTTCAACGTAATCAATCCGAATGAACAGTCCTAAATCATGCTTCCTTAAAAAATTCAACACGAAATCCGCATTGTAATATGGCGAAGTAGTCGCGATAATTTCGTCCGTCTCTATCGGTGGAATAAATGTAGTACCACCAATTAATTTACGTACTGCAATATTTTTTAAGCCTATTTCCTCCTTTACCATTAGAACTTGCAGTCTGACTCCTTCCTTTAATAGCTCACTTAACTCACCGATAGCAAGATTATGTATTGGTCGATTAATTTTAGATGGACTAACCTGTCGTATATCAAGCTTTAATTCTTCAGCTTCCGTTTCGATACTAGTGAATGCAACATCACTATCCGTCAGTAACATTCCTAATTCTCCAATAATAGATGATGATTGAATAATTTCAACTGCATCCTTTATGTCATACGTTTTCATCGTGTCCATACCGGTTTCCTGATTTTCTTCTCGGTATAATTTCGGGGTCTTTTTATATGCTTCTTTGAAATAATGTACAAATGACTTTACATTGGGAAAGCCATTATTCATTGCAATATGAGAGATTGAATCAGAAGTATACAGCAATTCCTTTACTGCATGCTCAAGACGAATATTCATCAAATAATAATTAAACCCAGTTCCAACCTTCTCTTTAAAATAACGTGATAAATAACTAGACGATAAGTAAAACTTCTCCGAAATATCATCTAATGTAATTTTTTGATGATAATTTTCTTCCATATAATAAATGATTTCTCTGATTCGTTGATCTCCTGTATCAATGCGCTCCTGGATTCTTCCCATTTGCTTAAAACGCCGAATAAGAATAAGCAGGATTTCGCTAACATAAGATTGGATTTCAATCCGATAACTCTCCGATCTTCGAAAATAGGCAATCATTAGTTCGGCTAAAAGTTTACGAATTCGATTAATGACCGCATCTTTTTCCATATCTACGTCGCCTGAGAAACACTCAAATCGACTATTTGGATACGCTTCATAGTACTGCTTCATAAATCGATCGGAAATTTGTAACAACAGAATGTGATTTCCCTTATTTCCTTTCGCTTGGTATACCTGATTCCGGTTTATAACAAGCACATCTTTTTCTTTCAATTGATAAAATCGACTATTTGTTTCAACGGTTAAATCTCCTTGAATCACAAAAATAACTCCAATTCCTGGATTCATTTTTGGAGCTAAAAACTCAATCTGCTGTAAGTTAATACTGAAGTCCGTTAGCTGATTATCCATTTCCCCTTCCTCCATTCAATAACAATGACTACTGCAATATCTTTTAGTTTACATGTACCGGGAAAAGAGAATCAAGTTATAGTAGATGATTGAAACACGTTATGATAATGGTTGACTTTAACCATTTAGTTTTATATAATTATAATTAATTAAAGATATTTTAATTAATTATATCTGAATAACATATATTCGATACGCTTTAGGAGGGAAAAGAATGAGTGAAAATCTGTCATTAAAAGCTTATGTCGTATTAATGAAGGCTTACAAATCAATTGAAGAGAGAATTAAAAAAGATATTAGCAGTCATGGCATGCGCACTTCCGATTTTGCTATTTTAGAAGCATTATACCACAAAGGCAGACAAACGATACGCCAAATTTCCGAGGCTGTTCTTATTAATACGGGGTCCATTACTTATGTAATCGATAAACTCGAAAACAAAGAGCTGCTCGAACGAAGTAATTGCAAGGATGATCGTCGTGTTGTTTATATACAACTGACAGACCAGGGACGCCAACTGATGGACGGCATTTTTCCAAAGCATCAAAAAGTGATCGAGGACTTATTTGATGGTATTTCTGATGAAGAGAAAACGACAATCATTCACGTGCTTAAAACGGTCGGCAAAAAAAGTGAAGAACAGTGAGAACATGAAAAGTAGTAACGATCTATTCCATTCTAAGGAGGGATGACATTGCTTTCCTTTGATCCTGAAAACAATACAGAACGCGAGAATTACAAATTATTAACTGGAAGCATTATTCCTAGACCAATTGCATTTGTTAACAGTAAAGCAAATGACGGAACAATCAATGGAGCTCCATTTAGTTATTTTAACGTTGTTTCTTCTAATCCACCAATGCTTTCCATTTCGATTCAACGCAAAGCTGGACAATTAAAGGATACGGCCCGAAATATACTAGAAAGCAAAGACTTTGTCGTGCATATAGTTGATGAGTATAATGTCGAGGAAATCAATAAAACCGCTGCATCGCTTCCTGCTACAGAAAGCGAACTAGACCTGACAAATTTCACATTTGCAGAAAGTGAAGTGATTTCCGTACCGGGAATTAAGGAAGCTAAGGTTCGATTTGAATGTAAATTAGAACGAGCGATTGAATTAGGTGATGGCGAATCAATTAATACTGATCTCTTAATTGGAAAGGTCGTTCGCTTTCATGTCGATGAACACATTTATGAAGAGTCGGGAAGAATTAACCAAGATAAATTAAAAGCTGTAAGTCGTTTAGCAGGAAGTAATTACGCAAAAACCGGAGCGTTATTTTCACTAGAACGGCCAAACTAGGAGGAGTGTAACAAATGAAACATATTTTCAAAAAAGGAAGCAATCCTTCCAAACCAACATTGTTGTTACTGCATGGAACTGGTGGCACCGAACAAGATCTCCTTCCACTTGCAGAAATCATTGACAAAGATGCAAATGTATTAAGCGTACGTGGGAATGTTCTCGAAAATGGGATGCCGCGTTTTTTCAGAAGACTTGCTGAAGGGGTTTTTGATGAAGAAGATCTTATTTTCCGCACAGCCGAACTAAATGACTTTCTGGATGAAGCAGCAGAAAAATATGAATTTGATCGTCATAACATTGTCGCGATCGGCTATTCAAATGGGGCAAACATTGCAGCAAACCTAATGTTCCATTATCAAGATGCGTTAAAAGCAGCGATTTTACATCATCCAATGGTTCCAAGAAGAGGCATCGACTTACCGGATCTTTCTGGTAAACAGGTATTTATCGCCGCAGGAACGAATGACCCAATTTGCCCTGCACAAGAATCAGAAGACCTCCATTCTCTACTGGAATCTGCGGGTGCCAATGTAACATTACATTGGGAAGGTCACGGACATCAGTTAACAATGACCGAAGTGAAAGCGGCAGCTGCCTGGTATAATAATTAAAAATAAAAACACCGTTCGATGCTGATTTAAGCCTAGCCCGTGAACGGTGTTTTTATAATTTATGCAATCCGATTAGGAACGTACAATTAATTTTATTTTGTTACCGGCTGGATCTTCCGTCATATAAGCGTCGTTTTCATTTGTCACATCAGCGCCGATTTGCTCTAATTGGTCGATTGTTTTCTTACGCGTCGCTTCATCTGGAAAAACAAGTGAATACCAATTTAGTCCGATACTGTTCGCTAGTGGTCTAGGGGCGCCAATCCCACTCCACACATTGACAGCAACGTGATGATGATAGCCGTTATGCGATGTGAATAACGCACCAGGATATTTCGTAACAATATCAAATCCTAATCCATCAATATAGAATTTCTCTGCTGCATCTAAATCGGCAACATGTAAATGAATATGCCCCATAAGCGTATTTGCAGGCATTCCCTGCCATTCCTCTTTTTGCTCAGCTAATATTCCTTCTGCATCCAGTGGATCTGTCCGCATTGTAACCTGACTATTTGTCCAATCCCATGCTGAAGAGGGCCGATCATGCGCAATTTCAATACCATTCCCATCAGGATCAGAGAAATATAATGCCTCACTAACAACATGATCAGAAGCACCAAACCCTAGTCTGTCCGCTAAACCAGTTTGGATAAAATGTTTGAGAAATGCAGCCAAATCAGCACGGCTTGGCAGCAGAATTGCAAAATGGTATAAGCCAGTTGTTCGTTGCTGTTTCGGAGTTACATCTTTCGGCTGTTCTAATGTAAGTATCGGACGCTTACCATCAGCCGTTAATACTGCTTTCTGTTCACTTTGTTCTAACACTTGGAACCCCATAATACCTTCATAAAATAAAAGTGAATTTGATAAATCACGTACATTTATATTAACTTCTTCAACATGAATCGTCGGCGCTTCAAAAAATTTCTTCTCCATTCGATTAACCACCTTCTGTAGAATTCGGTTTATAAATATAACTTATTATTACTTCGTTACTTTATGTAAGTATTATACGTTTTATCAGTTACTCTGTCAAGCTGGAACAGGGAATATAACATCCTAGTTGAGTCCTTTTAATCTAGTAGCAGGATGATAAAATCAAATTTTAATAATGCAGTCCATCCTAAACATTCACTTCCAGCAAATACAAAAGGACCGAGCGTATACTCGATCCCATTTATTTTCCTCTAATTATTCGTTTTTATTCAAGGTAACTACCCGACTACAAAGCCTTTCAATCAGCTTTGCTTCATGACTAATCACAATGACACCCATTTCACGTTTTTTTGCTATCTCCAAAACTGCATGCCAGATTTGTGCTTGGGTAATCGCATCAAGCATGGTTGTCATTTCATCTGCTATTAGGAAACGCGTTTCCGGCCCTAATGCTCGTACCACACAAAAGCGCTGCAGCTCGCCGCCAGACAACTCATTTGGCCAACGGGTTAACCATTCCTGTTCAATACCAAACGCTTCTAGTAACGCCCGCTCCGGTTCCCAGCCTTCGCGTAAGCTTTTTTGCATTTTCCAGCGTGGGTTAATTGCTTTTTCTGGATGCTGGAACACGAGCTGTATCGGCTGGTAACCCTTTTTCTTTACTGGCAAGCCACCAAGGGTAACGGTTCCCTCAATCGGATTCTCAAATCCTGCTAATATGCGAGCAAAGGTGGTTTTTCCCTGCCCACTTGGTCCGACAATACCTACGATTTCGCCGGGATTTATCGTGAAATTCACTCCGCGAAATAACCACTCGCCATTTCCATATCGAAATCCAACATCTTTTGCATCAAGTTGCATGGATACACCTCACCGTACCTTCTCTCAATTCTCTCATATCGGGTCTTCCCTTTCGACATGCAGCTGTTGCCCATGGACATCGCGGTTCGAATAAACAGCCAGGTGGGAGGGAGCTTGCATGTGGTTGTGTTCCTGGAAGCGGAATGAATTCATTTTGAGGTAAAGCTTGCCATAAAGCTTTGCTATACGGATGCCGTAATGCTTCTCCTTTTCCAGTAAAGTCTGCAACTGGTGCAATCTCCACTGTCGTCCCAGCATAAAAAACTGCAATCTCATCTGCAATAGATAAAGCAGAATCAATATCATGCGTTATCAGCATGACTGCACACCCACTGTCTGCCAATTCCCGGAAATGACGAAGTGCTTCTTTCATCACAGCAGGATCAAGGCCTGGGGTTGGTTCATCCGCTATAATTACCTTTGCTCCACTGACAACAGCAGTTGATAATAGCGTTCGCCTTGCCATCCCTCCTGAGAGCTGGAATGGATACAACTCCTCCACCTTTTGCGTTAGGTGATAACGTTCGAAAGCTTCCTTTTGCTTCCTCGCTGGATCACCAGACCTTACCGATGTACGTACCTGTTTGCCAACCTTCATTAAAGGATCCAAATAGTTAACCGATTGTGGAACGAGGGCAATTTCTTTTCCCCTTAACGCGATTTTCCTAGAATAGGTTAGCTCTTCTCCCGCATATGTCATTGACCCGCTGATCTTTGCATTGCTTGGAAGCACACCTAATATTGCATGTGCGAGCAAGCTTTTCCCAGAGCCACTGGCACCGACAACGGCAAGGATTTTTCCCGCTTCCAGATTAACGTTCAAATCGGAAATAACCTGGAGTTCCTTTTGTTTCATACCAGTCGTATATTGTTTAAACGAGACAGATAGATTTTTCACTTCAAGAATAGACATTCATTAACTCCTCTTCCTTTGGAAAACTTTTACTCATGTGCTCTTGTTGGGTCAAGCATCACCCGCAGATATTCTCCAATTTGATCAAATGTCCTTACAACAATTAACAAACAAAGCCCCGGGAAAAAGGCAAGCCACCACATTCCAGAAGATAAATACTTCATTGACTCGGACAAAATAATTCCGATTGCCGGCTCGTGCGGTGAAAGACCTAACCCCAAAAATGTAACAGCCGCTTCATGTAATATAACGTGTGGAAATAGTAGCATAAATCCAATTAAGATTTGCGGACTTATATGTGGTAAGATGTGATGCAGTGCAATCCACCAACGCGGTTTTCCCATTTGTTTCGACATCTGAACATACTCAGCGGAACGAACTTGCAGCACCTCCGCTCGAACAACCCGAGCAAGGCTTGGCCAATGCGTGAGCATCAACCCAACTACAATTCCTTTAAACCCTCCACCTAATGTAAAAGCAATTAAAATAAGTGTCACCAAATGTGGTACACTCAAGAAAAGATCAATAATCCAGGAAATCAAGCGATCCGCTATTTTCCCCATCGACGCAGCAGCCATTCCCAGAACAAGAGCAATCAGCGCACTTCCTGTCGCCCCAAGTAAACCAACCCCGATACTGAGTGAAAGACCCATAATTGTTCTCGCAAACATGTCTCTGCCCAGCCAATCCGTACCAAATAAATGGTCGAACGATGGAGGAGCGTTTCGTTCAGTTAGATTGGTCGTTATCCTTCCTTCATCCAACAATAACCCACCTAATATGATACTTAATAAAAATAAAGCTGCGATAACAATTGTAAGAAGCATCCGCCTTCTCTGATTTAGGAGAGGCTGTTTATTTTTTTCTTCTGGAGTAGAAAGCATAACGATTTCCCCCTCTCATCCTAGGATCGAGCACCAAATAAATCAGATCAGCTATTAGATTGCCAATAAAAACAAATAACGTACTAAAAATAACAAGTCCTAATAATAGTGGGACATCCCCTCTTACGCCAGCTTCAACCGTTGCCTGACCTAAACCTGGATAAGAAAAAACCTGTTCAGCTAATACAGCGCCACCGAACAGTTCACTAAACGCAGCGAATTGTAAAGTAATTGCTGGTAAAGCTACATTACGCAGCCCGTGTCTCCAAAAAAGCACAATGCCACGCTCACCTCGCGCGCGGGCAAATAGTATATAGTCACTTTGAAGCACATCAATCATCTTTTGACGTGTATGAAGCGCTACATTAGCCACACCAAGTATACTTAATGTTATCGCAGGTAATATAAGGTGTTTAATTCTGTCAAGTAACGTAACATCCTCTGCAAGCACACCGGCAGGAACTCCCATCCCAACCGGAAACCATTTCAACCACACCGCAAAAACAATCAATACAAGTAAACCCATCCAGAATGTCGGTGTGGAAGCCAGTGTATAACAGTACCCTTTTATCAATCGATCAAGCCAAGTACCTTTTTTCATTGCGGCAACAACACCAAGGATAAATCCAATAACTCCTGATAATACCCATGCAGTCAGCATAAGCACCAAGGAGTTGATAAAACGCTCCCCAATAATATCAGCAACAGGGCGGCGATATATCATCGACGTACCTAAATCTCCAGAAAGAATTGCAGACCCCCAATTCATAAATTGAACACCAACTGGTTGATCCAGTCCCCAATATGCAGCTATTTTAGCACGTTGTTCAGGACCTACATTTAACATGTCCGCTCCAATATAAGCTTGAACCGGATCAATTGGAGAATTTTTAACTAATAAAAAGAAAATAAAACAAATGGCTACTAGTAATGTAGCCATTCGTATCCCTTTCATAAAAAGAAAAAAGCTCAGCTTTTTAACCATTTCGAACACACCTTTTAGAGGTTGTACACACTTTAATTACTCCATTTCCAATCAGCAATATTATCCGTTGCCGGCCATCCATGACCATGTACATGGATGCGTTGATCACCAATATCCAAATTATCTTTAACAAGGTACAGGTGATCAATATTTACTAGCCAAGCCCACGCAGCATCACCTTGTGCACTTACACCAGTTTCACCATCCCATTGAGCCTTTTTCCAAAATTCGATTGCCTCTTCTTCACCAGAAGCTGCAAGTGCCTGTTCAAAATATGCATCCACAGTTTCGTTCTCATAATAGCCAGTATTATAATAGTCGATTCCAGCATTATCGCTGCCGTAAATGTTATACATCTCATGTGGGTCGTGACTCCCCCAACCCATCAATACAGGACTGGAATACATATGCTGACCGATAACATCCCAGCTTCCGCCCTCGACATTAATTTTAATTCCAAGTGGTTCCATCATATCTGCAACAGCTATTGCAAGTGATTGTCGTATCGCATCGCTTGCTAAGTAATAAAGGGAGAACTCAGCTTTTAAGCCGTCCTTTTCTAAAATTCCGTCGCCATCAGTATCTTCCCATCCAGCTTCTTCTAATAGTGTACGCGCGCGGTCCATATCAGCATCCTCAATAACCGTTTCTGGATTCCACCACGGCAGCCCATCTACAGATGTATAAGCAGGGGTGCCATATCCTTCTAGCACACCATCTACTAACGCTTGACGATCAACAGCTATGTTTATCGCCTGACGAATTGCTACATCTGCTGTTACGTTATTACCAATTGGTAAACCGTCCTCTGTAACTTCTCCTGACTCTACAAAAGGAAAGACAATACCACGGTTATCCACTGTTTCTACTGCTTCTAATTTCATGCCAGGAACCTCTTGGTTACTAAATGCAGCTGGTATATATGCCATATCTACCTCACCTGCTTGAGCAGCAGCAAAGGAAGCGTCCTCACTTAAGAATAAAAAGGTAATCTGTTTAAAATAAGGTTCTGTATCATAATATTCAGGATTAGCCTCAACAATCAATTGCTGTCCTTTATCCCACTGCACAAGCTGAAACGGTCCCGATCCAATCGGATTCTCAGCATAATCCTCTGTATAGGCATGCTTTGGTACAATCCCTGTTGCTACGAGCGAGTTAACAAATGTGGACTGAGATTGTTTTAGCGTAAATTCCACCGTATATTCATCTATCGCTTCCACTTTATCGATTACATTAAGATCCACAACAGATGCGTTATCCATTGCCGTTTCAAATGTAAACACAACATCTTCAGCGGTTAAAGGTTCTCCATCAGAAAATTTCACATTATCACGTAATGACACCGTCCAAACTTCTCCATCAACTTCATAACCTGTAGCTAAATCATTTACAATTTCAAGATCATCATCTCTTTTTAAGAGCGTGCTTTGAAATAACGGAGAGCCGTAGCGCCCCCACCCTGTTGTTGGATCAAATCCAGTTTCCGGCTCCGAACCAAATGCTAATACAAGCTCATCTTTATTTTCTTCCTTCTCATTTGTTGCATCATCTGCTTGATCAGATTCCGACTGTGTACAGCCCGCCAATAAGATAGTAAAAATAAACATAGTCAACAAGCTAATTCCGATTATTTTTTTATTCATTTATTTCACTCCGATTTTCATTTAATATCCAAAATTAGATTCGCTCCACAGGAGCTAATGTAAACTTACCGTAGTCGACACCCTTTATACTTGTCAGCTGATTGCTTAGCTGTTGGATGTCTTTCGCTTTTCCTTTTACGATAATCAGCTCTAAACAGCTCGCTTGATTCAGATGAAAATGTGTCGTTGCCAAGATATTATCATGCATACGGTGCTGAATCTTTGTAAGCTCATCTACTAAATTTCGCTGATGGTGATTATAAAATAAAAGAACACTCCCAGCAACAATTTGTTCATCCTGCTCCCATGAGTGCTGTGTTAATGCATCCCGAACCAGGTCACGAACTGCTTCCGACCGGTTTTCATACCCTCTTTGTTTCACTAAATCATCAAATTTCCCAAGCAAATGCCCTTCCATTGACACACTAAACCTTTTTAATGAAGAGTCGTCCATGATTTCCTCCTTAACTGCTCACCTTGATTACATCAATTAAAAAATTACTTTTACTCTAATTGTATTCCTACATGCCAGTAACACGAATTTGAAAATTCGTAACACTGATACAACGAAAAAAATCGCACTTTTCACGCGACTTAATAGCTATTCTAATTTATCATTTTGGAATGATGTAGTCAATAAATACATTATGATTACGTAATGTATTTTCCATTTTAATGGTGTTATGTTTACATAAAAAAGTGTTACTATGCCACTCATTTTTTTCGATTAGGCTTAGCTTTTCTTTTTAATCAGTTGCCTTCCATTTGGTCTATTCTCTAAATATAAATAACCCTACTTTAAGTAGATTAAAGGAGGTGACATGTGATAATAATCAATCATTTTATTAACTTTATGCAATTAATGTAAATTTGTTAAAAACCTACATCTCTACTCTTTTATTACAAAACTTGGCATTCGTTAATGGGATTCTTAGAAAGTGTATGATGCATTCTCTTATGCTTTGAAGTAAAACAAGGCTTTAGACGAATTCCTAGTTGCACTTATGCAGCATATGAAAGTTTACATTCTTATCTGCTAAAAAAGACGAACTTGGTCACAATAGTAGTGGAGGATGATTATCGTGATATTTATATACAATGACTATGGTGGAACACATACAACTTCTCTTGCAGCAGCATATCATCTAAAAAAAATCCCGACTGACAAAGTTCTTACAAAAGAGGAGATTATGAGTGTAGATTATTTTAACAAATTAACAAAACACGATCTTGGAAAATTAATATTTCATGGATTAGATGAAGATGGAAATGCTGTTTATACCATAGGCAGAAAAGATAATAAATATGTTGTGCCAGCAATACAAAATCTTATTGAGCTATTACAGGAAAAATATAATTTTAATGAAAAAATAGTAATATCCAACACTTCACCGACCGTACCTATAGCTATGTCAATTGGAGGATTTTTCTCTAGAGGTCTACACATTGACTTTATCGGCGTTCCATTACTTATAGCAGGTGCTAAACAGTGCTGTAATCAGATTAATCGATTAGTTGAACAGACCAAGAAAGCAAGTATTTCTAGAAATAGTAAAATTGTTGTTTTAGAAAATAAATCGTTCAATTAATGCTTCTAGTATTTAACATGAAAGGAATCGATTCTCATGGACTACCCAACCATTCACACAAATTTCTGGGACGGAGTTATTGCTGTACCAGCTGTCGTGTTATTAACCCAATGTTTTAAAGTATTTCCTGTTCCACGTCAATACTTTCCTACCATAGCAAGCATTATTGGGTTTATTATTTCCATCTTTATTAGTCATAGAGGAGATTTATGGGCTGGTATATTTATGGGGGCTTTTTATGGTGCTGCGGCAGTAGGTACCTATTCTTCATTGAAAACTACTTGGTTAGCTTTTAAATATAGAAAGAGAAAGCCTAAGTCCCCATAGGCGTAAACAGTTCTTTAAAGATTGAAACTATCCATCCCGCTAAATAAACTCCGTTCTAAACAACAACCAACATCTAGTGGCAAATAAAATAATACGAAATATACTGCGGCATAACAGCGTGCTATTCTTCCAGCATTGCCTCCGCTTTAGTTGTCTCAACAGTGCCATGTGGATGATGTGGGGGGGCATATATTGTATAAAGCTTTAATGGAATATTGCCTGTATTGATTACATTATGCCATGTTCCAGCAGGCACCATAATTGCTGTATCGTCGTATACTCTTCTTTCAAAATTCAAGTTATTACTGCTTTTCCCCATTCTTACAATCCCCTGTCCTTGCTCTATTCGCAGGAATTGATCGGTATCTGGATGTATTTCTAAACCAATATCATCACCAACATGAATACTCATTAATGTAACTTGCATGTGCTCTCCTGTCCATATAGCAGTACGATACGTATTATTATTTCGTGTAGCCTTATTAATATTTATAACAAACGGTTGTGGTCCATAATCCTTCACTCGGAAATCTTCTTTTTTTTGTAATTGTTCATTCATTAGACTTCCATAATAAAACGGTCTTTCGTAAGGATAATGCGGTATGTTCGTAAAGTAAGGCAGAGGATACGGATAAAAATAGTACACTTTACTCATTCCCTTCATTCTATTCCAAATTTATTGTATGAGGCATGTTTAAGTAACGTGCCTATATGAATAAAAACATCCGTTTTAAAGTTATTTAATTATTTCCCATAAATAATTTTTATACATTAGTATTTACAAAGGCTTATAAACACTGGTATGATAGCATATGTTTCACGTGGTTCGAAACCATCCCACGATAAAAAACTAAGGAGAGAGATTAACATGAAAGTAAGAACTCTTGTGGTGAATGCGTTAATAGCTGCTTTATATATTGCTGTATCCGCACTCATTGTTCCATTCGGATTTACAAATATCCAATTCCGCATTTCTGAAGTATTTAACCATCTTATTGTATTTGATAAGCGCTACTTCTTTGGAATTGTAATAGGGGTATTTTTATATAACCTATTATTTTCACCTTTAGGTTGGTTTGATTTAGTCTTTGGTGTAGCACACTCTGCAATTTCATTAGCTATTATCATTCTACTAGCAAAATATATAAAAAATATATGGGTGCTGCTTGCTGCGAATACCATTGTCTTTACATTCAATATGTTCATTATTGCATTTGAATTGAAGCTTGCTTTACAATTCCCGTTCCTGTTGACCTGGTATACAACAGCCGTCGGTGAGTTCGTTGTATTAGCTATCGGTATCCCAATTATATATGCCCTGAATAAGCGATTAAAATTTAATCGTCTAATGTAAATAACCTCCTCGTTCGTTCACGAATGAGGAGGTTATTTTATTTCCATCATCCACAGATTTTGCTTATACTTAGGTTACGTAAAATCGGAAAGGATGGATAGCATGATTGTTCGAGAACGCAATCAAGAATTAATATTGATTCAGCAGGATCACCATGCAGCTATTTCCGGTGATATTGTGAAACAATGGAAGAAAGATTACTTTTTAGGAGACGGTTTACGAAGCTCGGTTGAATTCGCAGCATATCAGCATGACTGTGGCTGGAAGGAGTTTGACAAACAGCCATTTCTGAACGACAAAAAAGCAATACCCTACTCTTTTTTCGATTTTCCGATCTTACCGAAAATCGTTCTTTATAAGCATGGGATTGATGTGGTCCAACAAGTAGATTCATACGCTGCACTTCTATGCAGTGAACACTATAAACGCTTCCTTTTAAATCACACTTCTCTAGAAGCCCAGGAATTTGTTACAGCAGAAAACACACGGCAGCAATCAATTATTGCCACTTTAAACGAATTCAACAAACGTTTGTTTAATTTTCATTATGGGCTTATTCAGTTTAGTGATAACCTTTCTTTGTATCTTTGTTTGAATGAACCGGGCATTGCAATGAATGCCGGACATTCCTTTTTTAAAGATGGGATTCCCATGAATCAAGCATTGCACGAATTTTGCGACGAACACTTACAGTTACACTGGAAAAATGAGAACACAGTCGTATTAGATGACTTCCCATTTGAACAGCCGTTTGACGTCGTTATTAAACAAAAAGCAATACCAAAAGCCGATCTTTCAGCTAAAGGATTAATCGCTAGCTACGAGGAAGCAACCTTTGAAGAATGGAACGTAACGATCACCACTTTGTAACCAACAAAAAGAGCTGAACAGCTAGCCTCTTCCAGAGGATGTTCAGCTCGAATTTCTTTGGTTAATCCCATTCATATGGTGTTGTTTGGTAGACATAATAATTCAGCCAATTCGAGAACAATAAACTACAATGACTTTTCCATCGATGTAATGGCTTTTCATTTGGATCATCGTTCGGGAAGTAGTTCTCTGGCAATTGTGTTAGAATACCTCTCTGATGGTCCCGATGATATTCTTCTGCCAATGTACTTGCACTATATTCAAGATGACCTGTTGCCATTATATTCTTACCGTCTTTAGAGGACATTAAGAAAATACCTGCCTTATCGGAATGGGCCAGGATTTGCAGTTCTGAATGGTTTGCGATCTCCTCATACGAAATATCGGTATATCTAGAGTGTGGCGCAAGGAAATAATCATCAAATCCACGCACGAGATTCTCATTTCGGTGTAATACCTCATGTTCAAAAATACCAAAGCATTTTTCCGGTAATTCATGCTTATTAATCCCATAATGGTGATACAAAGCCGCCTGCGCACCCCAGCAAATATGCAATGTCGATGTAACATTTTCTTTTGACCAATTCATAATCTCTTGTAATTCTTCCCAGTAATCCAC
This sequence comes from Oceanobacillus profundus, assembly GCF_003515705.1. Taxonomy (GTDB): domain Bacteria; phylum Bacillota; class Bacilli; order Bacillales; family Amphibacillaceae; genus Oceanobacillus; species Oceanobacillus profundus. The sequence goes on from NZ_QWEH01000005.1 coordinate 148,715, forward strand.
TTCTTCAAATGAAAGATGCTCAACAGGCGATCCTGTAATAATCATTCCATCGAACCGCTTCTCTTTAATGTCAGAAAACGGTTTATAAAAGGTGTCCAAATGATATTTACTCGTATTTTTTGAATCATGTGTCGTCATCTTCAAAAATGAGACGTTTACCTGGATTGGCGTATTCCCAAGATAACGAAGGAGATGTGCTTCTGTTTTTTGCTTTTCAGGCATCAAATTGACAATTAATATATTAAGTGGCCGAATATCCTGCGTAACCGCGCGCTCTTCTTCCATTACAAATATATTCTCCTGCTCAAGAATCTCCTTCGCCGGCAATTGTGCCGGTATTCTAATTGGCATTTTTATTCTATCCCCCTCAGGAAAAATACTGTTAAGTTATTATTCATTGTAAAGCCTATAATAAAAAATTCAAGTTAAAAGTTTAGCTATATTTCGATAATTTCGTTTACTAGGTGAGGAAAAAGCTTTTCCCTTATTGAGAGGAGCGCGCTTGTAAGGGGAGATCGCATTTCACCGTGGATTGATGGCCCGATTTGGAGTGAAGCTGAGACAAAAGTATTTTTATGAAATAAAAACCGAACATGACTGGTGCAAATAACTCGCTCCGGAAATATACTTCGCACATCCAGAGGCGGCTATATTTCCTACGCTAAGCTTATGCATCGTTCGTCTTTAACATTAAACACTTTTGTTATGTCCCAGCTTCTTCTCAAAACAAAAATTAAAGACTAATTGTTGCTTTTCGTTTTTGAAAATCAACATCTGAATAATAAGCATTTTTCACTAAAACATTCGGGCCAAGACATTTTACTGCAGGACAATGACAGTTTAAGCTTTTAGCAGTTCTCGTATCCATCCAACGCTTATATGATTCCAGCAAAGAAGTCGTTTGTATGTTCCCTAAAGATGGCTCGTCACCGAAATCTGTTACAATGACTTCACCTGTAAAAATATTTACATTTAAGCGTGACCTTCCGTCTGGATCATTTCTAACTGTCACATTTTTTTCTTTGTAGAGGCGATTCAACAATGCTAAGTCCGCTGCATTTGCACTACAAGCATAGAACGGCAATGTTCCAAATAGCATCCACATATCGGGATTTCGGTGCTCTAATAGACGCTCAATTGCTGTCCGCATTTCGTCTAGACTTAACGTTTCCATTGTGCTCGCAAAGTCGACCGGATACATTGGATGCACTTCATGTCTTGCACAACCCATTTCATTAATATGATCATGAATTTGTTCCAAATAAGGATATGTCCGCTTGTTCAGCATTGTTTCTGCTGAAACCATGACACCATTAGCTGAGAGGCGTTGCGAATTTTCTACTAAACGGTCAAAATATTTTATTCGATTTTCCAGCGAGGGTTTACGTTCCATCATCGCAAATCCAGTTTGAGCAAACTCCTCAGCAGTTCCCCAGTTATGCGAAATATGTAGCACATCAAGAAACGGAATAATTTCCTCATAGCGCTCGAATGGCAGTGTTAAATTAGAGTTCATCTGTGTTTTAACACCACGACGATGCGCATATTCAAGTAAAGGAATAACATAGTTACGAACCAACTTTTTATTCATCATCGGTTCTCCACCCGTAATACTTAGTGTGCGGAGCTTCGGAATCTCATCCAAACGCTTCAGAATCAACTCAATTGGCAACGCATCTGGATCACTGCTTTGCAATGTATATCCTACCGCACAGTGAGCACAGCGCATATTACACATGTTAGTTGTTGTAAATTCGATATTCGATAAAGTCATTTCACCATATTCTTCTACATCCATATAAGCTTCCCACGGATCATTTAAAGGTGTTATTAAAGGTTGCGTCACCTTTGTTGTCATGTATGAATCTTCCTTTCTATATGAAGCAATCCATACTTTATTCTACCACTTTTCATGGTATATGCATGGGAATAAAATCATATGACTATAAATTTAACGTTATCGCTCTAGCATTCACTTTTAATACGGATATTCATTACTAATTGACTTTGGGGCAACTAGGTCTACTCAGAAGTGTGTTGTTTCTTTAACATCTTAAATCCTATAAATGCCCGATTATTTTTAGAATAACCGGGCACGCTATAGATGGTTAAGCTTTATTTGGAAAAACATAAAGAAAGGGAGATAATCAATGGATAAAGATCCATCAAATGAAAATTTACAGACAAATATTGAACATGATGATACGTTAACAACTCGCCAAGGCCATCCTGTCACAAATAACCAAAACATCCGAACTGTTGGTAATCGTGGACCAGCCACACTTGAAAACTATGACTTTATTGAAAAAATCAGTCACTTTGACCGTGAAAAGGTTCCTGAACGAATTGTTCATGCTCGCGGAGCTGGTGCACATGGCTACTTTGAAACGTATGGAAATGTTGGAGATGACCCTGTTTCCAACTATACACGTGCGAAAGTTTTCCAAGAAAAAGGAAAGCAAACTCCTGTCTTCGTTCGTTTTTCAACAGTAGTACATGGTCTGCACTCTCCAGAAACAGTTCGCGACCCCCGTGGGTTTGCAGTGAAGTTTTACACAGAAGACGGGAACTGGGATTTAGTTGGGAACAATATCAAGATTTTCTTTATCCGCGATGCCATGAAATTCCCAGACATGATCCATGCCTTTCGACCAGACCCTGTAACAAATATCCAGGATAGTGAGCGTTTCTTTGATTTTTGCTCCAATTCACCAGAATCCTTTCATATGGTGACCTTTATATATTCTCCATGGGGAATTCCAGCAAACTATCGAATGATGCAAGGCTCTGGTGTAAACACCTATAAATGGGTAAATGCAGAAGGTAAAGCCGTTCTTGTAAAATACCATTGGGAGCCAAAGCAAGGAATCAAAAATTTAACGGCAAAAGAAGCGCAAGAAATACAAGGCAAGAACTTCAACCACGCCACACAGGATTTATATGAATCCATTGAAAAGGGCGATTACCCAGAGTGGGAAATGTTTGTACAGATTATGGAAGATGGACCACATCCTGAATTAGACTTTGACCCGCTTGATGATACGAAACTGTGGCCTGAGGATCAGTTCCCATGGCTGCCGGTTGGAAAAATGGTGCTAAATAAAAACCCAGAAAACTACTTTAATGAAGTTGAACAAGTCTCTTTCGGAACTGGGGTCCTCGTTGATGGACTTGACTTTTCGGACGATAAAATGTTGCAAGGGCGTACATTTTCTTACTCTGATACACAGCGCTATCGCGTAGGAGCAAACCATTTACAGCTTCCAATTAATGCTCCCCAAAAACGAGTTGCGACGAACCAAGAGGGTGGACAACTTCGCTATCACAATGATAAAGCGCCTGGCCAGAATCCACATGTGAATTATGAGCCATCCAGCTTAGGCGGTTTGAAAGAAGCAAAGCAAGCAGGAAAAGAATATACTCCAAAGATTGAGGGTAACCTCGTTCGCGAATCAATTGACCGAAACGATAATACAAAACAAGCAGGCGAAACCTATCGCAGGTTTGAACAATGGGAAAAAGACGAATTAATTTCCAATCTTGTTGGTGATCTTTCAACCTGTCAAAAGGAAATTCAAGACAGGATGATTGCATTAGCAGAGCAAGCAGATGAAGAATATGGGCGCCGGTTACGTGAAGGAATAGCTGAAGCCAGTAAACAAACAAGTTCAACGATGATGGAATCTGCTGAAGAAATACATCCACTTGGTGCGAAAGATGCTGGAAAAGCAGTAAAAGAAGCAATTGATAAGGGACATGACGCAGAGCCTTATTAGAGACGGGGAGCTAAACCAATTCGGATAGCCGGCCGGAGCGGGCTAAATAGGTTAGCAACAATTGGTTAAATCCTGCACATACACTGTCTAATACTGAGCAGCAATATCGTTTTTTCGAGTACTAACCAATACAGGCAGATCATATTGTCGTCCTTTTGACAGTAACGAACGATTAGCTTTTCAAACGAAAAGAGGTGCCCTAAAAGGTGCACCTCTTTTACATTGTTTCAGCTGGCCGCACGCGTTTTGCGATCAAGCCGTGTTTCGGTGAAAAAATAAAGCTTATCATAAATACCAACCCAGTTGCGAATGCCATAGAGCCTGAAATCGATGTATCAATCCAGGCTGCAATATAGTAACCGGTCACTGCGGAAACTACCCCAAATGAGCCACTGAGCACAAGCATGAACGAAAGCTTATCTGTCCATAAATATGCAGAGGCAGCAGGTGTAATGAGCATCGCAACAACCATAATCGCCCCCACAGCATCAAATGAAGCAACCGTTGTGACGGATACAAGGCCCATAAAAAGATAATGCATGAGTATTACTGGTATCCCAAGGCTTGCCGCTAAGGCTGGATCAAAGGATGTGATTTTCCATTCTTTATAAAAAGCGATGATAAAAAAGAGAATAACTGCTAGCACTAGCAATAACAACGCTGTCGCTTCGGGAATTGCGCCAATAAATGGTAATGTAATCATATGAAACGGAATAAATGTAATTTCACCCATTAACGCATGCTGTACATCTAGGTGTGCATTTCCAACTGAAGTAGCAATTAATATTACACCAATTGCAAATAAAGTTGTAAAAACAATTCCCATTGCTGCATCATGCTGTACCCGCAATGAATGCAGCCATTGTACTAGAAAAGCTGTAAAAACCCCTGCCAATATCCCTCCAATTAGCATCGCTGTCCCACTAACTTCACGTGTAACAATATAAGCAATTACAATCCCTAATAAAACTGTGTGACTAATTGCATCTGCCATCATCGCTGTCTTCCTTAATATAAGAAAAACACCAATCACACCACAGGAAAGTCCTACCAGAGCAGCAGTTAAAATAATCCATGCTGTATATGTCATTTCCTCACCCCTCCTGCTTCAGTGTTTGAGTATTTGATTGCTGATTCCTTTGGTGCAACTTAAATTGCAAATAATGGATTAGTATACCTTTTTCTTTCCCAAAGATGAGCGATACAACAAAAAATCCAGCACCTACCACTACAATAAACGGACCAGTAGGCAGTCCGCTTCCTAAAGCACTGATTAATGTACCTGCTGCTCCCGCTAGTCCACCAAATATAGCAGACAACAGAATCATTATCTTAAAGGACTGTGTCCAATAGCGAGCACTTACTGCTGGAATAATTAACATCGCCGCCATTAAAATAACACCAACAGCTTGAATCCCAATTACAATGGTTGTAACCAGCACTGCCGTATACAATGTATTCATGCCTTTAAGTGATAGTCCAATTCCTTTAGCGAACTGCCCGTCAAAGAGATAAAGCTTCCATTCTTTAAATCCAATAAATACAATAAAAACAACAATGAGCGCTAATACCAGCATCGTTATAACATCTGTTCGAACCATCGCTGCAGCCTGCCCATAAATAAAGCCGTCTAACCCACTCTGGTTTCCCCCAGCAGACCGGTTAGCTATTGTTAAAAGCATGATACCAAAGCCGTAGAAGATAGCTAAAACCATTCCCATTGCGGAATCCTCCGAAATCCGACTCGCTGTCGTAATCCATTGGATTAAAAATGCACCAATTAAAGCGCTGATTGCAGCTCCAATAATAAGTATAAGCAGATTTTTCTCACCAATAAGGAGAAAGGCAATAACGACTCCTGGCAATGCAGCATGTGATAATGCATCACTCATCAGATTTTGTCTTTTCCAATAAGCCATACAACCAATTGTCCCAGCAGCAATACCTAGGGTCATCGTACTCAATAGAACCCACCCTGTATTACTATTCAATAGAATGGACAGCATGACGTTGTTCCTCTCCCATCCAGCGCATATTTCCTCCATAGGTATTGGCGATATTTTCTCTTGTAAAAATCTGCTCTGTTTTTCCATGTTTAATGACGGTACGATTTAGTAATAAAACATGATCAAAGTAATCTTCTACCGTTTGCAAATCATGATGTACAACCATAACGGTCTTACCAATTGCTTTCAGCTCTTTTAAAATTGTCATGATTGCTCGCTCTGTAGCAGCATCTACACCAGCAAGCGGTTCGTCCATGAAATAAAAGTCAGCATCCTGTACTAAAGCTCGGGCTAAAAAGACGCGTTGTTGCTGACCACCAGAAAGCTGGCTAATTTGCCGATTCGCATAATCTGCCATCCCCATTTTGTCCAATGCCTCATATGCTCTTTCTTTATGCAAACGGGATGGTCTCCTCAACCATCCAATTTGACCATACAGTCCCATTGTCACGACATCAAGTGCATCCGTTGGAAAATCCCAGTCGACAGAACCTCGTTGCGGCACATACCCAATCCGTTTTTTGGCTTTTATAAATGGAAGACCGAAAAATTTTACAGATCCTGTCAATGAGGGATGAAGATTTAATATCGTTTTTAATAGTGTTGATTTCCCCGCTCCATTCGGTCCAACAATTCCTGTTAAGGAACCGCCGTTCACTTCAAAATTAATATCGTGAAGGACCGTGTTTTTCCGGTATGAAGCGGATAAATTTTCTACCTGTAAAATTGGTGTTGCCACGTTACTCAGCTCCTCCAGTTAATGCATCATAAATTGTATTCATATTATGACGGTACATTCCAATATATGTGCCCTCTTCACTTCCAGGTGAACCCATTGCATCAGAGAATAGTTCTCCACCTAACTCAACGTCTACCCCTTCACTTTTAGCACCTTCGATTACAGCCTCAATAGAACTTGAATTAATACTGCTCTCTACGAATATAGCAGGAACCTGATATTCTTTAATAGTTGCAATTGTATCGTTAATATCAGAAATCCCAATTTCATCTTCCGTACTCAAACCTTGAAGACCTATTACCTCCATGTCATGCATTCTACCAAAATACCCGAATGCATCATGTGCTGTCACAAGAACGCGTCCACTTTCCGGAATATCCGCTAGCTTCTCCGCTTCTTGCTTTAATTCTTCCAATTCAGCAAAATATTGCGTTTTATTTTCCTCAAAGTAATCCGCATCCTCTGGTGAGTATGCCTTCAGCTCTTCTACCGCAGCATCCAGCGTCGCTTCCCATAAATCTAGATCAAACCAGATATGTGGATCAATCGCACCGTCCTCATCATGTAATAAAGCATCTTCTGAAAGACTATCTCCAATTGCCAGAACTGGTTTAGAATCACCGATCGAGTCAAATACTTTTACCATGTTCACTTCTAAATTCAAGCCATTATAAAAAATAACCTCTGCTTCATCCACCTTTGCAATATCGCTTTGTGTTGGGTTATATAGATGCGGATCCACTGATGGTCCCATTAGACTTTCAACTTCTACACGATCCCCCCCTATTTCGGATAATGGTTCTCCTATCTGAGCAATCGTTGTTAGAACCTTTATCTTTTCCTCTCCTGATCCATTTGTTTCACCTGACGCTCCACCATCCGAATTACATGCAGCAAGCAGAATAATCATCGCAAATAGTGCAAGACCCCATATCTTTTGAGTAAATCCTCCCATTTTGTATCCTCCCCTTTATTTTTACCTAGGTAAACTTTATTTGTTATTTATAAATTTAATCCTATTATTAGCTATTGTCAAGTGTTTTTGTGATAGTATATTATTTTTCCTTAAGGAAACTTTTATAGGTAATATGTTTATATGATCCAATCGCCCAATTGGTGACTTCGCTATCGCCTTAGAGAACCTGGAACGAAGATCTGCCACGATGCGATAGTAATTTTGTTCATAAAAAAACTCTTTCCTTAAATCGAAAAGAGTTTTTATTACAAACTATAAATTTTTATGAATGACATTTAATATCAATCGTAATTCATGAATTGCAATCTGCCCGGGTGCAGATGCCTTTTCTGCTGCTCCAAATGTGATTGCAGAACCGAATAATTCTCCTGCCAAGCGGCTAATTATTCCATTTCCTGCCATCGACATCGTAATAATTGGCCGATTCGCGTAACATTCCTTCATTTCGTTAGTCGCTTCTAATAAAATTAAGACATCTCTAGCGTTTTTTGGCATTACTGCAATTTTAGGAAGATCTCCTCCGAGCTCCTGCGCTCTTTTTAGGCGATTTACAATTTCTTCTTTTGGTGGCGTTTTTTCAAAATCATGGTTGGAAAGAATAACATAAACTTGATTTTCATGTGCACTATGTATAAGCGTTTTCACAGTTTGTTCATCATTATACAACTCAACATCAACAATATCGATTAGTCCCGTTTCAATTATTGTTTTATTTAATGCTATGTAAGCGCCAGATGATAGTTCCTTTTCTCCGCCCTCTTTTGCACTACGAAACGTAAAGATTAAAGGAATATCTTTTAATCTTTCTCGAATATCGATTAGTACCGATTTAACTTGCTCAATGTCTTCTACCATCTCCAAAAAATCAACACGCCATTCCACTAAATCCACATCCAAAGACATTAAGAGCTTTGTCTCTTCAATTAATTCTGCATGCGTTTTACCAACTAATGGAACACAAATTTTCGGAGCACCTTCTCCGATTGTTAGATGCTTTATGGATAATGTATGAGACATGAATACCAACCCCTTTTCAGCTTTAGTACATGCATTACGCATTTTTACTCTTTCTACTAGGAGCCTAATCTTTGATTGTGCGCTCCCAAGTTGAATCTCATATCAAACAATAATGCAATTAGCGGTTCATGATAAGGAATAAATAAGCCTTCTGAAATCATATTGATGATCTCATTTTTCGACGCCCACCTTACCTGTTTCACTTCTTCAGTCGGCAGTGTAAGGTTTTTGATGTTTAAATCGGTTTCAATAAGGTAATAATCATCAAATCCATATTCAAAGTTTACAGTTAGAGAAGGACGCATATTTTGAAGGTCAAGGGTATAACCAATTTCTTCTTTTACTTCTCTTTCCGCAGCTTGTTGACTCGTTTCACCTGTTTTCGCACTGCCTCCTACGGTAATATCCCACATGTTCTTCCAATCTTCCTTATTGGGGTGTCGCTGTTGAATCAGCATTTCTCCAAGTTGATTAAATAGACAGACATGAATCACTAAATGGTACGCATCTTGTCCGAATGTATCCCCACGATTCATTTGCTTATCTGTCAGCTTTCTGTCCTTGTCGTAAACATCCCACGTCTCCATAATTTCACTCCTTCATCCTAACTTTACTATTCCGAATTTGACGAATTGAGGCAACCCCATCAGCTGATTCATGTTATATTAAGCATAGAATCCGTTCTTAAAAAGTATGGTTAACCATGAAAAATCTTTATGCACTTAGACGTAGTATAGCATATTGAAAGTATATCTGAAGATGTTCATTCGTTGAACCTTCTTTTCCATTAACAGATAGTAAGGGGGGCTAGTTCATATATGTTAAAGCGATTATTTGATTGGATGACCGTTATCGGATTAATACTGTTACTTGGTCGAATTCTAACAGCAATCTTCCTCTTTTTAGATATTCCGTTTACGAGCTTCTTTCAAGACTATAGCATTATTTCGGTTATCATTTTAATTATCGGTCTTGTTGGTCAGCAAGCCGTCAAGGATCGCAAAACAAATCGCTGAGGTAGGCTAAGCAAAAACAGTTCTGCTTAGTCTTTTTACTGCGATGTGGTAAAATCATGATACCAATACTTTAGGGAGCTGATAGGTATGGCGCCTTTAAACGAAGACCAATTAGAAAATATCCGAAATGAACGTAAAATACAAATTATGCGAGCTGCGCTTAGAGTCTTTGCAGCAAATGGCTTTAAACTAACAAAAATCAGTTTAATTGCAAAGGAAGCTGGAATTAGTCATGGCTTAGTTTATCACTATTTTAAATCTAAGGAAGAAGTGTTATACGAAAGTCTGGAATGGGCAATGGAGTTAAATGAAACGAAGAAATATCTTAACAAGCTATCTGAGATGGCGATTACTCCGACAGAAAAAATACGTGACTTTACAAAATTCGCCCTCTCATCAAGCAAGTATGAAAGCAGTGATATATTTCGTATTATTCAACACCTAGAGCATACAGAAGGTGTTCCTACTCATATACTAGATTTCACAAAAAAAGTTGGGATGATGTATATTGAATTTTTCATTCCCATTTTTATTGAAGGACAAGCAGCTGGCGAAATCATTCAAGAAGATCCGGAAGAGCTGGTTGGATTATTTCTAACCATTATTTCTGGGGTAATAGCAGATGACCCCGATTATTGGCAGGAAAATATGGACCGTAAAATCGCTATTTTCTTGCGGATGATTACGACACGTTAACCCCTTATTCATCTCCCCTCCATTTGACATCAAAATTTATTGTTGACAAACGAGGGGATTCATTATACTTTTATATTGACTGGTTTAATCAATCAAAGAACCAGTCAATATTTTTGACTTTAAATTGACTGATTAAGTCAATCAATAAGGGGTGATAAAATGAAGGGTGACATTATTTCTGTTCAAAACTTAAAGAAATCCTATGGAAAACACATTGTTTTAGATGGCCTAAATTTTAAAGTAGAGCGGGGATCAATATTTGCATTGCTTGGGGAAAATGGCGCTGGTAAGACCACAACTGTACGTATTTTAGCAACATTAATCCAAGCCGATAGTGGTATTGCTACAATCGCTGGATACAATACCCATCGTGAACCTGAATCTGTGAGACAGCAGATTAGTTTGACAGGTCAGTATGCTTCAGTAGATGAATTGCTGACAGGTGAAGAAAACCTAATGATGATGGGGCGTTTAAATCACTTGAATCGTGATGCGGTGAAGAAGCGTACATCCGAACTGCTAAAACAATTCGAGTTAGTAAATGCCGCAAAAAAAAGTGTAAAAACCTATTCCGGCGGGATGCGTAGAAGGCTTGATATTGCAATTAGCCTGCTTGTCTCTCCACAAGTTATTTTCCTAGATGAGCCTACAACAGGACTAGACCCACGCAGCCGGAGGAATATGTGGAACCTGATTCAACAGCTTTCCGAGGACGGCGTAACTATCTTTTTAACAACCCAATACTTGGAGGAAGCTGATCAGCTTGCGGATAAAATTGCTGTTATTGATAATGGAAAGATCGTAGAAGAAGGAACTGCTGAAGAACTAAAGCGAATGATTGGTGATGAAAAGCTAGAATTAACCTTTGATGATTTGGAGGTATTTCAACTCGCTTCAAAACTTTTACAAGCGCAAGCAAATGAAAAAGAGCGTAGTATTTCCATTCAAAACGGTTCACCAGAAAATTTGCGCAATCTACTCAACACATTACATGAGCATGGAATCGAACCTAGCTCCATCAACTTCCGCAAACCAACACTTGATGATGTTTTTATAGATATAACAAGTCGAAAAAGAAGGGGGCGATCCGTCCATGCGTAAATCAAAACTTTATTGGGCACTATCAGATGGCTGGACAATGTCACAGCGAAGCTTAAAGCATATTTTCCGTGAACCAGAGTCCCTATTAATGGCTATCGGGCTACCAGTCGCGATCATGGTCATGTTTGTCTACATTTTTGGGGGAGCTATTGAGACTGGAACAGAATATGTTAATTATGTTGTTCCAGGAGTAATTATCACATGTGCAGGATTTGGAAGTTCGCTTATAGCAATAAGTGTTACACAGGACATGGTCGGTGGTTTATTTGAGCGTCTTCGCAGCATGGCTCTTCTCCCTTCTTCCTTGATGGTCGGTCACGTTACTGGAGGGTTCGTTCGTAATGCGATTGCTACAACTGTCATCTTTCTTGTTGCAATGCTCATAGGATTTCGACCGAATGCTGGATTTACAGAATGGCTTGGTATTATTGGCCTGTTGTCTCTATTTATGTTCTCTCTCAACTGGCTATTTGTAGCCATTGGTTTAATCACAAAAAGCGTAGAAACAGCAAATGCAGCTACATTTCCGATGCTATTCCTGCCATATGTTAGTAGTGCTTTTGTACCTACAGAGACAATGCCTACTTGGCTCCACACTTTCGCAGACAACCAGCCGATGACTCCACTGATTGAAACGCTACGAGGACTTCTTATCGGAACACCAATTGGTAACAATGCTTGGTTCACAATTCTTTGGTTTGGATCTCTATTGATAATAAGCTTCATCCTTTCTGTAGCTATTTTTAAACGAAGGAAAAAAGAATAGTTTGTTGGAACAGAATGGGAGCTTGACTACTCACCTCTCATTCTGTTAAATGATCAACCTTTCATCCGAAGCACCTGATAATACGTAAAGAAGACTGAAGCAAGACCAACTCCTAGAAAGATGCTTCCGATAACCAAAAAGTTCGTCGTATTAGATTTCATCTTAAATTCGTAAATAAAGGTGTCAGCACCACCTTGAGCTGCTAGCCAACTATCCGCTATAACCGTCCCAATTGATCCACTAAATAAAATGATGACAATGCCACAAGTAGCTGACAAAGCACTTAATGTCATGAAGGCCTTTAATTTTTCATGGTTCATTTTATACATCCCCCCATTACCGTACAAGTCTATATAAATCACCTAATCTTAATATAAACTAATTTAAAATAAAAGCACGGTTTAAAAACGAAAAAATCGGATATTAGTCTAGTGTAGAAATGGAGCTGAGATGATGTTCGAATGGAATGATTTAATAACTGCATTTTGGGCTTTCTTTGTATTGCTTCCTTTAGTATCATTGATTCACCAATTAGGTCATTATTTAATGGCACTTTTATTTGGAGGGAGATCCGAAATAATTCTAGGTAGAGGAAAATTGTTATTCAAACTAGGCACCATTCAAGTGAATCGATATTATTTTTTAGATTCTTATTGTCATTATGAATCCTTAAAAAAAAATACGCGTTTAACACATATTCTCGTTCATGCTGGAGGAGTATTATTAAACCTAATTTCTATTCTCTTAGTCAATCTGTTTATTATAATAGGCTGGTTGCCTGAGGCACAATTTTTCTATCAGTTTGGTTACTTTACTATATACTATATGTTCTTTTCACTTTTCCCTGTGCAATACTCTGAAAAGCACGCCAGTGATGGAAAACAAATTATTAATATTGTACGGAATTACTCACCATCTAATGTTTTTGATTAAGTTTCAACTTATAACACGTAAATAAATGTAATCAAAAAACCACTGGTCCTACTTGAACCAGTGGTTTTCTTACTTTCTACGTCAGCTGCTGCTCCGCAAATTCACGATAAAGCGAATGCGATGCTGTTAATTCCTGATGTGTACCCATTCCTGTTACTTGCCCTTTTTCAATAAAAATAATCTTATCTGCATCAACAATTGTTGATAACCTGTGGGCAATGACGAATGTTGTACGGCCTTCCATTAATCGTGTTAACGCTTCTTGGACAGCATGCTCTGATTGGCTATCTAAGCTCGCCGTTGCTTCATCTAGCATTAAAATCTTAGGATCACGCAAGAAAGCTCTGGCGATATTAATTCGCTGCCGCTGTCCACCAGATAATTTCACACCGCGCTCCCCTACTTCTGTGTCCAAGCCTTTTGCAAATGTTTCAATAAATTGATCGGCATAAGCCATTTTGGCAACTTCCCATAAACGCTCCTCGGAAATATCCGTTGCATCACTTAGTCCATAAGTTAAATTCTCCCGGATTGTTCCAGCCATCATGGCACTTTCCTGTGAAACATAACCAATTTGGCTGCGCCATGATGCAAGTGACAATTCTTGGATTGGCGTATCGCCAATTCGTACCTCTCCTGTTGTTGGCTCATAATATCGTTCAATTAATCCGAATAAGGTCGTCTTCCCTCCACCACTCGGACCCGCAAAAGCGATCATTTCACCCGGAAGTGCCTCGAAAGTAACATTTTTAATAACCGGTTCGTCATCACTATATGCAAATGACACGTTCGAAACAGCGATCGGTTGGTTCGCAATATCTTTATCTTTACCTTCTTGACCGGCTTCCTCTGGAATTTCCAAAATCTCAATAATCCGCTCCGTAGCACCTTTTGCCTTTTGCAATTCTGTGAAAAACATTGCAAAAGTCGTAATTGGAAAAATGATTTGGAATAAATACAGTAAAAACGCAACAAGTGAACCTGTGGACATCGTTCCTTCTGCAACACGGATTCCACCATAACCAATAATGACAACAATAACGAACATGACAATGGTATACATGAATGGTCCGATTAAAGCAAAGATACGAGCCTCTTTCAGTCCATAGCTTAATAGTTTTCCAATTCCAGTAATTCCTTTTGTTGCTTCAGCTTGTTCCGCTGTAGATGCCTTCATTAAACGGATTTCACTGATTGTTTGTTGAATTTTACCATTAAAGGTTGCAGTCTCATCCTGCAAGTTCTTTGAGATCTTTGCCATCCTAGTACCTAAAGGAATCATGATTGCTACGGTAACTGGAACAGCGATAAGCATCATTAATGTCATTTTCCAGTCCATAATAAATAAAATTACTACTGCACCAATAATCGAAATAAGACCAGTAATAAATTGCGGGAAATGCTGTGATATTAAATCTTTCACAATCCCTGTATCATTAATGACGCGACTAACAGATTCCCCACTTGCTTGTTTATCAAAATAGCTAACTGGCAAACGGATCAGCTTGAGCCACATCATCTGACGCAGTCTTGCAACGATTTTTTGTCCAACTGCAGCGAGTAAATAGGTGGATAGCCCATCGATTACTGCTTGAATAATAAACACCGCAAGAATAGCAATAACGAGTGTTGCGCTTAGCGAAGCGACAGAGAAGCCATCTACTAGCTCTCTCGTTAATATCGGAATAGTCAATCCGACAAGTGTTGTAATCAGACTCCCAATTAGACCGAATGTTAATGCTGCTTTTGGGATTTTTGCAGAAACAATTAAAGATATAAACGGTTTAATTCCATTTTTTTGTGATTTTTCCATTTGAAAACTCCTGTCATTGCATTTTAATTATAAACGGGGAAAAGCCCCCTTAGTCCTCCTACTATTGTACCATTCAATACTATAGCACAGACTCTGCAATCCTGCTTTTATAACGAATTACTTTCTTTTTTTTCTAAAATAGAAATATAGCAATCTGATTTTATACTGTTTTTTATCCCTTTTAATAAAGTGAAACTCCATTCAGTGGGGCCCTTTTGCCCCCACGGAGTGTTAGCTGGGCAGAATCAGGAATTTACGGACTGTTTTCCCCCATCTTCACACGTTTTGGTTCCCTTCGGTATAGAGATGGGGGGTATTACAGACCGTTAATGCGCGACAAATCGAAACAGCATTTCTATTCCATCCCTGCTTCTTTCATATAATATTCCATCGCTTGATTAAGCCATTTCTGTTCATCTTCTGTGAAAGGAGAAGGGGCTAGATTTTCTAACTCTTGAATATCCAGTTCTTCTACTTCAGCATCGGCTAGCTGCTGCACTAAATCATCACCAAGAAATTCAAATGAAGCTTCTATAAAGGCTTTAATCATTTTTTGCACTTCTTGATCCTGTATAGGTTTTCCATATAATTTTTTAACCTCTTTAGCCATCTGTATAAAGGTTTTATCTAAGGTGATTTTCTCCTTTTCCGTTTTCTTGGACAACTTCTCAACCACTACCGTAAGATTGTGCCTTTCCAGCCATTCATTCTGTATACTTTCCGTTTGCATACTATGAATAAGGCTGAATAAAATGGCACTATCCACTCCTCCTTCTTCTTCAAGTACCTTAATGACCCTCTGAATAGTTGTCATGGACTGCTCGATTCGCTCTTTATCTTTTTTTAATACTTCTAACTGAAGGGCTAATGTCTCATTTAAGTCAACAGTAATAATCGATTGATGTAATAAATTCGTGATTTTTTCTAAGCTGTAACCTAGAAACTTTAGACTGACAATTTTTTGCAGGGTAAGAATATCTTGATGTTTGTATATACGGTGACCCGATGATGGATGTTTTTCAGGTTGTAAAAGACCGATTTCATCATAGTAATGTAACGTACGAATCGATACCCCTGTCTTTTCTGAAAACTCTCCAATGGAATACCTGTTAATTTCCCCCATAACAATTCCTCCCTCATATAAACATATTCTTATTATAAGACCTCACGTAACTGGAGGTTCAAGAGCGAATCGGAAAAAATCTATATAAGTTTACAATGGAGAAACTACTTTCAATTTTGTCGTTAGCATCTTTACAAAAATGCTGCTGTATGAGATTTTTCTACTTTTGAAATCGATTCAGGTGTTCCCTCAGCTACAAGTAGTCCACCAGCATTACCACCTCCCGGACCAAGATCAATCACCCAGTCTGATTCACGAATAACATCACTATTATGCTCCACAATAATGACCGTGTTCCCGGCGTCTACAAGCCGGTTTAATAAAAGCAGCAGTCTTTTAACATCACTGGGGTGCAAGCCTGTCGATGGCTCGTCCAATAGGTAGAGTGTCGATTTATTCGACGGTTTATTTAATTCCTTTGCCAGTTTGAGTCGTTGTCCTTCCCCACCAGATAGTGTTTTAACGGATTGGCCCCAATTTAAATAGCCGAGTCCAATTTCACATAAAAGCTGTGTTACTTGGAATATCTTCTTTTGCCCTTCAAAAAGTGGCAAACTCTCTTCAATCGACATATCAAGCAGCTGCGTAATTGAATAGCCTTTATATGTTACTTCTAATATGGTTTCTTTAAATCTGTTGCCACGGCATACTGGACATTGCACCTCAAGGTCTGGAAGGAAATGCATATTGGTTGTTACAAATCCAAGTCCTTGGCAATGTTCACATCTTCCTCCAACTGTATTGAATGAAAAATCTTTTGGCTTAAGCTTTCTTTCCTTGGCTTCCGGTAAGCTTGCAAAAAGGTTGCGTAATGGTGTAAAGACGTCTGTATACGTAGCAATATTGGAACGCTGCATTCGACTAAGCGGTGATTGATTCACCGTGATGACTCGTTCAATATTCTCATGACCAGAAACTTTCTGACAGCCGTTATATACACCCGTTTCAAATGAAGCAAGCAAGTCAAAGACTAACGTTGATTTCCCAGATCCCGATACACCTGTTACAGAGACAAATTTACCTAAGGGAAAGGATACAGTAATATCTTTTAAATTATGTTTTGTCGCATGATGAACTGTTAAATACTGTCCTGTTCCTTCACGACGTTGCCTTGCTTCTTGACGACCTTCTTTTAGGTAAGCCCCAGTAATTGACTTCTCTTGACTCATTAGCTCCTCTAAGCTGCCTTCACCAACTACGGTTCCACCACGGTTGCCAGCACCAGGTCCCATATCAATAATATGGTCAGCTTCACGCATCACATCTGCATCATGCTCGATTACAAGAACGGTATTTCCTAAATCACGTAACTGTTTCATAACACTTACGAGACCTTTTGTATCCTTTGGATGCAGCCCAGCTGTCGGTTCATCTAGAATGTAAAGTACACCAGTTAATCCAGAACCAATAATCGAGGCCAATCGAAGTCGCTGCGCTTCCCCACCTGATAGCGATATCGTTTGGCGATCTAATGATAAATAGCCTAAACCAACATTAATAATTCGGGTAACCTTCTCGATCAAGTCTAGTAAAAATGTTTCTACAACCTCTTCTGCTTCGTGGGATAGCGATGCATGAAGATCCGTTAACCATGTTTGCATATCTTCTAAAGGAAAACTTGATACATTCGTGATCGATGTATTTGCTACAAGCACTTCTCTCATCTCTTTCTTTAGCCTTTTCCCCTTACAGTCTGGACATTGATTCGAAAAGAACAACTCGGCTTCTCCTGAATTTCCACCCTTTTCAATGTACCTTCTCCACATTCCAGTTAGTACACCCTCGAATTTCCCTTTAGCAACGGTTTTTGGTGGCTTTACATCCAGAAAGTGAGTAGTGAACTTCTCATCTTCTACTCCGTAATAGAGTAAATCACGAGCAACATCATCCAATTCTTTTAAGGCTGAGTTTTCATCTAAAGTGATTCCATAATAAGCAGCAGCATTTTTTACGATATCTCTTAGATAATCTCCATATGCCCCTGTCCAAATTTTAACTCCACCCTCTTTTAAGCTAAGCTCCTGATCAAATACCGAGTCGAGATGAATTTCAGAAACTTTACCAAGACCATCACATGTCTCACAAGCACCCTCCGGCTTATTATAAGAGAAATGAGACCGTGTTAATTTTTCCAAGCGATGATCACAATGCGGACAATGAATAAATTGCTTAAACCCTGTTTCTTCGTTATATTCTTCTTTATCGATAGTTGGTAAAATCATATGTTGGCAATTCGGGCAAGGGCGCTCTCCTAACTTTTCGTAAATCAGGCGCAGGTAGGTATACATATCTGTTACGGTTCCAACGGTTGAGCGAGGGTTTCGATTCGTGACATGCTGTCCAACACTGATTGATGGGGAAAGCCCAATCATAGAGTCGACTTTCGGTTTACTTATTCCGTCTGTAACCATTCCCATTGATTCCATGTATTGTCGTTGGCATTCCCGTTGGAGCGTGTCCAATGCCAGTGTAGATTTTCCTGACCCGGAAGGACCAGTTAAAACAACAAACTTGTGCTTCGGAATATCCAATGAAATATTTTTCAGGTTGTGCTCACGTGCACCTTTTATACGTATCGATTCGTTCAAATTCATTCCTCCTATTCATTTGCGTTACAGTATGTGTTCAAAAGGAAGATAAAAAGGACCAAGAAGTTCGAGGCGGCGTAGCTTTGAGTAGCGGAACGTATGGGTTTAATACGTGAGCAGACGTTCTTGCACGCAGGAAAAGCGTTTTTTCTTTTCCAAGGAACGGAAAAGCAAGCCAACGAGCTTCCGCAGGATGTGGTGACTTCGATGTTCGACACAGGACGTGTCGGTATTTAATCGAAGGTCTACTGTTCTTGATGTGTCATTTTTACCGGACTTTTTGAACAACCTCTTACAGTACTATTGTATAACATTAATGCAATTGATAAGGTTATAGTAAATAACAACTGATACATCACGTTATTTTTAAATTAATCCGTCATGGTACTTGAAGGTTCTTTTACATGGATTTATACTTTTCTGGAACGTCGGAATTGGTCTTTAAATTAGGATGGGATAAGGGTGATTTTTTTATGATTAAACCAATTGAGATTGCAAAGAAATTAGGTATTAGTACAAGTGCATTGCGTCATTACGAATCGTGGGGTATTGTCCCACCTCCAGAACGTTCAGCTAATGGCTATCGCATATATACAGAGGAACACGTCGCTTACTTTGAATGTATACGGGCGATGAATTCAGGTTTTGGTATGCATCTAATACGTCAAATTATGCCACTTATTCAAAAAAATAAACTAACGGAAGCGCTATGGATTGTAAATGAAGCTCAAGCAAAGCAACATCAGGAAAAGCTCAAAGCAGAGCAGGCACTGCAAGCTTTAGAGTTGGAAGAGCTTGAGCATTTCTCTACTCGGCTAACGAAGGAATTTTATTCTATACGTGAGGTTGCAGATAAAATTGATGTGCCTACCTCTACACTCAGGCATTGGGAAAAGGAAAAATTAATTACTCCTAAACGAGATCCTGAGAATGGTTATCGAATCTATAGCCGCTCTGACATACGAAAGCTATTAATTATTCGCACGATACGTTCGGCTGTTTTTTATTTAGATATTGTTCGCGATGTTGTGAATGAAATCGATCATGATAATCTTGCACATGCTAGAAAACTAGCAAAGGACTCTCTTGTTTATATGGATTATTTAATTATGGAACAGCTTCGTGGTGGATATTATCTGTATAAATTATATGAGAAAGTAAAGCCCTCTCCAATTAAAAGAGACTCACCCTGTTGAAGGTGGTCTCTTTTTTTATGCTTTTGAGGATTGGCAGGGTTGTCTGTTTGGTTAGGATGTAATCAATGGGCTGTATGTCTGGGTAGTGCTTTACGACATAGGGATAGTGCTTTATTTCTTAGAGATAGTGCCTTATTTTTGGGGAATGGTGCTTTATTTTATAGAGATGGTGTCTTATTTCTGTGGATAGTGCTTTATTTTATAGAGATAGTGTCTTATTTCTGTGGATAGTGCTATATGTCAAAGCATGACATCAAATTGTAATCACAGTGTAAGATTATTTTTTTGTGGGGAGGGCATAGATTAGAAGCAACTATTTTAATGAACAGGGAACTCTTATTCGTTCGTTTCATAGGATGCACTGCTTTTAAGGGAGTGATTTGGAATGAAAGGGATTATTTTAGCTGGAGGTAGTGGTACTAGGCTATACCCGAGTACGAATTCAGTAAACAAGCATCTATTAGCTATTTACGATAAGCCGATGATTTATTATCCATTATCGGTTCTTATGCTCGGCGGTATTAGAGAAATTATGATTATCAGTACGCCAGAAGATATTGGTAGATTCGAAGAGATGCTTGGTGATGGATCTGCGTTTGGTATTCAGATTGAATATGAAGTACAACGCGAGCCAAAAGGTATTCCACAAGCATTGACAATCGCAGAGGAGTTTATTGCAGACGATAAGGTAACACTCATTCTTGCCGATAATATTTTCTTTGGGCATGGGTTTACGACATTGTTCCGAAAAGCAATTAAAAATCACCGACACGCAACTGTTTTCGGGTATCGTGTAAAGGATCCTGAGCGTTTTGGTGTCGTTGACTTTGACCATCATCAAAAAGTCATTTCAATAGAAGAAAAGCCGGAGCATCCAAAATCAGATTTCGCTGTTACCGGGCTATATATTTATGATCAGCAGGCTGTTAAATTAGCTAAAAAGCTGAAACCCTCCAAACGTGGTGAGTTAGAAATCACAGACTTAAACAAGCAGTATTTGATGCGAAACCAGTTAGATGTAGAATTACTTGGAAGAGGTTTTACATGGATGGACGCCGGGACCCACGAATCGCTATTTGAAGCTACTGAATTTATCCGAATTACCCAAAAGCGTCAAGGATTCAAACTAGCTTGTATTGAGGAGATTGCCTATTACCTTGGCTATATTTCAAAACAAGCACTCTATGAAAAAGGTAAAGCCATGGAAAAAAACGATTATGGCCAGTATTTACTTGAAATTGCTGACCGCAAATATACCCAGCAATATTGGGATTCGATTGAACATCATCCAATGTTAGGACTGGTGCAAAATGAATAAGCTAAAGCATACGATACTCATTACAGGTGGAGCTGGGTTTATTGGCTCTAATTTCATTACTTATTTTATGAAAAAATATCCAAACAGAAGAATTCTAAATATAGACAAACTTACCTACGCAGGCAAGGCAGACAATTTAACAGAAGTGGAAAACCTTGAAAACTATCATTTTATTCATGGGGACATCACGGATAGTAAGCTTGTTAACCAGTTATTTCGGGAACATGATATTACTGGAATTATCAATTTTGCCGCAGAGTCACATGTTGACCGGTCGATTAATGATGCGAAAGCATTTGGTCAGTCTAATATTCTTGGAACACTAACACTTCTACAAGCAGCACAATTAGATTGGGACAAAAAAGGCGAACTAAGCAATCGACGCTTCCATCAAATTTCTACTGATGAAGTATATGGCTCCTTAGATAGTGAAGGTGTCTTTTCAGAGGAGACTCCTTATGATCCACGTAATCCTTATAGTGCTTCTAAAGCAAGTGCAAACTTACTTGCAAAAAGCTTCGGGTATACGTATGGCATGAATGTTGTTATCTCCTCTAGTTCCAATAACTATGGACCAAAACAGAATGAGGAAAAGCTAATCCCAACGATCATTTCAAACGCATTAGCGGGAAAATCAATTCCAATCTATGGAGATGGGAAAAACATTCGGGATTGGCTCTATGTAATGGATCACTGCAAAGCTATAGATTTAATCTTCCACTATGGACAAACTCAAGCCACGTATAATGTTGGTGGAAGCAATGAAAAAACGAATATCGAGATAGCAGCACAGGTGTGCGAAATACTCGATGAACTGGCATTCAGCAGAAGATCAGCACTTTCAATCGATAGCTTTAAAGATCTAATTACCTTTACCGAAGACCGAAAAGGCCATGACCGACGATATGCTGTCGATGCTTCTAAACTTACAAATGAACTGGGCTGGAAACCAACCGAGGACTTTACAGAAGGACTTCGGAAAACAGTGGAAGGCTATGTACAAAAATGGAAGCAAACAAGCCTGATCCATTAATTTCTGTTGTCATTCCTGTTTATGGTTGTGAGACCTGTTTAATTGAGCTTTGCAATCGAATAAAAAATACCATTACAGCTATTCCAGCCCAATACGAAATTATTCTCGTAAACGATGCAAGCCCCGACAATGCTTGGGAGAGGATTAAACAGTTAAGTGAACAGGATAAACAGATTAAAGGAATTGATTTTGCACGAAACTTTGGACAACATCATGCCATTACTGCTGGTCTTGATTACGCGAACGGCGACTGGATTGTCGTGATGGATTGTGATCTTCAGGATCGACCAGAAGAAATTGCTAAATTATATGCGAAAGCACTGGATGGCTATGAAGTTGTTTTCGGCAAGCGAATGGAACGCCAAGACAACTGGTGGAAGAAAAAGTCATCACAAGCCTTTTACTGGGTCTATGATTATTTCACAAATAGCAATTCCGATTATATGGCGGCTAATTTCAGCATTAATGCGAAAAAAGTTGTTATGGGATTCCGGCAGATGCGTGAGCAAAATCGCTTCTTCCCCTTATTTATTCAATGGATGGGATATAAAACCATTCATATTCCCATCGAACATGATGCGAGAAAGGAAGGAAAGTCTTCCTATAATTTAAAAAAACTCATTAATTTGGCAACCGATGCAATCATTTCGCAGTCGAATAAGCCGCTGCGACTATCGATTCAATTTGGCTTTTTGCTTGCCGCCGCATCTTTTCTTTATGGTGTGTACTTGTTTGTACGCTACTTCTTCCTAGATGTATCTGTACCAGGATGGACGAGTGTCATGGTATCCCTTTTCTTTATTGGGGGATTAGTCTTCTTCAATTTTGGCATCCTTGGCCTTTATATCGGGAAAATATTTAATGAAGTAAAAGGACGACCATTATACTTAATTCGAGAAACAACGGAAGAAAACATGGAAAATCGGAGCTGATCGAACAATGGAAAATTACTTACAACCTACTCCCTGGGACAAACGGAGTTTTATTATTGATACGTACGAAGTAACCTCCAGTTCAGAGGAGGCATTAAAACAAACAAATAACATAGAAGGTCATTTCACATTAAAAGTCGATCCGTTGGAAAACACGGAAAATCTAAAGAAATATGGTTTTTATTATGCGGATACACTTACAGAACCAGTTTGCAAGGCAGAGAACTTTAAACCGTATGAACAGCAAGGAATTGAAATCTCACGTCAGTATGAACGAGATGAAATCTTAGAAATTGCAGAAGAAGCGTTTAAAGGCGGACGTTTCCATCGTGACTTTAACATCCCGGACCATATGGCAGATAAACGCTACATGAATTGGGTGCATGATCTGATCGAAAAGGACCTTATTATAGCACTTATCTATGAAGGAAAAACTGCCGGGTTTTATGCTTATGAAAATGATAAAATACTGCTTTTGGCTATGTCTAAAAACTATCGCGGAAAAGGGCTTGCCAAGGCCTTTACAAGCTATTGTGTTCAAGAGCAATTCGCCATGGGCCACTCAGAATTAAAAACATCCATCTCACCGTCTAACGTCGCATCTTTAAACGTATTTATTAGTTTAGGATTCCGGCTACGCAAATCAACCGATGTGTACCATAAATTAAATGGTTCCATTCCGTATGGAGGCTGACAAATGGGTTATTTGTATATTTTTGGAACCATCGCATTTACCGTCTATGGACAGCTCATTTTAAAATGGAAGATTGACCAACAAGGAAACTTGCCAGAGCCATTCATGGATAAGATTATCTTTTTGCTGCAGCTACTCTTAAATCCATGGATTATTTCCGGGTTTCTTGCAGCATTCTGTGCTGCCCTATGCTGGATGGCGGCAATGACAAAATTTGATATTAGCTACGCTTACCCGTTTATGAGCATATCATTTGTATTGGTGTTTATCTTGTCAGCTTTCCTTTTTCAAGAACCAATCACCATGCAAAAAGCAATTGGTATGGCATTTGTTGTACTTGGAATTATCGTAATGAGGTGATAAAAATTGATTCCTTTTAACCAACCATGCAAAATCGGAACAGAAATAGAAGCTATCCAACATGTTTTAGCAGAGAACAAGTTTTCCGGAAATGGTCCTTTCGGGAAAAAGTGTACAGACTGGTTTGAACGCGAGCTTCCATGTAAACGTGCAATTCTGACTCCTTCCTGTACTGCGGCCTTGGAGATGACTGCATTACTAACAGAGGTCGGGGAAGGCGATGAAGTAATCCTCCCTTCCTATACGTTCGTTTCTACAGCAAATGCTTTTGCACTTCGAGGAGCCTCACTGCGTTTTGTCGATGTAGATCCATCCACGATGAACATTGCGCCAGATCGGATTGCTGCTGCAGTGACAGACAAAACTAAGGCAATCGTCGTTGTGCACTATGCAGGAGTTGCCTGTGATATGGACGCAATTATGGAAATTGCGAACGAGCACAGGCTTTGGGTAATTGAAGATGCTGCACAAGGTGTCATGAGCACCTATAAAGGGAAGGCACTCGGAACGATTGGACACCTCGGAACGTATAGCTTTCATGAAACAAAAAACTATACATCTGGAGAAGGTGGAGCTCTTATAATTAATGATCCATCCCTTATTGAACGGGCAGAAATATTACAAGAAAAAGGAACAGACCGTTCCAAGTTCATGAAAGGAATGGTCGATAAGTATACCTGGCGAGATATTGGTTCCTCTTATCTATTAAGTGAGTTGAATGCAGCTTATTTGGCTGTTCAGCTTGAACATGCAGAAACGATAAATAACGATCGTTTACGTACGTGGGAACAGTATGCGACCGGACTTGGGACCTTAATCGAAGAAAGGATTATAGAGGGACCGCATATACCTGCGGACTGTAAGCATAACGCCCATATGTTTTATATTAAAACGAAAGATGAACAAGAGCGCTCCGAGCTCATTTCTTATTTAAAGGAAAATAATATTATGGCTGTCTCCCATTATGTCCCATTACATTCAGCAAAAGCTGGACAAGAGTTCGGGAAATTTATTGGGAAGGACCAGTACACAACGTTGGGTAGTGAAAGAATCGTTCGACTGCCACTTTATTATGGAATAAATACGAAGGATGTCAGCCATGTTATCGAAACGATCAAACTTTTTTATCAAAAATAAATACATGTTGATTGCGTGTATTATCCTCATAGGATATCTCCTCCCCTATTACCTTTTAGGTGAGGACACGCATATTCGTTTGCATGATAATTTAGATTCAAATATCGTATGGTATAAAATTCTTGCCGAGAGTGGACAGATTTTCACATTGACAGATACCACATTGCCAAACGTAATCAATGGTTTACCAAGAAGCGCCCTTCCTTCCGGATTCGATGCTGTCGTGTGGCTTTATGTGCTTTTTGAACCAATGACAGCTTATAGTATCAGTCAAACGATTATGCGGTTTGCTGCGCTTTTTGGCATGTATTTTCTACTGTCGAAGCATATTTTCCGAGCAGGCTCTAATACGTACATACACATCATTACAGTTGGAGCTTCTCTAGGGTTTGCAATGCTTCCCTATTGGCCATCAGGGGTTTTATCAATTGCTGGTATCCCACTAGCGTTGTATTTGTTTTTAACAATTCGAAAAAATGGTTGGGATGTACCGAAATATCTTTGGATTCTTTTATTCATCATCCCATTCTTTTCGAATTTTGTACTTAGCTTTGTCTTTTTCCTTGGATTACTAGGCATTCTTTGGTTGATTGACTGGATAAGGTCAAAACAAATAAATTGGCCATTTTTCACTGCAATTATTGCCATGACAGGCATCTATTTAATCAAAGATTATTTGCTTATCGTATCCATGTTTTTTGATGAGGGCTTTACTTCCCATCGTGATGAATTAGACCTTGGTTATAATACGTTCGAACGCAGTGTAGAACTATCGTGGGAAAACTTTCTCTACGGTCATACCCATGACATGGCATTACAAACGTATCTGATCATCCCAACGATTTTATTAGCCTTACTCATTGCAGCATTTAGCAATGTAAAGCCGAGGCTGTTGATGAGCTTTTTCGTATTTAACTTCGCTGTTTCTGTTTGGTATGCATTTTGGTATTGGGAAGGCTGGCGAATGGTGAAAGACAATTTCTCACTAGCAAATACCTTCAACTTTGCTCGTGTGCATTTTCTCGATCCGCCAATTTGGTATATTTGCTTCGCACTAGCACTTGTAATTTTGTGGAAGCATTTAAAATTTGGGAAAGCTATTGCCTGCATTCTAATTTTACTCCAGTGTTTCCTAGCATTCGGATCTACAGAGGAACTAAGATACGGTGCCATTAACACACCAACGTTTAAAGAATTTTATGCTGAGGAACTCTTTGATGAAATTGAGGAATATATTGCAAGGGATCAATCGGATTACCGGGTTGTGAGCATTGGCATGCACCCAACCATCGCACAATATAACGGATTCTATACACTTGATACGTACAACAACTCCTTTCCACTCGAGTATAAGCATGCATTCAGAGAAGTTATTGCTGGAGAACTAGATAAAAGCGCAACATTAGAAAACTACTTTGATACATGGGGTGGTAGATTATATATGTATGTCGCTGAGCATGGTAAAGATTATATGTTTACAAAAAATAGGGATGGAGCTATCGAGCAGCTGGATATCGATACAGAAGCATTGAAAAACCTAGGTGGAGACTATATTCTTTCAGCTGTTCCTATTGAGAATGCGGAAGAACTTGGACTCCAGCATGAGCAAACCTTTGAAACTGATTCATCTATTTGGCGAATTGAGCTTTATTCAGTGTCTTAGGGGGAAGTAGAAAAAACCAGCATACGAACGGGCAGTATGCTGGTTTTTCTACACTTGTTATAAGGCTTGCTACAAAGATGAATGCTTAGAGATGTATTTATTGCTTCCCGGGAGTTTTTTAATCGTATTCCAAGCTTCAATTGCTTCCTTGCGACTTTTCCCTTGATTACTAGGGTCGCCAAAAAAGTCGTGAATAAATTGATTGTATTCAAATTGAGGTGCAATTTGTTTCTTGTACGATGGATCTTTCTTTCGTTCTTCCTCTTTATACCAAGCTTCTACAGCATCTCGATACGTTTTTCCGATATTGTTTTTGAAATAGTTTTGGATATAAGTAGAAAAATGAAAGTCAGAGATAACGGTTTTGAAAAAAGCTCTTACTTGTTGACTGCAACGATGATTTTCTGAAATAACTGTATCAAGACTCAATTCAATCTGTAGCGCTGCTCTGTTCCCTTTTGCTTTTCGAATTGGTTTTTTTATCTCTCCTGTACGAAGGAAAGTCTCAATTCTGTTAGAAATCTCTATTTTGGAACCTGAAGCACTTATTCCGTTTCCTCTGCAAAATATTTGGAGTTCTTCTTTTAACCAATAGAAATCTTTAAAACTTTGGATACTCATGTCTGTTGTTAAATTAGGCCTCAACAATATCGCCTCCATGTTTGATACCTAATTTCATTATAGAACTCTTGTTCCGAACCATCAATAAACATCACGCAATCTTAAATTCAAGGAGTACAAGTTACTATAAGTACCTTTCACTTGGAAGTCGCCTGCTTTACAAGAATATCCTAATAGGTAGAGTACCTATCACTTTTAAGCTGTGAACAGGTACTTTATATTATAATTCGATTTCTTTCTGCAGGCGATTTAATTCCGCGTTCAATTCATCCATCATCATTTCCATCGCTTCTTTTTTCGGGTGATCTTCAGACAAGTAAATGGGTTCGCCGTAAATAATTTTTGCTTTTTTTCTTTTAAATAGTTCCGTGAAATTATTTGGTCCTGTATAAGCAACAGGAACAATCGGAGCTTTCGAATGTGTCGCTATCGTTACTGCCCCTCTTTTTAACGGCGCTTCTTCACTTGTTCTGGTTCCACTAGGGAAAATCCCAACTACTTTGTTATCCTTTAGTAATTTTCGCGGTGTTTTTATCGAACTTGGGCCAGGGTTTTCACGATCAACCGGAAAGGCGTGTAAGTTTTCCATTAGCCATTTTGTAAAACCTGTTTGGAATAACTCCTTCTTTGCCATATAATATATCTTGGTGGGTAATACCGATACGCCTAACCACAATATATCAACCCATCCTGTATGGGTGCATGCTATAATATATCCTCCGGATTGAGGTAAGTTTTCTTTTTGATATACCTTGATTCTGCCAAATAAACTTAAAATGAACTTTAATAAATAAGCTGCAAAATAATACATGGCTTATTCCTCTTTTCTATAATAATAGTATATATCTATTTTAGCATATAGTATTAGTAACTGGTACTAATTTTTATGTGAATGCTGATTGTTATTTTACATTATAGCTTGAAAATAGCAATCCATAAAAAATTCCTCCCAATTCTATTTTGGAAGGAACTCTTATCTTTTATACCGCTTGATCCTCTACTGTCTTTTGTTCTTTACTCCTTGGTTTAAACAATCGACCGAAACCATTTCCTATTGCATTGAATGTACGGTAAACTGCTGGAACTAAAACCAATGTAATCAATGTTGCAAACATCAGTCCAGAAATAACTGCTGTCGCCATTGTTGCTTGATAATTCCCAGTTGTTCCGGTTGCTAATGCAAGTGGCAGCATACCACCAACCGTTGTAAAAGTCGTCATAAAAATTGGTCGAATACGATCTTTACCCGCTCTGACTACTGCATCATTCACAGGAATACCTTCTCTGCGCAATTGGTTTGTTCGGTCAATAAGTAGAATCGCATTATTTAATACAATCCCAATAAGCATGATAATCCCCATACCTGACAGGATACTTAGCTCCCGCTGTGTGGCGAATAAACCTAAAACAACCCCCACAAAGGCCATTGGAATAACCGACATTACAATAATTGGATGTGCTAAATGGTTAAATTGCACGGCCATTACTAGGTATACGAGGAAAATAGAGATAACAAAGATAAGAATCATATCGGTTAGGAGCTCCTGTTGTGTGGACTTAAGACTTATTGAATAAGTTAGAATCATACAGACAGTTATACCAGGAAAAAGTAAAAGAAGTGTAACAATTGGAAAATGTCACACTTCTTTACAGAATAATTATTGTATTTTTTCTTGAGTGATAGTTGGCTTTTTAATATTGCCTTCATTTTTATCACTACGGTACTGTTTTTGACTAGCTATATAAAATAACTAAGTATTATATTTTTTCAATTATGAAACACTTGTAGTATAGTAATAGAAAAATATTCAAGGATTGGAGCGTATTTCACATGGCAACAATTGAGGACTTTCAAAAATTAAATATTCGAATTGGTACCATCATCCATGCTGAGCTTTTTAAAGAAGCCCGGAAACCTGCAATAAAGCTAGAAATTGATTTTGGAGCAGAAGTCGGCAAAAAAAATTCATCCGCTCAAATCACAGAACGGTATACTCCCGAACAATTAATCGGCCGACAAGTCGTTGCAGTCGTGAACTTTCCACCAATGCGTATTGCTGGGTATAAATCAGAAGTATTGGTACTTGGAGGTGTTGCAGGTGAAAATGACGTTATCCTGCTTGCGCCAGATGAAGTCGTGGAAAATGGTACGCCGATTGGGTAAGGATTATTCTCCCCTCTGTTGACTTCGAGGGGAAGTTAACCCAAGCAAATTACATCTCATCCGGAGCTTTCACTCCAAGCAATCGCAATCCTTCTTTTAAAACAATGGTTGTCGCTTTTACCAATCCAAGTCGACTTTCTAGTTCCTCATCCTCAGATAAAATTTTAATATTCCCATAGTATTTATTAAATTCCTGCGATAGATCAATAAGGTATTTGGCAATTTGGGAAGGCGCCTGGTAATTAAAGCTTCGCTCAATGGCTGCCGGAAACTCCATTAACAATTTCACAACAGACCAGCTATAGCTATCATTTAAGCCTTTCGTTGCTGTATCCTCATATTCGGCTTTTCTCAAGATGGAACAGGCTCTTGCATGTGTGTATTGTACATAAGGTCCAGTTGCTCCTTCAAATTTCAGCATATCTTCCAATGAGAACTCAATATTATTTTGTCTGTCATTCTTTAAATCATGGAAAATAATCGCCCCAACTCCCACCACTTCTGCTATATCTGCTTTATTTTGTAAGCTTGGGTTTTTCTCAGCAATAATCTGTTCTGCGAGTCGAATCGCCTCTTGAATAACTTCTTCTAATAAAACGACCTTCCCTTTTCGAGTAGACATCTTTTTCCCATCTTTCAGGATAAAACCAAATGGAATATGTGTTAATTGCTTTGCCCAATCGTATCCAAGCTTTTGGAGCACTAAGAAAATTTGCTCAAAATGCAAGCTTTGCTCGTGACCAACAACATAATATGATCTTTCAAATTCATAGGTTTCCTGTCTATAAACAGCAGCGGTTAAATCTCTCGTCGCATAGAGGGTTGCACCATCTGACTTCTTGATTAAACAAGGCGCTAAGTCATGTTCAGCTAAGTCTACCACTTCTGCTCCATCGGATACCTGCAGCAGGTCACTTTCCTCCAGACGGCTGACGATTCGCTCCATTTTATCATTATAAAACGCTTCCCCATGGTAGGAATCGAAATGAACTCCTAATAAATTATAAATTTTCCCGAACTCTTGAAGAGATTCATCTCGGAACCACGTCCAAAGGGAAAGAGCCTCTTCATTACCATCCTCCAACTTTTTGAACCAAGCTCTTGCATCGTCTTCTAACCTTGAGTCGTTTTCCGCTTCAGCATGAAACTGTACGTACAGCTTTAGCAGTTCTTGAATTGGCTCCTCTTTTACACGCGCCTCATTGCCCCATAATTTATATGCCACGATGAGCTTTCCGAATTGTGTGCCCCAATCACCAAGATGATTAATTCGAATCGCTTGATAGCCACATTTCTCAACAATATTTGCAAGTGAATTACCAATTACGGTTGAACGTAAGTGCCCCATTGAAAAGGGCTTTGCAATGTTTGGAGATGAAAAATCAATTGTAATATTTTTCTTTTCAGCATAATTTATCGAACCATATGCCGAACCATCCTTAAGGATGGATGTTAAGGCATGTTTACTAACCATTCTTTTATTTAAAAAGGCATTGACATACGGACCATCCGCGACAACCTTCTCCAAGATTGGATGGTCTATTTTTCCTGCTAACTCTTGCGCAATTATGTTTGGAGCCTTTCTCAATTCCTTAGCAAGTGTAAAACACGGAAATGCTAAATCACCTTGCTCCTCAAACTTCGGCTTTTCGATTAGATTCATAACTTCTCCCAGCTTTAGCAGACCGTTTAAATGTACGGTCATTTCCACTGCATATGCTTTTACGGCATCCATTATTTTCAGCCTCCTTTTCATCAGTAAACACAAAAAAATCCCGCCTCTATATAGAGACGAGATTACCCGCGGTACCACTCTTATTGTTCATCAAAACCAACTCATAAATGGATAACGGCCATTACCCGACTACACCCTACTCTGTTGCATTTCGGGCTGTTTCTCAGAAGTCCGCTTCATTAGGATAGAACGATTGGGCTCACACCATCCCCCAACTCGCTTGCGTTACCATCATAACTACTCTCTTCATCATCGAATTCAATATAATTTTCGTTAGTATATATGAATTCCAACTAAAAATCAACATCTATTTATTTTTTCATAAACATTTGTGTCCAGTAGTGACCGGACTTCACATAACCGACACCAATATGCGTATAATCTTTACTTAAGATGTTCGCTCTGTGACCTGAACTGTTCATCCAAGCATTAACAACTTGCTGTGCAGTGCTTTGACCTTTTGCAATGTTTTCACCAGCTGATTTGTAGTTGATTCCATAGTTTTTCATCATCGTAAACGGTGATCCGTATGTAGGGCTTGTATGACTGAAATATCCTTTGTCTTTCATATCTTGCGACTTATGCTTTGCAACTCTAGCAAGCTCCCAATCATATTTCAATGCAGGTAGTCCAGCCTTTGCTCTTTCCGCATTTACGAGCTTGATCACTTCTTGTTCCACTAGATCGTCACTATTTGTTGGAATCCGCAAGCTTTGTCCTGGATATATAAGATTTGGATTTTTTAATTGTGCATTCGCTTTGATAATCTCACTCACTCCTGTTTGAGTTTTCAGAGCGATTTTCCACATTGTATCACCAGGAACTACGGTATAAGAACTAGCTGCAAACGCAGCAGTTGGTACTAGTAATGATATTGAAATAACTAACGCAAAAATGAATGTGCTAATCTTTTTGAACATATTTATATCCTCCTTATTTCTATGTTAATAGGATATATAGTTTCATAGAAAAAATCATTATAAAAAAATTGGATGTATTTTTACAGAATGATTACGTAAAGATTACGCATTAATATCAAACGCTCTTGAAACACCTTTTTAGTAAACCTGGCATTCGTGAAAGTGATTCTTAGAAAATGCATTTTGCTTTCTCATAACCTCTTATACTCTTAAATGCAAGCCTTAGGCACTTATGCAGATAGAAAAAGTTTTATACTTTCTTACCTGCCAAAAAATCGCGTTTAAATTAGCTGAAAATCTAATTTAAACGCGATTACACAATCTCTATTTTTCTACTGTAATACTACCGTTATCGGTTGTTAGCTTAATAAGATTATCTCCATTCCCTACAACTGTATCCCAATTAGAATTACCAAAGATTTTTACACTCCCATTATCTACCTTCACATCAAAAATGGCATTTGTCGGTTCATTTTCCGCTTGGATATTTATTTGCCCATTATTGGTGCTAAAATCAATCGGACGATCTAAGTGTTCCGTAATTAGAGTAATTTTCCCGTTGCTTGTTCTTCCTGTAAGCTCTCCATCTACATTTTCTAAGTGTATTTGTCCGTTATCTGCTTCACTCGTAACATGTGTACTTTGAATATCTTGCAGTTCAATCCGACCATTGTTAGTTGTTACGTGCAATTCCTTTACATCTAATTCACTCGCATTCGCGCGCCCATTGTTCGATGATATACGGATGTCATTGGCTTCCAAACCATTAGCATCGACACGTCCATTATCTGTTTCGACTTGAATAGAATTATATGTTTTTTCCGGAACATAAACTGTCAATTTCGGAGATTGAATTGAAAAATCAAAGTTAAAAAATTTATACCATCTTTCTTTCACATTAACAGCAAGCGTATCCTCTTTTACATCTGCTTTAACTTCATACTTCTGATTGTTTTCACTGTTTCCAATAAATTCAACCGTTGTAAATTCGTCACTTGTCGGTAAAACTTCTACTACAGCATTATTTGTCTGAATAACAATGTCATCATAATTCTCTTCATGTAATTCAGTTGTTTCTGGGACAGTCGTTTCAGCAATGGATCCAACTGTGAAGATTGTTCCGATGATACCAACTAACAGCAAGACTAGTGCAGTTACAGCTATTTTTTTAACATTAAGCATCTTTCATTCCTCCTTTAACAATGCGCATATTAAATTTCAAGTACCGAACAAATCCGTTTGTCACTGCACGAGTTGCAAAATACATTCCAACACCAATGAACAATCCAAGACCTGTCAATCCAACGGAGAAAAATAAATCAAAAAACTGGAATGCCTCTGGATACATTACCGTATTTATCATGACAAGTAATGGAGAACCAATAAAAGCAACGGTGACCGCCCAACCGGAGACTATCAGTGCTGCCAATGCAATAAATGGCCCCAGCACAATGACCAAATTGAAAAATCCTAACCCGATCAAAGCCCAAACTGCACGAAATATATTCGCTGTCGTCGCAGTTTCTTCTACCTTTTCCACATGGTAGGTCGCTACTAAATCTTTCGCAATTTGCTGTGGCGAACCTAGCGAATCTGCAATTTGTTCTTCCGTTTTTCCTTCCTCAAATCCCATTGCAAAATGTTCCTCAAAGTCTTGCAAAATATCCTCTCTCTCTTGAGCAGGAAGCTTTTTTAAAGGGGCATTTAATTTCGCAAAAAATTGTTCTTTATTCATCCAAATCACCTTCCTTAATTAATTGATTTACTCCGTTCGTAAACTCTCTCCATTCCTGGAGTAACTCTTGGTAATATATTCTTCCATTATCCGTTAGCTTATAATATTTACGCGGTGGCCCCTCTGTTGATTCCTTTAGATATGTTGTAAAATAGCCTTCCTTCGTTAATCTTCTTAGAAGGGGATACACAGTCCCTTCAGAGATATCAATCTGATCCGAAATTTTTTGCACAAGCTCATACCCATAACGATCTTTTTTATCAAGCAAAACTAAAACACACAGCTCTAATACACCTTTTTTAAATTGGACGTTCATTGATTACATGACACCTCATCTCTCTAACTAGTACTATTCATTATATAGTACTGACTTATAACAAGTACCTCTACAGAAAAATATACCACACGGTACTGTACATTGCAAGGTACTGTTTTATAAATTTACATTACAGAAAAAAGACCTCCAGCTCTTAAACTAGAAGCCTTATCTTATTATGCATTCAAAATTAAAAGTATCTCTGGTCTCTTCACTGTCTTTGGTACTTTACTTTTAAACCCTTTAAAAGTGTTCTCCTTTTCGGGAAAGTACCTAATGATATTTTCATGAATAAATTACTATACCTAAAGTTCTAAGAACAAACTTATGCCAAATTCAGCGTCTTGCTTCCGATCTACTTTGAACGTTCAGCAATTTTATTGTGGACTTCAGGAATTTAACTTAGAACTTCAACATTTCCTGTCTTAACTTCAGCAATGCTCTAAATCGATCACTAAATTTAGACTACCCTTGAATATCCCTGCGATTATAACCAACAAACCCAATCACAGTTAACACTATCGCAATACCAACTAAAATCAAAACCCGCATAAAATCCATATCTTCTGTTGGGATTTGTGGTGTATGATGAAAGGCTGAAAGATTATTAAGCCATTCTGGAAACTCGAGAATATCGCCAAGATAAATCACCACAAAACCAAAAATAACATAAAGCCATGTGAAACTCGCTGCCTTTGGTGCAATACCGATAAAGAAGACTGCCAGACCTATTAAAATCCACATTGCTGGCAAATAGACAAGTGCTGAAGCAAACGTTGTATCAAATGCTAACGCATCATCAACAACCATCACGCCAACAGACCAGAGCCCTGTCGCAACAAGCGCCTGCATGACAAAGCTTGCAATCATACTAAGGCATACATAGCTTCCCAGTACACGCGAACGTGAAACAGCACGACTATAATAATTTTCTGTCAGATGCTTATTTTCCTCACTTTTCAACTTCAACACCGTCATCACAACTGGAACCGTACTAATCAATGCCATAATTGCCATAAGCAGGACAATAAACTGTTCCATCATGGAATTATCTCCCTCAGCTAAAAAGGCTTGAACAAACTCATTATCGGAAAAATATACTTCTAAATCCCCTAAAATTGCTCCGAATGAGGCACTAAGCAAAAATATACCTATTGCCCAAGCAATCAGGTTTGTTCGCTGCAGTCTAAAAGCAAGCCCCATTGTTGTTTGTAAAAAGACGGATGCACTCCTCTTACCTGCTCGTTCTGGAATAAATCCTGATTCCAAATCACGAATCGCATTCAAATAAAAGGCTACAAGCCCTAACACTACCGCAACAGCTAGCATGACATAAACTGGCCACCAATGGTTTTCTACAAATACTTCCGTCCTTACTGTCCAGCCGAGTGGTGATACGAGTGAAAGTGCCTCACTGCTGACATCTCCACTTGCCCGGACGAGATATGCCGCTATTAAAGTTCCAAATGAAAGCATCGTGGAACCTCTTGATGTTTCCGCAAGCTGGGCGAATAATGCGGTAAAGCCTGCAAAAACAAGTCCTGTCGCTCCTAGAGTCGCTCCATACAAGTAGGCCCCTTGTACAGCCATGCCGTCGATATCTAACAAAAGGATGCCCGTTCCAATCAAAACGGCTACTAGCACATTCGTTACTACTGCAACAATCGCCGCTCCGTTCAAGTACGCTAAACGACCAACTGGCAAGGAACGAATCAGTTCTACACGACCATCTTCTTCGTCTGCTCGTGTACTCCGTCCGACGAGTAAAATATTCATTATTGCAACTGCAATCGTCGTAAAAAGCAACATTTCATGCGCAAATAAAGATCCAATGGTTGCATAATCTTCATAACCAACTCCAAGCATTGCGATCATCGCCGGATTTTCCATCGTTAAAACAAAAGCAGCACGCGATTGTTCGTCTGGGTAGATATCAGGATACGCCACAGCTGTTGCGAGTGTTACTGCAATTAATCCAACTAGCCATAAGAGTAGCTTGAGGCGATTTTGCCGCACCATTAATTTCGTCAAATAACCTGTTCCGGTAAAAAGCTTTTGCGACATTACCTGAGCCCTCCCATTTCAGAAGAAACACGTTCCTCTCCTTGATAATGACGCATAAATAAATCCTCTAACGTTGGAGGTGCACTTTCCAATTTAACGATTCCAAATTGACTAATATGGCGGATTATGGCATCCATCTCTTCTGTATCAACTTGGAAGGATAGATTGTGCCCCTCTTTTTCCAAGTTATGAATACCTGTGAATTCCTCCAGATTTGTAATCAGTTCTTTCGTTTGAATTGTTAAATTTGTCCGAGTGAGATGTCGCAATTCATCTAATGTCCCTCGTTCTATAATTTTGCCTTCTCGAATAATCCCAACTCGATCACATAACCTTTCTACCTCTGATAAAATATGACTTGAAAGCAGCACACTTTTCCCCGCATCTTTCGCTTCCTGCACACATTCTTGAAATATCCGCTCCATTAATGGATCGAGCCCTGATGTTGGCTCATCTAAAATATACAAATCCGCATTCGATGCAAAAGCAGCAATTAATGCAACTTTCTGCCTGTTCCCTTTCGAATAAGTTCGACTTTTTTTCGTTGGATCAAATTTAAACCGTTCCATCAATGCCTCTTTTTTACCTTGATTTTTAGCACCTCGCATTTTCATAAACAGATCAATTACTTCACCACCTGTTAAATTGGGCCATAGATTCACATCTCCAGGAACGTATGCAATTTTTTTATGCAGTTCAACAGCATCTTTCCATACGTCTTTTCCAAAAATGTGTGCTTCCCCTGCAGTTGCCTTTAACATTCCGAGTAAAATCCGGATTGTCGTTGATTTCCCTGCACCATTTGGTCCTATAAACCCATATACCTCACCTTTATTTAATTCCAAATCTACTCCATCCAAAGCAGTAAATTTCCCAAATCGCTTCGTTAAGCCTGTCGCTTTTAAAATTGGCATATTTCATTCTCCTCTTTTAGTTATGAAATATTTTAACTTATATAGTTCATAATATACAAAACAAATGCTTTATGCAACCAATTTATGAAAGATGTTTATTGTTTTATTACATATTTTTTATTAAACTACATATGAGGTGAACAATATGGACGGATTTGAACGTCGCAGGGAATTAAAGAAAAAGGACATTTTAGAAGCCGCACTTGAATTATTTATGAAATATGGTGTTCAGAAGGTTTCGATAGCAGAGATTGCGAAAGAGGCAAACGTGTCACAGGTTACAATATATAATTATTTTGACAGCAAAAATAATTTAATCCATCTCGTTTTTAAATTTTATGTTGATCAGATCTGGGATGAAATGAAAGTATTGCTTGCAAGTAATCTTCCCTATGAAGATAAAATAAAACAGATGATTTCCTTTGAAAGAAATATGGCCAACCATTCGATGAATAATAAATTTTTTCAAGATCTCCTAAAGGATTATGCAACAGGGCAAAGCTATGTGGAGGAGGTTTATCTAAAGGAAGGCTTGCCATTACTCATTGAGTTTGTAAACGATGGAAAGAATCAAGGATTTATTGATCCATCGTTATCAAATGAAGCCATATTATTTTATTTACAAATGTTTCAGGAATATATGCAGCGTGATGATGTTGTTCATACATTACTTCCTTTATCAGAGGATCTTACAAAGCTATTCTTTTATGGGATTGTTGGCAAGAAGGAAAAACAATCGTAAAAGACACAGAACAAAAGCTCAAGGCATGCACCTTGAGCTTTTAAAATTCAATAAGAAATGGTTGGATGTTTTCATCCAAACAATATTCAATCCGTTGTCTGAAGTTATCCCAAGTCACCTTATCTAGAGCTTGTTCTATTGGGAAGAATCCTACTTCCAGGCTTTCTGGAGAGGTCGTTAACTTGCCTCCGATTGGCTTAGCTAAAAAAAGTGTATTGCAAATTGACTTTGTTACATTTTGAAAAATCCCACAGAACTTTATTATTTCTATTTCAATTCCGGATTCTTCCTTTGTTTCTCGAATTGCAGCCTCTCTTACAGGCTCCCCTTCCTCAACTTGTCCACCAGGCATTTCCCAGCCTCTTCTAGGTCCTTTAATTAATAAAATTTCACGTTGATCGTTTATTACTATTGTTGCTGCTGAAACAATATGCTTTGGTGGTGTATAAATCGGATACTGTGTCTGCTCCATAACCCTTCCCCCATCTTCCATTATTACTATTTTATATAACATGAACTCCACTTATCTAATAATCCAACGGGCCACCCGACTCTAAAACCCGCATTCGATACGCATTCATCGCCGTTTCTGCAAGCTGATCCATTAAATTATAGTTGGCATAGGCACCGACAATTGCCCCAAAGCCGGGAATTAATTGGAACATCTTGATTAAGTCAATATGATCCCGGTATTCTTGTTGGAATACGCGCCAGTCCATGTCGACAAGCTTATCCTTTTGATTCTCCCAGTTCTCAACAATAAACAATGTCTCTCTTCGCTTGTCTTCACTAGAGAACGCAAGCTGAAAAATATGAAGAAGAAATAAACGTTCTTCATACTTGCTCGTGTCAAACCCATAAACTGCTGCTGCTTCAAAAAGGAATTTCATTTTAATGGTCAACAGCAATGGAAAATCCGCAGCTCCAAGCAAAATGCCGCCAGCTCCGGTTCCCGCACCTTCTATTACTGCTGTTTTGCGATACGAGGTATGTTTTTCTCTTAGCAGCTCGTCCCGTTCAGCAAGACCGCCAGTTATTGCGAGCTGTTTTTTCGTCGTCCAATTTGAGCCGACCAACGTTGCCTTAACCATATGTTTAATACTATCTGTAACAATCCCATGTACTTTCTCTGGAATCCAACTATTTATTTTATTTTGTGCCTGTTTAGATAACTTATTGAACATCCCAGACCGCTTCATAATCTTTAATCGCCAAGCCTGGACCTCTTCATATGCTTTCATTTCATAATCTTTCATTATTAAATCATCCTCTTGCATTATTATATGTAGTTATACGTTATGCAGAAGGAAATAGTTCCATTTATCATAATCATTCTTATTAAGCTGAAAAACACTTTTCTAAATCCAAATAACTCTATTGATAGAAAAAAAACGGCTAAGCCAATTTGACCTAACCGTTTGATTGTTTAAAAAGCTATTCGTTATTTGCGCCTTATACTCCATGGAGTTCCAAGCTTTGGCAATGCCCAGCGATCAACACCATACCAGCCAGCAACCTTCCATGCTAACACCAATAGCATTGCAATTAGGAGCATTACTGGATTTGAGCTAACTGTACCTGCAAGTAAAAATGAAATATTCATAAGTGCACCAAAAAAAGCAGCAATTCCAGTTAAGAAACCGACAATTAATCCAATTCCAACTAACAATTCTCCCCAAGCAACGATGTAAGAAAATATGCTTGCATTCGGAATGATAACCGAATCCAAGAACCAAGCATACCACCCCGCTACTCCACCTTCTTCAGCAAGTGACATTACACCCGTCATGTAGCCTTCAAGGGCAACTCCGGCATTAGATCCTGTCCAAGCATCGTCCGTTACTTTACCAAATCCAGAAGTAACCCATGTATAGCCAATATAAACACGTAATATAAGCCAAATCCAAGCGGACTTTGTATTGGAAAATAACCACCTAGATAATGGGTTTTCTTCTATAAATACTTCTTTTCCATACTTAGAATCTCGTAATTCTACCATTTTATCTCCTCCTAAATATTTGTCTTACTATTCCTATAATATCCCCATTTTTCGACATATGAAACATCATGACCAACTACTTACGAAAACTTTATACTTGTCCATTTATTTAAAAATACTGTATAAGCATCGTATGAATTCAGTTAAAGAAAAAAGGCAAAGTAAATGACATCTATTACAGAGTTTGCATATACTAATCGATACAATCCAATTTCACAAGGAAGTGAAAAGTATTAAATAAATATAATCCAAGGAAATAAAATTGAAGCTAGAGCCTTTTTTAATTATACTAAATGAGAGTGAAAGGAGATTTTACAATGGGACAAATAAACCTAGAATCAAAAGCTTTTTCTATTTTAAAAGATAAAATTGAATTAATACGATCTGAGGATCGAGCTATATATTTAGTAGGACCAATCCAGCTTCCGGTGAACTTATATGGAGAGACTGTTGTCTTTCAGTGGTACTGTTGGTTGAATTGCGAGGAAATTACGGAGGATTACCAAAAGATAATAGATAAACTATCTACCGCAAACCTGGCAGAATTTCAGCAATCCAGCGTCCTCGTTTATGGAGACTTTAAGAATGGAGACGATGCGCTAATCCGTATGCACTCCATTTGCCACACTGGGGATATTTTTGGCAGTAAGCGTTGTGACTGCGGCTTCCAATTAAAGGAATCCTTGAAGAAAATTAAAGAGCACGGGACTGGTGCATTATTCTATTTAGCGAATCATGAAGGAAGAGGTATTGGTCTATTTAGCAAAGCAATGGCTTATGTGCTGCAGGAAAACGGCTATGATACAGTAGAAGCTAATGAACAGCTTGGATTCGTGAATGACTCAAGAAACTATGATGATGCTATTCGTGTTCTAAAAACTTTACGCACAAAACCAGTAACGTTAATTACAAATAATCCATTAAAGCTGGAAGCATTGGAGAATGCTGGCATGCATGTATCTGGGCGCACACCGCTTTGGGGAGATGTTTCGGAGTACAACGAAAAATACTTGCAAACGAAGATTACAAAATCCGGTCATCTCAAAGAAGAAAGGACTTGCTTGAATGACTAACGATGCATTTTATATGGATCTCGCTTTAAAAAATGCCCAAGCCATGAAAGGACAAACAGACCCCAATCCCCTTGTTGGTTCTGTCATCGTTAATGATAATCGTATCGTTGGTGTGGGAGCACATCTTAAGGCAGGCGAAGCCCATGCTGAAATAAACGCTTTGCGAATGGCTGGCGATAAGGCAAAGGGCGGTACTATTTA
Organism: Oceanobacillus profundus; assembly: GCF_003515705.1. Taxonomy (GTDB): domain Bacteria; phylum Bacillota; class Bacilli; order Bacillales; family Amphibacillaceae; genus Oceanobacillus; species Oceanobacillus profundus. The sequence goes on from NZ_QWEH01000005.1 coordinate 190,082, forward strand.
TGTAACACTTGAACCTTGTTCCCATCATGGGAGAACTGGTCCATGTGCAGTCGCAATCGCTGAAGCTGGAATTAAAAAGGTTGTCATTGCAACACTCGATCCAAATCCGATTGTTGCCGGGAATGGTGTAAAAATTTTAGAAGATGCAGGGATCGAAGTAATTACCGGTGTGATGGAAGACGAAGCACGTAAGATGAATGAGGTTTTCAATAAATACATTGTGACGAGAAAACCATTTGTCACTTTAAAGGCCGGAATCACCTTAGACGGAAAAGTAGCTTCCCATACGTTTAGCAGCAAATGGATAACTTCTGAGGAATCAAGGCAGGATGTTCATCAGCTGCGAAGCGAAAATATGGCTATCCTTGTTGGTATTAATACCGTGCTCAAGGATGATCCTGCACTAACTGCACGAATTCAAAATGGCAGAAACCCCATTCGTGTCATTATGGATTCCAGCCTAAAAATTCCCCTGGAAGCTCAGGTTATTACGGACAAACAAGCAAAAACAATTATTTTTACTAGTCAGCGCTATGACAAAGAGAAACGGAAAATGTTAGAGGATTTAAATGTAATTGTTGCAGAAACAAGTGGCATCGAACATGTAAATCCACTTGAAGTTGTAACGACGCTTGGTGAACAAGGGATCTCTTCTCTATTTATTGAGGGTGGCGGCAATATAAATGCCACGTTTCTGGAGAATAAGCTTGTCGACAAAGTTATCCTCTATTTTGCACCGAAGCTAATTGGCGGCAAAAATGCACCAACCTTTTTAGAAGGAACGGGTATCGATCAAATGACCGATGCCGTGAATTTAATTAATACCGATATTCAGCGGATTGGTCAGGATTTTAAATTTATCGGTTACCCGAACTACGATAATGAATAACTAAGGAATGATAAGGTGAAATTTGGTTTTGATATTGATGATACACTCATTAATTTACGGGAGCATGCCTTCCATCTCTATAATAAAAAATTGAAGCAAACGGTCGGCATCGATGTCTTTCAAAACATTTCAAGTGTAGAAATCCATGAAGCATTTGGAATATCGGACGACGAAGGAAAAGAAATGTGGAACAGCTCCTTGGAAGAAATCTATTATACATCATGCCCGATTTTCCCGGGTGCTGTAGAAGCATTACATACACTTACCCGGGCTGGTCACGAGGTTTACTATATTACCGCTAGACCAAAGGAACATGGCGAACGAACGAAAGCCTGGATGCAACAGCAAGGCTTCCCTGTTGATGATAGTCGATTTTTCTATGGTATGCAAGATGAAGAAAAGCTGGATATCATCAACCAGCTTGAACTAGATTATTATATAGATGATAAACCAGTCGTACTTGAAACATTGCGAAACAGCACTACCAAGGTCTATGTAAAAGACCAAAGCTATAACCGCCACTTGCAAGATATTCCAAGGGTAGTTGATTGGACAACTTTCGTAAAGAGCATACTGAATAAAAATAAGTGAGCAGGCTGCATTAAATTGTCTGCTCACTTATTTATAGTTATGGCGGTTGATTCAGGATTTTTTCTCCTGCGATATATTGCATATTCCAAAATGAGGAATTTTCATGTATACTATTGATTAAAGCTTTTAAATTTCTTCTGGAGGGTGTGAACTGCATTGCCAATACCAACGAATCACTTAAAACCTGTTCGCTTATCTGCAAAGAAAAACGCATTCAACCAGCTTCAACAGTGGATTATTGACGGAACCTTACTTCCAGGTGAAAAATTAAATGACACGGAGCTTGCTAAAGCGTTAGGTGTCAGTAGGACGCCCATTCGCGAATCCTTGCAATTGCTGGAATTCCAAGGCTTTGTAAAAATGTATCCTGGTAAGGCAACACAGGTTACAGAGATAGAAAAGGAGTCCATTAATGACATTCTTCCACCCCTAGCTGCATTACAGGCATTATCTGCAGAGTTAGCTGTTACAAATTTGACTCAGGAAACGTTGGAATTACTTAAAAAGACAAATCAGCAATTTTCCGACGCGATTCAGTCAGAAAATTACTATTCTGCCTTGAAGGTTGACGAGCAATTTCACAAAATTATTGTTGATACAGCAGGCAATACATATATACAAGCAATACTTGATTCCTTACAAGCACATGTACGAAGGCTCTTTTTCCACAATTCCATTGTACTGACTAACAATTCGATTGATGACCACTGGAAAATTATTGAGTTAATGGAAAAGAGGGATACCGAAACTCTCTCTGCTGTCATGAATGAAAATTGGCTTCGTACACTGGATGCTTTTTAATTATACCAGACGATTTCGATCTGGCTTCATCGCTACTCACAGCTATGGTGATTCGCTTTTGGTTTAATAATCAGACTCAATTGTAATACAAATTCGCACTTGATTCGGAGCATAGGTGTGCACTTCTCTCTACTGCCCGCTCTGGCCATCTGTCCAAAACCAGCTCTACATACAAAAACCCGAATTCCATTTTTAGGGGATTCGGGTTTTCATTTCATTATTAGACTTCCTGTGTTGATCCTACATTAACTACTTTAGCAATAATACCTGTAATAATAATAACAATCGCTGCGGGGAGCAACCAGCCCAGCCCTTGATTATAGAATGGCAGAACTGATTCATAAAAGTTTAATACCGGGTTCATCCAGCTGAAATTATCTATTCCTAGCGAATCACAAAGTGCCACTAAACCATCAAATATACTAATTAAGAATGTAACTGCAATCGCTGCTACATAAACCATACGAGCATGGTTAAATAGTGGAGATACAAATGTCAAAAGCATTAATACAATTGCCAATGGATAAAGGAACATTAAAACCGGAATCGAGAAGGTAATAATATTCGCGAGCCCAAAGTTTGCAACAACAAATGTTAACACACTAAAGAAAACAACCAATACCTTATAGCTAAGCTTTGGAAATAATGTATTAAAATACTCTGCATTGGCTGTTATCAACCCGATTGCTGTTGTTAAACAAGCAAGGATGATCATGATTGCAAGCATAATAGATCCAAACGTTCCAAAATAATGTGATGCAGCACCACTCAATACTGGACCACCAGTATCAAATAAACCTAGTGTTTCTGTACTCGTAGCTCCTAGTATTGCAATTCCTACATAAATAATCCCAAGTAGCGTAATTGCAATAACCCCTGTTCTTGCTGTCGCAGAAAGAATTCCACTTTTTGAGGTAATACCCAATGCACGAATTGCGTTAATTACGATTATCCCGAACACAAGTGACGCTAAAGCATCCATTGTATTATAGCCTTCCAGGAAACCTGTCACAAATGCACCACCTTGATAGGCTTCTTGCGGGTTCTGCATCGCACCCATTGGATTGAATATAGCAACCAACAACAGAATAACAAGCAATACAACTAATGCTGGAGCCAATATTTTCCCTACATTGTTGACTATTTTCCCTGGATATAATGAGAATAAAAGTGCTACCGCGAAGAATAGAATCGTGAAAACGAGTAAACCTGTCTGTTGTGCACCTTCGCTAATAAATGGCGCGATTCCAACCTCATATGCCACCGTCCCTGTTCTTGGAGCTGCAAAGAATGGGCCAATCGTTAAATAGAGCAATGCCGTGAAGAAAATACCATACACAGGGTGAACTCTGCTAGATAATTCTTGAAGGTTCCTACTACCTGAAAAGCCCATTGCCAGAATCCCAAGTAACGGCAATCCAACACCTGTTACTAAGAATCCAATAATTGCTGGCCAAATGTTTGACCCTGCATATTGTCCTAACTGTGCTGGGAAAATTAAATTACCAGCCCCAAAAAATAATGCAAACAGCATAAAACCGATTGCTAGATATGATGAAAAGGTTATTTTATTATTCATCGAATGTTCCCCCTCGTCGCTAATTAAGCTCGTCTATTTAATTAAAATTTTTCGACAATTTACTCGAGCCATGTTCTATTGATTGATGTTGATAATCATACTATTTTCCTAACAAAAATGCAATATATTACAGAATATTTTTTGATATTTTTCAAAATATCCAAACAGATTAGCCACTATAATTTTTTATACGACAATTTTTCATTGCTAGACAGAACCATTAAAAGATTATAGAATTTACTCAACAATTCATCTTATTAGTAAAGAAGGTCATATCAAATGGAATTTTCGAATCGTTTAAAAGGATTGCCTGCGCAATTTTTTGCAACACTCGTTCAAAAAGTTACAGCAGCATATGCAGAAGGTCGCGATGTTATTAATCTAGGACAGGGAAATCCCGATCAACCAACCCCTGCTCACATCGTTAAAGCATTGCAACAATCTGCCCAAGAGCCGATTACACATAAATATTCCCCATTCCGCGGAACAACCGAATTAAAACAGGCAGCAGCTGATTTCTATAAAAAAGAATACAACGTTGACTTGGATCCGGAAACAGAGGTTGCTATTTTATTTGGAACAAAAATTGGATTAGTAGAATTACCGCTTGCTTTAATGAATGACGGTGAATTGCTTTTGCTGCCTGACCCTGGCTATCCAGATTATCTATCAGGCGTCGGATTGGCAAATGTGCGTCATGAAACAATGCCATTACTACGAGAGAATAATTTTTTACCAGATTATGATAGTCTTAGTTCTAGCCATTTAGATAAAGCAAAACTTCTTTATTTAAATTATCCAAATAACCCTACAGGTGCAACTGCTTCGAAAGCCTTTTTTGAAAAAACGGTGAAGCTGGGCGAAGAGCACTCCATTGGAATCGTACATGATTTTGCTTATGGAGCAATTGGTTTTGACGGGAATAAACCAATTAGCTTTTTGGAGGCAGAAGGTGCAAAGGATGTTGGAATTGAACTTTATACGCTTTCGAAAACGTATAATATGGCCGGCTGGCGTGTCGGATTTGCAGTAGGCAACAAGGAAATGATAGAGGCAATTAATCTATTACAGGATCATTTATTTGTTAGTATTTTCCCAGCTGTCCAGCATGCTGCAGCTGTCGCGTTATCAGATGACCAAGCATGTGTTGAAGCGTTAGTTGCACTTTACGAAGGTCGCAGAAATACATTAATAGCTGAATGTCAACGAATCGGCTGGGAAGTCGAGGCTCCAAAAGGATCCTTCTTTGCCTGGCTGCCAGTTCCGGATGGTTTTACAAGTGAAACATTCGCTGATTTTCTGCTAGAAAAAGCAGATGTGGCAGTAGCTGCCGGAAATGGCTTCGGATCATTTGGTGAGGGGTATATCCGAATTGGCTTGCTCGTTGAAGAGCAGCGTATCAAGGAAGCTATTCAGCGTATTGAAAAACTTAATATTTTCCCTAAATAACCAACTCATAAAAGGTGATCGTAAAGTTATAGCTCGATTAAGATCCCCTTTTATGGTTCATTCTTGTTCGGCCACTGAGGCTGGGACAAAAGTATTTTTATGAAATAAAAACCGAACATGATTGGTGCAAATAACTCGCTCCGGAAATATAATTCGCGCATCCAGTGGTGGCTGGTGACCCCCCCCTGCGCTATCGCACTACGGTGTCTCACCTATGCCTTACCTCCCGCTGGAGTCTACGTATAATTCCTGCGCTAAGCTTATGCATCGTTCGTCTTTAACATTAAACACTTCTGTATGTCCCAGCCTCAATTTTTCGATAGGTTATACGTCACGTTCTTTCCATGCTCTACAGGATAAAACTGATTCCCGCCTGTCTCTTCATCGTACTTTCGGTTGAAGCTCATCCCTTCAATAGCCGTAAGTACAAGGTCTACTGTAATAACGGGGTTTTCCCCTTTTACAAGATGACCGCCGAAAACATTTCCTTCTTGATCACACATCGTACCGTGAAAGTGAATATCATAGTCACCATCACGCTGACATACAACCCCAGTCCCTTGTAAAAACTCAATTGGTCCTTGTCTTACCTGCAAATCTCCATAGCCAGCACCAACTTTTGATTCACTATTTGCTATTAAATATAAATAACCGGCTTTCTTAAAGCTGCCAAAACAGCTGCTGATTACAGCTGATTCAATATCATTTTCTTGACATAGCCGCTCAATTCCGGTTAGAAGATCCGTTTCTGCTAATAACCTAGCCGCAAGAACTGTTCCTGCTTTCCCTTTTGCAAAATGTGCACGACACAATGACACAATTCATCTCTCCCACTCCCGAAACTGAAAATTCTAATTATCTCAATAATAAGGGGAGTCCCAAAAGAAATGCAAGAATAAATAAAATAAGTATTGACTGAATTAGAATTATACGTTAATTTAAATAAATAGAATTGAATAGACTACATCTCTTATCAAGAGTAGCTGAGGGACTGGCCCGATGAAGCTCGGCAACCTTTTATGTTACAGCATAGAAAGGTGCTAAATCCTGCAAAACATAACGTTTTGAAAGATGAGAGAGGACCTCTGTATATATACAAGCCTCTCTTTCTTTTAAAGAGAGGCTATTTAATTATCAGCAAGTTTACTATATTACAGGGGGTAACAAAATGAAAAAATTTGGAATTGTGTTATCAATTATTTTATTAGCTGGAGTACTAGCTGCTTGTGGTAATGACGCCTCTGGCAGCACCGACGCACTAAATGAGGATAAAATAGTGGTTGGTGTTACTGCTGGTCCGCATGAACAAATTGTAGAAGCTGCTGCTGATGTTGCTGCTGAAAACGGACTTGAGGTGGAACTAAAAGTATTCTCTGACTATGTCCTACCGAATACCGCATTATCTGAAGGCGACTTAGATGTGAACAGTTATCAGCATGAGCCATTCTTAGATCAATTTAATGAGGATCATGGGACAAGTTTAGTGCCGGTTGGTAAAACTATTTTAAACCCAATGGGTGTTTACTCTGAAACATATGAGAGCATCGATGATATTCCGAATGGTGCAACATTTGGCCTTCCAAATGACCCAACAAACGGTGGTCGCGCACTATTTATTTTGGAAGAATCCGGGATTATTACGTTGGAAGAAGACAAGAAAGAGACAGCTTCCATTCATGATGTTGTAGATAATCCGAAAAACCTGGAATTCATTGAATTAGATGCAGCACAAATTCCAAATCAACTTAGCGAAGTCGATGCAGCTGCAATTAATACGAATTTCGCTTTAGGAGCAGGTATTAGTCCAAAAGAAGATTCAATTCTATTAGAATCCACCAATTCTCCATATATAAACTATATCGTTGTACGTGCTGAAAATGAAAATGACCCAGTCGTTAAAAAATTCGTTGAAGCATATCAATCTGATGAAGTGAAAGCATTTATTGAAGAAGAATTTCAAGGCTCTGTAATTCCAAGCTGGGATGAATAAGTAAATAAAAGCGGAAGCACCCGGTTATCGACATACCGACTGTGCCCCGAACTTTGGGATGGTTCTGCCTGTCGAACATTCTTAGGGAGGAGATTCACTCCAAAGTATAAGATGATCTATGACTTTCTCTTCTACGGGCCGAAGTCAAGTTCATCTAAAAGGAAACATGCCCCTTTAGGCGTATGCCGATGTTAGGCGTAGAAATAATTCAGCCAAATTTTATACTTCAGTATTTTAACAAAAGAATGTTGCGACTACTGGAGCAGCATTCTTTTTCGAAAGGAATGTAGGTTAGATGATCAAATTAGAAAACATCACGAAAGTTTTCCCATCTAAAAATGGGGACGTAACAGCTGTAAATAATGTTAACCTTCATGTAAAAAAAGGAGAAATCCACGGCGTAATTGGTTATAGTGGTGCGGGGAAAAGTACATTAATTAGGCTTGTCAATTTACTTGAAAAGCCTACGAACGGAAGTGTCTCAATCAACGGAACCGAATTGACCTCCCTGCCACCAGAAAAACTGCGAAAGACGCGGCAGAAGGTTGGAATGATTTTTCAGCACTTCAATCTATTAAAAACTGCAACAGTTTATGACAATATCGCAACTCCATTAAAACTTCTTGGCTATGATAAACAGGAAGTGAAGAAGCGTGTTGAAAAATACTTGAAGATTGTTGATTTAGCAGAAAAGCAAAACAGCTATCCTTCTCAACTATCTGGTGGGCAAAAGCAACGGGTCGCTATTGCTAGAGCATTATCACAAGAACCAGAAATACTTCTCAGTGATGAAGCAACAAGCGCTCTTGACCCAGAAACAACAAACTCGATTCTCGACTTACTTCTAAAAATTAATGAAGATCTCGGAATAACGATTTTACTTATTACCCATGAAATGAATGTTATCCAAAAAATATGCGATTATGTGTACGTGCTTGAAAAAGGTGAAGTCATCGAACAGAGCTCAAGCATAGAACTGTTCACCAACCCACGTAAGCATACGACGAAGAAATTCTTAGATACCATTTCCCAACGTAAATTATCAGCATCACTTATTTCTCAATTGAAGCTGAATGGCACTGTTACAAGACTTACATTTATCGGTGAAAACACAGGACAGCCTCTACTTTCACAGGTAAGTCAAAAATTTAATGTGGAACCAAATATTCTAACGGCAAACATTATGGAACTAAAGAATGGCATCGTTGGAAACTTAGTCATTCACCTTGTTGGTGAACCAGAACAAATCAATGCATCCTTGCAATTCCTAAACGAACAAGGTGTCGCAACAGAAGAAGTGGAGGGAGAATAACATGGAAGCATTCATCCAAGAATGGCTGCCAATTATCGGGCAGTCTGTCATTGAGACTTTCCAGATGGTCATTATTTCATTGTTTTTTGCAATATTAATTGGAGTTCCATTAGGAATTCTCGTAGTCCTTACACGCCCTGGTCAAGCATTAGCAAATAGATTTATCTATCAGCTGCTCAACTTATTCATAAATGTTGTTCGTTCGATCCCATTTATTATTCTATTGTTCTTTATTTTACCATTCACAAAATTCCTAGTAGGAACAACGATTGGTGTACAAGGGGTAATTGTTCCGCTTGTTATCTACACAGCGCCATATATAGCAAGGTTATTAGAAACATCCTTGTTGGAAGTAGATAACGGTATAATCGAAGCATACAAAGCGATGGGTATTAAAACAAGGCAAATTATTTGGAATGTGATGCTCCGTGAAGCACGCCCTTCCATTATTTTAGGATTAACAATTGCAACCGTCAGCCTAATCGGGGCTACTGCAATGGCTGGTCTTGTTGGTGCAGGTGGACTTGGGGATCTGGCATATCGATTCGGCCATTTACGATATGAAGTTGATGTTATGTATGCGACTGTCTTTATTCTTATTATTCTCGTTCAAGGAATTCAATCGCTTGGTAATAGACTCGCAGCACGTTTGAAAAAAGATTAGTATAGCAGGTTCAAAAGGTCCGGTGAGAATGATGCATCGAGAACAAGGAACTTCGACGCACAGGACGTCCTAATGTCGGTGTCGCAGCAAAGCTTTTCGATGGGCTAGTAATCACAGCCCCAGTACATTGCGACCTTAGCCGATTTCGGACCTTCTCATCCTCCTTTTTGAACACACACTACTTGGAGGTTTTTTGCATGTCAAATGATCTTTATATTGAAAAACATGGTGCGATTGCAACGATTACTATTAATCGCCCTGAAAAGAAGAACTGTTTTTCACTCGCTATGTTCCAAAAATTAGAAGTATTACTAGATGAACTCAAACAAGATAACGCCATAAATCTCCTCATTGTCCGTGGTGTTGATGAAACAGCTTTCTCTGCAGGCGCAGATATTACAGAATTTCTAGAAGTTCGTTTACATGCAGAAAAGGCAAAAGCGTATAATGACTTTGCACTAGGGGCAATTGAAAAGCTATATCGATTTCCAAGACCAACAATTGCCATGATTCAAACGCTGGCTATCGGCGGAGGTCTGGAGCTTGCTAATGCATGTGATTTCCGATTTGCAACGTCAGGGAGTAAGCTCGGGATTACTTCTGCAAACATCGGTATTGTGTATAATCTGACAAGTACAAAACGACTATTTAATTTAATTGGTCCTTCTAAAACAAAAGAATTGCTTTATACAGCAAAGCTGATCACCGCAGAAGAAGGTAAGGACATTGGCTTAATTGACTATGTATGTGCTCCTGAGGAAATTGAGGAAGACGTTTCTAATTTCGCTAAACAAATCCTTAAGAAATCCCCAGTAGCAAACGCAGGTATTAAACAAGTCATTCAAGCTATTATAGATGGAGATAATACAGAAACCGATGCTATTTCAAATCTCATTCTGGAATCCTACAGCTCGGATGATTATGTGGAAGGCATACAAGCTTTCTTAGAGAAACGAAAACCAAACTTCTTATAAAGGTGTGACACGAATGACAACCGTACAGAAAAATGACTCATTTATCGAAAGCATCGTTTCATCCGAAGTATTCCCTTTTAGCGCAGAGGAATTAGAAGCAGCGGCTAAAGGTAAAATCGATACAGCTGCATTTGGTTACACCCGATCTGGTGCTGGTGGTGAAGAAACATTAAGAAAAAACATCGCTAGCTTTGAAAAGTATTCAATTGTTCCTAAATATTTAAACGATGTGTCTGTCGCTGATACGAGCATTGAACTATTTGGCCGTACTTACGCACATCCATTTCTGCTTGCACCTGTCGGAATGTTAAAAATAACACATGAGGATGCAGAGATCGCAGTAGCAAAGGCAGCTGCAAAATACCATGTGCCATATATTCAAAGTACGGTGTCCAGCTACTCCATTGAGGAAGTAGCTGCTGCATCTGCCAAAAGTCCAAAATGGTTCCAGCTCTATTGGTCCAATAACGAAAATATTTCGTACAGTATGGTAAAACGAGCGGAAGAAGCTGGTTATGAAGCAATTGTTTTGACGATTGATACATTTATGTTTGGCTGGCGGGAAGAAGATATGCGAAATCGTTTCTCTCCTCTAAGAGAAGGTTATGGAAAGGCAAATTACATTACGGATAATGTCTTCTTATCTACTCTGGTACATGATGATCACGACTCTGTGATTCAAGAGATATTGCAAAATATTTATCATCCTACACTCAATTGGAAACATGTAGCTGAGCTGAAAAAGCGTACATCCCTACCAATTTTATTGAAGGGTATCTTACACCCATCTGATGCAAGACTTGCAATCGAAAGTGGTGTCGACGGCATTATTGTTTCCAATCATGGTGGCCGTCAGCTGGATGGAGTTATTTCTAGTATTGATGCACTTCCAGCGGTTGCAAAAGAAGTAAGTGGAGAACTCCCTGTTTTACTTGATAGTGGAATTCGTCGCGGAGCAGATGTTGTCAAAGCTCTCGCACTAGGTGCTGATGCGGTATTATATGGAAGACCTTACGTATATGGGCTAGCAATCGCTGGACAAACCGGTGTCGAAAAAGTACTCGAAAACTTCATTCAAGAGACAAAAGTTTCACTCGCACTTTCTGGAGCAGCTAATGTGAAGCAAGCTCGTCATATACATGTTGTAAAAAACTAGCAACGATAGCATAACAATCTTAAGGAGTGGGCATCCAATGGAACAAGCATTAAAAGGCATGAAAGTGGTTGATCTATCTCAGGTTTTAGCAGGACCCTACTGTACGATGGTATTAGGTGACATGGGTGCCGATGTCATTAAAGTAGAGAAATATCCAATTGGCGATGATACACGCACAATGGGACCATATATCAATGAAGAAAGCTATATGTATATGATGGTCAACCGGAATAAAAGAGGCATGTGTGTCAACTTGAAAAATGAAGCAGGTTTACAAGTTTTATATGATCTTATCAAAGACGCGGATGTCTTTGTAGAAAACTATCGTCCAGGTGTAACAAAGAAGCTAGGCATTGATTATGACACGTTAAAAGAAATTAACCCAAATCTTATCTATTGCTCCATCTCTGGTTATGGACAAACCGGACCATACAGCAATAAGGGCGGATTTGATATTATGGCGCAAGGCCTTTCTGGTTTAATCGATATGACCGGCGAAAGGTCAGGAAACCCTGCTAAAGTTGGGATCGCCATTCATGATATTGCTGCAGCAGAAACAGCTATTCAATCGATACTTACTGCCTATATCCACCGACTAAAAGGGGGAAAAGGCCAGTATATCGACATTTCACTCGTCGACTCTGGACTAGCCTGGACGGTTTGGGAAGCTGCTGCTTACTTTGGTAAAGGTGAGGTTGCACGCCGGAACGGCACTGCACACCGTGTATCTGCACCTTATCAAGGCTTTAAGACGAAAGATGGCTTTATTCTAATCGGAGCAGGAAACCAAAAGTTATGGGAAAATTTATGTCGTCATGTTTTGAAAAAACCGGAATGGATAGAAGAACAACGTTTTTTAACAAACAGTATACGGGCAGAAAATGCAGCAGAACTTGAAGCGGTAATGGAACAAGTTCTAACAACTGAATCCAGTGACTACTGGCTCGATCTATTAGATACGCATGGAATTCCATCTGGCCCAATCTTATCCTATGATCAAACATTAAATAACGAACAGATTAAGTCACGTGACATGATTTTGGATTATGAACATCCGGTTGTCGGTTCCATGAAAACGCTTGGATTCCCAGCTAAATTTTCCGAAACACCTGGACAACTTGTGAAGCCTGCCCCACTCCTTGGACAGCATAATAAAGAAGTTTTAACAGAGCTTGGATATACACCTGAAGCTGTTGAGCAATTGACTGATGATGCTGTTCTGAATAACAGACCAAGCAAAGTAGAGGCTTAGATCGTAAATTTCAATAATTAGATCGTATTTTAGCTTGTATTCTTCCTGAATTGGACCGTATTTTTCCCAAATCGGATCGTATTCTCTCTAGATTGGACTTCCAGATTTCAACTTAAATCGGATACAAGTTCGTAAGTGAGCAATGTAAAGTCACGTCAATAGAGAAACCGGGCAACTCAGCCCGGTTTTACTATACCTTTTTAATTTTCCATATCTCCGTTGCATACTCCTGAATCGTCTGATCACTTGAGAATTTTCCCGAGTAAGCTATATTTGTAACACTCATATTCAACCACGTATTTCGATTCCGGTAAGCCCGTTCAATAAGCTCATGTGCCTCCAAGTACGGTTCAAAATCCTTAAGTACAAAATACGGATCATTGTGGTATAGAATATTGTAATAAATATCCTTAAATTCGATATTATGCACACCGAACTCCCCTTGATTCAACTGATCTAAAATTCGCTTGATTCGATCATCTGTATTATATAGATCTCGAGCATGATAGCCACCGTGCTGATAATAATCCAACACTTCATCCGCTGTCAGTCCAAAAATAAACATATTCTGATCACCGACTAAATCATGAATTTCAATGTTCGCTCCGTCCATTGTACCTAATGTCAGAGCCCCATTCATCATCATCTTCATGTTGCCCGTTCCAGATGCTTCTTTACTCGCGGTTGAAATCTGTTCACTAATGTCAGCAGCCGGAATAATCTTTTCTGCAAGGCTCACATTATAGTTCTCCAGGAAAATGACCTTTAATCGATCCCTTACATCCGGATCATAATTTACAATAGAAGCTACCGTATTAATTAATTTAATAACTTCCTTCGCTAAATGATAGCTTGGAGCTGCTTTAGCCCCAAAAATAAATGTTCGTGGTGTAATATTCTGGTTCGGATTATCCTTCAGCTCGTTATATAAATAAATCACATGAAAAATATTTAACAGCTGACGCTTATATTCATGCAGCCGTTTGATTTGCACATCGAAGATCGATCGCTCATCCACCGTGATTCCTAAATGCTGATGAATATAATTCGCTAACACTTTTTTATTCTCGTGCTTTACATGGTCGAATTTCTCCAACAAAGCATTATCATTCGAGTACTTTAACAAACTAATCAGCTGCTTTGGCCGCTTCACCCACTGCGGTCCAATTATGTCTGTTATCAAACTAGCAAGCTTTGGGTTCGCCTGCAATAACCAACGACGATGGGTAATTCCATTTGTCTTATTATTAAATTTCTCTGGATACAAGGTGTAAAAGTTTTTCATTTCTTTTTTCTTCAGGATTTCTGTATGAATTCGTGCTACTCCATTGACACTAAAGCTTCCAACAATTGCCAGTCTTGCCATATGGACGCGACCATGTGCAATTATCGCTAAATCGGGTATGGAATCCCTTAACTCCTCATGATCAAACCAGATGCCTTTACAAAACCTTTCGTTGATTTCATCAATAATCATATAAATTCTCGGTAAAAGATTTTGTATCATCTCCTCCGTCCACGTCTCTAAAGCCTCACTCAATGTAGTATGATTCGTATAAGCAATTACTTTCGTCGTTACTGCCCAAGCATTATCCCAACTAAAGCCTTCATCATCCATTAGAATCCGCATCAATTCTGGAATGGCCAAACTTGGATGTGTATCATTAATTTGAATAACTACTTTTTCTGCCAAACGACTAAGTGGTAAGTGATGATTTCGTTTAAAATGCTTTAAGATATTCTGAATACTTGAAGACACTAAAAAATATTGTTGCTTTAAACGCAGCTCTTTTCCCTCATAACTAGAATCATCAGGATATAAAAATCCTGATATTTGTTCAATGGAATGCTGATGATCAAGGTCATGATAATATTCCTTATTTTCTTCCAGCAAGCCATCCCCATTATTTTGATGAATTACTTCAGCACTCCACAAACGTAACGTATTTACTGTATCGTTCTTATAACCGACAATCGGAATATCATACGGAACTGCCATTACCTTATCTGTATTCCGGTATTCAAATTCAAGTGAGCCATCATTTTTCTTAAACATATGTACATCACCATGGAATTGAATAACGACTGCTTCTTCCTCATTTCTCGTTTCCCACGGATATGGATTTTTCAGCCAGTAATCCGGCAATTCAACCTGGTTGCCGTGGATAATACGCTGCTCAAATAACCCATAACGATAGCGAATCCCGTATCCATGACCAGGAAATTTTAACGATGCCAAGGAATCTAAGAAGCATGCTGCAAGACGTCCTAAACCACCATTTCCTAACGCAGCATCATGCTCTTCAGCAAAAACATCTTCTGGATCAAGACCAAGCTCTTGCAAAGCTTCCTTCGCTGTATCGAGCATGCCACAATTTAAAAGATTACTTGCAAGCATTCTGCCGATTAAAAATTCCATCGATAAATAATAGACTTCTTTATGCTTGCCATCCCGATAGCTTTTGCGAGTTTGAAACCACTGCTGTTTTATCTCTTCATTGGCAATCGATGCAAGCACATAATAGATGTCCTTGGATGTCGCTTCCTTCACTTCTCTTCCTTTATCGGAAATAAGCCTTCTTAAAATCTCCTGTTTCAATGTATCTACCGTTACGTGTGCCAAGGAAAAATTCCCCCTATCCGATAATTGATTCCGGTATAAGTTTTGTGTAAATTTCAGCATATTGCTGTGCTGAATTCTTCCAGCTGAATTGACTTTTATTTACGTTTTTCAATAGGCTCTGCCATTCAGTTGTATTTGCATATATTTTTATTGTGTAACGTAAAACATTTAATAGGTCGTGTGCATTATAATTCGCAAAGCTAAAACCGTTTCCCTCGCCCGTCAACTCATTATAAGATATGACTGTGTCTTTTAATCCGCCAGTCTCTCGAACAACCGGAACCGTCTTATACTGCAAAGCAATCAACTGAGATAACCCACACGGTTCAAATTTGGATGGCATCAAAAAGAAATCCGCGCTTGCATAAAGCCTTCGAGCAAGCCCTTCATCAAACGATAGAATCGCTTGTGCTTTATCCGGGTAACGACTCGCTAAATCCGCAAAGTAGTTTTCAAATTCAGGGTCTCCAGTTCCTAGTATGATAAACTGAACATCTTCCTCAAGAAATTCATCTAAAATATGCTGGACAAGATAAAGACCCTTCTGTTCTACTAGTCTCGTTATAATAATATACAATGGGGTTCCTTCTTTATAAGGAAGGTTGATTTCTTCATGGAGTTTGATTCGATTTTGTCTTTTCTTCAATCGTGCTGTTCGATAATTTACAAATAGATTTGGATCAGATGATGGATTATATTCCTTTGTATCAATTCCATTGAGTACACCAAGAAGGTCATCTGACCTCTCTTGCAGCATACCGTGTATCCCTTCACCATAATAAGGGTTCTTAATTTCCTCTGCATAGGTTGGACTCACAGTCGTAATTTTATCCGCATGGAATAAGGCACTTTTAAGACAATTGAACATTCCATCCCATTCCATCCCAGCAATATGTTCTTTCCCAAGATTGAAGAAATCATCAAATATATGTAGTGGCATAACACCTTGATATTTGAGATTGTGAATCGTAAAGATTGTCTTCATCTCTTCAATCGGCTTCATAATGTTCGCAAGTGCCACCGTTATTCCAGCTTGCCAATCATGCGCATGAAGCACTTGGGGACGATAATCAAGATGCCTTAATGATTCCATAACAGCATGACTGAAGAACACAAAACGTTCCCCATCATCGTAATAGCCGTAAATCCCTTTCCTCGTAAAATAATAGTCATTAGCAATAAAATAGTACGTAATTTGATCATGTACGAGCATAAATAATTGTGCTTCTTGTTTCCGCCAGCCTAATTGCACGTCAAAGGCCGTGAGATATTCCATTTGATTTTTCCATACATCATCGATTTCATCGTACAATGGTAATATTACGCGGACTTCCAGCTTTTCCTCTTTCTGCAGTGCTTGTGGAAGTGATCCTACTACATCCGCTAACCCACCTGTTTTAATAAATGGGGTGCATTCAGATGCAACAAATAACATATTGCTCATGTCTTCTCACCTTCCTTTTATTTTTAAAAAATTCATTACGAAAAAATTGCCCTCTCTCCTACAACAATAAATCCGATATCTACAAGACAATTCATATGCCCAGCAGATATCGTCACTAGCGGCGCTTCCGCTTTTGTCTATTAAATAACCTGTCTTTTGGCAACTACATATGGCTTTTCTTTTGAGCCGATTATTTTCTGGCCTTTGGTTACATGGACATCCTTATCAAGAATGACATTCTCCAGATGAACACCTTCTTCAATGGTGCAGCGTTGCATAATAATAGAGTTTTTCACAGTAGCTCCTGTCTGAATGGAAACGTCACGAAATAGAATACTTTCCTCCACTCTTCCATCAACTACACATCCGTTGGCTAACAAAGAATGTTTTACCTCCGAACCTTTACGATATTTTACTGGTGGATTGCTGGATATTTTTGTTCGAATGAAATGGTTGCTTAAAAATAAATCATGATAACTATCCGCATCTAGTAAGTTCATATTTTGTCTGAAATAACTTTCAATTGAATTAATAAATGCACTGTACCCTGTGTGTTCAAATCGTTGTACCTTTAAGTCAGCAAGCTTATCCTTAACACCGCATATAAAAAAGTTATCTTTATGATAAGCAATACATTCATCTACCAATCTCATTAACAGATTCTTGTTTATAATATAGACGCCTGTAAATAACTCTGCATTTGTTTGATCGTTTGTAATCTCGGTTACCCACCCATTTTCATCTGCTTCAATGCGGAAATAAGGGTAGTGCTCAGGAAATAGTTCTTTGACATTTGTCGAAATTAATGTTATATCTGCCTCTTGTTCCAAATGGTATGTAAATGCATCTTTATAGTCGGAATTTGATACAAATTGACTGCCGCTGATTAATACATATTCAGATTGGCTTCGATGGAAATAATCACGGTTATTATGAAAAAAACGCAAATCGCCTTGTGATCTGTCGGAAGGATCATTCCAATCTGGCGGAAGAATAAACAATCCTCCGTTCCTTCGATCTAAATCCCAATTTTCCCCAGTTCCTAAATGGTCTAATAAAGAGCGGTATTTGTTGCGAGCAAAAATTGCAACCTCATTAATATTCGAATTCACCATATTGGATAATGTAAAATCAATCATTCGATAGCGCCCACCGAAAGGAATCGATGCACTATTGCGAAAATATGTCAGCTCATTAAACACATGGTATTCATGATCTAAATTGATTAGTCCCATCATTTTTTTCATTTACTTTCTCCCCCGGCTGGTGTCAGCATGCCACCTAAAGTTTCCTGGTTAATAACAAATGGTTCTTGAAATTCATCTATTTCAATTGTTGTTCCTGCTGGAATTACCGTATTTTCCATAATAATGACACGATTCAACCTGCAATTTTCACCAATTCTCACTCCCGGATGGATAATCGATTGACGGACAGTGCTCGTTTGCTCCACTCGTACATTTTCAAACAAAATGGAGTTTTCAATAGTCCCATGTATAAAGCAACCAGAATTAATTAGCGAATTGTTTACAGTTGCCGTTTGACTTATATATTGTGGAGGCAAATTCGAATCATGTGTGTAAATTCTCCACGCTTTATGATTGGAAATAAGGCCAAGATTTTCATCAAGCAGGTCCATATTTGCTTCCCAATAGCTTTGTATTGTTCCTACATCCTTCCAGTAGCCATGGAATCGATATGCAAATAGGCGCTGCGTATCATCAAGCATAGCAGGAATAATATCCTTGCCAAAGTCATGGCTGGATGCTTTATTTTGTGCATCCTCAAGTAAGTAGGCCTTCAATTTATTCCAAGTAAATATATAAATCCCCATCGACGCTAGATTACTCTGTGGATTCTTTGGCTTTTCTTCAAATTCAAAAATCCTTAGATTATCTGATGCATTTAAAATCCCAAAACGTGATGCATCGTCCCATGGAACCTCAATAACAGAAATGGTCGCATCTGCATTTGTTTCCTTATGCTGTTCAAGCATTTTCTGGTAATCCATTTGATAAATATGATCACCGGATATAACAAGTACATACTCCGGATTAAATTGATTAATAAAATGCATATTTTGATAGATTGCATCCGCAGTTCCTGAATACCAGTCACCACCTGTTTTTGCTGTATATGGAGAAAGTACGGTTACGCCACTTTGTTTATCCATATCCCACGGTTTCCCATTCCCAATATGCTTATTCAGCTCGAGTGGCGAATACTGTGTTAGCACGCCTAAGGTTGAAATGCCTGAATTGGTACAATTACTTAAGGTGAAATCAATGATTCGATATTTCCCTCCAAAAGGGACAGCAGGTTTAGCAAGATGATGCGTTAATTCCCCTAAACGTTTTCCTTCCCCTCCAGCTAATAACATACCAACACATTCCTTCATTACAACGCCTCCTCGACATCTTTTTTATATTTGAATATTGCGATAGCTAATGGCGGAATTTTTATCTTAATATGCTGTTGTAATCCATGCCACTTTTCTTGGAAACTAAAATGATTATTACTATTTAGCTGATTAGAACCGCCAAACTTCTCTTGATCAGAATTAAACACTTCCTGATAGGTTCCTGGAATTGGAACACCAATTTTATAGTCATAGCGAATTTCAGGCGTAAAATTGCAAACGATAATTAGTTCTTGATCCTGTTTCTTCCCCTTGCGTCTAAAAGCAATAATGCTTTGATCTATGTTATGTGGATCAATCCATTCAAATCCAGCTGGATCATGATCCAGATCATAAAGCTCAGGGTTGCTTGTATAAAACAGGTTTAATGCTTTTACATATTGGAAAATCCCTTGATGGAATGGATAATCTAATAAATGCCAGTCTAGTTCTTCTTTGTCCTTCCATTCCGCATATTGGGCTAACTCTCCTCCCATAAAGAGAAGTTTCTTTCCTGGATGGGTCATCATATAACCATATAACAGCCTCAAGTTTGCAAATTGCTGCCACATATCTCCTGGCATTTTATCCAATAATGATTTCTTCCCATGCACAACCTCATCGTGTGAAAGAGGTAATAGGAAGTTCTCCGAATGTGTGTACATAAAAGAAAAGGTAAGCAAGTTATGATGCCATTTCCGATGAATCGGAACCTTTTTCATAAAAGTCAGCATGTCATTCATCCAACCCATATTCCACTTAAAGTTAAAACCGAGCCCACCTGAATAGGTTGGGGATGTAACGAGAGGCAAGTCCGAACTGTCTTCAGCCATCATGAGTGTTTGTGGCTCATAGGAAAAAATAACTTCATTCAGTTTACGAATAAAGGCATAAGCTTCTAAGTTCTCTTCTCCTCCATACGAATTTTTTATTCTTTCCTCTCCATCCTGTCGGTCAAAATTTAAATACAGCATACTTGCAACAGCATCAACACGAATACCATCAATATGATATTCCTGTAACCAAAATAATGCATTGGAAACGAGAAAACTTTGAACCTCCGGCCTTCCAAAGTCGAATGCTAATGTTCCCCAGGTTCTTTTATCAGCCTTCAATGGATCCGCGTACTCGTATAACGGTTCTCCATCAAACCGCCGTAAAGCAAAATCATCCTTACAAAAATGCCCCGGAACCCAATCCATAATTACGCCAATCTGATTTTGATGACATTGATCCACGAAGTGTTTAAATTCATGACGGGGTCCATAACGTGAAGTAACCGCATAATAGCCTGTAATTTGATAGCCCCAAGACAAATCGAATGGATGCTCTGCAAGTGGTAATAATTCAATATGGGTATAGCCCATCGACTTCACGTAGGGAATCAATTCCTCCGCTAGCTCTATGTACGTATAAAACTCACCAGAATCTTGCTTTTTCCACGAACCAAGATGAACTTCATATATCGAAATAGGTGATGAATAAGCATCAAAGGATTTCTTACTTTGCTTCCAAGCATGATCATTCCATGTATACGTAGAATCTTTTTTTGGAGTTAATGAAGCTGTATTTGGTCGAAGCTCTGATTGAAATGCATAGGGATCTGATTTTAACAAGATTTGATTTTCTGGAGTAATAATTTCATATTTATAAGGTAAGCTGCCTGTAACGTCCGTAAAAAAGCCCGCCCAAACCCCTTGCTCCGTCAGTCGCTCCAATGGATGGCTTTTTCCATCCCATTGATTAAAGTCACCAACGATATTAATTTGTTTCGCATTTGGTGCCCATACGGCAAAACGGTATCCCTTTACTCCTTCCCATTCGATGAAATGGCAGCCCATCATTTTGTAACTTTCATAGTTGGTTCCTTGGTGGAATAAATAGATATCCTGTTCTGAAATATTGTAGTTCAAAAAAGGGCCTCCTTCTTAGGCAACTTGGTATTCACATGTCTCATGATAAACCAGTTTTTTCTAACAATAATCATCATTATAGATACAATCCTATGATATTTCAAGATAGTTATCAGAAAATTCCTTCGACACTTTCCTAATAAAAATGTCACATCCTGTCGAAGTATCTTGAATATGTCTGCCTACGTATGTTTATGTATAATTGTGGTAAAGTTAGTAAAGAATTCTTTAGAATTACAGTGCAAAAGCTGGAGCAATCGGTTTATTCATATTAAATATTTATATTATTTTATTGACAAGCGAGAAATTCCCGAAAAAGTGGATATAACATATACTAAAAGAAGTGAAATGCATTGGAAGAGGAGATGCTTTTTGTGGAAAAACAAGTTGCTTGGATTGATAACATTCGAACGCTGACTTACAGCGATCATCATATACAATCATTAATTAATACCGACAACAAGTTGCCTTACTTGTTTTGGAAGGCGGAAAATAAAGTTTTACCAATAAAGCAAATCAAAAAAATTAATGATACTACTTTAGAATTAGAGGTTGCTGAGGAAATTCCCCTTGGTGAGGACCTATTTCTTCATTGTGGTGACACAGAGATACCTGTCTATCCCCGAGGGATTGTACGAACAGACTGGTTTGACAAGCGTTATGCTGCCATTGATCAATCATTAGGAGCAATTTGCAGTCCAAACGCCACTATATTTTCTGTCTGGGCTCCTACCGCTACTTCCGTCAAAGTCATTTTAAATGAAAACAGTTATCTATTAAACAAGCTTGAAAAAGGGGTTTGGAAGCTGGAACTAAAAGGTAACTGGCATGGTCAATCATACGAATATGAAGTAACTGTAAATGGGAGTAATAAGCGAGTCAATGATCCATATGCCAAAGCATTGCTTGCCAATAGTCAAAAAGCAGTTGTCGTCGACTTTACAAGAACAGAACAATTCAGTATAAATCAAAAGCGCCCATTTATCCAACAGTTACAAGATGCGATTATTTATGAGCTACATGTTAGAGATGCAACCATCGATCAAGAAAGTGGTGTTCAAAATCGAGGAAAATTTTTAGGCTTAGCCGAAACAGGAACAACTACGAAAAATGGATTTTCTACGGGGCTATCCTATCTAAAAGAGTTAGGTTGTACGCATGTACAGCTATTACCCATTAATGATTTCGCACGTGTTGATGAGTTTCATCCAAATGATGCATATAATTGGGGATATGACCCCCTGTTTTTCCAAACGCCTGAGGGAAGTTATTCCGTATTGCCTGACAGACCAATCGCACGAATTAATGAACTAAAAGCAATGATTCAAGCATTCCACAACGAAGGAATCGCTGTTATTCTAGATGTCGTATTTAACCATGTTTTTGTCATGGAAGAGTCGCCATTTGAACAGCTTGTTCCTGGCTACTACTTCCGCTATCATCCAGACGGAACCTTAAGTAATGGAACTGGAGTGGGAAATGATATCGCCTCGGAAAGAAGAATGGTACGTAAGTTTATCTTGGATACAATTGATTTCATGCTTTCAGAATATCACGTGGACGGCTTTCGCTTTGATCTAATGGGAGCAATGGATATAGAGACAATGCAACAAATTGAAAAACGATGTCAGAAAGAAGAAGCTCCAATTATGCTACTCGGTGAAGGATGGGATTTGCCAACCGCACTTGATAGCAGCTTAAAAGCAACAAGTTATAATGCAAGCCAATTAAGCGAGATTCGTTTTTTCAATGATTATTTCCGAGATTCAATGAAAGGAAACTTATTCGAACAGCAAGATACTGGCTATATCAATGGTGCTGGGCGTTTCTTAGAAAGAATGCCTCATTTGCTCTCCGGTGCTGCATTAGATCCAAACAATCATGCTTCTATAAATGTTAACCAAACTATTAACTATGTAGAATGCCATGATAACCATACACTATGGGACCGCTTATGTTTAACACATCCAGACCTTCATGATCATGACCGTAAAAAAATGCATCAATTGGCTACAGGCATTACACTATTAAGTCAAGGCGTTCCATTTCTACATGCAGGTCAAGAATGGTTTCGCAGTAAACAAGGGGACGAAAATAGTTACCTTTCTGGTGATTCGATTAATATGCTGGATTGGAAGAAAAGAGAGCAGGAAAAGGAAAACATTGCATTTGTGAAGGCTTTGATAGCTTTAAGAAAAAAATATACTGTTTTTCGAATGACTTCACAAAAAGAAATTCAGCAACGATTCCATGTGCTTGAAACGCCATACCCTGTTTTTGGCTTCACCTTATTAGGAGATACGGATGACTTCTCTATTTATATTAATCCAACGAAGGAAGAATTCGACCTCCATCTTCCCTCTTCTGGAAAATGGAAAAGAGCGGTATCCAATAGCGTTTCTGAAAAGGAAGACATCATTGGCGAATTTACAGGTATCCATGCTTATGAAATTATTGTTTTTCAAAAGACACGAAATAGAGCAACAAATGAAGTAGCAGTTGTATTACCTGGCAATTAATGTTTTCAAGCTTATTTTTCCAAGACATTGAGGCTGAGACAAAAGTGTTTTTATGAAATAAAAACCGAACATGATTGGTGCAAATAACTCGCTCTGGAAATATACTTCGCGCATCCAGAGGCGGCTGGAGTCTACGTATATTTCCTACACCAAGCTTATGCATCGTTCGTCTTTAACATTTTTTGTTATGTCTCAGCTTCTTTCTAAATTTGAATTAGAAAGGAAGGCCAATCTATGATTCCGTTAAACATACTCGATTATGCACTTATTGATGAAGGTACAAATGCAAATGAAGCATTAAAACATACAACAGAGCTCGCACAACTTGCAGATAACCTCGGCTATAAGCGTTACTTAGTACCAGAGCAGCATCAGGCACTCTCCATCGCTAGCAGTGTACCAGAAATGCTTATGATGCACTTAGCAACCTCTACTACTAACATTCGAATTGGTGCTGCTGGAGTGATGCTTCCACATTATAGTCCGTACAAAATCGCAGAAACATTTCGAACACTCGAAGCAGTTCATCCAGGGAGAATTGATCTCGGGATTGGCAATAGCTCTGGTGGCAGACTTGTAAACCATGCCTTGAATGAGGAGAAAGATGAACGTCTAACCTATGAGCAACAAGTAATAGATATACAAAAATACTTAACCGATGATTCTGATCCTGAACATCGTTTTCACCAATTAGTTGCAACTCCAGTTACCGATACCTTACCTGAAATTTGGATGCTCGGATCTGGCGGCAAAAGTACGAAAATCGCCACAGAACAAGGTACAGCTTATACCTATGCCCATTTTTTCAAGCCCTCAGAGGTCGGTAAGGAGATTATTTCTACCTATCGTAAGAACTTTAAACCTTCTCCCTTTCATGAAAAGCCAACTGTTTCTATTGCTGTTTTTACCATTATTGGTGAAACAAAAGAGGAAGCTCAAAGCTTTGCAGGAGCTTTTGAACTTTGGATGGCATCGCTTGAAACTGCAAAGAACCCACCCTACTTCCCCTCGGTTCAAACAGCACAAAAGCGACGTTATAGCTCTTTTGAAAAACAAAAGATCACTCAGATACGGAAAGGAGCGATTGTCGGAAATGCCCATCATGTCAAAGAAGAAATTTTGAAATTAGCGGAATTTTATCAAGCAGACGAGGTCACAATTGTTCCAAACCTTCCAGGAGCTGCAAATCGAAAGAAGGCAATTCAATTATTAGCAAAGGCATTTGGGCTTTAATTAGCTGCTTGCAAACAGAAGGTGGGCGATTTCTCCTAATCGCCCACCTTCAAATACATTTTAATCAATTATTTTTTAAATCGCTTCTTAATAAATAACCAAACCAATACAATGAATAGAACTGCGAGTACTGCATAAACAATATTGGAATAGATATCCATATAACCAACAATTGTTTCCCAAGAATCGCCAACTGCAGCACCAATATTAACGAGAACAACATTCCAAATAAATGTCCCTACCGTAGTTAATGCTAGAAACACCCAAAAGTTCATACGAGCCATTCCTGCAGGCAGAGAAATTAAACTTCTAATTAAAGGGATAAAGCGGCAGAAGAATACCGTCCATACACCATACTTCTCAAACCAAGCGTTTGCTTTATGAATATCCTCTCGGGTAAGTCTGAGAATATGTCCCCACCTGTCCACTATTTTTTCAATTCGATCCACGTTAATGACAAATCCTACTCCATAAAGAACAATCGCTCCTACAACGGAACCAATAGTAGCTGCAATTACTACTCCTAGAATGGTTAAATTCGAATGGGTCGTCATAAATCCGCCAAATGTTAAAATTACCTCAGATGGAATTGGAGGAAAAAGATTCTCTACCATAATTAATAAAAAAATTCCGATGTAGCCAAATTGCTCCATTATACTTGTAATCCAGTTTTCCATTACTTTATTCTCCTATACATCAATATGCTCCTTGCCAGCTAGTTAATAGATTAGCTGAGCGTAATTGTAATTTGATAATCTGCAAATATACTTGCTATAAGACTGCGTACTTAACGCGAATCCAGCATTTTTTGCTTAACTCCAAATCTGCAGTAACTATAATTATATCTTAATGATGAAGCATGTAAATATTAAAAATGTGTTAATTTTGTAGAATAAGTAAGGATTTACATAGGAGCGTAAAAAAGTAGCCATAGTAAAAGATCGACAATCATGAGCTTTCCCTATGGCTTCCTAGCACTAAGTTTTTAACCTTTTCTTCGTTCAACTAAATTAATCCCTACCCCCATACAAATGACTCCAATTAAAAGCATTAGAACTAATGGTAAAGCAATCTCATTCCAGCCTTCATGATAAAATGCAACATTTATCATCGCTTCCATCGCATGTGTTAACGGGAATAAATCAGCGATAAACAAAAGAACCGCATTACTTATTGTTCCTGGTGGCATATAAACCCCACTGATAACTGGAATAATCGGTACAACAGAAGGATAGATCATATAGAACTGCTCTGGTGTCTTCACAAACCCAGTTATTAACATCGCCATACTAACAATACTCAGTGCATAAATCGCAGCTATTACAAGGAGTATAAAGAAATTATTACCTAAATCATAATTCATCACATACTGAAAAATAACAAGCACAACAGCGATTTGAACAAAACCGATTACGAAACTATAGAGCAGGTGTCCCGTATACATTCCTGTCTTGCTCACAGGTGATAAAATCATTCGATTCCAAACTCCACTCACCTTATCTGACAAGACACCGTTCACTTTAAACCCAATTGTGAACATAGCCATAAAAAGCGTAAATCCAAATAGTAACTGAATTCCCATATCATAATTGGATACTTCTCCACCATTCAGTGATTCGGTTTGAATTTGGAATGGCGGATTTTCCAAATAACTCTCCACATCATTTCGAATCTGGTCTATACCCTGTGAACCTGCTGCTGCTTCAATTTGTGCTTCCTCTACAAATACCTTTTGAACGTATTGATCAATCAGTGGTAAGGTCGGGATATCATAGGCTGTAATGAATCGATAATCATGTTCCTTTAAGTTAATTGCTATGTCCCTTCTTCCTTCTGCTACATCTGTACGTGCAGTTTCTTCATCTGCTATCACAAAGTTAAATGACTCATTACGATTTAGTAACGGCTCCCATTTATCCATGATTTCACTAGAATTCGTTTCACTACTAAATATCGCTACGGTCGTTTGTGGCACCATATTACTACTCGTAAAAATAAGTGTTAATGCAATGCTTCCTACCAGAAAAAGAATAACCATCAATGGCTTGCGTTTATCCTTCCTCCATTGCGACTTAAATACTGGGAACATTATGCTCTCCCCCTTCTAGGAAATAGAACTATTCCAATGAGAAGACAGCCAACAAAAAATACAAATAACTTAACCATTGGAATAATTAAAGTCTGAAAATCGCCAAACTGTGTCCACTGCATAAAGACAGACAAGCTTAGCCCATTCGGTGTCCATTCACCTATTTTTTGCAGCCATTCTGGTAACCCTTGAGTTGGAAAAAAGTTCCCTCCAACTGCTGCAAACAGCATGATGACTAAATTAAATGCTCCATTGGCCGCATCTGTATTGTTTATAATTAATGTAATTGTTGTAAACACTGCGGATAGTCCAGCTACTGCTAAAGAGAAGCACGTAATAATGATGATTGCCCCAAACCAAAATGCCATTGCTTTTCCTTCAAACACATCAAGCAGCAAATGACTAACTGTAAACACAATCATTAACTGTAGCCACACGAAGCAAAAGGTAGAAATTGTCTTTCCCATTAAAAAGGAAATCGGGTTACTGTTCGTTAAAATAATCCGATTAAATACACGTTCTCTTTTTTCCGTGGTAGTCTTCATTGCAACGGTAGAAGCTATAAATAGCGCAAACAAAAAACTCATTGCAACTGTAAAATACTGCGAAATACCAAACGACTCGACTCCTTCAATAACTTCCCTTCCTCCTTGGGGTAATATCGGATCCTGTAATTCCCCATCCGTTACACCTTGAAGGGCAAATTGAAAGTTAAGCGTATCGAGATAATTCGAGATGATGTTGTGAATTGTATCCGACTCGGTAGATTGCTCTTCGATTTGGATGGTTAGAGCGTTTTCTGCAGGCTGATCAAGCATAAGCTGGCTAAGAACATCATACGTAAAACCATCTGGAATCTTAACGAACGCATCTAAGTCCCCATTCGCTACTTTTTCCTTTGCATCTACCTCACTTAATTCCCTTGTCGTAATCCATCCACTTAATTCTGGATCACTAAAAAAGGAAGTCATTAAACCGCCGGGTGAAATCGATGATGCCTGTGCTATCATCGCTTCCTTTTCTTCTTCCGATAAATCCATTCCTAAAACTGTTTCCGTAAACTGCTCAAATCCAAGAGACTCATCGTCCTCTAAAACGATTCCTAAGTCAATATCCAACCCTTCTGCATCCTCACCAAACAAATCAGAGAAGGCAAAATTCAAAACAACAATCAATAAAATTGGTGCTAGCAAAGAAATGAGCACTTCTTTACGATCTCTCCAAAAGACAAGTAAATCTTTTCTTAAAAATGAACGCATCCTCCGTTACCTCCTCCTAATCTCTTAATGTTCTACCGGTTAAATGCAAGAAGACATCTTCAAGGCTCGGTGTCTCCATTTGATAATTCGTTAATTGGATCCTTTCACTTTCCGCTGCACGCACCAGGTCACCAAGAATATTAGCACCTTTTTTGCAAATAATTCGGATTCCCTCACTTGTTTCATCAACAAGACGGATATATTCTAAAGACTTGATCTTCTTAATTAGCTCATCACTTGTTTCACTTAAATTGACGCGGATTGTGTCTTCACTCGATAAAATACTTAATAATTCTGCTTTACTTCCAGACGCCACGACTTTGCCATGGTCCATAATATAGACCCGTTTACATAGCTGCTCTACCTCTTCCATGTAATGACTCGTATAAAGTACCGTTGTACCATTTTCTTCATTCAATTTGCGAACCGTTTCAAGAATATGGTTTCTCGATTGTGGATCAATTCCAACAGTTGGCTCATCCAATACAAGGATTTTCGGATTGTGTAACAATGCAGCTGCAATATTCACTCTCCTTTTCATCCCGCCAGAGAATGTTTTCACAAGCTCTTTTTGCCGCTCCTTTAATCCAACCATATCCAGTACATCCTGAATCCGCTGTTCAAGTACATTCTTTTTAACCTTGTAAATTTCTCCGAAAAACTTCAAGTTCTCATAAGCCGAAAGTTCCTCATATAATGCAATTTCCTGCGGTACCACACCAAGCACCTTTCTAATTTCAGCTGGATTTTTTATTGTACTTTTACCATCTAACTTCACATCACCTGATGTTGGTTTCAGCAAGGAGGATATCATAGAAATTGTAGTTGATTTTCCAGCTCCATTTGGACCAAGCAACCCGACTGATTCTCCTTCATCTAAATAAATGTTAATTTCATCTACGGCTTTCTTGCCCTTATATGTTTTACTTAACTTTATTGTTTCGATCATATGGACACACTCCCTCAATTGGTTGTATTTAAAGCATACAAAAATAAAGACAGCATCACTACTGTCTTTAGTCATTACCAAGTTAATCAGGAATTACTTTAGTCATTTTATTTTGCTAATGACACGTTGTTATTCATACAAGATTATGTCGTATGGCATAAATAGCTAACTGCGTACGATCCCTTAACTCTAATTTATTCAAAATTTGGCTTGTATTATTTTTCACTGTTCCTACCGATAATCCCAATCGTTCCGCAATTTCACTATTATTAAGCCCCTCACCAATGCACGTTAAAATGGCACGTTCTCGGGGTGTTAAGGAGGGATCGACCGTTTTCTCCACTTGCTTGTTAAGTAATAGCGGCATAACCTTCGCTGCAACCTGGTCCTCTACAGCTAATCCACCTTGCAGGGCACTGCGAATTGATCGAATCAACGAATCTGTATCAGCATTTTTTAGAATATAACCACTAACCCCAATCTTTAGTGCGTCCATGACATACTGATTATTATCAAATGTCGTTAATATTAAAATCCTGGACTTTGGCCAGCGGCTCTGGATTATCCTTGCAGCTTCGATACCATCCATAACAGGCATACGAATGTCTAAAATAACCACATCAAATGACTGCTGCTCACAAAGCTGAATCGCTTCCTTTCCATTGCTTGCTTCCCCTGTTACTCTTATTTCCTCATCTGTCTCTATCATCATTTTTAATCCTTGCCTTACCATCACTTGGTCTTCAGCCAGTAGTATTCGAATCATACACTTCCCCCAGGTCAGCTATTTTTAATAAACCACGGACAATAAATTGTCCATCTGTTTTCTGCACATGTAGCTCGCCACCAATTTTTTCAATCCGCTCCCGCATGGAAGCAAGACCAAACCCTTCCTGAAATCGATTATCATTTTTTACAGGGTTGTTAATTTCAAAACGAAAAATACTCCCGCCAGGAGCTTCAAACATAACTTCTGCCTCTCTTGCATTACTATGCTTCATTATATTCGTCAATGCTTCCTGTACCGAACGATAGATGACAAATGACTGTTCTCCCGTGAGAGGCGCTGCAAACGCTCCATGCTTTACTGAAAAATGAATACGAATAAAGCTTTCTGTTTCCAATTTACGAATCAAACGTAAAACTCCCGGTAGACCGCCGACATCTTTACTTTTTAACATTTTTACTGCATTTCGTGTTTCTTCCAGACTTTGATTCGCAAGCTCCTTCAACGATTCAATTTGCGATTTATCATCTTCTGCTGCTTGTAATCGAAATACTTCAAGCTGCATAAGAAGGGCTGTAAGCTTGTGACCGACAGAATCATGGATTTCATGACCAATTAGAACACGCTCTTCCTGCCTTGCTAATTCTTCATCCGATGAAAGACGTCTCTTCACACTTCGATATTCACTGAGCAAAGCGTCATATCGAGCACGTAGGTCATCATTTTGATACTTTGTTTGCTTATACTTAAAGCTTGCAGTTAATAAAAATACAACGTATATCACGATAAAACCTGTTGTAAAGATAGAGAGTTCTGCAGATAAAAGCAAAGCAATAATCCCTGCCATACCGACCATTACAACAACGCTAACTTGTCGGAAATTCAAGTAGTAACAGGCTTCACCAATAAGCAGAGAAAGAATCAGGATAAGAAAAGGATTAAATCCGTCCCCCTGTGACGGGAATAAAGTAATTACCGCAATACATGTATTCAGGCTGAGCAGAATCATTGTAAGTACCGGTTTGTTTGTTACCAATGGCATAACAAAAAAAATGACAAAATAGATTGCAACACCGAGTAAGCGCCATAGTAATTCAACCATACTTACAGAGAAGAATGCTAAAGCAAATATCCATGGACTAATATTAAACAATAGCCATATCCAATATACTTTCATATACGTGTTCCTTTCCTATTTCTGAGGTTATCGTATCAAATTGGGAATTAGAAAACAAATGAGGGAATGCATATAAAATAGGGATATGAAATCCATAGTGATTCATATCCCTAAAAGCCATTTTCACTCTATAACAAAGACTCTTAATCGTTTTTCGCTATAACAGGAAGTAAAGGCTCACAAACATCCTTTACGCCTACCAAACCTAAAATCAATGTAAAGCTTTTTTGAATTGCGCGGTGACCATCTGTTGGATCATACCACTCTTCCAGTGTATGTGCTCCTCCAGCATTTCCACCAGTCCCAGTGGTAATAGCGGGGATCTCCAGGCTCATCGGATAATTCGCATCCGTACTACTTGGCTGTCCAAGTCGTGGGTCACCATCTACTGATTCGATTGCAGCCCAAGCCGCTTGCACAATAACAGCATCAGATGGTTGACTTGCAGGCGGCCGGTTACCGAACCGCTCCATTTCTACTGTAAGATCTTCACTTTTCCATCGCTTATTCTCTTCGTCACACGCATTTCTTACAATCTCTAAAAACGCTTTATCTAATTTGTCGAGTTCCTGCTGATCATTTGAGCGCAAATCAACAAGCATACTAGCTTCCTGAGCAATTGCATTTACCGATGTCCCTCCACGAACCTCGCCAACTGTAAAGGTTGTTTTGGGATTTGCTTTCGTTTCCAATTGAGCTATCGCTGCAATAGCTCTGCCCAATCCATGTGTTGCACTGGGAGAGCCAAAATCTGCGAAACTATGACCGCCAGAACCTTTGTATGTAATTTGATAACGGTAGCTTCCAGTACCTAAATACGTAATAACATTCATATTCGGTCCATCAATGGATATATATCCGTCTACCATGTTTTCTTGAAAAAATGCTTTTACACCGCGGAGATCACCAGCGCCTTCCTCTCCAACCGTTCCACCTATGATAATATCTCCAATTGTAGAAATCGATGACGCATTAAGTGCACGAATGATTGCCAATACCTCTGCCAATCCCCTCGTATCGTCTCCAATTCCTGGTGCATATAATTTCCCACCTTTATCTGTTACCGTTGTATCTGTACCTTCTGGAAAGACAGTATCTAAATGGGCCGAAACAAACAACTTCGGTCCATTTCCAATTCCAGGCCGGACCCCAAATACATTCCCTTCTTTATCCATTTTGACATCTTTCAGACCAAGCCTTTGTAGGCGTTTCTTGAAATCTTGAGCCCGAATCTCTTCTTGAAATGGCGGTGCTGGGATTTCTGTAAGCTGAATTTGCTCAAAAACCGTATTTTCATGATCCGATTCTATGAATTTATATGTTCGGTTTACTCTTTCATCTGCCACTAATTTCTCATAAGTGTCTCGTACTTTTGGTGATAACATATTATTTCCTCCTTTAAATACATCACTTGAATTTTTTCTTATAGATAAATTCAGTTATTGGCAATATAACAAATGTGAGACCGACTAAAATGAGAAGTGGATAATTCGTAATCTGATTGAAATTGCCAGTCCCCTCTGAAATGAATAAAATGAGACATGCAAGAACCATTAATACAAAATATCCTATTCTTGCACTTTGTGCCATTATATGCAAATCCATTTCATCTTTTTCTCCGGCTCCTTCATGATTTCCCCACGTTAGAATGTTAAAAATGAATGATAATGCAATGAACGTAAAAAATATCTGGCCTGCATCTAGGGCTTCAAAACGCACCCAGTTATATACAATAAATCCTGCGAATATACAAAAAACGGAGATACTAACAAAAAGCATAAACTTCTTTGTTCTATCCATATCCCTTCACCTCATTTACTAGGTATAAATAATTCATCTACGGTAACCTCTAACTGTTTTGCAATATCAAATGCTAATTGTAAACTGGGATCATATTTATTGTTTTCAATCGCATTAATCGTTTGTCTAGAAACCTTACATAGTTTAGCTATTTCCTCTTGAGATAGCTTTTTTGCTTTTCTTAGTTGCCGAATGTTATTTTCCATATTAATTCCCATATTTCCTTTTGTTATATAGTAGTGTTACAAGGTATACGATAGAAATGATTACAAGAAATATAAAAGGACTCATTCCTTCTACGGTCTGCCCTTTTACACTAACCATGTATATAGACATACCAATTTCTATTAGTAAAACTCCTACTATAATCGCGAATGTATACGACATAGCTTTTGCTTTGATAAAATTTTTCCGTTCGTCCCCTTGCTTCGCTAACGAATAGAGTAGCATACCAATAAGCAAAACCATCAATAACAAAAAGCCAAAGAAGATAATTAAAATAAACCAATCCATTATAATCGCCACCTTGATTCATTGAATGTAAAAAGTATTTGACATTTATAATTATAAAACTTTTCAAATATATGTCAAATACTTTTTACATATGTTTATAAAGCAAATGGACTTTAATAATCTCTTCTTGAATATGCTTGAGATAAGAAAGCGTTTAGGATAGAATAATTACTGAATTGAATGATAATTTAAAATTTAGATATGAAAGGGAAATATAAATGACTAAATTAGCCACCAAAGCACCTCAATTTATTATCACTCCACAGATTGCTCTTGTAGATGAACCCTTACAAATCCGTTTATCAGGCTGTAACCCAAAGCAAACTGTCAAGATACAGGCAAGAAGTACAGACGGGAATCGTAATCCATTTGAATCCTATGGATTTTTTCAAACAGATGAACAAGGTGTTATTGACCTAAGTAAACAAAAGCCTATAAGCGGTACATACGAGACAATCGATTCCATGGGACTATTGTGGTCCATGAAATTGGATGATCCAAAAAAACATGCATTATTCACAAAGTCTAAATCTACCCCTATCACGGTGACAATCACCGCTGAATTAAATGGGGATACCATTGCAAGTGTGGATGTTATTCGGGCGTTTGCAGCACCTCACGTATCGAAAACCCAGGTTGACGAGCAAGGAATGATTGGATCACTTTATCAACCAACTGGTCCTGATTCTCATCCGGGAGTACTTATACTAGGTGGGTCGGATGGCGGTATGCGGGAAAGCGCTGCGGCCCTACTTGCTTCCCATGGT
Organism: Oceanobacillus profundus; assembly: GCF_003515705.1. Taxonomy (GTDB): domain Bacteria; phylum Bacillota; class Bacilli; order Bacillales; family Amphibacillaceae; genus Oceanobacillus; species Oceanobacillus profundus. Next base: position 224,150 of record NZ_QWEH01000005.1, read on the forward strand.
TATGCTGCTTTTTCATTAGCGTATTTTGGTATAGAGGATGTTCCAGAAGACTTGGTTAACATTCCGCTTGAATACTTCGAAACAGCTATACACTGGTTACAACAGCAGCCTCAAGTCCATGCAAATCAAATTGCTGTGGTCGGCTTCTCACGAGGTGGAGAGCTTGCACTACAATTAGGGACAATGTTTCCTGAAATTAAAGCAGTTGTTGCTGGTTCACCAAGCGGAGTTCGCTATGCTGGTTTACGAAACTTTATGGGAGTACCTGACCCTGCTTGGACCTATGAAAATAAGCCATTAATCTATTTACAGCCGAAGAATAGTGTTTCTTCTTTTTTTAGCTATTTTTCAAAGTTGTTGACTCGTAAACCAATATCCAACCTCTCTGTATTTCATAACACCTTAAAAAATAAAGGACAGATTGATGCAGCACGCATTCCAGTTGAAAGAATCCAAGCACCTATCATGCTAATATCGGGGGGAGATGATCAATTATGGCCTTCCTCTCTATTTTCCAACATGATTATGGAACGCCTCACAGAGAAAAATCACCCGTACCCAAATGTCCATCTGCACTATAAAGACGCAGGCCATTTTCTATGCTTTCCGTTTACTTTTCCTTCTATGCCACCAGAGGTTTTGCTTTCAAATGGACCGTTTACCCTAACATTTGGCGGGAGTGCAAATGCTAATGCTCAAGCTGCTAAAGACTCTTGGCCTAAAATACTAGCATTTTTAGATGAGTCCTTAAGCTAAAATAGTTTTAAATATTTTCTTAGGTAGCTTGAAGACAAAGCTACCTTAAAGTTATTACTAATTCTCGACCGTATAATAAGCTAAATGGACCGGTTAAATTCTATTAACCAGCAATCTCGTAGCTCACCTTCATGAAATTCATGCTTAGGTAAGATTCTAACTTTTTTAAATCCGCATTTTTCATAACATCTTATAGCTCGTGAATTTGTTCGTTGAGGGTCCATTATAACTCTATCAGCTCGCTTTTTCTCAAGTAAATAGTCTACCATTGAACGAACAAGTAATGTTCCAATTCCTTTATTCCAATATTCGGGTTCACCAATGAACTGATCCATTCCATAAGTAATTTCTTCCTGACTATAATCATGTATTGTACTTGTTTTATTATTTACTTGATAAAATTGTATGTAGCCGATAGCTTTTGCTTTATATACAACAATGCATTTAACAACACCGTCATCCAGATTATAAAAATCATTATTGACTTTCTTTAGATCAAAAGGATTGTCCCTTCCTTCATAAAATTCAAGAACAGTAACGTTTGAAAGCCATCTAACCAACAAATGATTATCATTTGTTTGTAATGGACGAACCATTATATTCCCTTTTTCAAAAATCACGGTTTCACCCTCTTTTTTTGAATTATGAATATTTATGCTATACTAATTATAATTGAAAACATTGAAAAGCGGGGAATAAGATGAAAAAAATCCAATCTGTTGCTTTAATAGGTTTAGGTGCAATTGGCGCTGCTTACGGTAGCAAATTACATACATTATTAGACAGCGATTTTACAGTTGTCGCAAGCAAGGATAGAATTAACCGCTACACAGCTAACGGACTAGATGTAGATAACACGATGTTTCATTTTAATTATAAAACGCCCGAGACAAATGCTGATCCTGTAGACCTCGTTATTTTTGCTGTGAAAAATGACCAGCTCGAACAGGCTCTTACTGATATGAAATACTATATTGGCCCAGATACAATTATTCTATCACTCTTAAACGGAATATCTAGTGAAGAGGAAATCTATAATCGTAAACTAAATAACCATATCTTATACAGCATGTGTGTTGGTATCGATGCAGTAAGAAGAGATAATCGTATTCGCTTTTCTAGTATCGGAAAAATCTGCTTCGGAGAAAAGGATCGAAGCCTCTCGAAGGATGTTCTTGCCGCAAAAGATTTGTTTGAACGCGCCGGTATTCCTTATGAGATACCAGAAGACATCTGGCATACAATTTGGGCAAAATTCATGTTTAACGTTGGTATTAACCAAGTTTCTGCCGTATTACGTGCACCTTATAAATATTTTCAGGAGGTACCTTCACTCCACGAGTGGATGGAACAGGCGATGTACGAGGTTGTTGCCATCTCGCAAAAGGTGGGTGTGAATCTGACAGAAGCAGATGTCCATAGCTATCGACCAATTTTAATGAAGCTATCACCAGATGGGCAAACCTCTATGCTTCAGGATATTGTAGAAGAACGTAAAACCGAAGTGGAGTATTTCGCTGGAAAAGTGTGTGAGCTTGGTAGAAAGTATGGCATTCCAACGCCAATTAACGACCAGCTTTATCAGTTGATCCTAATCATTGAGGATATGGCAAGCATAAAATAACTACTGATAATTGTAGTAATAGCAACTAATCAAACGTTTGATTAGTTGCTATCCATTTTGGAAAAGGAGCATCCAAGCATGACACAGTACATTTATATCGCTTCACCCATGAGATTACCTGTTGGTACGTTCGGTTTAAACCCAATCTCACCAGAACAACCAAACGTATTCGCAAGTGAGTTGGATTTTACACATTTACATTTTGAAAATAATTATGACAGTGAAAGTAAGGAACGTTTTTCCTACAGCCCTCACTTTTCTTTCAAACACCAAGTAACAACTACGAATAACTCGCTACCATTAAAGCACGAGTGGATCTCGACCAAACAATGGAATAGAAAAGAGTTTGAAAGGAAATGCTTAGCATTGCTCTATTCGTATTTGGAGAAAGCTGTTGGAACTGCATATGTCGTTGAATATTTCACCAGTATAAATGGAGAAGAGCATCTGCCGATTTCTGTAAAGCGTAAGAAACACTGGAAAGATATCAAGAAGCCCGATGATCTTATTATAGAGGATCGGGAATTCTGGGAAATCACCTTATAGAGGATGTTCAAAAAGTCGGTGAAAATGACATATCGAGAACAGAGGACCATTGACTAACTCTTCCAACACGTCCTGTTGCACACGTTGAAGTCACCACATCCTATGAAGCTCGTTGACTTGCTTTTTGAACTCGCACTTCTAAGGAAAAGCCGCTCCCCCTCTTTTTGACATTTACTCCTAGAAGTTCTATAATTAATATGATACGATAACAACTAATTTAAGGAGGATGGTTAAAAAATGCATTCAATCAGATTACGTTCCCTAACTTTGAACTAAGTAATTTAATACGTTCAAAGACTCTGTTTGTATAGACAGGGTAAAGGGATTAGTCTGTCCTTTTTTAATCATCTTCATTTTGTATAATATATAGATAGGATGTAGAAAGGTGGGTTTATTCTGCCTTTCTTTATTTTTGTGCTCTTTCAATGGAAAATTCGGTATCAGATACGCATCTGTAAATTTGTCATTCACATTTGTTAATGCCTATTTGGCACCTATGTGGCAAGCAAGTTTCCTTCTGATAATTTCTTTCCATAATAGAAAGAGTCATTTCGTGGACAGCTATCTTAGCTTAACTCCTAACTGAATAAGGACGGGGCTTCTTCCCTTTACTCTAAATCACAGGCAGACTGCCTGTGATTTTTTTATTGGAAAGGATGAGGTAAAACATGACTAAAAAAATGAAAACCGCAAAACGCGTCCATCAATATAACACTGCATTCCAGTGTCCAATTTGTCAAAGCGCTATGGAAGTTATCGACCCGAAGAGCTTCGTATGTTCCAAAAACCACACATTTGATTTTGCCAAACAAGGTTATATCAATATGCTGACACATCAAGTTACTAGTCCGTATGGCAAGGAATTGTTTGAAGCAAGACAAAGAATTATTACAAATAGCAGCTTATACACTATGCTGCATGACACTATCGCACATGTAATTAATCAACAACCATGCACATCAGCTGCTTCTCTGATGGTAGCAGATCTAGGTTGTGGAGAAGGATCTCATTTACAAGCAATTTTAGATAAGTGTATGCAGCCTAAAGTTACTGGTGTTGGTATTGATATTTCAAAAGAAGGAATTATTATGGCAGCAAAAAAACATGATACACCTACATGGCTTGTCGCGGATTTGGCCAAATCGCCACTTGCCGACAAAGCATGTTCCTTTATTTTAAATATCCTGTCGCCAGCTAATTATCGAGAATTCAAACGAATTTTATCGCCTGGCGGACTCGTTATCAAAGTAGTTCCTGGACCTAACTATCTCCGTGAATTACGAGAGATGCTTTCCCAAAAAACAAAGCATCACAATACAGAAACAGTAGATTTATTTAAAAGGCATTTTGACTTATTAGAAGTCATCCGTGTACAGGATACAAGAGAGCTTCATCAAACAGCGATTGTAGATTTGGTCCGTATGACGCCACTAACTTGGACTTCCAATCAAGCACAAATCAAGCAATTTTATAGGCAGGATGCAGCTGCAATCACAATTGACTTAGAAATATTAATCGGCACAAATGCATCAACCAGAAATTATATAGGGGGTAAAGCATAATGGAAAAAGTATGTTTGGAACTAGAAAATATAGAACTCACCTTTTTTGATAAAGTCATCTTGGATATACCAAGACTAGCAGTACACCAATTTGATCGAATTGGCATCGTTGGTAAAAACGGAGCTGGAAAAAGTACATTATTAAAGCTCCTTCACGGACAAATTCAACCGGACAGAGGAGATGTGCATCGCTTTTCCGATTTTGGCTATTTCGACCAGTTGGCGGAACCAGTTGAAAAGGAGACGGACTATGAACTATTAGGGAAACTAGCCGTCCCTTCAACTGATATTCGTTATCTAAGCGGTGGAGAACAGACTCGTATGAAACTTGCCCAGCTGTTCTCCACGTATCATGAAGGACTATTAATTGACGAGCCGACTACGCATCTCGACACAACTGGAACAACTTTCTTTATCGATGAGTTAACGTATTATTACGGAGCACTTGTACTTGTAAGCCATGACCGCTTTGTCTTAGATAAGCTTGTAACAAAAATCTGGGAAATTGAAGACGGAAAAGTAACCGAGTATACAGGAAATTTTTCAGATTATGTAGCGCAAAAGGAGCTCCAGCATAAACAGCAGCAAGAACAGCACGAAAAATATGTAAAAGAGAAAAATCGTCTCTTAAAAGCTGCTGAAGAAAAGATGAAGAAGGCAGAAAAAATAACAGATGCTAATAAGCGGATGGCAAAAAAGGATACAAAGGCAATGGCAAATCGAATGTTCGAGACAAAATCAAAAGGAACCAGTCAAAAAGCGGTTCAACGGGCAGCGAAAGGTATCGAACAACGTGTGGAACAGCTTGAAGCGGTGGACGCTCCAGAAAAGGAACGCTCCCTACATTTCCATCAAACAGCCGCACTCAAGCTTCATAACAAGTTTCCGATTATGGCAGATCGATTAACATTGGAAGTTGGAAATAACAGGATTCTTAAAGAGGCGAGCTTTCAATTCCCATTAGGCAGTACAATCGCAATTACTGGAAAGAACGGCTCAGGAAAAACAACTTTACTCCAACATATTATACAGCATGGCGAAGGAATAAGCCTTTCTCCTAAAGCTGTGATTGGGGCTTATCACCAAATGAGCTACCAATTCGAAAAGGCTGAAACAGTCCTCGCCTATATGAAGGATAAAAGTGACTACAATGAAAGCAAGATTCGTGCAGTGCTTCATGCCATGAATTTTACAGGCAATGATCTGAAAAAGAAAACTTCTGCGTTAAGTGGTGGTGAAGCCATTCGACTGGTATTATGCCAGCTTTTCTTAGGAAGATACAATATACTCATTTTAGATGAGCCAACTAATTTTCTTGATATTTTTTGTATCGAAGCACTAGAGCGATTTTTAAAGGCATATGAAGGAACGGTTATCCTCGTCTCACATGACCGTACGTTTACAGAGCGCGTTGCTGATACAGTCTATGTCCTAGAGGATCAGCAGCTGAAATTAACCGAGCTTTAACGTTAACTATTCGAAAACGCTGCTCACCAAAAAGAGCTAAGGAGATTCTTAGCTCTTTTTCCAACTTAATTGCCAGCTCGATAAATGAGAAAACGTTCATATGGATTCGCTTCATATAGTCCAGGCAACTGGATTTCTTGTTTCAATTCAAATATTGTCTTATCCTCTAGAAAATACACATAATCTTCATGCGCATAGTATAGAATTAACTCTACCTCTCGATTCGATTCTTCAATTGAACGTAAAATCCGATTAATCACCTTCTGAAATATTTGAACGGAAAATGGATTAAAAAAGTAAAATCGATTATCCATGGGATCGATAATATATTCTTCTGCCAAGCAGCAAATAAACTCAATTGTATCCTTCCTATTATTCGTATGCTGCAAATACTTTCTTAGGTTGACAATCGATTCCTGATAGAAATTTTCATCCATTTCAATCCCCTTCACAGATGCACGATAAAAATGATGGATATAGAAGTTCAACCTCCCTTTCCCACACCCATAATCCACAAAATGATCTTGTTCACTCACCTCATATTGCTGAAACAGTATTTCAAGTGCATGGTACGGTGTTGGTTCATACGGATTATACTGAATCGAGTCCGGGAAAGACAATTTCTTCTCTGGACCCGTCCGTACATGTAATAATTTATCAAATTTATAATCTATCATAAGCCCTTCTCTTTTCTAAAAATTAGGTTATTATCCGAATTTAATTAGCAGTAATCCTTACTTTGCAATTAAATGAAAAAATTAAATTTTAAAAAACTCAAACTTCCCCTTCTATCATACATATAACCGTTAATCATTGCCAATCCTATCAGTAGATAACGAAATCTTAAATTGTGAACTTTCCTTATTTAGGGTTTCATTATTTTTCAAAACGGGTATAATAATCCGTATGCTTATTACACATATGTCAAATTTATTCTTAGGGGGGAATCATGAAGCGTATTTCAAAGGTTTTTTACATAGCTGTAGCGTTAGTTATTATTTCTGTTATTCTGGGAGCATCTTTTCCTACCCAGTTTGAACAAATAACAAATAATGTTAAAAATTTTGTTTCTACAACTTTTGGTTGGTATTATATGCTGCTCATGTCAGCATTAGTTATCTTTGCAATCATTATTGCATTTAGCCCTTATGGGAGAATTCGTCTTGGAAAAGATCATGAAAAACCGGATTTTTCCACAGGCTCTTGGATTGCCATGCTATTCTCAGCTGGTATGGGAATTGGTCTTGTCTTTTACGGATCTGCAGAACCTCTTTTCCACTATGTTTCAAATGCTCCAGAAGCAGAGCTTGGCACTGCAGAGGCCTTTAAAGAAGGTTTAGCGTATTCTTACTTTCATTGGGGTCTTCATGTATGGGCGATGTATGGTATTGTCGCGCTTGCACTTGCCTTCTTTCAATTTCGAAAAGGTATGCCTGGATTAATTTCTTCTACACTAAGGCCTTTATTTGGAGACCGTATGAATGGTCCATTAGGTACATTAATCGATGTACTAGCTGTTTTTGCTACCGTATTCGGTGTTGCGACCTCACTTGGGTTTGGTGCAGTTCAAATTAACGCCGGATTATCACATTTATTCGGAGTTGAAATTGGATTTATTCCACAGCTAGTTATTATTTTAATCGTAACCGTATTATTCATGATGTCAGCTTGGTCTGGTTTAAGTAAAGGAATCAAATATTTATCCAACTTAAATATGATTCTTGCTATACTAGTCTTTATTGTTGTGGTTATTCTCGGGCCGACATTACTCATTCTAAATATGTTTACAGAAACATTCGGCCTTTATATACAAAAAATTGTGCAAATGAGCTTTAAAACAGCCCCACTTGAAGGTGATAATCGTGGATGGTTAGATTCGTGGACCATCTTCTACTGGGCATGGTGGATCTCATGGGCGCCATTTGTAGGAATGTTTATCGCACGAGTATCCCGAGGACGTACTATCCGTCAATTTCTTATGGGCGTTATGGTCATCCCTACGTTAGTTGTTTCTGTTTGGTTTGCAGCATTTGGAACAACAGCTGGTAACGTTCAAGATAATGGAACAAACATTGCACAATTTGATACAGAGTTGGTATTGTTTAACATGTTTGATCAGTTACCACTCTCATTTCTTTTATCGATCCTTGCAATATTATTAATTGCATCATTCTTTATTACATCAGCCGATTCAGCAACCTTTGTTTTAGGAATGCAATCAACTCGCGGTTCCTTAACTCCACCAAACAATGTAAAAATTATTTGGGGTGTATCCCAGTCAACAGTAGCATTAATTTTGCTCTATGTTGGTGGTCTAACAGCATTACAAAACACAATCATTATTGCTGCATTACCATTTTCCTTTGTCATGATTCTAATGGGAATTGCGTTATACAAAGCGCTTAATGCAGAAGTCAGGTTAATGACCAAGAAGAAGGCCTTACAGAAGAAATAGAATTAAAAATCCCCTTAAAGAGCGGAAACTCTTAAAGGGGTTTTTTAATTTGCTAATGGGTTTATTTTTCCTCAAAAGAACTATTTAAAAACGAATCACGTTGGTGTCGCTCTAAAGCCAAATTAATTAGTTTATCAATTAGCTGACTATATGGTATACCACTTAGCTCCCATAGTTTTGGATACATACTTATTTTGGTGAATCCAGGTATTGTATTAATCTCATTAATTACAATTTCATTGTCTTTTGTTAAGAAAACATCGACCCTTGCCATTCCATCACAATTTAATGCTTTAAATGCTTTTATCGCTACTTCTTGTATTTGCTTTGTTACATCTTCACTTAGCTGAGCCGGAATCTCAAGTGCTGCTCCGCTTTCATCAATGTATTTAGCTTCATAAGAATAAAAGTCAGCTGTTGCGACAATCTCTCCAGGTATTGATGCAATTGGATTTTCATTTCCCAAAATAGAACACTCAATTTCCCTACCTTGAATTGCTTCCTCAATCAATATTTTGTGGTCATAGTTAAAGGCACTTGCGACGCCTTTTTCAAATTCTTCCTGTGTCTGTACTTTACTCACACCAACAGATGACCCCTGATTAGCTGGTTTAATGAACAAAGGGAGATTTAATTGCTGTGTAATTTCATCAAATGAAATACTATTTTTTGACGCCCATGTATACGTATATGAATTGGCAACCGTTAAACCCGCTTCTCGAAGTAATCGTTTGGCAATATCTTTATCCATACTTATTGCTGAGCCTAACACATTTGAACCAACAAAAGGAATATTGGCCATTCGCAGCATCCCTTGAATACTTCCATCCTCTCCTAAAGTTCCATGGAGAATGGGAAAAATCACATCTAATTGACCTAATGCTTCCATTCCCTCTCTATTTACAAGTTGATTTTCAGTTTCACCGGGTACCACAGCAATTCCTTTATTTGTTTTATTTAATGCTATTAATTTTGGATCCTCAGCATTCAAAAGAAAATGGGAAGCATCATTTAAATGCCATTTCCCTGATTTATCAATTCCAATTAACACAACATCGTATTTCGAAGGATCAATTGCTTCCATCACGTTTTTAGCTGATTGTAAAGAAACTTCATGCTCCGCAGACTTTCCCCCAAATAATAAACCCAACTTTTTCTTCACCATATATTCCCTCCAAAATGTTCTTTAGTCGATATTTATTTTCATATCATTATAGTTATGTAAACACATTTGAAAAATTTATTTACCAAATTAATTGTATCACCCATTCTATTTTCGCACAAAATCTCCTAACAAAGAAAATATTTTCATACTTATCCAATTTGAATGATATTTAAGTATGTCGAGTAGATAATGAAGTCATGAATAAAAGTCTCAAAATCGCTAATGTTAATGTTGGGAGGTGCTAATTATGGGAAGAGACCGCCAAGAAAAGAAATTGAGAGAAAGCGGACGCGTAGAATCTGATCGAGATGTGGGACTTCGCTATAAAGGAGCAACAAAAATGTCTAGTCCTGAAGAAGCTAGAAGACTAAATGATGGAAGAAAGTAGAATAAAGAACAATAGCGATGCCACCTTGATTTACTACGGAGGAGTCTCGCTACGGATTTAGCACTTTGTGGTCATGATCGAGGTAACTAAGTCATCCACAGCTTTTATACACCAAAACGCAAAAACCCCAGTATATGCAATTATATACTGGGGTTTTCATTGGCCTGGCGGCGTCCTACTCTTGCAGGGGCAAAGCCCCAACTACCATCGGCGCTGAAGAGCTTAACTTCTGTGTTCGGCATGGGAACAGGTGTAGCCTCTTCGCTATTGCTACCAGACAACTTTATAAGGTAAAATATTGATTTATACCTTAAAAACTAAATAAGAGTAAACAAGACATCAAATAAAGAATTTAGTTAAGTCCTCGATCGATTAGTATCCGTAAGCTCCACGTGTCACCACGCTTCCACACCGAACCTATCAACCTCATCGTCTCTGAGGGATCTTACTCACTCG
>NZ_QWEH01000057.1 GCF_003515705.1 Oceanobacillus profundus
TCCAATTAAATTTTTTATTTATAATCTAATATTAATTTTTGTTTTTTACTTTTTTATTACTAAAAGGACAGATATTTTTCTTTTACAATTTTATTTTTAATCTAATAATTTAATTAATTTATTAAAAGTAGTAATATATTAGATAATTTTTTATCTTAAAAAAAAAATAATTATTTTTAATTATTATAATTTTTTGATTTTAACAAAAACAAAATTTTTACTTTTTTATTAAAAGAGTATTATTACAAATATATTGTAATATAAAAATATCAATTAGTAATGATAGAAGAAGAACGGGTTTACATTCACTCCTTTTGGGAAGGAGAGCTAGCGTGTTCGAGTCGCGCCTATCATATATTATATTTGTATATAAAATACCCGGTGTCATGGCAGAGTGGTTATCGCGGGGTACTGTTAATACCTTATTCAGAGGTTCAATTCCTCTTGACACCTTCCAATTAAATTAAAAAATTAACACTTAATTTTTATAAGAAGTTTAATAATTTAAAAAATTAAATTTTTACTTCTTTTTTACGAACATGTTGAAATTTTGGTAAACAAGTTCCTCTTAAGCAGGAGTGGAAGAAATTCCTTAAGAGTTCAAGTCTCTTTGTTCGTATCATGTTTCAATGATAGTGTTCAATATTAATAATATTTATATATAATATATTTAATAATAATTAATAATTCTTATAAGCGAGATAGTGTAAAGGTAGCACGACAGTCTCATGAGCTGTTAGACTTGGTTCGAATCCATATTTCGCTAATTTGAAAAACTTTTGTTTTTTTATATTCCCTAAGGTCTTTTGGTGTAATGGTTGCACAGTATTCCTTCAAGATATTAGGTATCAGTTCAAATCTGATAAAGACTAATACTCCAAAAAATATTTAAAAATAAAATTCAGTATTAATTAATTAAAATTACAAAATTCAGTTGTTTAGATTGGTAAATTTGTTTTAATATAAAAATTTAAATTAAAAAAAAAAAGTTAGAATAATTTTAATTTTTTTGGAATAGTTTACATTGGAAAGTTAATACAATTGCTAATTGTTCGAGGCAACTCTTAGGTGTTCGACTCACCTCTATTCCGGAAATTATATTTTTCTATTTTTGTTTGATAGATTATAATATAAA
>NZ_QWEH01000058.1 GCF_003515705.1 Oceanobacillus profundus
ACAGCAAACCCTGCCTGCTCCACACGCTTCTGGTGAATGCCAGAAATCTTGCCGAGACTGCCGAGAATTGTTTTCCCGATATCGAGGCTCGTTGCGATAGTCGACGTTAGCGACATATCCAGAATGACACCTGCCAATACTGGATCTTTGTCTTTGAGAGAAAGAACATCACGGGCGCCGATCAAATCAGCACTATTCTCTCGCCTCGCCATCCAGCTTGCAGTTGTAGAGGTTGCTCCATTTTCTGACAAGGCGAACACTGACGCTCCCGATGCGCTCTTGCGAGGGGCTGCATCAGCATGGATGGATATGAACGTATCTGCATTATGCTTTCGTGCAATTTCCACCCGCTTGCGTAATGGAATGAACATATCTGTATTGCGAACCAGCTGCGCTTTGAAACCTTTCTGATTATTGATTTTCTGGGCGAGTTGTCGAGCGATAGCGAGGGCTACAACCTTCTCTTTCTCACCCTTGGCTCCTACAGCGCCAGGATCTTTCCCGCCGTGTCCGGCATCAATGACTACCACGATGTCACGTTGACGGACATCCTTTACTTGAGCAGGAGGCGCATTGAGAGGAGGCATGGCAGACTTGGCAATTAGATCCACAACCAGTCTATGACCTCGACCATCACCTGGCGGCAGAATGAAGGATGTCGCTTCCACTGTGCCGGCTAGATTGAGCACCATGCGTGTACCTTGCGCCTGGATTCCCGTGCGGATACTAGTAATGACGCTACCATCCAACTGAACATCATCCAGACTTGCATTGAATAGGGCGTTGTCCAGATCAAGGATCAACCTTTTAGGGGAATCAAGCTCGAAGGTTCGATAAGGCAATGGGCCACTCAAATCAAGCACAAGGCGCATTTTCTCTTCGTCGTGCCAAGCTCGGATATTGGTGATTCTCTCCTTTGCGCTTGCATACAGCGGCCAAGGGAGGGCTATACCTGCAATCAAAAGTTGGAGCAAATGCCGTCTATTCATGTCACGGGAGTCCTTCGAATTTCTTTTTGCGCTTCGCACACCTAGTCGTAGCCGGAGCGACCGAGGCGGTCGCAGCCATTCAGTCACTAACCGTTAT
>NZ_QWEH01000059.1 GCF_003515705.1 Oceanobacillus profundus
TTGTGGCAGCATACGTTCTCCTCATGTTATGCTTCCCTTCCATTCCACATGCGCTCCCCTCATGTCCCGGGTTCTCTTCGATCCTATGGCTATGTTGATACATGCTCTCTCCTCACGCCTTTCATGTTATCGCTAGATCTATAGTAAATACATACAAACCCCTATGTAGTATATAAACCCGAATGCAGCGACCAGGAAGGACATCGAATCCTCCTGTTCTTACCCTCAGTACTCCCAGTCTTAGAGTCACTGTCCAGCTACGAACAGCCTTAGTGAGCATCCCGTATCAATGTAAGGAGCTGAGTGTTTCAGATATAGACACAGAATTCTGGTTAGAAACTGATGCATCAGATTATGCAATGGGCACCATCTTATCTATCAAATGCCCTGATGGAGACTACAGGCCTGTGGTCTTCTCTTCTCATGCTCTATCAGCACAAGAACATAATTATCAGGTTGCTGACAAGGAAATGCTAGCCATTATCCGTGCATTAGAAATGTGGCGACACTATCTAGAAGGTGCTCGGCACAAATTTGAAATTTGGTCCGACCACAAGAACCTTAATTATTTCATGTCATCACAAGATCTCAATCGGAGACAGGCGAGATGGGCTCTCTACCTCTCCCGATTCGACTTTACCTTGATACACAAACCGGGTACAAGCATGACGAAGGCAGATGCCTTATCCAGGAGAGTCGACCATGCCAAGGGCATTGAGTCTGACAACTCAGGCATCACGCTAATTAAACCGGAATGGATCAGGGCCCAACACATTGTTGTGGAAGCTGAAGAAGGACAGATACTGGACAGGATCCGATCTCAATCTTCTGATCTAGATCTCAGAGGCAATTGAATATTAGTGTTATGCACACTCCATTTTCATATCCTTTGGATCATATCATGTGCTATCACATAACTTGGTATTGCACTTTTTTTTTACTTTAGTCACATGATTTGTCATGTGACCTCACATGACCCATAGTTCAGAACTACCTAGAACATTCTTTTATAACACCATAGATACATCATTGAATGACATCATATAGAAACACATAGAATATTGTAGAACATTCCTAGTC
>NZ_QWEH01000060.1 GCF_003515705.1 Oceanobacillus profundus
GAGGTGAGTATTATGACTGATTGCTTTATAACTGTCCACTGAGCCCTCAATTCAGATACATCAACTCCCATGCAGGCGGCAGGACCCTCCACACTAATGCCGAAGGCCGACAACAGTAAGTCTAATTATTCCTTTTAGTTTTTCTAATTATTTTCAATTCACAATATATAGAAAACGTCGGTCAGGGTGGCTCCCGGTCAGCAAGTCTGGAGCCTCCGCATTTTCCATCGGCAGAGGAGTACAGTAAGTTCAAGCATATTTTTTTCTTTGCCTGTCTATTCCAACTGATTTTTTTAGTTGTCTATGCCCTTGGTACATTTCAGAAACAACCCCGCACTGTGCCCAAATTTCCATTCCATCCTGGAGAAGACCAGGCGCTCACCTACACATATGAGACATATTATCAGGAATTCCTTCGGTGTGCAGTAGAAAGGTGGAGGCAGTTGGAGAGGGAGAAGGAGTTGCAAAGACAACTGGACATTGTAAATAGTGTACTAGTAAACTGGAAGTGATAGCTTATGATATTTTACATTGGATAGCAATGAATTTCGATTTACGAGGACTACTAAAAAAATGGTACATGTCAGATAGGAGATTTCAACTAATGTCTTGCAGTGCTTTTGGCACGCCTTTTGTGTTTCGGAGTAGGTATGTCTGCATCTACATGGGGAGGAGCTTTTCGGGGCCGTACAGACCGTCTTACTGTATTATCTACATGATTCATATCCTCAGATTCGGCATCTGAAAATCATTGAGCTTGTGTTTTTGAAATAACATGCAGAGAACTTACCATCATTGGTAGGCGGCTTTGGATATGGAGTGGTCCGTTGTTTCTTCAATGGCTTAGTGTCCTGGGGTTTTGCAGTGGTCCCTGCACTCCGAGTAAGCTTAAGCCAGTGATGAATAACTTGTGACATACTTTTCCTTTTATGATTATGCTCCTTGTCCTCGGGTGCATGTTCAAGTTTGATTATTATCTCTTCTGAAGGAAACATTATTGAGCAGACATGTAGTAATGACGGAAACATACCTTTCTTAGCTGTGTGACCCTTGACACTTTCGTCATCACTTACAA
>NZ_QWEH01000061.1 GCF_003515705.1 Oceanobacillus profundus
GACCGTTTGTCAAATTAAGTGCAACAGTTCTTCTTGAAACGCTTCGTGAGTAGTTTTCCAATTCAAACATTTTCTGGGTCTATTGTTGATTAGTGACAGTGCATGTTCTAATTCTTCGTCTGAGACTTTAGCCAAATCGGATTTCTTAGGGAAGAATTCTCGTAAAAGTCCATTGGCATTCTCATTGCTACCCCGTTGCCATGAGGAATAAGGTTCGGCAAAATACACTTGAATGTCTGTATCCTGCTCAATAGCGCTGTAACAAGCAAATTCCTTACCTCTATCTACCGTAGCGGTTTGAAAGGAGCCAGGCGGCAATTTTTCGTTCAGTGTTCGAATGGCTTTCTCCATGGAGATAGAGGTTCGGTTAGGCATTTTTAACGCAATGTACCATCTCGTTTTACGTTCAACAAATGTAGCGAAACATCCTTTACTCTTTCCACGGCTGGAAACAACACTATCTAATTCCCAGTGACCAAAAGCCTTGCGTTTTCTAATTTCTTTTGGTCGTTTTGTAATGGAGGTTCCAACATTAAAGCGTCCCCTTGTTTCTTGAGGTTTTTGACGTTTTCCTTTGTGGCGAAGAACACTCAAATCCTGATCAACTAATAACCCTTGATATATCCAACGATAGATTGTTTTAAAGCTTATTGATCCTTGGAATAATCGTCCTACAATTTGTTCTGGTGACCAGGTTTGCTTCAATTTTTCGTTAATAATTTCAGCTAGTTCCTGAGACCATTTACCAATACGTCCACAATGCAATCTGCGCTTGTCATAGCTTTCATGAGCATTTTCAGATTGATAGGACCCATCTTGTGAATTGCGTTTTAATTCCCTTGAGATGGTAGATGGCGAACGTCTAAGTTTTTCAGCAATGGTGCGAATAGATTTTCCTTGATCATATAGCGTTTCTATACGTGTTCTTTCAAATATGGTAAGATGTTGGTAGCTCATAACAGACCTCCGTGTATGTGTTGGTGTGGTTACTTACATTTTACACGAAGCTGTTATGGGTTGTTTTATTTTAACCACATTTTTTAGGTGTTGCACTTAATATTACAATTCGTC
>NZ_QWEH01000062.1 GCF_003515705.1 Oceanobacillus profundus
AAGCCCATTGCATTCTCACTTTTTTTTTGGTTCAAAAATGGTGTATTTACTATAGTGGTTTTACTAGTCAGTGGAGCCGAAAGTTTCAGCTGAAACTGTTGCTGAGTGAACTTCTTAGCCAACACAGGACATGCCACAGCCAATCACCATTCAAACTTACAAAAAACAAACAAAACTAACAGTAAGTTTTTCGAGTATAGGGTACTTATTGCACCTTTTCCCCATACTATATGGCCAGCTGAGGGTGACAAAAACCCATAGCCTATGGGCCAGCTGACTGTGGGCCCATGTTAACTTGTCACCCATGACCTATGGGTGGGCTGATGGTTAGTTGGTCACCATGGCCTATGGGTGGGCTGAGTAAGCAATGTTCCAAGTCATATGAGTGGGCCCATGACACAAGGACTAGATAGTACAGTTGGGCTGACCCATAGAATATGGAACATATTAATCATTAGAATACTATGGGGTGACTATACAATGATAATTATAGAATATAATAGTGAAAAAAAAAAATCTCATAGATTATGAATGGGCCCAGATGATATGGTCCTCTCCTATAGGTGGGCCCAAGCCTAAGTACCTCACTGCCCATGGATGGGCCCACATAATATTGGTATTGAAGGGTATGGCTGGGCCCATGGTTCATAGGCTTAGCATATGATGAATCCATGCAATTTTTCCTTCTTCATGTTGAATGGGCTGAAATCCTGTGACCTGACCATGGGGTTTTGGTATAGCTTTATTGATGTTGGTGTCTTCGGCATTAGTCTCGGCCGAGAATGTTGGCCGAAACTAATGCCGAAGGCATCGGTGTTCTTTAAAACTCGGGTATGATATATGGTCCAGCTGTACTGGAATGAGCCAAGGTCAAACTATGGTCACAAGATACATTGATGCTTATAACATGTCAGGCATGATATCTACTAGGTGACTGATGAAGTAGTCTGATGACACATCCTGGTGCCGAAAATCTCGGCTGAAATCGTCAGCAGAGTTCCCATGAGTCTGTGAGCCATGATAACACTAACAATCT
>NZ_QWEH01000063.1 GCF_003515705.1 Oceanobacillus profundus
GTTATCCAGAGGGATTGCCTTGGCTGTTACGACCGCGTCATTTTCGTACTCGTTATCTTATCTTATCGCATCACGTGACCTGGTAGTCACGACTGCTTTTACTTTAGTCACATGACTTGTCACGTGACCTCACATGACCACAGTCTAGAACTGTCTGGAACATTCCATAGCTACGTCATACATACATCATAGACTGACATCATATAGAAACTCATAGAACATTGTAGAACATTCTTAGTCTTAGTCATTGTTTGTTAGGTACAAACACTGTGTAGTATATAAGACATGAATGCAGGACCCAGAGACCTTAACTTGGTTCTCTTGGGGCTACTCATCCACAAGCGTCCCTTCGTTCTAACTCATCACTCACCGTTGCGAGTATAAGCAACGCTCTAAAGTCTCCCTGCATCATAGTCTTCAGGTCAGACTTAAACTGATCTGTTTTCTCGGGTTTCTTAGTGTTGTCATTGCCGAGGGCTCTTTCGAGTTCGACGCTTGTCTCAAGCATGATGAAGACAGATGTCTTATTCAGCAGAGTCAACCATTGTCATATCCCGTTCCTCGCTAAGTCCTTTTCCGGTGGAGTGGGGTACGTTTGGAGCTGCCTGACGTGGGCTGCGACACGCCCGAACCGACCTAGCTAGCTCATAGTCAGTGGTGGTTAGTCCTGAACTATGTAACATGTAAATGGTGGCTACTAGTAGCTATGGAAGGTCCCCAAATACCCATCCAGGACCTCTGACACTGCTCTCTGCCTTGACCCCTGACTGACCTACCCACTACATGTCCCCTCCCCTCAAATGCAACCGCCCTTGGTCGCACTGCAAAAGACTTGTGACAAAAAACAGGGATTCCACTTGACGAGTGTGGGAGCTTGCGAAATCGGTAGGTGGTGGCTACTATGCGAGGTGCTTCCAGCGCTAGCATGTGCGGATGTGCATCAAAGTGAGTGGGATATGATGCCCGCTGGACAGACGGTAATGCCAATGTGGTACGTGAGCGATGTGGCCTTGCTGAT
>NZ_QWEH01000006.1 GCF_003515705.1 Oceanobacillus profundus
ACTCTCCATAAAAGTTTGTAATACTTAGCTTTTGTAGAAGCTGACTTCTACTTGTTTTAAAAAGAAAAACGAGTTTCCTTTTTCTTGACATACTGGTTGTTTTGTTCAGTTTTCAAAGAGCAAATTTATTGTCTTTTTTAAAAGCGACTTTACTAATATAACATGTTGAGCTTTTGATGTCAACACTTTTTTCAATTATTTTTTTGAGGTTAGCTTCGACCTCTTGCCTGGACTGTTTCTCCAGCGCAACGTTAATTAATTTACCACGATTTGAAAATGAAATCAATAGCAAAACGCAAAATTATAGCATTGAATTTAAAGTTCTATTATTTATTCAATTCACGCTTCTCCATTTAACTTATTTACTTAGATAACAACACCATTTTCGAGGATATCTATTATATTTATAATACCCTAATCAATAAGTGATAAAACCGTCTTTAGATAATTATGTCGGCAAACAAAAAACCTTCCAGTTCAAATTGAAACAAGAAGGTTTTTTCGTATCACTTATTTATGACGCATTTGCGGGAACAACAGTACATCTCGTATAGATGGAGAATTTGTCAACAGCATAACAAGACGATCTATTCCAATTCCAAGTCCACCTGTTGGCGGCATCCCATATTCTAGAGCTTCTAAAAAGTCTTCATCCATTAGATGTGCTTCGTCATTTCCTTCAGCTCTTTCTTTTACTTGTGCTTCAAAACGTTCTCGCTGATCAATTGGGTCATTTAATTCACTAAATGCATTTGCATGTTCTCTGCCAACAATAAATAATTCAAAACGGTCGGTAAAACGCGCATCTTCTGTATTCTTCTTTGCTAACGGAGAAATCTCTACTGGGTGTCCATAAATAAACGTTGGTTGTATTAAAGTTTCTTCTACTTTTTGTTCAAAGAATTCATTTACAACATGACCAAATGTCATCGTGTCTCTTATTTCAACACCATGCTCTTTGGCTAACGTCCGTGCCTCTTCATCTGTTATATGCTTCCAGAAGTCTACACCGGTTGCCTCTTTAACTGCGTCTACCATATGCAACCTTGTCCATTTCGGCTCTAAGTCAACTTCATGGTTTCCATAAATCACTTTCGTTGAGCCAAGAACATCTTTTGCAATATGCGCTATCACGTTCTCAGTTAGTTCCATAATATCATTATAATCCGCATAGGCTTCATAAAGCTCAATCATAGTAAATTCAGGGTTATGTCTTGTAGAAACTCCTTCATTACGGAATACGCGTCCAATTTCATACACTTTTTCTAAACCACCAACAATAAGCCGTTTTAAATGCAGCTCGATCGCAATACGCATGTATAACTCAATATCTAAGGCATTATGGTGTGTAATAAACGGACGTGCTGCCGCTCCACCCGGAATACTATGCATCATTGGAGTTTCTACTTCAAGGAAACCTTGACCATTCAAGTATTCACGCATCGATTGGATAATTTTGCTTCGTTGTACAAATGTTTCTCTGCTATCCATGTTTGTAATAAGATCTAAATAACGCTGACGATAGCGTTGCTCGATATCTTTTAAGCCATGGTATTTTTCCGGCAATGGTCGTAATGATTTCGTTAGTAAATGGAATTCTGTAGCTTTGACAGATAGTTCTCCTACGTTTGTTTTGAACATTACACCAGTTACGCCAACAATATCTCCTAAGTCTGTTGTTTTGAAAACCTCATAGGCTTCCTCACCAATTGCATCCTTACGTACGTACAACTGTATTTGTCCACTTAAATCCTGCATATGTGCAAAACCAGCTTTTCCTTTTCCCCGCTTCGTCATAAGACGGCCAGCAATCGTCACTGTATCCGTAATTTCCTCTAACTCCTCTTTGGAATAGCGGTCATATTTCTCGATAAGTTCTGTTGCTAAATGGGTTCTTGGAAACTTCTCTCCAAATGGATCCAGACCTTGTTCTCGGTAATCATTTAATTTGTCGCGTCGTACACGCATTTGTTCATTCATTTCTTCAGACATTGTGATCACTCCACTCATTTATATTAGTTAGTATATCTAAAAATCCAACTTCTTTCACGTACAGTCTCTAAACTTTGCAATAGGGTGTTCATGCAGAAAAAACTGCCGGAAGCAGACCGACAGATTTCCTACAACAATTCAAACAGATTTGACACTTTATTCACTGCCTAAAGCTGATCTACAAATGTAAAGACTTAACTTCTATTCCGTGCGAGTCTCTGCCCTAATAATGCTTTTATCGCACAGTGCCATTATTTTCTAGGTCTGAGTAACATGAAGTCACAACTTGGTTGAGAACAGGAATGTCTCCTATTTGAAACATCTTATGTCCTAGCTTATTTCTCACTATTAAGTGATTCCATTGTAATCTCATCCTTTGATACAGACAACTTCTTGGCAATCATCTCTAAAAAGTCATCTGTTGCAAGTTTTGTACCTCGTTCTATGTTACCTATTTGTGCAATCGAAACATCCAGTTCCTTTGCAAAATCGATTTGTGTATATCCTTTTAGCTTACGGAAAGCTTTTATTCTTTTACCGACCCTTTTTGCGTCCATTTCCTTACATCCTTTATGTCTGTTTCAGGAAGATCAAGAATCATTTCCTCAATAGGCTTATTCCAATCAGGCAAGATTAGCTTTGGTGCAATTTCCTGTAAAGGAATGAGTACAAACGCGCGCTCGTGCATTCTAGGGTGCGGGATTATTAATCGTTCTACTGTACTATTTTCTTGATTAAATGTCAAAATGTCAAGGTCTATTGTTCGTGGTCCAAAACGTATACCACGTTTGCGTCCAAGGTGCTGTTCCACAGACTGACAGTATTCTAGAAGTTTCAGAGAAGATAAAGCAGTCTTTATTTCAATGACCATATTTAGAAAATCCGCTTGATCCAAATATCCGACAGGGGCGGTTTCGTAAATAGATGATCGTCGGATAAGTGTAACTTCTCCCATAGTTTCTAGTAATTCCAAAGCCTCTTTAAGATATGCTTCTCTCGGTTCAATATTGGTACCTAATGCCAAATATGCTTGATTCATATCGATCGCTCCCGATAGATTTCTACTGCCACAGAGGCATAGTGCCCTGGAATCGGTGGATCCGGCTTGGTCACGGTCACTTTACAAGCCTGTAAAAGACAAAACATTGCTAATAGTCTTTCTGCAATTCCTTCAGCAACAGCTTCAATCAAATTTTTCACATCACCTTCAACCAATTCCTGAACAAGTTCATAGACATGACCATAATGAATTGAATCATACATGTTATCGGATTCGCCTGGCTTTTTTAAGTCTAGATAGAGCTCCAGATCAACATTAAATCGCTGCCCTAGCTTGTTTTCTTCTGGGAAAAGCCCATGATAACCATAAAATTGCATTTGATTGAGTATAATTTTATCCAACGAAGTGACCTCCCTCAGCAAGCATCGCATCCATCATTTGCGCAGCCTCTCGATTTCGTCTTACATTATGGACACGAACCATTTGTGCTCCTTTCGTAATACCAAGACATGTCGTCGCAACTGTTCCGTTATCACGTTCTTCGGCAGATATATCGAGAACACTGCCAATGAATCGTTTCCGTGATGTTGCTAATAGCAGAGGGTATCCCATTTTTGTTAGCTGCTCAAGATTATTCATCACAACAAAGTTATCCTTTGTTGATTTCGCAAAGCCGATTCCTGGGTCTAAAATGATTTTCTCTTTTGTAACTCCTGCATCTAGTGCTATTTGAATACTTTCTTCAAGATCTTTTTTCATATCATCCATAATCGAATGATAATCCTCATTCTTACGGTTATGCATTAATATAATTGGAACGCCATATTCAGCTGCAACTTTTGCAATCTCCGGATCATGTTTCGCTCCCCAAATATCATTGATAATATCTGCTCCTGCTTCAACAGCCATTCTTGCTACTTCCGCTTTAAAGGTATCAACGGAAATTGCAGCTGCGGCATTTTCCTTCAGTGCCTTGATAACTGGTACCACACGTTTAATTTCTTCCTCAGCAGTTACAGGTATATGACCTGGACGGGTGGATTCACCACCGACATCTATCATATCTGCCCCATGTTGCTCCATCAGCATGGCTTGTTCAACAGCCTTCTCGATCGTTGTATACTTGCCGCCATCAGAAAATGAATCTGGTGTGACATTTAAAATCCCCATAATATGTGTACGTTCTGATAAATCAAATGTCCGGTTTGAAGTTTGTAAAATCATTTTTATCTTTGACCGCCTTCATAATTTCTTTATATTTTCTATCGTATCAATTTTTCAATGCTGAGGAAACCTTTAAATTTTTTTGGTGCTTCCAATAACTAGCGTACCAAAACTGCCTCGTTCAGCTTCAGCCCCAACGTCTAGCGAGACTTGCCGACCGGCTAAGACATGAGGCATAGTTACACGTATACCGTTGCCGTGAAATCGGGCATCGTCTCCAGGTAAAAGGATGCCGACTCGTCGAACCACCCCAAAGTTCGGGATTCAGACTGCACGTCGCCAACCACAGGCTTCCTCTTTTACGCTCAAAAAAAGGACTGGCACAATGATGCCAATCCTTTTATTTTATATTTTCTTATTCATTCTCTTCGAATCGATATAAAGGTGTGGACAAATATCTTTCTCCATTATCCGGCAATATAGCAAGAACCTTTTTCCCTTTTCCTAATTCTTTCGCGACTTTTAGTGCAGCTGCAACTGCAGCACCAGATGAGACGCCACCTAGGATACCATTTGTTGTCGCTACTTTGCGAGCAGCTTCATATGCTTCTTCATTCTCGATTGTTAGTACTTTTTCATAAATATCTGTATCTAAAACTTCAGGTACAAAGCCTGCACCAATTCCTTGAATTTTGTGAGGTGCCGGTGACCCTCCTGACAAAACAGGTGAAGCAGCTGGTTCAACTGCGTACAATTTGATATCATCAAAATGTTTCCTTAATACTCTCCCTGCTCCTGTTATTGTTCCACCAGTACCAATTCCGGATACGAAGCCATCAAGACCATCCTTCATTTGTTCTACAATTTCTTTACCTGTCGTCAGCTCGTGAATGTCTGGGTTAGCAGGATTACTAAATTGCTGTGGCATAAAATAGCCATGCTCATTTTTTAACTCCTCTGCCTTTGCGATAGCGCCTTTCATCCCATCAGCTCCTGGAGTCAATACCAGTTCTGCACCATAAGCACGTAATAAGTTTCGTCGTTCTTGACTCATTGTATCTGGCATCACTAATACTGCTCGATAGCCTTTTGCAGCTGCAACCATCGCAAGCCCAATACCCGTATTACCACTTGTTGGCTCAATAATAGTAGCACCAGCTTGAAGCAAACCTTCTTTTTCGGCCGCTTCCACCATAGCAATTGCGATACGATCCTTTACAGAGCTCCCAGGATTCATAAATTCCAGCTTAACATATACATCTGCACTTTCAGCATCCGTTAAATTATTCAATTTTACAATCGGTGTTCCACCAATTAAACCCGTAATGTTCTCAGCTACTTTCATGACAACCCCTCCTAATCCCAAGTGATTTTATATGAATTAATATAAATGTATGTCTATTTCAAGGAAAAGTCAACTAATATCTCTTTAAAAACGAAGGCAGATAAGGAACTTTTTCCTATCTGCCTAGAATAATCATTCCTGCGCTACTCGCTATAAATCCAATCTATATCCAGTTGCTCCCATAAAGGATCTGCAATCAATGATTGATCCATTTCCTGTAATGCTAATTCACTTTCCATATAAGGCTTAATTTCATCATACGTGAATTCGATAGCCGGAAGCTTTCTGTGTAAGTAGAGGATAGCCACACCATTATCTGCTATAAACGGCTCACTATAGGAGTGCTCGTCCATTTCCGAAGTTACATCATCATAACTGCCTGGGAGAAATTGACTGGAAGTATAGATATAGCCTAAATAGCCACCATCATCTTTCGTTTCATCATCTTGAGAATACTCCTCGGCAAGTAATTCAAATGATGCTCCTTGCTCTAGTTCATCGTAAACCTTTTCTGCCGTTTCCATATTTTCTACGAGAATATGAGATAGCTGTAGTGATGCGGTAAAGTTGTATTGACTTCCATAGCTATCATAAAAGCTCTTAAGTTCTTCTTCTGGTATAGTAGATGCATCTGCAGCGAGGAGTTGTTGTAGCTGATAACGGTAATTGACCTCATCGCGCAAACGCTCTTCTTCTTTCGCAGCCTGCTCTTCTGTCATAACACCTTGCATCGTTATTAAAAAGGCAACATCTCGATTAATCAGTTTCTCATCTATTTTAATTCCTTCTGACTCTGCCAATTGGTTCACAACAGCTCGATCAACCATTTGCTTTAATTGCTTTTCACCATAAGCCGATCGTAACGCTTCTATCCATTGCTGGTAGCTAATTTCTTCATCGCCAATAGATGCAACGGCCTCTTTGCTTGATATTGTTCGCTCATCATTATCGTTCATAACAACCGAGTCTTCATTGTTGTTTAAAATTAACAAGGAAGCAACATTTGTAATTAGTAGTACAACAACAACACCTAATAACAGCTTTTTAGACATGTCAATTTTATTTCCCTTCTTACTGTTTCAATTCTTCTAATTCCGCCTCTGTAAAATAATAGGTTTCATTACAGAAGTGACAGCTTGCTTCAGCTCCATGATCTTCATCAATCATGTTTTGTATTTCTTCACTTCCCAATCCAATAATCGCATTCGCTAATCGTTCCTTCGAACATTTACAACGAAATTCAATTGGCATGGTCTCAAGGATTTTTACTTCGTTGTCAAATAAACGTTGTAAGATTTGTTCTGGTGTATTACCTTCCTCTATCAGTTTAGATATTGGTGGAAGGGACCCGATTTGTTCTTCTAACCTTGTAATAACAGTCTCATCTGCTCCTGGCATCACTTGTACAATAAAACCACCAGCAGAAAGAATCGTATGATCTGGGTTAACCAGCACTCCAGCACCAACAGCAGAAGGCACTTGTTCAGATGTAGCAAAGTAATATGTGAAATCTTCACTGATCTCACCAGAGACAATTGGGACTTCGCCTGTAAAATAATCCTTCAAGCCTAAATCCTTAATAACACTCAAACTGCCTTCTGTTCCAACTGCTCGAGCAACATCTAGCTTCCCTTTATCATTTAACTCAAAGTCAACATGTGGGTTACTTACATATCCACGGACGTGCCCTTTCGCATTTGCATCAGCTATAATTGCACCGATTGGTCCATTTCCCTGTACTTTTATCGTGTTTGAGTCTTCTCCTTTTAACATCGCACCCATCATCGCAGTAATTGTAATTGTGCGACCAAGCGCTGCGGAAGCAGTTGCCCAAGTGTCCTGCCTTCTTCTTGCTTCTTCAACTGTTTCTGTCGATCGAATTGCAAATGCACGAACTTTAGCATCAAATGCAATTGCTTTTACTAGATAGTCTTTCATGAAATTTTATTCTCCTTTTCATTAGAGGTTACTTACCCTTTAAGATTTAATCTTTGATAGATCAGATACAAACCTTTTAATGTTAACTGTGAATCAACTTTGTCGATTGTAGTCGCACCGTTAGCAATTAGCTTAGCTAATCCGCCAGTAGCAATAACCTTTGGTTCTACATTTTTCTCCTGCTTTATTCGGTTAACAAGACCGTCTACCTCTCCAACATAACCATAGAAAACGCCGGCTGTCATCGCTTCTACGGTAGATGTTCCGACAACTTGATCTGGAGCTTGAATTTCGATTTTAGGTAGCTTGGAGGCTTTATCATACAATGCTTCCATCGAAATTTTAATTCCTGGAGTAATAATCCCACCGCTATATTCCTCTTGCTCATTAATATAGCAGTAGGTTGTCGCAGTCCCAAAATCAATGATAATTAATGGTGCGCCATATTCTTCAATAGCTCCTACTGCATTGACAATACGATCTGCACCGAGTTCTTTTGGATTAGGATAATTCATCTTTAAATATGTTTGGGTTTCTTCCTTCCCAATAACAACTGGATCCATATGGAAATACTCTCTGCTCATTTCCTCTAATGCAAACATAATTTGCGGTACTACAGAAGATATGATGACACCATTGATATCTGAAAAAGCTATGCCTTTATAGTCAAATAACGATTTTATTAACATTCCAAATTCATCTGCTGTCTTATAGCGATCAGTTTTTATCCGCCATTCATGTTTCAACTGATCTTTCTCAAATACACCAAGGACTGTATTTGTATTTCCAACGTCAAGAACAAATAGCATGTGTCACCAAACCTTCCTATCATTTCTATTTTTTAAATATAACATACTTCAGAAACCAGAACAAAAGCGCAAGCACCCGGGAGTGCAAGGTACGAACTTATGCCATGGTTGTAGGGTAGCTATTTGTTTTTTCCTTGCACAATAAAAGCAGCCATTCGTTAAGTTGGCTGCTTTTATAGTTAAATTAATTATTTTTTATCTGTTTGATCTTCATCCGAATTCCTATCGCCCATGATCGGATCGTTAATATAACTCTTATCTTCTGTCTCTGCTTTTTCCTTTGCTTCTTCATAAGATAAGTTCTCTTCATCATCTTTTGACTGAATGTTTACTTTAACATCCTCTGCATCTGGTTCAGGTAGCTTGCCATCTTCAAACAAGGATTTGATTTGTTTCGCGTCCAGTGTTTCTACTTCAAGCAATGTTTGAGCTACAAGCTCCAGCTTATCGCGGTTTTCGGTAAGGATCTTCTTCGCACGATCATAACAATAGTTGATGAAGTTTTGCATTTCTTTATCAATATCATGAGCAATCGCATCACTATACGTTTGTTCATTTTGGATATCGCGGCCAAGGAATACATTACCGCCTCCACCACTACTAAATTGAATTGGTCCGATTTTATCACTCATACCATATTCCGTTATCATCTTATGAGCAATATTTGTTGCACGCTGGAAGTCATTTGATGCACCTGTACTTACTTCACCGAAGATAATCTCCTCGGCAACACGTCCACCTAATAATCCAGTTATTTTATCAAACAACTCTGGTTTTGTCATAAAATAACGGTCTTCTCTTGGTAGCATAACGGCGTAGCCACCAGCTTGACCACGAGGTACAATGGTTACTTTATGCACCACATCTGCATCATCTAACACCATACCAATAATTGTGTGTCCACTTTCATGGTATGCAACAATGTCTCTTTCCTTCTTGGAAATAACTCTGCTTTTCTTTGCAGGTCCTGCAATAACACGGTCAATTGCTTCATCAATATCTAATTGGTTGACTGATTTACGGTCATCTCTTGCAGCAATAAGTGCTGCTTCATTTAGCAAGTTTTCCAAATCAGCTCCAGAGAACCCTGGAGTTCGCATTGCGATTGTCTTCAAATCAACCGTATCGTCTAACGGTTTATTTCTTGCATGGACATGCAATACTGCCTCACGCCCTTTAACATCTGGACGATCTACCATAATTTGTCTATCGAAACGGCCCGGACGTAATAATGCTGGGTCTAGAATATCTGCACGGTTTGTTGCAGCAATGATAATAATTCCTTCGTTTGCACCAAAACCATCCATCTCAACTAGCAATTGGTTCAATGTTTGCTCACGCTCATCGTGACCACCACCAAGACCAGCTCCACGTTGACGACCTACTGCATCAATCTCATCAATAAAGATAATACATGGTGCATTTTTCTTTGCATTTTCAAATAAATCACGTACTCGGGAAGCACCTACACCGACGAACATCTCAACAAAATCCGAACCACTGATGGAGAAGAATGGTGTACCAGCTTCACCAGCAACAGCACGAGCAAGTAATGTCTTACCAGTACCTGGAGGTCCTACAAGCAGAACCCCTTTCGGAATACGTGCACCAACTGCTGAGAATTTACGTGGATCCTTTAGGAATTCAACAACCTCGACCAATTCCTGTTTCTCTTCATCAGCACCTGCAACATCTTTAAAACGAACTTTTTTCTTATCTTCTGTGTACATCTTCGCTTTACTCTTACCAAAGTTCATGACACGGCCACCGCCGCCTCCGCCTTGCGCTTGACTAAGGATAAATAAGAAGAAGAGTCCAATTAATAGGAACGGAACGATTCCAGTCAAGAAGGTTAGCCATGGACTTGGCTGCTCCTCTTCGGCAACTTTTAATATACTCTGTTGTGTTGCAGCATCCGTTATCGAAGAAATAATCTCCGTATTATCAGGAACCTGGGCGATAAATGTAGTCTCGCCATCTGTCAATGTTCCAGTAAAACGAATAATTCCATGTGATGGCTGGAATGTTAACTCTTCAATCTCACCATTATTTAAAGCATCTACAAATTGCTGTACATTATATTCTTCACTATCTTCACCTTGTCCGTTAAATACGCCAATTACGCCAATAATGACGAAGAAAATCAGCATCCAAAACAGGACATTACGAAATATCTGACTCATTGCCAACCTCCTCCCAAACGGGGAAAAACTATAGTTCATCGTATCATATGAAAAAGTTTAAATACAACTGAAATAACTTTAAAACTGGGATTTATTTTTCTTTTTAATATAGCGTACCACTAATAAAATAAAATACATTTATTATTCGCTGTAAATTTCTGGTTTCAGAACACCGATATAAGGTAAATTACGATACCTTTCCGCATAATCCAATCCATAACCGACAACAAATTCATCTGGAACTTCGAATCCTATAATGTCAGCTTGGATTGCTGCTGATCTGCCAGATGGCTTATCCAATAGCGTTACAATTTTAATTGATCTCGCTTTCCGATATTTAAATAAATCCACTAGGTAGCTGAGCGTTAGACCACTATCAATGATGTCTTCAACAATAATTAGATCTCGCCCTTCGACCTTTGTGTTTAAATCTTTCACAATTTTTACTTCTCCAGTAGAACGCGTACCATCACCATAGCTTGATACATCCATAAAATCCATTTCCAAATGGATGTCTGTATGGCGAATCACATCTGATAGAAAAGGCATTGCACCTTTTAACACGCCGATTGCAAGTGGAAATTTACCATCATATTCTTCTGATAGCTGTTTTCCAATTTCTTGGCACTTCAGTTTGATTTGTTCTTCTGTAATTAAAATATGGTCAATCTCACCATGCATGTTATCTTGAAGCATATAAAAAATCCTCCTATAAAATGAAACTTCATTTCAGTGGGGCTTCCTTTTTTGTCCCACTGATCATAAGAATAAATGCTTAGTTTGGACGTCGTTACTCGTCCCACCGAAAACATTTATCTCAATGGCTTTGCAACCTACTTCCCGTAGGCAAAATACAATCAGGGATTGATTTGCGAGCTGCTTTATCACAATCCCTCCCTCTCTAGCATGATTTTGCTTCTTAGAGGCGGGGTATTACAGCGCATTATTGCGTGAATAATCCCCTTTTTCAAAGTTTAATTGAATTATTGAGCCATTTTCCTGCTGTGAATTTAGCTGACTTTTCTTTAAACCGATAAGCCATAAAATCGTGCCATTCGCATCGGTTACGATCGGCCAGCCGTCTCTTTCACCAATAGGTATTTTAGCGTCAATAAATATATCCTTCAGTTTCTTACTTCCATTAAGTCCATCCCAACTCATTCTATCGCCCGGCAATCTAGTTCTGATATGTAAAGGTAACACAACCTGCTCCGTAAAAAAGGTATGGGAAAATTGGTCTTGTGCGATGTGTTTTTCAACGAAGTTTGCTGTAATTGTAGAACCACCTGGTAACTCAAGTTTACCTGGAATATCCAAAAGAAAAGAATAAGGTTGGCTGTTTGGGGCCTTACTGTGATTGGAGAAATAAAATATAATTTTTCCATAGGTGTTTTCCAATTTTAGACCATTTGGAAAGTCAATTTGGGTATTCCCTTCATCACGTTGCAACAAGGCAAAAAACTGTTCCTCATGTGTATAGGATAGGTCCTTTGGTAAGTCATTGTATAGATAGTTTAATATTAGATGAAATGCACGCCTTTGTAAAGCATGGGCGCGGTTTTTAAACAAATTCCCATCGAAGGAGGCTGTCTTGTTTTCAGCATGAAAAACAATGAGCTCATTAACCATTTCCCTGGCAGCCTCACGTAGGTATTTTTCATCCTCAGCTAGTGTTTCACTTAAATGTTGAGCAGTACGATGTATATTATCATTTCGTTCTTTAATTAATGGAACAATTTTGTTTCGATAATAATTCCTAGTGTAGTCGGTTTCTTCATTTGTTGGGTCCAATCGCACCTCAATTTGATTTTTTTTGCAATAAGTCTCCAGCATAGACTTGTTTACGCAGAGAAAAGGGCGAATAATCATTCCTGTAGAAAACGCACGTTGAACCGGAATACCTGTTAGTGCACTAGAAGATGCAGTGCGTGCAAGCTTCATAAGCATCGTTTCTATCTGGTCATCGCCGTGATGACCAAGTGCTAAATAATCTGCATGATAACGTTCCATTTGTTCGGCAAAAAACCGATACCGAACCTCTCTGGCAGCCACCTCTGTACCCAACTTATGCTTTACTTGATATGCTGGTACATCCAATGAGGCACCTACAAACTCTATTCCCCATGCCTCACAAATACGTTTCACATATTGTAAATCGCTTAACGACTCCTCTCCCCTTAGCTGGTGATCAACAGAAGCCGCAATTACGGTTAACTCCCACTCTTGCTTGATCGTGTTTAAAAAATGAAGTAACGCCATCGAGTCTGGGCCTCCAGACACTCCAGCAATAACGGTTGTACCTTCTTTCAGTAAATGATGCTTTTTTATAAATGTAAGAATTTCCTGTCTCATAAATTGCCATCCTTAAGCGACTATTTTCGTTCACTCATGCAGCTTAAATGTTCGAAGAGAGCTGACGATAAACATCCGCCTCATTATCTATACCCTATTATACGTTTAGTTATCAAAAAAGTAGAGAGAAAAGATAATACATTAATGCAAGAACACCTATTCCACCTGACTCCATAAATAGTCGCTTCCATGATGTTTTCGGTTTTTGCTTATGATAAAACTCGCGCTTTTTGGCAGCATTTAAAACATGAATTAAATCCCGCTTCATTTCCGCGCTGGATGCATACCCACTTTTTAAAGCTTTTTTTAACACGCTTCTGTATGGGATTAAATCGTTAACATGGTCAATCTTTTTAAATAACAATTTTTCAGTTGCTTCATGTTCTTTCTCAAATCGGTTTGGATAGTAAATTGTTAAAAAAACCATAACAAAAGCAAAAAGGTCGTAGCTTGGTTCCGCTTTTCTTGACCCCAGTCCCCAGTAACCACGGTCATAAAACTCTGTATACTCTTTAATTGCCCTGCCTTGTTTCGTTGTTCCACCAACATCCACCCACCTCACTGTCGGTGGTGATGACACGACTAAGAGATTTTCCGTCTTTAAATCACCAAAGATCCACCCTGTTTGATGCAGTTTCTCCAAATCTTCCAAAAGCTGCAGCATAAAAACGCCAATCCAATCTTTCCCATGCTTTCGAATAAAACCAACCATCGTCTCCCCTTGTAAATATTCCATCACGTAAAAGGAATACGTATTCCCTGTTGGCGAAACCCAATCATCTACATCAAGCAAAGAAGGCCCAAGGCGACTTCCTTGGACCTTCTCCAGCGACTTTAACACATTTACTTCCACCGTCATCGATGTACCCTTGTCACTGATTTTCAGTGCAGCGGGTCGGTCGCCATGGTTGCATAAGTAAACCGTTCCAATTGCTCCCGCTCCAAGTTTTCTCTGAATGGTATAGGTTTTATGGTGCCACTTTCCTTTAATCTGGGAACCTGGTCTTAGATCAATACCCTGTTTCTTCCATACCTGATTCATCTTCATGTCTGAAGCTCCTTAATAAACTTTTTTTACCGAATTGATACATTGCTTCACGAATTGCAGGACCAGTTGGCGTAATTCCCCCACTAGTTAGTTTGGGAAATACGGTTGAAATTGTATCAAGCTTCGGTGACCAGTCAAACACCAGTTGAATATCCTTACGCTTTCCCGGAAAGCTATAAATACAAAACTTGTTTCTACCAATCCGTGAGTTTAAGCTAATTGATAGATCAACAAGCGCTTCCTTCACTGTTGGAAGCTTATTATGCATACTTGCGCTCGTATCAACGAGTACAAGTACCTCTAAATCACTCGTCTCTCCTAAGTCTTCTACAACCTCCATAATTTCTCCGCGCTTCTCAGGTTCCAAATCTTCTATTCCTTGGTCGGAACCGAGAATTTGTCTTAACTCCTTATTCACAAATCCTTGTAATGTTTGGTTCATTGCCTGTTTCGTAACCATTTGAACAGTCTGGGATAAAGATTCACTGTAAACAATCTGACTGACCCCACCACCTGACAGAGCTATATCCTCTACTTCTTGTAATCCGTCCGGGCTTTCCGTCTGATCATCTTCCAATATCCCAATAACATTTACCGTTATCCCTTGCTGGTAAGCAAGCGCAGCAGTTGCAGAAGGATCTTCTCCCTTGTTTGAACACCCATCTGTCAGTAGTAAAATTTGTTTTAACGATCCATTTTTCAAAGCCCTAACCTCCTATTTATTTCACTACCATCATCACCACAATGGAAAGAGAATATACATAGAAAGGTAGAGTAGATCCCAATCATTCTACAAGCCAAAAACAACTGTTCTAAAGGAGGATAAAAAGGTCCGAGAAGTTCGATGCCGCGCAGTTTTAAGTACCCGACTTTTTGAACATCCTCTAAAAAGGATATTTCATCAGATTATGACAGAGCTTTTTTTCGATAGACCGGGACTGCTGCCCACTCCGGTTGATTCTTTGCAATTTTAGCAACTAGGACAGTCATATCATCTTTAATTTCCCCCGACCTTGTCCGAATAACCTCCTCTAGGAGAAGATCTGCAACTTCCTGCGGATCATCCGTTGCCATTTCTCTAATTTTTCGTTTAAGCCACAAATCAATATTTTCTACATGCCTTGGACCTTCAAAAATACCGTCACTCATCATAATAAGTAAGTCCTCTGCATTCATCTGTTCACTTACAATATCGACATCAAACTCTTGGATAATTCCCATTGGCAAATTGCTTGCCTCTATTTTTATCATTTTTTCGCCGCGTTTAATAAAGCTTGGCGTCGAGCCAATTTTCAAAAAACGAACTGAAGCATCATGTAAATCCATCATAGCTAAATCCAGCGTTGCAAACATTTCATCTGTTGTACGTAAGGAGAGAATCGAATTAATCGATTTTATTGCAACCTTCTCTGGAATTCCTGTCTGCAGGATTTGTTGTAATAAGCGTAAAGTTTCCATACTTTCCTCTCTTGCCCGATTTCCATTACCCATACCATCACTAATTGCCATCGCAAACTTCCCTGCTCCAAGCTCAATCGTTGTAAAGCTGTCTCCTGAAACCAGCCCTCCTCCCTTTGCTGCATTTGCTGCCCCTGTTTGGATTGTATATTCTTTTGCTGAACCGAATGCCAAATGGCTATATCCATTCGGGAAGGGGGAAATCTCTTCTTCTTTTACAATAATCATTTCATTTAAAATATCTGATAATACAGGTGCAATTAATTTAGCACCTTCCCCTCTATATTCGTAGAAGGATGCGGTAATTTCTATATCTACATTACCCTTTTCCAATTGATAAATATCCACCTTTTCAAGCTCAATTCCTATATGTTTTAACGCATGGATAATTTGTGTTTCTTGTAAGTCATGATGCTGACGCTCCTTTAATATTTCTTTTGCGAAGTCGTCCATTACTTCAGAAACACCTTGCAGCTGATCAGCAACGAGCCGTTTACTCTCCAACACTTGTTGCCGCAGCCTGCGATTTGCTTCATAAAAGGTCATTTCCTCCTTCATGGCTTCTACTACTTTCCTTGATTTCACACAATGGTTTTCAAATTCTCGCATCACTTTCCGATTTGGTTCTTGGCCACTCGTGATGTCTTCTTTCATCTCCTCCATGTACGTATACGTTTGATCAAATTCCTTCTGCCAGCACCTATCCTTCATAAAACAGCTTTGGCATGTTTTCTCTGTCACCTGACTCAGAAAATAATCCGTCTCACGTTTTGCCTCCTGTTCATCAGTCGTTGCTGCTTGCGACACCGAGAAGCTTTTGGATAGCGCATGAAACACCTCGGAAAACTGCCCTACCCTTCTTGCTGTCACATTTCGTACCTTCTGTAAATACTGCTCTTGTTCATGGGTGTATTCTTCTGTTCCAGGTATATACCTGGATATTCTACTGAACCAGGATGCTGGTGTTAAGAAAAACAACAAAATCGCAATAGATGACTCAAGAAGAGAGGGGATCAATGTCACAGCATCACCGTAGATACTAATCAAGCCAGTACCAACGAGTAAGCCGATGCTTGTCCCAATCTTTTTGCCTTCCTTCAGTAAACCGCCAAGCAACCCTGAAAAGGCAAGCAGACTCATTTGATAAAGGTTTGCCACATTCGCGAGCGATAAAATTAACCCAGCAACTACACCAACCGTTGAACCAATGGCAGCGCCACCAATGTATGCAAATATTAACACGAAGTATCTGGAAAAAATCTGTTCTGCAGACGCTCCATATATTTGCCAGCCGATCATCCCTGTTAGTACAGAGGCAATTAAAATAATCATACAGACGATTTCTTCATTTTTAAGTACAGGTTTATATCTTTTTGGTGATAAAAGCGGAATGCTTTGCATAAATATCAATACAAGAACGGCTCCTAAGACACCTTCGACTACAAGTAACAACCATTCGTAGGAAGTAATTGTGTCACGTAAGGAGTACAAAAACATCCTCGAAAGTGTTGTTGAAGCAAATACCGCCAGTGGTAAGACAACTTGTTGATTTTTCATCTGCTTCCCTAGTGCGGCAAGGAAAATAAATACAAGCATAGCAACTCCAATAAAAATCGCATGTGTCATTGAGTAAGTAAGTGCACCCGCAAGGACAGCAAGCATCGATTTAAAACTCTTTTCCCTGTAGACAAACCACATGGAAGCAACAAATGCGATTGCAAATGGTGATACTGCAGATAAAATAACAGCCCGTCCAAGTAAAAAACCTCCGAAATAGAAAAGCCAGCCTTGTTCAAGAAGAATGCTTTTCAGTTTGAAATAGATTCCTTTCCGCCATTTACCCTTTTGTCCCTTTTTCTCTACTCCAAATCCTCGTGATTCCACCCTTGGGATTGATTCCATCATCGATTACCACTCCTATCTTTCAGAATAGTAAACCATATTATGTGTTCTTTTTTTGTCAAAAAGGCAGAGCTTATTCAAAAAATCGTTCGACTGCTTTTTAGTAATCTTGGCATCAACAAGCAGACGAGCAAATCTTCATTTTTTACGTGTTGGTGTTAACTTTCCTTCTGTTGATAGCGCAACAAGCAGAAGAATAACTTGCTGAGAAATGAAATAGAAAGCGATTATTTTGCCGAATTGGCTGAGGTTGTGAAGGAAAATGAGGAACAAATCCAGAATTTCTTTGAATATAGATACGAAAAGTGACTTTTCGTTAAAGTATTTTACAAATCCTATTGACACAAATGAAAACCTGCTGTAATATATTTTTTGTTGGCTTATTTTGGCGGCGTAGCTCAGCTGGCGAGAGCGTACGGTTCATACCCGTGAGGTCGTGGGTTCGATCCCCTCCGCCGCTATCAAA
This sequence comes from Oceanobacillus profundus, assembly GCF_003515705.1. Lineage (GTDB taxonomy): Bacteria > Bacillota > Bacilli > Bacillales > Amphibacillaceae > Oceanobacillus > Oceanobacillus profundus. The sequence continues at coordinate 17,658 of NZ_QWEH01000006.1, forward strand.
AATAAAAACCAATCGGTATATTTCATGCCGATTGGTTTTTTTCGTATTTGAAAGAAAATCCGAACTAGTGATTATTTGCTTAATCTGTGGAACAATCGCCGTCCGGGATCGCTCCGGTTGGATGCTTTCCGTGGGCACGGCTTCAGCCTCTGCGGAAGAAAACCACTTCTTGCGAGTCTTCAGACACGTGCTGTTCCCACAGGAGTCACCGCCCTACGCTCACCCGGACTGGTTAGAACAACATTTTTATTTTGATAAACCATGTTAGTATAGCCAGTGAACCAGCACTAGCGGAGGAAACACACGAAGACTCCTGCGGGATACGTGGCCAGAGTGAGACTTCGCAGAACGTAGTTCAAGAAGGCTCACGGATCACCCGCGGAAAGCGTAGTGTGTTTCCGGAGCGGTATACGCACAATCTCTTAATACACATTGGTTCGCAGTTTATATTTCTCTGTATAAAAGATTCTTAAACAGAAGTATAATCCCATTCCAAACCTTTTTGGCAAACAAAAAACAGGCTCAATCATATGATCAGCGCCTGTTTCATTTATATTAGAGCATTGTCTATAGACAGCAACTGCTATCCTCTTCTAGCACCTCGACCCCCGCGTTTGGATTCCGTGTGCTTCTTCAAAGAGGCTAAACGATCCTCTGAATCTTTAAGAAAACGATTCATTTTTGCTTCAAAATTCTCAGTGCGTTCTCTTGGATTTTTTTGGCGTACTGGTCGATCTTTCGCTTTTTTAATAGATAAACCAATTTTACCATCTTTCTCAACATTAATGACCTTAACCTTAACTTCATCGCCAACAGTTAAGTGCTCATTAATGTCTTTCACATAGTTGTCAGCAACCTCACTAATATGGACCAATCCAGTTTTTCCTGCTTCTAGCTCTACAAATGCTCCAAAATTAGTTATTCCGGTTACTTTCCCTTGCAGCTTGCTGCCTACTTCGATTGACATAAAAAAAATGCTCCTCCTTAAAAGATTAAATGTAGTTCTCATATAGTATATTCATCAACTGAAAAAGTGTCAATAAGAGGGGTCTTCATTCGGGATTTTAAAGATTAATTCCCCTTTCTTCGAGAAGAAATAATTCGTACGAGCAATGTCCAGCACATATTCCTCATCATTCAACAGTTCAATTTCTTCTGTTAAATTGGCTTCCTCTACTTTCATAGCTTTCAGCTCGTCCTCTAACTGTTCGTACTGCTCCAATTTCTCTGCCTGAACTACACGCTGTTTAATATGGTATGAAGACAAGCCCCCAATAACAATCGCTGCTACGATAGAAAATAACACAAGACGACGAATTAACCGCTGCTTTTTTCGTTTCTGTCGTTCTATGTATGCGTCGTACTGCTGCATATAATTCGAGTCTAATCTTGTTACTGTTTTTTTCTTTGATGACAAGCCACTACCCCCTTTTAAACAATAGCTTCTCCAACTTTTTGTATCCTTTATAACATATATTCTTCATTGTACTATAAAATCCTGCTAATTTGTGTAAATTTTTTTTGAAACCGTCGGGAATTAATTGGTAAATACCCTTTCCAATCCATATAAACGGGGTTATAACAATTTTCGAAATAAAGAGAATAATAGTTAAAATTACCGTGACCACCCAAATAACAAGACGAAAAAGAGTACGTATAACCCATGAAATCGGGGCAATAATCAGTGTGTGAATTAAATTATTGAAAAAGCGGTACACTGCAGCTACAATACGAATTATCCATTCTAGTAACTGCTTATACGTCTTTTTCGCAAAAACCTGGTACATGGAAAACCCAAGAATACAAGCTAAAACGACATAGACCCTAATTTCCCCAGCATTCACACGAAATAATACATACAATATAATTGCAGTTTGCGTTAGCCAGAAGCTGATTTCTAAAAAATAGGTTAAAAAAACCCTTCGTTTCCAATAATATGTCAGCCGACGAAAGGTTTCTTGTACAATACCCAAATAAAAGCCACTTAAAACCATCGTAATCATCGTAAGAAACTGGATACTCAGGCTCATCGGAACAGCTTGCTAAAGAATCCTTTAGCTTTCTCCTGCTGCTGTTCGTCCACATAGGAAAGCTCATAGATTTTACCTTTTATCGTTACAACTCCTTCAGTCACATCTAAGTTTTTCAGCTGCAAATTTTGCCCTCGTATAATTAGATAGCCCATTGTTGTCTCCAGTAAAAATTCTTCATTATCGAAACTATCCACTTCTTTTACACCTGATATTTCCAAGTTCTTTCGATTATTCAGTTTTACCATATGCTCTGTTTGTACGCGATTTACCGTTTCCTTGTTATCATAATAGTTCATAGAAAGCCCTCCTTATCACTATTAATTTATGATAGGAGGGACAAGTATAGAACTTTATTCAGGCATTTTCTTCTTTCACAATAGTGTAGAGCGTTTCTGCTTCATCCTTTTTCACCGTTTCTCTTAAGTCGTTCACTTTTACAGTTACAAGTTTCTGGCCAAATCGAATAATAAGCTCGTCCCCTTTGGAAAGGACTGTTGAAGCCTTTGCTTGATTACCGTTTACCGTGATTCGTCCTTGATCGGCAACTTCCTTTGCTAACGTTCTTCGCTTAATGATTCGAGATATTTTCAAAAACTTATCTAATCGCATGGTCATCACTCTCTTTCTTTTGCTTCATCCCAATAAGCATCCATTTCCTCAAGACTCGCTTGCTTTATATCTATACCCTTTTTCGTAAGCTGTTCTTCAATATACGTAAAGCGGGAACGGAATTTATTATTCGCTCGGTTTAAAGCTAGTTCTGGGTTAATTTTATAATACCTCGCTAGATTTGCTAGCACAAACAATACATCGCCAAATTCATCTTCCATTTCCAATAGTGTGTTTTCTTCAATCGCTTCTTGGACTTCTTTTAGTTCCTCATCAAGCTTCTCCCAAACACCTGATACATCTTCCCATTCAAAACCGACCTTTGCAGCCTTCTTTTGCAGTTTAAAAGCCTTTGCAAGCGATGGAAGGTGTTTTGGAATACCATCTAGCACGGATTCCCTTTCCTCTCCCTTTTCCGCCTTCTTCAATTCTTCCCAGTTTCGATTTACATCCTCGACAGAATCGACCTTCGTATTTGAAAATACATGCGGGTGGCGATAGATCATCTTATCTGTAACGGAGCGGATTACATCATCTATCGTAAAATAGCCATCATCCTCACCAATTTGACTATGGAGAATCACGTGCATTAGTATATCTCCTAATTCCTCAATGATATTGTTATCGTCCCCAGCATCAATCGCATCAACAAGCTCATATACTTCTTCAATACTATATTCCCTTAGTGATTCATGTGTTTGCTTCCTATCCCACGGACAACCATCTGGAGATCGCAATGTTGCCATTACCTCTCGTAAGTGATCGAACGTGTGGTGTAATAAGTTGTCGGGAGCTGGTGGAATATAAACACTCGTTAAATTGCTGATCTCCATCGTGTGATCAAGCTCTTCCAAAGAAACTTTCGTTATGCTTTCCTGTTTACTACCTGCAGCCTCAACAATAATCACTTCATAATCTGGCGGCAGATCCTCAAGAAGTGAAAGCTTTACTTCCGAAGCAACAAAGCGATCATATACTTGGCAAAAAATAATATGATGTCGGTAATCCAGTTGACTTCGAGTAAAGGACGTACCGTCTACAAATTGGAAGCCTTCAATAGGATCAATTTTTAACGAGGTGAATAAATTGTCCAAATAGCTTTGCCCTCCCATAACCTCGACCTCAATTTCTGTCTGCTCTAATAAAAGCTGGACCGTTTTTTCTGCAAGCATTGGATGACCGGGAACAGTATAAATAAGTGTTTCTACTGCTTTTGCTTGCTCCAATAGAGCATTCGTTATCCGCTCATATACCGCACCGAACTGCTCTTCTTCCTCATACATATGGTCAAAGGCTTCAAATCGCACCCCTTCATCTTGTAATGATTCAATAACTGGATGGTCCAATGTTCGGGAATAGACAACCATCTCTGCATGTACTAATTTTTTATAGATACCAAATGGCAGCTGATTCACATCACCGGCACCGAGACCGATAATTTCAATTTTACTCATCATAATTCCTCCCTTTATAAAAACGTATAAATAGTTCTGATTTCGGTAACATGCGTAATTCTTCCTTCGTAAAGGCTCGAAAACGCAGCAAACAAATGATAAAAATAACTCCGCCAATGACTGCAATAAATACAATATATATGAGCAAGGCAATGCGAGAAGCAGAAGCTTGTGCCGAGAATAACCAATCCATAAGAGCTATAAAAACAAGCATCGAAACACTTCCTAGAATAAGAGCTCGAAAACGAACGCGTTTTAACAATCGGAGCTCGGGCAACTTTCTCCTTAGCTCATACATGACGAGCGTAAAGAAAATAAGTAAGCTAACTACCGTAGCCATTGCACTTCCGGCTATTCCCCATAATGGTACTAATAACTGATTTCCGATCCATTTTACAAAAAAGGCAACGAGAATAAAGCCTGCAGTTCGTTTTATATGTCCTAAGCCTTGAAGAATGGATGCCGCTGTAATTGCTACCGAGCAAAGAAAGATGGCAAGTACAAGTAATTGCAATGCCTGTGTTCCACTTTCATCTTGGAATAATAATCGATTCGCCTCTGGAAAAATAGCAATCAATCCAATGGTCGCACCAATAGCTAGATAAAAACTAAATAGCATTGCACCACGGATATACGGATAAAATGTGGATGGGTCGCCTTTTAACTTCTGCTTGGAGATCGATGGGAGTAATGCTAATGCAAAGGATGAGCCAAGCACAGTACCAAGCTGAATCAATGGTTGGCCGCGGTCAAATATCCCTTTGGCTTCCATTGCTTCTATTTTGGACAGCCCATACTCCCTAAGTCCTGGAATTAATGTGAATGCATCCGCAAACTGAATAACGAGCAGTACCATATGGTTTAATGCAGCAACAAGCCCAAGAATCAGCAACGTGCGGACATAATATTTCCAAGGGATTTCATAACGCTCTCTCGAACATGGACGACGCTTCGCAACGTAAATACCCAAGATAACAATAGCAGCACAAGACCCGCAAATGGATGCAATTGCAGCTGCTTGACCAATCACATACAAGGAATGATTTCCAAAAGCAACATATATTGCTGCTGCGATAATGATACATACTCGAACAAGCTGCTCAATCACTTGTGAGTAAGCGCTCGGCTTCATTTCGTAAGTTCCTTGATAAACCCCTCGTAACAAAGCAGAAAAAGGAACAAGCAGAAAAGCAAATGCAGCTAACCGATATGTATATGTTAATTGTACATCACCAACCAAGCCGGCAATTGAATCTGCATTCCAAAAAAGAAAAAGAAATATTGCTCCATTCAATGCTAGTAATAGCAAAAAAACTGGAATATAAAAACTGTGAAGAGATAAGCTTTTGCCAGCTGCTTTTAACTCCACGGTCATTTTGGAAACAGCAGATGGAAAGCCATACAACGCAAGCATCATGGCGATCCCAAGAATTGGATAGACTTGCTGGTAAATATAAAATCCTATATCTCCTGTTAGATTCTGTAACGGCACTCGATAGCCCGCACTTAATACCTTACTGATGAGTCCTGCTAGCATGAGCAGCAATGCACCTTTCACCAGCTTATTTGTTTCATTCTCATTCATTCGTAAGCGCCCTTTAACTTAAATTTGCTATTAGTATACCATAGGTTTGGGACCAAATAACGAAAGAAGAAATACCCGATGCGTATTTAAATCATCCGCACTTTTATCTGTTGTTTCTGTTTTCTTTCTGACATTTAAAAAAGCTGTCTCCAAAGGATAAAATCCTCTCTGAGACAGCATGTATGAAATTAAGTACTATTCCATTTGTTTGGCCAAGAATACGGCAGCCGTTTCGGCAGCTTTCTGCTCTACTTTACTAAGCTTTTCCTCTTTGGAAAATATCATTACACACCCAATGGGATCTCCGTTTGCAATAATAGGACTGATACAGTAAGATTGCAGATCCTGCTCTTGCCCTTCTATAACCTCTAATTTTGTGGGATCAACTTCAAATACTTGCGACCTTTTATCAATTGTTTGTGTTAATGGATCGCCAATACTTTTATTTAAATAATCCTTTTTCGACTCCCCAGCAATCGCAATGACTTCATCTCGATCACTAATCAGTACTGGTGAGTGAAGCGAGTTAAATAAAGCTTCTGCGTATTCTTTGGCAAAGTGCCCTAATTCATTAATAGGAGAATATTTCTTTAAAATAACTTCTCCTTCTCGGTCAACGAAAATTTCGAGCGGATCTCCTTCACGGATTCGTAACGTTCTTCTAATTTCCTTTGGCACAACCACTCTGCCTAAATCATCAATTCTACGTACAATTCCTGTTGCTTTCATTCTAAGCAGCCTCACTTTCTAATGATGATTACTCATGTTTTGTTGTTTGCTTAACGAGGAAGTTCAAAAAAGTCCGGTAAAAATGACACTCCAAGAGCAGTAGACCTTCGACTAAGTTCCGACACGTCCTGTGTCGAATGTCAAAGTCACCACATCCTGTGGAAGCCCGGTACGTGGAACTTCGAGGCACAGGACGTGCTAGTGTCGGCGTCACAAAGGACGTTGCGACCTTAGCCGACCGCGGTCCTTTTTATCCTCCTTTTGAACACTCATTTAACGTGTAAAAATCACCAGGTGTGGTTTTAGTATAAATCATCCAAAAATAACTATACATTCCATGGAAAATATATTTTAGAAGAAGCGTATTTTTATTTATCCCGATTAACGCTGTTTAGTTTTTTGATAAATTCCTCAACTAAATCGTATCTGCTATGTTCTGTTTCACTCGTCCACTTAAAGGCAATTTTCAATTTATTGCTTTCTGTCCCTAAGCCGACATTACGCCCAAACGTATTCGCCACTTCAAATACCTTTGAACCGTCAATTTGCTGACTACGCGCATCATCGACAAGGATGACAATTTTTTTGTTCCGTTCTGTAATGGACTCGACACGTTCTCTTTTGGCATACATTTTTAGAGAAGACACTGTGAAAAGGTTGCTTACCTCTACTGGGTAATCGCCAAAACGGTCAATTAATTCATCCTTAAGCTCCGAAACATCTTCAGCAGAATCCATCGCTTGGAATTGCTTATAAATATTAATTTTCTGTTTCTCATCTTTAATATACCCATCTGGAATATAGGCATCAATCTGAAGTGCTAACTCAGGCTCAAACGGTGTAATATCCTCTATTTCCTTCCCAGCCTTCCGTGCATCAATAGCATCCTTAAGCATTTGTGAATACATATCAAACCCAACAGAATCAATGAATCCATGCTGCTGTGCACCAAGCAGGTTACCTGCTCCACGAATAGAAAGGTCACGCATTGCAATCTTGAATCCCGAACCAAGTTCTGTAAACTCCTTGATTGCCTGCAGGCGCTTTTCGGCAACTTCTGTCAGAACTTTATCCTTTTGATACGTAAAGTATGCATACGCAACACGATTCGAACGCCCAACACGTCCTCTTAATTGATACAACTGACTGAGCCCCATTCGGTCAGCATTACTGACAATTAGTGTATTAACATTCGGAATGTCTACACCCGTCTCAATAATCGTTGTACTGACAAGCACATCATATTCACCTTCTAAGAAACCAAAAATAACATTTTCAAGCTCTGTTTCATTCATCTGACCATGTGCAACTGCAATTCGGGCATCATCGACAAGCATCCCAATGTCACGAGCAACCTTGTCAATGTTTTCAACACGGTTATAGAGATAAAACACTTGCCCACCACGTGCCATCTCGCGTTCAATCGCCTCTCGAACAAAAAGCGGATTGTGCTCCATCACATAGGTTTGTATTGGGAAACGGTTTTCCGGTGGTGTTTCAATAACAGATAAATCTCGAACACCGAGCATCGACATATGCAATGTTCTTGGAATTGGGGTTGCTGTTAAAGTTAATACATCAACATTCGTTTTCAATTGCTTAATTTTCTCTTTATGCTTTACACCAAAACGCTGTTCCTCATCGACAATCAGTAAACCTAAATCACGATATTCAACATCCTTGGATAGAAGGCGATGTGTACCAATTACTACGTCGATAGTCCCTTGGCGTACTCCTTTTAACGTCTCTGTTTGTTGTTTTCTCGTACGGAATCTGCTTAAAAGTCCAATATTGATTGGATAATCCTGAAACCTCTCGCGAATCGTTTCAAAGTGCTGCTGTGCTAAAATTGTCGTTGGAACAAGTAACGCTACTTGCTTCCCATCAGCTACTGCTTTAAACGCCGCCCGGATTGCTACTTCTGTTTTTCCGTAACCAACATCTCCACAGAGGAGGCGATCCATTGGCTGCTGCCTTTCCATATCCTGTTTAATCTCCTCGATACAACGAAGCTGGTCATCTGTTTCTTGATACGGAAATGAGGCCTCAAATTCCCGCTGCATTTCGGTATCCTCGGAAAAGGCAAATCCCTTTTTCGCTTCTCGTTCTGCATACAGCTTGATTAAATCATCTGCAATATCTTCAACGGATGATTGGACTTTCCGCTTCACCTTTGTCCATTCGGTTCCGCCAAGTTTATACACTTTCGGTTCTTTACCTTCTGAGCCTACAAATTTCTGTACAAGATCGATTTGTTCAATTGGAACAAATAGCTTGTCATCTCCAGAATACTTGAGCAGCATATAATCTTTATGCAGATTATTTACCTCAAGTGTCTCAATCCCAAGGTATTTCCCTACCCCATGATTAGCATGAACGACATAGTCACCGACCTTAAGTTCCTGATAGCTTTTAATTCGTTCCGCATTGGAAATTTTTTGCTGCTTGCGTGTACGCTTAACGCGTTTTTTAAATAACTCATTTTCCGTGATAATGGATAGCTTATGCATCGGGAGTTCAATCCCGCTCGTAATATTTCCAATCGCTATCGTTGGCTGATCTACTGGCAACCTTAATTCAGATGCAATGCCCGCTTCAATATCATAATCTGCTAAAATTGAATGGATTTTTTCTGCTCGCTCTTCATTCGGAGCAAGAATCACAACCGAGAAATCACTCTTTTCCCATCGTTGCAGCTCTGTTTTAAATAAGTGCATTTGGCCATGAAATTCCTGCATTGCCCGCGACGATAAGTTAATAATATTTTGTGGCTGTGTATTTGGTATATGACGTAAAAATACAGACATATAGATTCGTTGCTGCTTCATCATCTCTAAAACTGTATCCCAATCTAGAGAAAACCTGCTGTTTCGCACCATTTGGCCTGACTCAAGCAAGCTGCTGTACCATTCGGCTTCTTCCATATCCAGATGTGTAGCTGTTTCTTGAATCCTGCTCATTTCATCTAATACGATTAGACCATCAGAATCGAGATAATCTAATAAACTAGCAGGGTTTTCATATAGAAAACCGATATATTTATACATTTCCTGAAAGCGCTCTAAATTCTTTAACCGGCTTATATCCTGTTCAATGACTTCGATGAGCTTTTCTTTTGCACTTGATGCTTTCATTTTTTTAAGCGTTGCCGCATATGCTTCCTCGAGTTTATTCGCTGATGCCAGCACATCTTCATCTGTTAGCAATAGTTCTGTGGCAGGCCCAATTGTAACGTTCTCTACCCGATCAAGCGATCGTTGTGTCTCTGCATCAAAATAACGAATAGAATCAATTTCCTCATCAAATAATTCAATGCGAATCGGGTGTTGTTCGGTAATTGGATAAATATCAATAATTCCACCGCGCCGACTGAATTCACCAGGTGTAGCAACCATAGAGGTTCGTTCATACCCCATATCGATAAGTGAGGACAAATACGAATCAATTGCAATATCTTCCCCAGTTACAAATCGGAGTTGATACTTACTCCAATAACTTTTAGGTGGCAAAATCCGTTTTAATGCCGCTACTGGTGTAATAAGAATGCCTGATTTCTTACGGGACCATGCTGTCAGCGCTTCAATACGCTGACTTCTCAATTCCGGACTGGATATCGATATCTCAGAAGCTATCAATTCATTGACCGGATATAAGTGTACATCATCTTCGCCCATAAACTCGGATAGGTCATCATATAGCTGCTGGGCCTGTACTAGTTGGTGTGTTACCAAAAGCACAGGCCTGTTAATCGATTGATCGATTACGGATACAAGAATGCTTCTTGCAGATCCCGAGAGACCCGCAATTAATTGCTCACGCATTCCACTGTCAATTCCATTAATAATCGACTGGATATCTTCTTTTGATTGTAAATAATAATTAATACCCTTCATTGTCAAACTCCTCTTAAACATGTATATATAAGCGCAAAAATGCCTTGGTCTACATAACCAAAGCTTTTGCTGCGTATGTTATTGTATAAAATAATCCAATTCATGATAATTTGGATGCTGTCCTAGAGCATGCTCACAGTTTTCACAAATCGTTTGTATTTGCATATTTCCATTCCCATCATAACGGATCATTTCTTCTAGCTCTTTCTTGTTTAATTGATCAAAACCCAACATTGTTGTGTCGACAACCTTCTGCTCTAGCCTTCCAACGGTTTGCCCACAATGTCTGCACCGATATATAATTGTCATAAGTTACCACCTCGAATAAACATTAAAATGTCTAAAGTCCGTATTCAAAAAGGAATGAAGTAATGCGAAGTGTCATTTTCACCGGACTTTTTGAACAACCTCTTAAAAGTTTATCCTGTTGGTCTTATTTTATACATGTGCTATAGGAAGCTAATTACTATAAGCTTATGTATCAATTATTATAATCATTCATTACTTCAACAAACGCTTTTCCTCCCAGCCATGACTCACAAGCATCTGCCGCATGCCCGATGCTACGCTCAACATCTTCCTTCTCTTCCTTTGGAAAGGAGCCTAGCACGTAATCCACTACTGGAAGAGGCGATACAGGTCTGCCAACTCCAAGACGAATACGTTTAAATTCCTTTGTTCCTAAGTGAGCTATTGTTGATCTTACACCATTATGACCACCATGTCCTCCTTTTTGACGAAGGCGAATCTTCCCTGAAGGAAGGTCAAGGTCATCATAAATTACAAGAACATCTTCTAAATCAACATCATAATAATCCATTAGTGGACGAATAGATTCTCCAGAAAGATTCATATATGTCTGCGGTTGAAGGAGTATAAGCTTTTCACCAGAATAATTCTCCAGTGCATAATCGCCTTTAAATTTCGTTTTATCCAATTTCCAGTGATGACGATCCAATAATTCATCAATCACCATAAAACCAATATTATGACGCGTTTTTTCATATTTTTTACCAGGATTACCCAATCCTACAATACATTTCATCTTAACATCCTCCTAAAAGTGTATGTTCAAAAGGAGGATAAAAAGGACTTTTTGAACTTCCTCCTAAAGAGGGATTCAATACAACAACCCCTCCTACTAAGAATATACTACCAGATTCTTAAAGGAGGGTACATGTTGTTATTCCATATCGTTGTTATGCTTCTTCTGAATTATTCTGCTCTTTTCCAACTAATTCTGGTTCAGCAGATTCATCCGGAGCCTGTTCAATATCTTCCATTGTATCAGGTGCTACAATTGTAACAACTGTTGTTTCAGGATCTTCCAAAATCTCAAAGCTTCCTGTAACTTTTAAATCACCTACTGTTAATCCTTCTCCTAAACCAAGAGAGGAAACATCAACCGTGATTTCTTCCGGAATATCACTAGGCTTTGCACGTACCTGTGCTTCATATAACGGTTGCTGTAATACGCCTCCGTCTTTTGAGCCTTGCGCTTCTCCTTCTAATCGAATAGCTACAGCCACGTCCATTTCCTCCGCCATATTTACAACGTAGAAATCGACGTGAATTAACTGATCATTAATTGGATCCATTTGATATTCGTGTAGCATGACATCGACCGAGCTATCATTTTCGATATCAAGGGAAATAATTGCGTTTCTACCTTCATCACGAACAGTTTTCAATAACTCGATACTATCCACTGCTACATTCTTTGATTCTTTATTTTTCCCGTAGACTACTGCTGGAACTTGTCCGCTTAGTCTAATTTCTTTATTTGCTGATTTTTTAAGACTTTCCCGTTTCGCTGCTTTTAATTTTACTGCCATGTTCATCATCCTCCAATTTTTAATCCAGCTCCAGCTCCCAGCGACTAGCGAGACTTCTCTCACCTCAATAGGTCGCTACCCGGTCGCCTCCACCTTCGTTCATACTCTATTTCTAAACAAAATATGTGTAAATCACGGAGTTAAAAAACTGTTAGTACAATTAATTCCCGAAATTCGGTCAATCTAAACCATTAATCAAATAAGATACTTACAGATTGCAATTCATGCACACGTACGATTGCTTCTCCAATTAACGGTGCGACAGATAAAGCGGTAATTTTGTCACTATGCTTTTCTTCCGGAAGTGGAATACTATTCGTAATGACAAGCTCTTTGATCTGTGAATTATTAATACGCTCTATTGCAGGTCCAGATAATACAGGGTGTGTACAACAAGCATACACTTCTTTCGCTCCATTTTCTATTAAAGCGTTCGCAGCAAGTGTAATTGTTCCTGCAGTATCAATAATATCATCAATTAAAATAGCTGTTTTTCCTTCAATGTTCCCGATAATATTCATGATCTCAGCAACATTTGGACGTGGACGTCTTTTATCAATAATTCCAATTGGAGCTTTTAGACGATCTGCCATTTTACGTGCACGTGTAACTCCGCCATGATCCGGGGAAACAATAATCACATCTTCTAGTTCTTTCGCTTCAAAGTAATCTGATAAAATTGGAACACCTTGTAAATGATCAATTGGAATATCAAAGAAACCTTGAATTTGCGGTGCATGTAAGTCAAGCGTAATAACACGATTTGCACCTGCTGTTTCAATTAAGTCTGCAACCAATTTAGCTGCAATTGGTTCACGTGACCGTGCTTTACGGTCCTGCCTTGCATACCCATAATAAGGCATAACGATATTGATTGATTTTGCTGAAGCACGCTTTAGCGCATCAATCATGATTAACAGTTCCATAATGTGCTGATTAACGGGAGCGCAAGTGGATTGGATGACATATACGTCACACCCACGAACACTTTCTTCGATATTGATTTGCACTTCACCATCGCTGAATTTGGATACGGTACATTTTCCTAATGTCGTTCCAATATGGGCAGCAATATCCTGCGCTAATTTAGGGTTGGAGTTCAGCGACAATACTTTCAACGATGAATCCTTATAGCTAGATGCCATGAAATATAACCTCCGTTAATCTTTTTTTCTATTTTTTAAATTTGCTACGTAACCGTCTTTATTCGTTTGTCTTGCTCTTGCGATAGATAAGGCATCTTCTGGGACGTCATCTGTGATTGTAGATCCTGCGGCAACATAAGATCCTTTTCCTATCGTTACAGGTGCGATAAGGTTGGAGTTACAACCAATAAATGCGTCATCCTCAATTGTCGTCAAGAACTTGTTTGTTCCATCATAGTTTACTGTTATTGTACCACAACCAACGTTCACATTGCTTCCTACATTTGCATCACCAATATAACTTAGGTGCGAAACCTTGCTATTATCACCAAGTGATGTCTTTTTTATTTCTACGAAGTTACCTAGTTTTGCATCGTTTCCGATAGTTGAGTCTGGCCTTATATGTGCGAATGGGCCAATGTTAACACGATCTCCAATTCTGCTTTCGTTTGCTACACTGTGTTTAACAACCGTACTTTCTCCAATATAACAATTGTTAACCTCACTATTTGGTCCAATTTCTGCATTTGCTTTAATCGTCGTCGTTCCTTTTAAAACTGTTCCGGGGTGAATGATAGCGTCAGATTCAATCACAACATCTGGCTCAATGTATGTATTATCTGGGTCGATAATCGCGACACCATTTCGCATATGCATTTCATTAATACGCTTTTTCATTGTCTTTTCTGCTTGTGCAAGTGCAACTCGATCATTAATCCCTAATGTTTCATCAAAATCTGGCGTTAAATAAGCGCTAATTTTCTGGCCTTTATTTCGCAGAATTTCGATGACATCCGGCAAATAATACTCACCTTGCGCATTATCATTGGAAACCTCTTGTAATGCAGCAAAAAGCGCCTCATTATCAAAACAGTAGGTTCCAGTATTGATTTCGTTAACAAGAAGCTCTGATTCAGTTGCGTCCTTGTGCTCGACAATTCGTTCTACTTCGCTTGATTCATTGCGAATAACCCTGCCATAACCTGCCGGATTTTCTGTCTTAGCTGTCAAAATTGTTGCGCTGGCACCTTGCTGTTCATGATAGGCGAATAATGCTTGGTAGGTCTCTCCCGTGATTAAAGGCGTGTCACCACAAGCAACAATAGTTGTACCTTGTTTTGTTTTAAGCAAATCCTCCGCTTGCAACACCGCATGGCCTGTACCTAACTGCTCTTCTTGTATAACAAATTCACTGACGTTCCCAATTTGCTCTTTTACCTGTTCAGCGCCAAAGCCAACAATAGTTATCATTTTATCTAAATGTACGGTATTTAACTGATCTATTACATGCTTTACCATCGGACGTCCAGCGACAGGGTGCAACACTTTATAAAGCTTTGATTTCATTCTCGTTCCTTGCCCTGCCGCCAGAATAACAGCATAACGATTATTCATAAGGTAACCTCCAGGTTTTCTAATTATCCATTTTAAAATATATCGTAAAAAACGTTTGATTTCAACAGGTTAGGGGGAGGAAATCATATGAAACAGAGCTATTCAACCTATGTTGATTTCACTAATTTGGTTTGTTTTGAATCAGGGGAGATATTTTTTATATACGGAGAGCTTTTTTATATAAGGCGTATTCAGTCCTTCTGCCAATTGTAATAAAAAATATGACAGGTATATTTCGGAATATATTACCAGTTAGCTTACCACAAAGAAAAAAGGCTAACCTAGAACAGATTAGACCCCTTTTTAATATAGTCATGACGATTTAGGAAGCTCCCGCCTCTTCGTATTTAACTTCACTTTCTCCTGCCCGGCGATATTCTTCCAGCACCGCATCTTGAATTTTAGAACGAGTACCAGAGTTTATCGGGTGTGCAATATCGCGAAATTCCCCATCAGGAGTTCTTTTAGATGGCATTGCCACAAACAACCCGTTATTTCCATCAATGACACGGATATCGTGAACAACAAATTCCTGATCTAACGTGATAGATGCAATTGCTCGCATTCTGCCCTCTGTATTAACGCGGCGTAATCTAACGTCTGTTACTTCCATGATGTTTCACCACCTTTTCCCATTTGAACTTACTGTAACTAGTTCAACAAAAGAATTTAAAATCCTGCTTAAAATATAAAAAAAGTTAAATATTTTAAATATAGGATGTTTTTTTAGAAAAAGGTGGAGTCATTCATAAATTGCCATCTTTCAATCGGGATCATTCAAAATTGGTGAGATCTTCCACAAAATTCCCTGCTTGAATTTCAATCGTATGATGTCGCATATCTACATTTGATATTTTAACAAGTGATGTGTAATGATCGACAATTCGTTCTTCTTCTTCGTCGTCTGCTTCTGCAAGTACACCAATCGCTTGAACATGGGCATCAAACTCAGATAACAGATTAATCATACCTGTAATTGTTCCGCCAGCTTTCATGAAGTCATCGATGATGCAAACATTTGCCCCTTCTTCCAGACTGCGTTTTGGTAAGACCATTGTTTGTATTTTCCTAGACGAACCAGATACATAGTTAATACTAACCGATGATCCTTCTGTCACCTTGGGGTCCCTTCTTGCAATGACTACTGGTACATTCAAGAAAGATGCAACAGCATATGCCAAAGGAATCCCTTTCGTTGCTACTGTTACAATCACATCAATATCCATTTTGGAAAACTTCGAAGCAAATACACGACCGATTTCTCTGACGGTCTGTGGGTCACCAAGTAAATCGCTCATGTAAAGGTATCCCCCTGGCAATATTCTGCTCGGGTCTTCTAATTTTTTTCGTAACTCCTCAATAAATTGCATATTATTTTCCTGCGAATATTCAGGGATATACTTCACCCCTCCACCAGCACCAGTGGATCGTTGCAGATATCCCATGCCTTGACTTTGAAAAACAGCATGTATTATATCTAAATCTTCGCTAATAGAAGACTTCGTTGTATCACATAACCTTACAAAATAAGGTAATTGTATATGTTTCCGTGGGTTCTCCAGAAAGAAATCAGTCAAAACAACTAACCGGTTACTTCTTTTCATTTTCACACCTCAAAACCGTATATTTAATTAATAATATACCATTTTCATACGTTTTTTGGCAATATTTACCCTAATAATCGAACAAGGTAAACCTCGTCGCAAAATCCGCGCATTCCGTTATAGATTCGCTTTGCTTTACTTTGGTGCTCAACCAATCCGTAAATCGTAGGTCCACTCCCGCTCATTAAAACACCAGCAGCACCTGCTTGAATCATTGTTTCTTTAATACGTTCCACCTCTGGATGGAGCTTAAACGTAACAGATTCTAAGGAGTTGCCAATATGCCTGCAAAGGTTATTGAAATCCTGCTTTTCGATTGCATGCAGGATTTGATTTGTATTAGGATGGGTAAGTTTGTCCACGTTCACTTGGCCAAAAATTGTCTTCGTCGATACACCAATATCCGGCTTTGCTAATACTACCCAACAAGGGGGTGGAGAAGGTAGCTTTTCGATTTTTTCTCCATAACCTCGCGCAATTGCGGTGTTACCATAGATACAAAACGCCACATCCGCACCAATTGTAGAGCCAAGCTTTGCCAACTCATCGAGTGAGATGTCTAATGACCATAATCGATTGAGCCCTCTGAGTACTGCTGCCGCATCTGTACTCCCCCCGCCAAGACCTGCTGACACTGGTATATGTTTTTCCATATTAATATGGACACCTGTCTTAATTCCATAGGTATCTTTAAAAGCACGTGCGGCCTTATATGCCAAGTTCCGTTCATCATTTGGTACATACCTGCTTTCAAGAGCTATCACAATTTTATCCTCTTCCAAAGCATACAATTCAATGCGATCAGCTAAATCAATCGTCGTCATAATCATTTCTACATCATGATACCCATCCGTTCGTTTTCTTAATACATCAAGGGATAAATTAATTTTTGCAGGAGCTTTTTCCAATATTATTGTCATTAACGTCACCTACCTTGCCACGTACTAAAAAATATAAATAATTGTACCATATTAAAAAAGCATAGGCGACCAGATTGAAGTTAGGTCAAGTTTTGAAAGGCATGTGAAAGGGTGAAGATTGAGTGCAAATGGTTTTCACTTCCTAAAAAACGGTCGACTTTTTAACTAAATATGAAAAGAAGCAAACCCCTTAGGATTTGCCCCTTTGCATTTGCTGCTCGGCTATTTCAATTGCGCGTTTCACCATATTACCTGCATCACGCGCTTTAATGCCACCCCAGCCCTCTTGTTGGACAGTGTCGTAAAACCCTAACTCCTTAGCAATTTCTTCTTTCAACTGGTCTGACATCATTCCTCTACGTCTTCCCACGAAAGAACAGCCCCTTTCCATTTTAAGTTAGTTTACCCTTACGACATGCTTAGTTTATGTCTATATGCTAAATCAAAACGAGTAAGAAGTATGAAACAATGGAAAGTTACACCTTTTAGGACAAAAGCAGAAGTGCCTAATTAGTGGTGTACAGACTAGCCCGCACTTTGGAATTTTGGCAGCTAAAAACACCGATTAAATTTCACACTTTTTTCCAATAAAAAACAGCAGACAACTGTCTACTGTTCCATTAATAACGCTTTATTCCGTTCATCTAAAAATTTTAATTCTACCGTCTCTGTCAATATGTCTGCATAGCTGTATGAAACACGTTCGAATGCATTTTCGTCTTGGTCAAGCTCAACAATGAAGACTGAAGGATACGTCTCTGCAAGTACTCCCGATCGTATCACCGTTTTCCTTCTCCCTCCATTGGCTTTTAATTTCAACCGCTTTCCAACATGGCATTCAAGACCTTGCTTAATTTCGATTAATGTTTTAGCCACTACACTCCACCTCACTAGTTAATAGTGTAACATAAACTTGTCCGACAGTCAAACAAAACTTAATATTATATCAGTAAGTCTTTTTACCTGTCAACAATAATTTTTGTCTATTTCTTATATTATTTGCATATGTTAACAATTTATGTATAATTTTGCCGAAAATTTTTATCGAACTTTAGCATAAATTTAAATACACCATTTCGCGGTGCTAAATTCCTTTTGAATACTCACCCCTTACTATAAAAGCAGAAGCGTCCAGTTAGCGATGTACCGAGGTGAGAGAAGTCCCCTGCAGATTGAACGCTTCTTGGACGCGGATGGCATTACAGTATTTTTTTTAGTTATCTTTGTTTAGAAAGGACAGCAATATTCTTATTCCTCATCCTCACCATTTTCTAAATAAGGCAAACCTGTACGAAGTAGACCTCTCGTCTCCACTCCACCCATTCCTTTTTCCCCCGTCATCGTGTTGCGTAATGCATCCCATACGCTAACACTCTCCATAAATGGGGTATAGGCTATTTTAGCCGCAATATAAACAGGGTCTAATGCATGAATATTTACCCTTAATGGAGAGCTGGCATAATTGGCTCCAGCACGTATAAGTGATTCAAAATGTGATTGGCAAGCACCTGCAAAGATAACAAGCTGGTCTAAATTAGAGCTTTTCCTCCTTGCCTCTCGTACAGTTTCGGCAAAATATTTAGAATGACGATAGGCTCGTAAGTCATTTTTAAATCCTTTATTTTTTGAATAAGCATCATGCCCTGTAATAACGATAATATCCGGTCCTATTCTTTCTACTAAGCCGCCAATCTCATCCGGCATTTCTTTCTCATTTAAATGAACTCCATGCACCTGTAGCCCAATGCGCTGGTACAGGGAAATACATTTTCTTAAGTACATCGGGTCTCCATCTAAATGGAGGACCTTTGCAGGGAGCTGAAAAAATTTGGCATTATTCAAATAACCATCCGTTGAATGGTACATTCTTTTTTCCTTCATCAACTGATAATCCTGACGAAATAATCGATAGGAAAATTCTTCTTTCTCCTTTTCCTTCTGTTGCCGCCTTTCTACATCCTGACGCTTTGCTACAACAAGATCATGAAGTGGAGCATCTACCTCAAGTCGCATTTCTGCACCATGTAGAATTGCTGTGTTTTTATTTATTGCGGCTACACGGAATAGCAGGTCATGCTGATAGGAACTACGTGTAACAAGTTCTCCAATAGTTATGCCCATATATCCACCTCTTAGCCTTCGGTTATTCTATAGACTATGTGATGGCCTAGAAGCCTGTGCTTAGAAATATCAGGCATGGGCGTTCATGAAAATTTAAAAAGGAAGAATCCCTACATAAATACACTTCGTAAGGACCTGAGGAAATCTGGGGAGCTCGTGGACGTTAGAAAACAAAGATAAATGATAGAGAAGATTTAAATTTTTTTATTTGTCAAAAAAGCTATTGTCACAGCAATACAACAATAGCTTTTTTGCATTATTTATTTTTATAAAATGTATTCGAAAGTAAGGCAAACTCTTCCATATTAAGTGATTCACCCCGTCTGGAACCATCGATTCCAGTGGTATCTAAAATCGATGTAATTTCTTCTTTTGTAAATTGCTCTTTAAAAAAGCTAGTTAGGTTATTGCGCAATGTCTTTCTTCTTTGCGCAAAGCATGCTTGCACAAGCTCAAAAAAGAAATCTTCATCTACTACTTCAACCGGAGGCTTTTCCCTTATTACAAGCTGCAAAATACTCGAATCCACATTTGGCTGTGGCATAAACACGCTTTTCGGTACGGTCATAACAACTTTCGCCTCTGTGTAATACTGAACGGCAATGGTCAGTGATCCATAGCTCTTACTATTCGGCTTTGCAGCCATTCGTTCTGCAACCTCTTTTTGAATCATAACAGTCAAGCTTGTTACCGGTAATCTATCACGAACAAGCTTCATTAAAATCGGTGTCGTAATATAATAAGGCAGATTTGCAACAACATGAATTGGCTGATCTGGTTTGAAATGTGTACGAATAACAGTTTCCACATCCGCTTCTAAAATATCCTGATGAATAACTTCTACGTTGGAATAATCGTGAAGCGTATCCTTCAAGATTGGCAAGAGCCGCTGATCAATTTCGAAAGCTACAACCTTGTCTGAATGAATTGCCAGCTGTTCCGTTAACGCCCCCATCCCTGGTCCAATCTCAATTGCACCAGCTGCTTCATCAATCCCAGCATGTTTAATAATATTCTCTAATACATTGACATCTACCAAGAAGTTTTGTCCAAGACTCTTTTTAAAAGAGAACTTGTATTTATTTAAAATCTCTTTCGTTCTTGAAGGAGTTGCTATATATTTTTTAGACATCCTTTTCCTCCTGTTGGATCACTTTTATAGCTTGCTCAAATTGTGCTTTTGTTATTTGGAATTGTGTTAGTCGTTTCAGCAGCTGCTTTCCATTCGTATGCCCGATTTGCAAGAATTCACCAAGTTTCTCCCGACGTATGCTTGCTTCCCGTCCACCAATCAAACCATGTTCAATTAAATCTGCTTTTTCAATCTCACTTTCGCGTATATCTGCTAATTCATATACCTTTTTTAGTGCATGCCGAATCGTTTCGATACTAGCATGTTCAATACCGAGACTTTTATTTTTCGGATGCTTGGCCCTTGCTTGATCTCTCGTAAGAAAAGCATGCTTACACCCTGGAACAGCTTGATCGACAATATGGCGGATACGCTCACCAGGATAATCTGGATCTGTAAAAATAATGACACCGCGCTTTTCTTTCGCATGTCTTATTCGAGCTAACGTCTCTTTATTAATAGCTGATCCATTCGTTTCTATTGTATCTGCGTCAACTGCTTGTTGAACTTTCGTTGTGTCGTCTCTTCCTTCAACAACAATAATTTCTTTTATTTTCAATCGATTTCCTCCACTGCTTTATCTTTATACGGTTCTAAAAATGTTAGATGACCGGAGTATTTTAAGCAAAAATACTGGACTTTTTAAGCACCTTCTATAATAAAATAATGCTCTTACCATTTTAGCATGATAAGAGCATTTTATTCTATCGTTTATAAAGTGAAACTTCACAGTAGAGATTACAACAAACCTTCATAGTATGATAAAAACGTATCTTATTAATTCAACACCTTAACTTGAACGGTTTTCACTCCCCATGAATAAGCATCAGATTTGGATGGTACATGGACATCGATGCGATTTCCTTTTATATTCCCGCCTGTATCACCTGCAATTGCTTCTCCATAGCCTTCAACCCATACCTTCGATCCAAGTGGAATTACATTCGGGTCCACAGCAATTACTTTCATATTCGGATTAGCTCCCAAATTAATTCCTGTAGCTGTTACACCTGAACATCCACCACATTCTGACGTAAATGCACTTGCTGTCACTGTTATTGTTTCCCCGTCTTGACTACTGTCCTTTGGTGTTTCATTAGCAAGTGTAACAAGATTTGACTCCTGGACTTCTTCCTTTGTACCAACTGCTACCACACGCGTAACACTTTCTTCTTTTACATCTTCACTAACTAATTCACGGCTTACTTCCTCACCGTTTTCCTTGGTTACTTTAAAACGCTTTGTAACCGTGCCTTCTTCACCTTCTGAAATAACCTTCTCTTCCCCTTTTAAAAGCGAGCTATCTTGACGTTCTTCTATGTCAAATGCGATGGTTTCTGTAACTTCTTCATCTTCGATAGCTACACGTACAATGGCAATCGTTTTCCCTTTGGTTACTTCTTCATCAAGCGCTGGGGTGATTCGATCATCCGTGTCTTTTTCATAGTCTACATCAGCTTCCTTTAGCAGATCGTTTACTGTTCCACCTGTTGTCCAGACTTTTTTCTTTTCGCCGCCGTCATTGATAGTTACCTGATATGCCTTCTCAACCTCGATATGTAAGCCATCTTCCGTTACCTCTGCTGGCTGATGAGATATTTCATCACGTTCTTGGAAAGATAAATCTTGTTCACTTAGGAAATCTTCAATTGTATCTGCAGTTGTATAATAAACCTGTTCTTTACCATCAATACTTACTGTAATTTGCTTTGCAGT
This sequence comes from Oceanobacillus profundus, assembly GCF_003515705.1. Lineage (GTDB taxonomy): Bacteria > Bacillota > Bacilli > Bacillales > Amphibacillaceae > Oceanobacillus > Oceanobacillus profundus. The sequence continues at coordinate 39,829 of NZ_QWEH01000006.1, forward strand.
CTTATACGTTATTTCCATTCCATCTTCAATGGATTCTGTCTCATCATGAGATAAGAAATCGTACGTTCCAACAGTTATTCCTAGTTCTTGAAGCAAGTCTCCAACTGTATTTGAGTTTGTGCTGATTGTTTGTATTTCTCCGTTGTCTGTCATTACTACTTCAGCTTTCGTTGCTTCCACTAGTACAAACACTGAAAATAAAACAAGTGCTAAAACACCAATACTTGAAATAACCAGCTTCTTTTTCGATGCCGGCAAAAGCTTATGAACTAATTCCATGTGCCTGCCCCCTTATTCCCAATTGATTATATAAACAGAGAGTGGCAAAGTCAAAGCCACTGGGGTTACGATTCATTTACAGTTATATTACGCATTTTTTATTTTCTATGGAATTGAGTCTACAAAAACAAATTTAACCTTGATAAATCAATGTTATTCTATGTTACATAATTGAAATAAAAGGGAGACTGCTAGCGTTATCAGTCTCCTTTTTCCTTCCATATTTAGGGCGTATTGTTACATAAAATTACTGTTATTTTACTTCACATCAAATAAATTACATGCATTTCGGGTTGTAGCTTCACCAATTTCTTCAATGCTCATTCCTCTTAATTCAGCAATTTTTTCCGCTACTAATTTTACATACGCCGGCTCATTACGCTTCCCGCGATTTGGGTGTGGTGCAAGATAAGGTGCATCTGTCTCAATTAATAATCTGTCTAGCGGTACCTGCTTTGCAACCTCTTTCGGTAATGGTGCATTTTTAAACGTAACAGGGCCGCCAAGTGAAATATAGAAATTCATGTCCAGACATGCTTGGACATAATCTATGGAATCATTATAGCAATGCATGATTCCTCCAACTTCCTTCGCATCTTCTTCTTGTAAAATCTCGATAATATCTTCTGTTGCCTCACGGTTATGGATAATAATTGGCATCTTTACCTTTTTAGCTAAATGGATTTGCTTTCGGAATACTTCCTTTTGTACGTCCTTCGGGGATTTATCCCAATGATAATCCAGCCCCATTTCACCAATGGCTACAACCTTTGGATGGGCCGATAATTCCTCAATCCAAGCAAGATCTCCCTCTGTCATATCAATCGCATCGACTGGATGCCAGCCAACAGCTGCATAAATATTTTCATTCTGTTCTGCAATTTTGATTGCAAGTGGAATCGTTTCTCGGTCAAATCCAACAACAACCATTCGCGTAACACCTGCATCTAACGCCCGACTGATTGTTTCTGGCAGGTCTTCTGCAAATTGTCTTGCATTTAAGTGGACATGTGTATCAAATAGCATATTTTTCATCCTTTTCATTTGTAAATTGTTAAGCTTAGAGTTAGTGCGCTGGCTCGGACTGTCACTCCTCCTGGCTTTTATTGTGAACTTCAATAATTATAATGTAAACTTCAGCATTTTTCCTTTAATCATCAGCATTCCCCTAAAAAAGTGCTCCAATTTCATCATCTAATTGCAAATACCCTGCTAAGAAATCAGCAGGGTATTTATTAATCGTTATGCAATTTCAGATCCATTTGGAGCATTAACTGGTGCTTCAATCACTTGTAATTGACCATCATGCTCAGCAGAAAGAATCATACCTTGACTAATTTCTCCGCGCATTTTTCGTGGTTTTAGGTTCGCTACAATAACTACCTTCTTCCCAATCAAATCTTCTGGGTTTGGATAGAATTCAGCGATCCCCGATAAAATTTGGCGATGTGCCTTGTCGCCAGCATCGAGGCGGAATTTTAGCAGCTTATCAGCACCTTCCACTTTGCTGCAATCAATCACCTCAGCTACCTTTAATTCGACTTTATCAAAATCATCGTATTTAATTTGCTTATCCTTCGTTGAAACAAGTTCTGTTTCCATTGGGTCCCAATCACTAGCTTCTTCCTCTTCCAGCTTAGTTCCACCAGCCATTTGTTCACGAATATAACCAGCTTCCTCATCGATATCCAAACGCGGGAAGATTGGTGTCCCTTTCGCTATAACTTTCGTATTTCCTGGGAAATGACCGAAATGAACAGTTGCAAAATCACCTGCAGCATCATCATGGATACCTAGTTGCGCAAATATTTCCTTCGGCGCATGCGTCAGGAATGGCTGTAAAAGAATTGCAGAAACACGTAAGCTTTCAGCTAAATGAGCCATAACACTAGAAAGTTCTGACTGCTTATCTGCTTCCTTAGCAAGCTTCCAAGGCTCTGTTTCATCGATATACTTGTTCGCACGGGAAATCAATGTCCAAACATGGCTTAGGGCACTACTAAATTGCATGTTCTCCATTTCTTCTTGATAATCAGCAATTGTTTTTTCTGCTGTAGCCTTCAAATCTTCATCAAAAGTTGTGACATTTCCATCGAGTGCAGGAACTTCGCCGTCAAAATATTTGTTAATCATCGCTACCGTACGGTTTAATAGGTTCCCTAAGTCATTCGCTAAATCATAATTAACTCGCGAAACAAAATCCTCTGGTGTAAAGATGCCATCACTTCCAAATGCCACTTCACGCATTAGGTAATAGCGCAGAGCATCTAAACCATAGCGCTCCACAAGCATTTCTGGATAAACAACATTTCCTTTTGATTTCGACATTTTGCCGTCTTTCATTAGTAACCAGCCATGGCCAAAGATTTTCTTTGGTAATGGTAAGTCAAGTGCCATTAACATAATTGGCCAATAAATTGTGTGGAAACGAACGATTTCTTTTCCAACCATATGCACATCTGCTGGCCAATATTTATTAAATAGGCTTTGATTATCTGTTCCGTAGCCTAATGCCGTTATATAATTAGATAAGGCATCAATCCATACATAGACAACATGCTTCGGATTGCTCGGTACTTTCACTCCCCAAGAGAAAACGGTACGCGATACCGCTAAATCCTCTAATCCTGGTTTAATAAAGTTGTTAATCATCTCATTTTTACGAGATTCCGGTTGAATAAAGTCTGCATGTGTATTGTAATAATCCAGCAGGCGATCCGCATACTTACTCATTCTAAAGAAATACGATTCCTCTTTAATCAATTCCACCGGATGCCCGCTATCTGGTGATTTTCCAGCAATAACATTTCCGGCATCATCACGCTCTACATCGACTAATTGTGTTTCCGTATAGAACGTTTCGTCTGGAATCGAATACCAGCCTTCATATTCATCTAAATAAATATCTCCTTGTTCTAAAAAGCGTTCAAAAATATCGGCAACTACCTGTTTATGTGTCTGATCCGTTGTGCGGATAAATTTATCATTGCTTATATCAAGCAGTTTCCATAACTCCTGCATGCTCTCAGCCATACCATCAACATATTCCTGTGGCGTAATGCCTAACTCATTCGCTTTGTTTTCAATTTTTTGCCCATGTTCATCACTACCTGTTAGGTAGAAAACGTCAAACCCTGTCATTCTCTTATAACGTGCCATCACATCGCAAGCAATCGTTGAGTAGGCATTCCCAATATGTAACTTTCCGCTCGGGTAATAAATTGGGGTCGTTATATAAAAAGTCTTTCTATCCTGTGACATGCATTTACCTCCTAGGTCCAAACCAAATTATTTTATAAAATCTATTGTAGCTATTATAACGCAATTTGCCAAATGCTGTGTAATAGAACAAAAGTATATAACGTCTCATAAGTTGAAGATAGTCTCGCTAAGCCTCGGGCGCTTAAGCTAGTTAAGAAAAGCAACTTCGTATGTATTTATTATTATAGTTAACCAACATATTAAACCGATTATTTAGATAAATAAATTTTCCCACTAATACTAAAATTTGTTGACAGAATAATCAATAGTTGATATCCTAATGCTAATATAGGTGTCGAAATATGGCGTTTTTTTGTTCCAAAGAAAAAAATTAAGGCAAAAAGCACAAATATCTTCTTTCTGAGAAGAATTTTTTCGTGTTTTTTCCCAAACCTTGGGGGAGGAAAATAATGAAATCTACTGGTATTGTACGTAAAGTTGATGAACTAGGGCGAATAGTCATACCTATTGAACTTCGACGCACACTAGATATCCATGAAAAAGATACAATGGAAATTTACGTAGACAATGATAAAATTGTCCTTAAGAAATATAAGCCAAATATGACTTGCCAAATTACAGGCGAAATTTCGGACGATAATCTGTCTCTAGCTCATGGAAAGCTTGTCGTTAGCCCAGAAGGCGCACACGCACTTTTAGAAGAAATTCAATCGCGCTTAAAATAGTTGGCGCAAGTCTCCAAACCAGGAATAAACTAAAACTACAATCACAAAGAGAGCTGACGCTTGTTGATAGCACGTCAACTCTCTTTTTTAGTGGATGAAGTAAAAATTCATTAATTTTATTTATAATCTTGAAATATCCTTTCACCTTTCAACTTGCTCATCCAATATGATACATCTGGTAAACATCGCGTTTTGGAATATTTCGATCAACCGCCACTTGCTTGATTGCATCCTTACTCGAAAATCCTTTTTCTTCAATATAATGATTAACATGCGCAACAACAGATAATGATTCCCACCATAAGTTATCGGCTTCTTCCTCTGCAGCAAGGGTTGACCCTTCGACGACGAGCACAAATTCACCGCGCATTTCCTGACTTTCAGCCCACTCAATTAATTCCTCCACAGTTCCCCGAACAAATTCTTCAAATCGTTTCGTCAATTCACGGGCAATTGCGATATTCCGATTTCCAAGCTGTTCATGAATTATCTTTAACGTATCCTTTATTCGATATGGAGACTCATAAAAGAGCAATGTTGCTTTCAACCGTTTTAAACGATCCAACTCAGACGCTTTATCCTTCTTCTTTCTTGGTAAAAATCCATAAAAATAAAATTCATCTGTTGGTAAACCAGAACCAATTAAGCCGCATAATGCAGCATTTGCACCTGGCAGGACGACGACGTTTTGATTTTCTTCAATTACAGCTTGAACAATTTCAACCCCAGGATCCGAAATCGTCGGCATTCCGGCATCACTTACAATAGCGATTGATTCGCCACGCTTGATTTTTTCCAATAGCTGCTCTTCCCTAGCTACTTTATTATGTTCATGATAACTAATCAAAGGCGTTGTAAGCTCAAAATGATTTAGAAGCTTTTTTGTATTTCTTGTATCTTCGGCTGCAATTAAACTAACAGATTCTAGAATTTTCAGCGCGCGATAGGTAATATCCTCAAGGTTACCAATCGGTGTTGGAACAACGTATAAAACGCCTGCTTTTTCATCGTCAAAGCTCTTTTGAATGTTCATATTGCAACGTCTCCTTCTGCTTTTCCTGAATCAGCAGCTTTTTTTCATTTCGTGAAAGCTGTTTAATCCGATATTCCTGTTGCATCGCTGCTTCCTTCGTCAAAAAACGTTCCACAAATACAACCTGAAAAGGCCCTCTTCCACGTGTATATTTCGCACCTTTACCAGTTTCATGCATGTTTAAGCGACGCTCTAAATTATTTGTATATCCTGTATAAAGTGAACCATCCTTGCATCGAAGAATGTAGACAACATGTTCACATACCATAAATAATTTCCTCTGCTTCCTTGGTATACGTACCGTCCTCTTCATAGATATATAATGGCGGCAGGATTTTCAAGTCTGCTTTACCATCCCGGACACCTTCAATTAAAAGCATATTTGCTTCCCTTTCCCGCTTCGGATATACAAGCTGCATACGCTTTGGTTCTAATTTATACTTTCTAAAAAGCTCTATTATATCAACGAGTCTCCCTGGTCGATGGACCATCGCGACTTTCCCGCCTGGTCGAACATGTAATTTACAGGCTTTTACAACATCTTCTAACGTACAAAATACTTCATGCCGAGCAATCGTCAAAAATTCATTATGATTATGTTCTGTACGGGAAGGTGTTTTAAAATATGGAGGATTACACGTAACGACATCAAAACTGCTTTGTCCGAGTATCGGCTGCATTTCCTTTAAATCGCCTTGTAGCATCATTAACTGATTGGAAAGTTTATTTAACTCCACATTCCTTTCTGCCATATGAAAAATCCGCTCTTGAATTTCTACACCTGTTATTTCAGCGTTTGTTCTTTTTGATAGGAGCAGGGGAATGACACCATTGCCGGTGCATAAATCCAATATTTTCCCTCGCTTTACGGGCACATAGGCAAAATGAGCAAGTAATACTGCATCCAGGGAAAAGGCAAAAGCTGTTGGGCTTTGGATAATTTGCATCTGCTCATCATTTAACAAATAATCCATACGTTCGTCATTAAATAATTGTACCATGGTTAACTCCTTACTATTTAACGTTGTTCATAAAACTGTCTAATGAAAAGAAAGCTGCCTCGGACATATATCGAGACAGCAGTAATAGCCTTCATTTAAAAAACGTGGCATCCGTTAAAGAGATCCTTAGATGGTCGTTCTTTGCTTTCTAAGGATCCCTTCTAAGTTGGAGTTCGTGTCTCCCTAAGCGAATACCTTCGTTGCACGTATGCAAAAAAGCTTTTATTTTGTTTTCTCAAAAAAGTCAAGGCAGAAAATACAGTCTTCATCTCTCCTTGGGCTTCCAAATTCCAGATTACATATATGAAAACCTTCTTCATATAATCTAGCAAGATTATCATACCCTTCACCAGGGAAGCTACCTTTGGAAGTTTTCTTATCTGACGCTTCATCCGCAGCTTCCTTTTGATGATCGAGATGATTACGCAAATTGTGATTTTCTACAGCTAATCGATGATTTTCCTCAAGCAATTCACTTAATCGCCCCTTTAAATCACCAAGCTGTTCATACAGTTCACCAATTTGCTTTTCCATATCCGAAACCTGGTCAAAAATTTCTCTGTTCCTCACGCCCACTCACCTCATCATTCTGTGGCTTGCGCTAAAATTCCTTCATCTATTAATTCATCTAAAGTATATTCAACAACGCGTTCTTTTTCCGGAATTTCGATTTGGATGAGCCGCTCAAGTATATTGAGACCAACTACTTTTCCTTTTCCATATGGCGTTACAATTGCTTCGCCAATATCCGGCAAATCACGCTTTGCAGTTTCATACGTATCATTTTCATATTTTAAACAGCACATGAGTCTGCCGCATAACCCAGATATTTTAGCAGGATTAAGGGAAAGATTTTGATCCTTCGCCATTTTTATTGATACTGGCTCGAAATCCCCTAAAAACGTTGAACAACAAAGCATTCTGCCACAAGGTCCAATACCACCAAGCATTTTCGCTTCATCGCGTACACCAATTTGGCGTAGTTCAATTCTCGTTTTAAACATGGAGGCCAAATCCTTCACTAAGTTCCGGAAGTCGACCCTGCCATCTGCTGTAAAATAAAAAATAATTTTATTGCGATCAAATGTGTACTCTACTTCAACCAGATTCATATCAAGCTTATGCTGCTCAATCTTATCTGAACATATATGAAATGCTTTATCCGCTTGCTCTTGATTTTCTAAAACGGATAGCTTATCTTTCTCGTCAGCAATACGGATTACTTTTTTCAATGGGAGGACAACATCTTCTTCATCAACATGTTTATTCGTAATAACTACCTTCCCAAATTCAACCCCTCGTATTGTCTCTACTATAACATAACTATCCAAGGAAATCGTATCTGTTCCTGGATCAAAATAATATATTTTACCCGCTTTTTTAAAACGGACACCAATAACTTCAATCATTACATTTCACCTCTGTATTTGAAGCGCTAGTTGTTCAATCACCAAGGTGGGTTGAACATTTTGCTTCAATTTCCTCTTTGCCTGTAGAACGAAATTCAAGCTATTCACAAGATTTTCCTGGGAAAAAGACATTGCTGCCTTTTCAACGAGCGGATCCTTGGAGGTGAAACATACCATCATATCCTCATTTCCAATATGGAAATAGAGAATATCTTTAAAAGCCAGAAGTAATAAATCCAATCCCTGCTCCTGCTCTTGTCGCTCCTTAAAGTGGGCTACCCAGCGACTGTGAATAAAGAGATAAACGTCTTCAGGCTTTGTGGTAAACATTTCTATTAATTGTACCATTAGTTTTCTAGCTTCTGCAAACCACGCATCTCCGCTCCATCTAAAGGCCTCATCTAAATTATTCGTGAGGGCGCTGATGAGCACGGCTTGATTTTTTTCCATCCCCTGCTCGATTAGTTGGTTTTGGAAAGAAGCAGCGTGGAGTGGCTTTAAATCAATAACTTGGCAGCGTGAACGGATGGTTGGAATAATCGATTGACTATTCTCTGTCAGCATAATTGCTGTCGTTTCTTTACTTGGCTCCTCTAAAAACTTCAGAATCCGGTTTGCGGCATTTACAGTCAATGTGTCTGCATCCTTAATCACATATACCTTTTGATTCGATTCAAGACCTGAGTACGTAAATTCTTTCTGCAAATTACGCACTTGTTCAATCTTAATCGATTGTCCATCAGGCTCAATCCAATGTACATCAGGGTGATTATGTGAATCAATTCGTTTGCAGTTATTGCATTCATTGCACGGCTCTACGCTTGATTTGTTTGGACAGAACAGGCCTTTGGCAATGAGTAAAGCAATTGCTCCTTTACCTGTTCCTCTTTCGCCTTGGAGCAAATACGCATGAGAAATCCGATCTTTTTTAATGCTATTTGTTATAATACGTGTTGCTAGTGGTTGTACTTCGGCCACCTGAGACCATGTTTTCATATGTATCCGTCCTTAAGCTTTAACTTCTTACTTAGATATAATGATTTGACTACATAATTCCTTGTACTGGAACAGCCGCGCCCAGCTCCAGCACCCAACGACTAGCGAGACTTCCCCACATCATGACACGATAAGTACAGTCCGTACGTCACTAACCGGGCGCCTCCGCTTTTTCCCTTACGTATATATATTAATCAGTAATCCTTTAATTTCTCCGATAAGTGCTAGGATATCTACTGTCTTCTTTTCCTGGTTCATAATTTCCTCTGTAAGTTTGATTAGCTTTTCATCGACTTGCTTAACGATTGCTAACTTCCGAGTTTGTCCATCTAAACCGAAATGATGTGATTTATCCAAGGCATATCCAGCATAAACTGTCCTCTGCAGAAACCCTTTCACCATTCGTTTAAATGCGGCCAGTTCACGAAATGACCGATAACGAGCAAGCTTATTTCCTTGCTTCGAAATATTACTAACAAGCTGTTGTAACTCTTGATGCTTTAAACTTTGTGTTTGGGACTGAACCATTTGACTGAAAGCCTGTTTATCTGCACTTGCTTTACGCGCATATTTCGGCTCTAAATTAGCTTGTATTTCGTTTGTAATTTTCATTGGTCCAGCCCCTTTCTTAGAGGTAATACACTTATTTATTAAAACTGTAAAAATGATTCGACTGGAAGTACAAATACCGTTGCTCCACCAACCTCAACTTTAACTGGCTTCGGAATATAGGAATCTGCATTTCCTCCCATTGGGGAGATTGGTGCGACCATCTGTTCACGATGCGAACAATTATCCTTAATAATGTCTAAGGCATTATCTACTTCTTGGTCTTCACATCCAATCATCAGGGTGGTATTACCCTCCTTCAGAAAACCACCAGTTGAAGCAAGCTTTGTTGTCTTAAAATCCTTTTCTCCCAAAGCATTTACTAAACGATTGGAATCCTTGTCTTGGATAACTGCCATGATTAGTTTCATGTGCATAAGCCCCCTTTATTTTATAAAACTGATAATACGGTCGAGCACAGCCTGTTCAACTATGTCTATGGATTGATCTGCATCAATCGTTTGAATTCGGTTGGGGAATTTGTCTTTAAGAATCTGATAACCTTCATAAACCATTTCATGGAACTTAAGGTTTTCAAGATCAAGTCGATTCCTCTCTCTATCTTTATTCGCTGCAATACGCTCTAATCCCTTTTTTGGCGTAATATCAAAAAATAAAGTCAAATCTGGCATACAATCCCCAATGACAAATTGATTGATGGAAAAGACCTCATCAATTCCTAATCCACGGGCATACCCTTGATATGCTAAACTACTGTCAATAAAACGATCACAGAGAACAACCTTCCCTTGTTCCAGTGCTGGAAGTACTTTTTCTACAAGGTGCTGCCTGCGTGCTGCTGCATAGAGAAGTGCTTCCGTACGTTCTTCCATTTCTGTATGATCCGGGTCATGAATAATGTCACGGATTTTCTCAGAAATGTTGATACCGCCTGGTTCACGGGTCGTTATCACGTCATACCCCAAATCCGTTAGCCTTGATGCGATCGCTTGAAGGATGGTTGTTTTTCCAGCACCTTCGCCACCTTCAAATGTTATAAAAAAAGCCCTCATGTTATATCTCCTTCATCATTTCCTGTAGATCTTGATGCCTGATTCCCGTTGCTGAATTCGAACACCTTGATTACGAAGCTGTCGGGTAGTAGCAAGGTGTGCTGTTGTAATACGTTCACCCTTAAGAATGATCGGAATTCCCGGCGGATAGGCTATGACTGCCTCTGCTGCTATATGTTCGATACCTTCACCAAAAGGTACACGTCTGTAAGATCTTGCCTGCATTTCTTGATACGACAAAGCCAATTCCTGAATGGCTTCTGGAAATAACTTTGCTATTTCTATTGTATCATGATTTAGTTCAATTTTTAATTGTTCCCCTACTCTTTTTACTATTTTTTGAAGCTGGGTCTGCTTATTAAACGGCTCAAGCCCATGAATAAGCAATAGCTGATTATGTGTTGTAAGCTCTGGATATAAATTTTCTTCTTCAAAAAGCCGTGTCACATCTTGAACTGAATACGATTGTTTCACGTGTAACGTTATTTTAAGTGGATCATCCTGTACTTCAATTGGCAGGACATTCCATGCCTCGCACTTATCAAGTATCGTCCGCACTTCGTTCACACTTCGTAAAATACGTTCTATATCATTGCTTTCCAATTTGGCTAAAAAGAAACGTGCAATATCTAACGAAGCCATTAATGGATAGGATGGACTGCTCGATTGAATGATTTGTAAATAGTGGGCAATTCGCTCTTTGGAAATAAGTTTGGATTTTATATGTAGATAAGAAGCCATTGTCATTGCCGGGGCCATTTTATGAGCTGATTGCACAACAGCATCTGCTCCCAACCTTAAAGCAGATGCTGGAAAAGGTTTCCCTAAAGCAAAGTGAACTCCATGTGCTTCATCGACGAGAACTGGAATGTTATACGAATGTGCCAAATCTATCATGGCTTTAATTGGATACGTTCTTCCAAAATAATCAGGATAGGTGAGTACAATCGCTTTTGCGTCTGAGTGCTTTTGTAACGCTTCTTCTAATGTAGACAAACTTGGACTCGTATAGCGATCGACTGCTTCATCATAATTGGGGGCGATAAATACTGGCTTTGCACCACTAAGTTCCAAGCCATTCATAACGGATTTATGGCAATTACGTTGAACAATAATTTTTTCACCTGGTGAACAGGCTGCTAACACCATTGCTAAATTCCCTGCCGTACTCCCGCCAACAAGAAAAAACGTATGGTCTGAGCCAAAAAAATCCGCAGCTAACCCTTCTGCTTCTGCAATCATTTCCGTTGGCGCATGAAGATCGTCTAATCCATGTAGCTCTGTCATATCTAACTTTAAGATGGAATCAAAATAAGACCTTACATGTTTCGGGAATATTTCACCATTTTTATGACCTGGGACATGAAAGGATATCGGGTCTTTGTATGTAAATTGCTGCAATCTTTCAAAGATCGGCATTCGATTGTGATTCTGATTCATCATTGTCCCTCCTTTAGTTTCTTTCGATTATAATAATCGCAAATTAACGAACGACGTAATGACGATGCTTCCCTTACGAGCATCGTATCATTGCCACGTGAGATTTTCTTAGATATAGCATGGATGTGGATGGTAGAAAGTTTATCCTACCTCGCTTTTGCATTTCATGGCAATTTTATCATTCTCAGACCAACAAAAGAAGCCTTTGCAAGCAAAGACTCCCTGAATAGCTATGAATATAATTTCGGTTGATTAATATTCTTTAATTTTCGTAAGTAATAGTTATACTTTTCTTCTCTTGGCTCCGTATGAATCATATTATACTCGCATTCCGTACAAATGAACATCGTATATAAATGAATTCCCTTCTCCTTTTGTTCCTCACAGATGCCGCATTGTGAAAGTCCTAATGAATTAGCTTGTTCCACCTTCCCCACCTCCGTTAGAAACTAGTATCTCCCAATCTAAGGAAAACTATACGGGGAAACTTTGAAACTTTTAAGTTTGGAATAAAATGGTCTAGCTAAATAATAAACAGATGAATCGCCACCAAGGACGCCAATCCAAATAACCCTAAAAAACCAGATACGACAGCTGTAAATAAATTAATTGGAATGTGCAGCCCAAACATCCCACCGAATACATTAAAGAAAAATAAAAACAGAATACCAATTCCAAGCTTTACTGTAGCCTGTCCAATGAATTTCATTGGCTTAACAGGGGCACCAACGAATAATAAAATAATAATTAGTCCAACAATGACCGAAATAACAATTGCAGAACTCAACTGAAATCAACCCTCTTCCTCAACCTCTTTTTTAGTAAATTTATGCTTGTATTTCGTAAAAAAGAACCAAGGAAGCGGGGAAAGAAAAGAATCTCTCTGTGAAAAAACATGATCATGAATCTTTGTAAGAAAGTAGGTGATTTTATATAAAGCTTGATTTAACAGCCTTTTATTAAAAGTCGTTAGGAGATGTTGCCAAACGTTCAGTAAAAGAACCGCCCCTTTTCCCCATTCTAAAACTGAACCGTCAACATGTCCTGTTTCTCCCTCAATTCTTCATTTATTTTTTCTACACATTTTTCAAACTGTGGTTTCTCAATAAAAAAAGACAAGGCCATCTATACTCACAAACCTTGTCTCCCTTAATCTATAATTCTAGTATACTCGCACTGCACTAATATTACGCAGTCTTGCCTCACGCAGAAGAAATAAATATTTAGCCCGAGCAATTGCTTCTTGCTGCATTCCATTGATTGAAGGCTCCATACTTTGTTCTACAATAGACCTAATTTGTTTCCACTCTTGTTCTGCTTGAATGATTGTATCAAGCAGCTCATGATTGACATCTTTTGTCTTTCGTTTTTTCCCCATGCACTTCACCTAACTTCTACAAATCTCTTCTACCCTCTAAAGCTTTTGATAATGTTACTTCATCTGCATATTCCAAATCGCCGCCAACAGGTAAGCCATGTGCAATTCGAGTCGTGCGGATACCTGATGGTTTAACAAGGCGTGAAATATACATTGCGGTTGCTTCCCCTTCGATGTTTGGGTTAGTTGCTAGGATGATTTCTTTTACTTCCTCATCCTTCAGACGATTGATTAGATCAGGGACATTAATATCTTCTGGTCCAATTCCATCCATTGGTGAAATTGCGCCATGAAGAACATGGTATTTTCCGTGGAATTCTTTCATCTTTTCCATTGCAATGACATCTTTTGGATCTTGCACGACGCAAATAACCGAATTATCTCGAGATGTATCCGAACATATCGCGCATGGATCCTGATCGGTGATGTGTCCACAAATACTGCAATGGGAGAGCTCTCTTTTGGCATTCACTAATGCATTGGCAAAATTAAGCACATCATCATCTTTCATATTCAAAACAAAAAATGCCAGACGGACAGCTGTTTTCGGTCCAATGCCAGGCAATTTTGTAAAACTGTCAATTAACTTCGATATTGGTTCTGGATAATACATCAAGCCTGCCTCCTACACGAAAACATAAGCACCCGCTTCAAACCGGGTGCTTATACTTGGCATAGGGGATCGTAATCCCCTGCCATTTTTCCTTTAATTAAAACATACCAGGCATGTTTAAGCCTTTTGTGAACTGTCCCATTTGTTGGTTCGTTTTATCATCAATTTGCTTCAATACATCATTTGTTGCAGCAATGATAAGATCTTGTAGCATTTCGATATCATCTGGATCTACAACTTCTTCTTTAATTGCAATATCTGTAATTTCCTTTTTCCCATTTGCTGTAATGGTAACCATTCCACCACCAGCTGATGCTTCAAAAGACATTTCATGCAATTCGTCCTGTGCCTGCATCATTTTCTTTTGCATTTTTTGCATTTGCTTCATCATATTGTTCATATTTCCCTTCATGGAAAATACCTCCTTTAGATTATTCATTATTATTTTTTTCCTTATACTGGAACAGCCACATCCAGCTCCAGCGCTAAAGCTGTAGCGAGACTTCCCTCACCTCCGTACGATAAAGAAGACTTGCCGATTGGCTGCTCCAGAGGCTTAGTCGCACTTATACCCTTGTGGTGAAAGTCAACATCGACTCCCTACGGCTCAGTCCGTACGTCGCTAACCGGGCGCTTGCGCTTTTGTTTCCTAATCATGTATTTCCAGTAATTCATCTCCAAAGAGCTTCCTAGCTTCATCCACTAGTGGGTCTCCTTGTTCTTCATCTTTAGGCTTATCTTGTTTGCTTATATATTCCGTACGGAGCTGTGTCCAATCATTATCTGGAATTGGGATAATCGTTAATTGCTTATCCATCACACTCGTAAGTACGGATTCAACTGTCTCCCGATTATCTAAAAATAAGGAGCAGTGGATTTCATATTTAAATGCGACAACGAGTGAATCTGCGGATGCAGCTGCAGGTTTACTATCCTGTATCGTTGCATGTGCAGGTGCATTCACTTGCTTTAGCTTACTTAAAAAGTTGGCCCACTGTGATTGTACTTGCTTTAATGCAGGCTTTTCTGCTTTTCCAAGCACATCACGAATTCGCTCAAACGGGATTTTATAGCTATTTTTCGATCCTCTCGCAGGTTGCCTTCTCTTCTCAGATGCAGCTGGTGCTTGAACAGGCTGTGCAGGCTGCTGCTTCAGATTGGTAAGCTCTTTTTCCAATTGTGACATTTTGCTCATCAGTTTTGTTACTGCTTCTGAATCAACATCAGCTGTCGCCTGCTCACCGGCATGATATCGATTGGTAATCGTGAGTATCGCTATTTCGATAAATACCTTGGGACTATTCGTCCACTTGATCTCTTGTTGGCACTGATTCAGTTGGATAATTGCATCCTGAATCCATGAGGTTGATACAGAATCAGAAAGTGCAAGGAAGTTATCATCCACTCTTGCTCTCTCCAACAATCCTTCTAGCGATGGAGCACTTTTGAAAAGCAATAGATCACGCATAAAATAAATCAGATCATATACAAATCGTCCAGGATCTTTCCCCCGTTGGATCAAATCATCCAATAGCTGTAACGCCTGTTCCACATCTTTTTCATGCATGGCCTTTACGATATCGGTGAGCACTTTCTGGGAAACACCACCAGTAACAGCCAACACATCATCGAGTTCTACCTGGTCCTCACTATAGGAAATTGCTTGATCCAGAATACTTAACGCATCACGCATTCCACCTTCTGCTGCTAATGCAACAGTATCCAATGCCTCTTTCGAAACAGAAATATTCTCTGCTTCCATAATCGTTTGCATACGATCTACAATTGCCTGATTGGATATCGGTTTAAAATCGAATCGCTGACACCTAGAAATGATCGTTAATGGAATTTTATGTGGCTCGGTCGTTGCCAAAATAAAGACGACATGCTTTGGTGGTTCTTCTAACGTTTTTAGTAATGCGTTGAATGCATTAATAGAAATCATGTGTACCTCATCAATGATGTACACTTTATATGGTACTGCGCTTGAAGCATACTTTACCTTGTCTCGGATTTCACGAATATCATCGACACTCGTATTGGATGCAGCATCAATTTCGATAACATCTGAAATCGAGCCATCCAAAATGCCACGACATGCATCACATTCATTACATGGTTCTTTGACTGGTGCATGCTCACAGTTAATTGTTTGGGCAAAAATCTTGGCAGCACTTGTTTTCCCTGTCCCTCTTGGCCCAGAGAATAAGTAAGCATGCGAAAATTTATCTTGTACAATCGCATTCTGCAATGTTCTCGTAATATGTGTTTGTCCTACGACATCCTCAAAAGTTCTTGGACGCCAAACGCGATATAAAGCTTGATAGCTCATAATACAGATTCCCCTCTATGATCTATTTCTAATTATACCCGATTTTAGGGGTGAATGTGAACCAAAACAGGGTTAAATATATTTTTTGTAACATTCATCTGGAGTTACTGTCACATTTCGTTATAGGTGGAGGGGATTGGTTTGTTCTATGGGACTAAGAAACCAGGATGGCATATCATCAGCCACCCTGGTTTTTATAATTTTAAACAGATGCCGGATTCGTTGCTTTTTCCGAAAGCCATGTTTCAAACGTATAGGACATCTCCCAAAATGCGAGCTCATATTCTTTCGCAAGAATAAACTGCTCTTTGATTTTCTCTTTTTCTGTTTCACTTGCCTTTTCCGCTAATCCATCGAGCAGGTCAATCATTTCCTGTGTGGACTCTTGGAACCATTCACTACCATACGTGTTCAGCCAATTTTGGTAAATTTCTTCTTTCGGTTTTGCGTCCTTGTAAGTCAAACCAATATCAGCATATAACCAGTAACATGGTAGCATTGCAGCTACAATTTGAGCTAAACTTCCGGACAACGATGCACGGTACAAATGCGATGTATAAGCATAGGCAGTTGGTGCAGGTTTAAAATTCTCAATTTCTGCATTGGTAATCTTTAAAATCCCTGCATGCTCCTTATGCACTGTTAGCTCTGCTTCTGCTGTTTTCTTTGCTTTTTCAGCCAGTTTAGCAGCAACATGAAAGTCATCTGAATGTGCAGCCGCAAAAGCATGCACCTTGCCGTAATGCTTCAAATAATAGATATCCTGCAGAATATAATTTTTGAATGTTTCCAGTGGCAAATCACCACTTACAATACCCTGTACAAACGGGTGATTTAGACTTAATTTCCAACTCTCTTTCGTAGCCTCTCGCAATAACTCTGAAAAACGCATAGAAAATTCCTCCCCTAATTTTGTTTAATAGATTACTTCTAATACAGCGTTAACAATATACATCAAATCGTTTTTATCCTGCTGATCTTCAAGAAAAATCCCACTGGTGGTAGCCATACCTCCGGTCCCAAGAATTGCCGGAACCCCATTCTCGTTTGCTGCTTTTCCAGCCTTTAACATTGCTTCTCCACAGGACTCCGTTAATGTCCCATTGTTCAGCACTACAGCGTCGGCAATTTTTCCGTAGTCTTTTGATTCTCTTAGTGTATGTGACATTGCAGGAGACGCGCCGATTGCGATTAGACCATTAGCAGCAAAATTACTCGCAACTTCATTGGTAATATTAAAAATAAACGGCTAGTCTTCTCTTATTTTTGCAATAACATCCATCAAAACATCTCCTTTCTATAAATTTAGAATGAAGAACAAAAAAACCACCCCGAAATGGAGTGGTTATATATACAGTTACAGAATTATGTATACGTCACCAGCTCCACTTCCCTACGCTGGTACTAGCCAGTTCAGGTTCAAAGGGATCAAGAAATGAATCTTATCTCAGCCAAATGGCACCCCTAGTGGATTTTTTATATTCTAGTTCTATCTTATTCCATTTTTTCATAAAAGTAAAATTATTCATACGAAAAAAATCCCAACATCCAACTCTTATCCATATGGCATGCAGCTTAGATAGATTTTATCTAGGTGAATTTAAAAACACTCTTTCAAATGCTTTATAGCGTTTAAAAGAGTGTTTGATTGCATTATGTAGCCGTGCACCCACTTTCGATGTGACGACCCTATGCGTTACTTAAGTTCATGGCTCGGCCTAGGCTTCCCCACGGCACACAGAAAATTCCACTTACTGCTGCTTCCTTCCGGACCTGACAGGGTTCATGGGTTCCTGTTGCGTAGGACCCGGGCGTCAACACCACTCCCTTAAGGCAGACCATAAAATCGCCACACCTAGAGTGGGAATTCAGCCTCGCTATAGCGGATTGCGAGTACAGGGCACCGCTACCTCCCCACCTAGCACGGTATTTACCATTATAGCGAAATTATCGACAAAATGCAACATCAAAAGCGGAAGCGCCCGGTTACCGACTATTTTTTTCTTTTTCGAAGTGCTCGAAAGAAATCCGTTAGTAATGCAGCACACTCTGTTTGTAAAACACCTGCCGTTAATTCAACCTGATGATTAAAGCGAGGTTCATTCAATAAATTCATTAATGTGCCCGCACATCCTGCCTTCGGATCAGTTGCTCCATATACAACACGTTTAATTCGCGATTGGACAATAGCACCTGCACACATCGGACATGGCTCCAATGTAACGTAGAGCGTACAATCCTCTAGTCGCCAGCTTCCAATCTTTTCATTTGCTTCTTGAATGGCAATAAGCTCAGCATGGGATAGCGTCGTTTGCGAGGATTCTCGCAAGTTATAGCCCCTTGCAATGATTTCATCGTTATATACGATAACCGCACCAATTGGAACTTCATTTAATGTTAAAGCTTTTTGGGCTTCTTCAATTGCCGCTTCCATAAATTTTACATCACTCATATTATCACAACACTTTGTTTTAAAGTTTGAATCAATCCAAAAGAGGAAATACTGTTAAGTAGTCATACCGAATAAAGGAGACTCATAAATGGATACATCATTAAATAACACTGCTGTACTATTTGTCGATATTATCAACGATTTTGACTTTGATGGCGGTGATGATTTATATCGAAATACGAAAGCAATCCTCCCGAACCTCATTAAGCTGAAGAAATTCGCCAAAGAAAAAAATCTACCTACTATTTATGTTAATGACCATTACGGATTATGGCAAGCAGACTTTCATAAAATTATTGAAAACTGTAAAAATGATAGAAGCAAGGAAATTATTGAGGCACTCGCACCAGAGGAAGATGATTACTTTCTTATTAAACCACAGCATTCTGCCTTTTTCCAGACGCCACTGCAATCTTTGCTTACAGATTTAAAACGAAGCCATCTCCTAATGGCTGGTATTGCCGGAGACATTTGCATTCTTTTTACTGCCAAGGATGCGTATATGTACCAATTTGGAATGCACGTTCCTGCAAATTGCATGGCATCCGAAGCAAAGGAGAACAATGATTATGCATTATATTTAATCCGTTCTGTAATGAAGGCAAATATCGATCCACTTTAAGTCATATAGCTGACCTCCTTCACATAAGTTAAAATGAGAAACTGTTTTGAAGGAGGAAGTTCTCTTGCAAATTCATGTTGTTACAGAAGGGGAAACATTAACTTCAATCGCTAATACATATAATACAACTGCTGTCGCCATTACGAATGCCAATGAACTAGATGCTCCAAATGATCTCGTCATCGGGCAAGCACTGGTCATCCCCATTTTTGGTCAGTTTTACTTTGTTCAACAAGGTGATAGCCTTTATTCCATTGCCAACCGATTTGGGATGACCTATCAGGAACTAGCAACGATTAATAATATTTCACCAGAGATGACACTTCCTATTGGCTTGCGGCTTTACATCCCGCCTCGTGCTAAGCGCGCGATTACATCGTATGCTTATATTGAACCCTTTGGTGATACGGTTTCTGAAACCTTGGAAAATGCTGCTGCTAAAAATTCTCCTTATCTAACTTTCCTTGCATTATTTAGCTATCGAGTCAATCGCGATGGTTCATTGACTTCACCACCCATCGGGAATCTACAGGAGATTGCCGCAAACACAGATACAGCAATGGCAATGGTTGTGACAAATTTGGAAGGACCTGGGTTTAGTGATGAGCTTGGTCATATCATTTTAACCGTACAAGCGGTTCAAAATAAGCTATTGGATAACATTGTGAATACAGCGCAGACACAAGGATTTACCGATATTCACTTTGACTTTGAATTTCTGCCATCTGATGATCGGGAAGCATACAACGCATTTCTGCGTAAAGCAAAGGAGCGATTTTCTCAGGAAGGCTTACTCTTATCTACTGCACTCGCGCCAAAAACAAGCGCCACTCAAACAGGGCAGTGGTATGAAGCTCACGATTACGCTGCTCATGGGGAAATAGCAGACTTTGTTGTATTAATGACGTATGAATGGGGCTATAGCTACGGTCCTCCGATGGCTGTTTCGCCAATTGATCAAGTTCGTAATGTTGTTGATTACGCCTTAACAGTTATTCCCGCAGATAAAATATTATTAGGCCAAAATTTATATGGATACGATTGGACGTTACCCTTTGTTGAAGGTGGAGAAGCTGCTCGTGCCGTAAGTCCACAGCAAGCGATTGCAATTGCCAGGGAAAATAATGCTGTCATTCAATATGACACGAGCGCACAGGCGCCATTTTTCACGTATACAGATGCAGAGGGGAATGAACACGAGGTATGGTTTGAAGATGCCAGATCAATTCAGGCAAAATTCGATATGATTCGTGAACTCGACCTACTAGGTATTGCATATTGGAAGCTAGGTCTAGCCTTTCCACAAAATTGGCTTTTACTAGACGATCAATTTACGATAACCAAACTATAATAGAATATGTACTAGATATTAATATCGCCAAGAAGATCGAAAAGACCGTCTCCATTTGATTAGAGACGGTCTTCCTATTTTTACATATTGTTAATTGTGGTTTCCTTTTCCGTTATCTAACAATAGACTCCCACTTTTAATTCTTACTTGAGCAGATTCAAAGCTTCACGATTAAAAGCTGGAATATCATCTGGCTGACGACTTGTCACAAGCTGATCCTGACAAACGACTACTTCTTTATCGACAACCTTGGCTCCTGCATACTCCATATCAACTTGAATCGATTTGTAGCCTGTTGCATCTCGGCCCTCTAACGCTTTCGCTGTAATTAACAGCTGTGGTCCATGACAAATTGCAAATACAGGTTTTTTCGCATCCATGAAACCTTTAGCAAACTTAACAAAACGATCATCCGCCCGTAAAATATCTGGTGAAAAGCCACCAGGGATGAATAATGCATCAAAATCATCGACATTTACATCCTCGATACCATGGTCAATCGTTAACGTAGTTTCCTTGTTTTTCCCTGTTACTTTATTGCCCTTTTCTTTTTCAATCGTGATTACTTCATGCCCAGCTTCTTTAAAAGCCTCTGCTGGTTCTGTATATTCCACATCCTCAAACATATCGGTAATGACGGTTGCTATTTTTTTACCCATTGCTCATCCGCTCCTTATGATTTGATTCATAAAGAGTCTTCCCTTTGTAAGGAAAATAAAACATCACCGATCCATGCCCATTAATGCTCGCAATTCCTCTTCATTCGAAATTAGATCTTGAACCGTATATTCATCAAGCACCTTAAAAAAAGCATGCAAGGCTTTATTCAATGCGTGTTTTAAGGTACATGCTGGGGTAATCACACAATGATTTGTTCCCTTATCAAAGCATTCAAGTAAATTAAAATCACTTTCGAGGCTGCGAACAAGTAAACCTACGTTGATTTCCGATGCAGGCTTTGCCAGTCGGATACCACCATTTCTCCCTCTAATCGTTTCAAGTAAGCCCATTTTGTTCAATTCAAAGACAATTTTTCCTAAATGATGCTGCGAGATGTTAAAAACCTCTGAGATTTCCTTAATACTAGCAAGCTCATCATTCGGTTTTGTACCTGTATAAATTAAAACGCGCAATGCGTAATCCGTATACTTCTTTAATTGCATGAATGAATCACCTCGTTTACTTCTTCACAATATTGTAACACAAAACCCGTTTTCACTATTGATACAGTGCAAATAAAACATCTATAATTAAACATGTATTAGAAATACATCTTTTAAAAAACTGTAGGGAGTGCTTTGAAATGACAACAGAAACAGCTACTGGATTAGATCAAAAAACAAGAGACATAATAAAAGCTACTGTACCAGTTTTAGAGGAACACGGGACTGCAATAACAAAACGATTTTATCAAATGATGTTTGAAAACCACCCAGAATTAAAGAATATTTTTAACCAAACAAATCAACGAAAAGGTGACCAACCTAAAGCGCTTGCGAATACGGTTTATGCAGCTGCTGTCCATATCGACAATTTAGAAGCTATCTTACCCGTTGTAAAGCAAATTGCCCAAAAACACCGCAGCTTAAATATTAAGCCAGAGCATTATCCAATTGTTGGAGAGAATTTATTACTAGCAATTAAAGACGTGTTAGGAGATGCAGCAACAGACGAAATTATCGATGCTTGGGCAAAAGCATATGGTGTGATTGCAGATGTATTTATTTCTGTTGAAGCCGAAATGTATACTGAAGTAAAAGCAACAACTGGTGGATGGATAGACTATCGTAACTTTAAAGTAATCAAAAAAGAAGTCGAAAGTGATGTTATTACATCGTTCTATCTGCAGCCAGAAGATGGAGAAGCATTCCCTTCCTATCAACCCGGTCAGTATATTACCGTAAAGGCTGTCATTGACGGAGAAAACTATAACCATTTACGTCAATATAGCTTATCCTGTGCTCCTGGAGGGGAATTTTACCGAATTAGTGTAAAGCGTGAGGATGCTTTCGAAGACCAGCCCAAGGGAGTTGTATCAAGTTTCCTACATGAACATATTAATGAAGGAGACATCCTACCAATCAGTGCACCAGCTGGGGATTTCTTTTTAGATGCAGAAGACACTAGACCACTCGTCCTAATGAGTGGCGGAGTGGGATTAACACCTATGATTAGCATGCTTGAAACAGCAATTAAGGAGCAGCCTGAACGTGAGGTTATTTATATTCACGCTGCAAAATCAAGTAAATTCCATGCAATGAAAGAGCGTGTCAAAGAAATCGCTGGGCAAAATAACCATGTGAAAAGTTATACCGTGTATGACAGCCCTAGTGAAGGAGATTCTTTTGATAAAGCAGGTAGAATTGATTATGATTGGTTATCATCCATACTTCCAACAAACGATGCCGCATTTTATTTCTGTGGACCGAAGGGATTTATGCGTGCGATGTATCAACACTTGAAAGCATATCAAGTGAATGACACAGATATTCATTTTGAAATCTTTGGACCGTCCGAGGATATCACCAGGTAAATAGCATTTATAAGGACAGCCGTTCCAGGCTGTCTTTTTTTCTACGCTTGTTTGGCAGCACCTTTTCACAAAAAACTACGCACGATAGAGCACATTAGCGAATGCTCCAATTCGTTGCAGCCCTCGATAAATTTGCGCTGGCATGATATACCGTCTAGGATTAAGATTTGTGGATTGCTTTATCTTCGTTGTTGCAAGATCGACCTTCCCGTCATTTCCAAAGTAAAAAGCTTGCCAGACAAATTTAGAGCAATAGTTTTGTTGGAGATTTCGAAGATTCCTCGTATACTGATAAGCATTTACCTGTTCTTTATGCTGCTTTGCCCACCTTGCAGCATTTCTAGCTTCCTCCTTATTCGGATGTCGTAATATCGTCAGCTTCTCGCCCTTTTTATGCCTGCTTAAATAAATAGGCATACTATCTCCATGCCCATAGCTCGGCCATCTGTTTACATGATAAATTCGAAAATCCTCGCCAATAATCCCAGCATGTCCGACGACAATGGAAGATAATGCTGTCTTATGTGAATAAAGCACATCTCCTGGGAGCATATGGATTGATGTTTCGGGATAAAGATGAACTGGATCGTCGGATACATACTTATCACTCATCATAAACGCCCCTATCCTATTCTCTATAACGTATAGCATAAAGAAAAACTTTGGTCCTCGCCACTAAAGCGACAACCAAAGCTTTTTGATTTTACTCCTCTAATGTCGATGTATCTCCTGTTGGAAGGCCCAGCTCCCAAGATTTCAACAGACGACGCATAATTTTACCGCTTCGCGTTTTAGGAATGCTATCGCGAATTTCAATTTCTCTTGGTGCAGCATGTGCACTAAGACCTGTTTTAACAAATTGACGAATTTCTTCTAATAATTCATCCGATTTTTCATATCCTTCATTCAAGGAAATAAATGCTTTAATAATTTCTCCCCGTTCTGGATGCGGTTTTCCAATGACTCCCGCTTCAGCAACAGCTGGGTGTTCAATTAATTTGCTCTCAACCTCAAATGGGCCGACCCGCTCACCAGATGTATTAATGACATCATCCAGGCGTCCTTGGAACCAGAAATAACCATCCTCATCACGATATGCACTATCACCAGAGACATACCAGCCATTAATAAAATAGCTTTCATATTTACCAGGATTATTCCAAATTTGCCGCATCATCGACGGCCAACCCTCTTTAATTGCTAAATTCCCCATCTGATTTGGAGGTAGTTCATTTCCTTCATTATCAACAATCGATGCTACAATACCAGGAATTGGTTTCCCCATCGAACCTGGGCGAATTTCCAATGCAGGTAGATTTACAATGAGCTGTGCACCTGTTTCGGTCATCCACCATGTATCATGGATGCGTAGATTAAATGCTTTTAATCCCCATGTAACAACCTCTGGGTTCAATGGCTCCCCAACACTCATGATATGACGTAATTCTAAAAGATCATATTTCTTTAATGCCTCTTCACCGTGACTGACAAGCATCCGCAATGCTGTTGGAGCGGTATACCATACCGTTATCTTATTTTTCTCCAGGGTTTCATACCAGTCATCTGGCGTAAAACGTCCACCACGAATCACGTTTGTCACACCATGTAACCAAGGTGCAAAGATACCGTAGCTTGTTCCTGTTACCCAGCCTGGGTCCGCAGTACACCAATATACATCATCTTCTTTCAGATCGAGTACCCATTCACCTGTAGCGTAATGCTGAATCATAGCATTGTGCACATGATAAACGCCCTTAGGCTTTCCAGTAGATCCCGATGTATAGTGGAGCAGCATACCATCTTCTAAATCAACCCATTCGATATCAAATGCTTCAGAGGCCCCGGCCATTTCAGTATGATAATCAATATACGTATGAGCTACCCCTGCTTCCCCAACAAGAATTACTGTTTCTAATTGTGGTAATTCATCTTGTGGAACTCTCTCAATTAGCTCTGGGGTCGTAATCAGTACACTTGCTTCACTATCCTGCAGGCGATCTCGGACAGCTTGCTCCATAAATGCCTCGAATAAGGGTCCAGCAATCGCGCCAGTTTTTAATATCCCAAAGAATGCTGCATAAAATTCTGGACTTCGTGGCATAAAGAGAAATACACGGTCCCCTTTGTTTACTTGATGCTTCTTTAGTACATTTGCAAACTTATTACTCTGTTTACTTAAATCTGAAAACGTAAGCTGCTCCTCACGGTCTGGAGCAGAATATAATAAAGCTACCTTATCTTTTTTAGCAGGATTCTCTGCATGGCGATCCAATGCTTCATATGCGATATTTACCTTTCCAGTCTCGTTCCAGGCAAAATGCTTGTTTACATCATCCCATTTGAAGTTTTCTCTTACTTTTTGATAATCTTTTAAATTATAGTTCTCACTTCTTGCTGGTATTACTTGCATATCCATCCAATCACCTCATCCTTCTTTGTAATCGATTTCATTATTTCTTAAATAATTAATTGAAAATAATTGAAACATTCGGTAACTAATATATAGTTTAGAACATTTTGTGACGATTTTAAAGTAATTCATCTCAATTACTATTATTCAAAATATTACTTAAATTTGGATATATCTTTAAACCCAAAGAAAATCACGTTGTTTGCAACTAATAGCAATCCAACGTGATCATTAACATTCTTATTTTAATTTAAGCTTTTGCAGCCTTTTCTTCCTTACGTCTTTCCTTTTCAGAAATAATAAAAGCACATGCTGCATCCCCTGTAATATTTAAAGACGTACGTAACATATCAAGGATACGGTCAATACCGATAATCAATGCAATACCTTCCACAGGTAAACCTACTTGACCTAATACCATCGCCAGCATAATCATACCGACACCAGGTACACCTGCTGTCCCAATACTTGCTAATGTTGCTGTTAGGACAACTAGAAGCAAATCTGTTGGACTTAACGGAAGTGCATATACTTGGGAAATGAACACGGTAGCTACAGCTTGCATAATCGCTGTTCCATCCATATTGATTGTTGCACCTAATGGTTGAACAAAGCTACTAATCTCTTTTTTTACGCCAAGATTTTCTTGCGCAGCTTTCATAGAAATCGGTAACGTAGCATTCGAGCTGGATGTACTAAATGCAACGGACATCGCTGGGAAGAATCCTTTATAGAATTTAAGCGGATTCGCTCTTCCAAGCCACCAAATGGCTAGACTGTAGACAACCGCTCCATGAATGAACAAACCAAGCACAACCGTAATCATATACATTGCCATGGAACCAATTGCATCTAACCCTGCATCACCAATCGCAGAGGCAATTAGTGCAAATGCTCCATATGGCGCAGCTTTCATAACCAACATAACTAACCAATTCAAAATTTCATTTGCTTGCTCAAATAAACGATGAATTCCTGCTGTTTTTTCACCAAGAAAAGCTAACGCAACTCCTATGAAAATAGCAAATGCTATAATTTGCAGCATATCACCAGTAGCCATTGATGCGATTGGATTTTCTGGAATGATATTAATAATCGTTTCCATAATTGGTGGTGCTTCAGCTGATTCATATGATTGATCTGTATTGAATACACCTTCTTTTCCGGGTTGGAGGATATATCCAAGTCCAAGACCAATAGAAATGGCCATTGCTGTTGTAATTAGGAAAAAACTAACCGTATACGTACCGATTTTTCCTAACTTTGCTGGATCACCTAACCCAACTGTTCCTAGCGTAATAGAAACAAATACAAGTGGAACAACAAGCATCATAATTAAATTAATAAAAATTTGACCAACGGGGGCTAATAAATAAGTATCTAGCATTGAAAACGCCTTATCAGGAACAAAGGTTAAACCGATACCGACAATTACCCCTAATATGAGGGCAATCATAATTTTTTTTGTTAAGCTCATATAAATGTCCTCTCTGTTATTAGATTTTTTTATTTTGACTGTATGCTGGACGTTTGAACAGAATGCGGAAGAGAAATTACTTTGAGATGCAATATTTGGCAGTGGCGGCCCCGGCAGGATTCGAACCTGCGACACACGGTTTAGGAAACCGATGCTCTATCCCCTGAGCTACGGAGCCTAAAATTTTTAGGACAAGATAAAATACATTATACAAAATTTTTGTCGAATTGGAAAGCGGCATTATTTTCACATGGAAGATAGCCATATTCTATGGTAAAATAAATTCTGTCTATGAAAGCAATGAATGGAGGAAATAATAATGGCTGAAGTGCCTTTCATTGCAATTGAAGGACCGATTGGCATTGGTAAAACATCGCTCGCTAAAAAACTATCCAATCACTTTAATTATCACTTGTTAAAAGAAATTGTGGAGGAAAATCCTTTTCTTGGCAAATTTTACGATGATATCGATGAGTGGAGTTTTCAAACCGAGATGTTTTTTTTATGCAATCGATTCAAGCAATTGGAAGATATCGATAAGAAATATCTTAGAGCAAACAAAGCTGTAATAGCTGATTATCATATATCAAAAAACATGATTTTTGCAAAACGTACATTGCAAGAGGATAAATTGGAGAAATATGAAAAAATATACCAAATCCTAACAACCGATATGCCCACTCCAAATATGCTCATCTATTTAAATGCTAGTCTCGATACAATTTTGGATCGAATCAGAAGGCGCGGCAGAAATATTGAGCAAAATATAAAAGCTTCTTATCTTGCACAGCTAAGAAACGATTACGAGGACTATATGAATGCTTTTGAACAATTACATCCTGACATTCCCGTCATCCGAATAAATGGCGATACGACCGATTTTGTTCAGTATCAAAAGGATTTAGATTGCATTATTGAAAAAGTAACGAACCATTTGCATTTGCGGGTGGAATGAAAATGAAGGGGAACCAATAATGAACTTAAGAGAAAAATACCATATTCCAAACGACAGTGTGATTACAATTGCAGGTACGGTTGGAGTTGGTAAATCAACCATGACAAGAGCCTTAGCACAGGCTTTAGAATTTAAAACATCTTTTGAAAAGGTGGACACAAATCCGTATCTAGAAAAATTTTATGATGACTTCGAACGATGGAGCTTCCATCTGCAGGTCTACTTCCTGGCAGAACGCTTTAAAGAGCAAAAGAAAATTTTCGAATATGGCGGCGGCTTTGTCCAGGACCGTTCCATTTATGAGGATACTGGAATTTTTGCCAAAATGCATTTTGATAAAGGTACTATGTCACCAACTGATTATGAAACCTATACCAATTTATTTGATGCAATGGTAATGACACCATATTTCCCGCATCCAGACCTACTCATATACTTGGAAGGCTCCTTTGACGAGATTATAAGCAGGATCCAAGAACGCGGTCGGGATATGGAAAAGAGTACGCCAATTAGCTACTGGGAGGAAATGTATAATCGCTATACGAATTGGATTGATAACTTTAATGCATGTCCAATTTTGCGTATTAACATTTCGGACTATGACTTAATGCAGGAAGAAACCCCAATCGAACAAATTTTAGAAAAGGTTGGACGCTCACTTCAGCATTCCAGACGATATACACGAAGAGAATTAGCGAGATAATAAAAAAGGATGACCATAACGGTGCATCCTTTTTTAATCTGCTTTTCTTACATTCGTCCGGAAAGGGTAAAGCAAAAAATGAATCAGAATGAGAATAAGCGAGATTCCGATTAGCCATCCCAAGGGGAGGTTTAGAAATGCCCCGATAATAATTAATGCTGGCGCAATCATCAAGGCTAGAAAACTATTACTTGCGCCTGAATCATAATAATTTTCTTTTCCACAATGTGGACAACTCATTTTAATTCGAAACAGATTCCTTAATGTTGTTAAATAACTCCATTGTTTCTTACAATATGCACATGCTGGTGTCTCCATCTATTTCACTTCCTTTACTTTTCACCTAATTGAATTGACCGATCACGTGCTTGTCGGATACATGAAAAAATCATTTCTTCAAAGTTATGACGATCTAAATCGGCAATACCAGCCTCTGTTGTTCCTCCTGGACTTGTAATGTTTTTCCGCAGCACTGCTGGTGTTTCACCAGATTGCTTTAGCATGTTTCCAGCACCAATGACCGTTTGGGTAATAAGATCCTTAGCAGTTTGCCTGTCGAGGCCAAATTCCATTGCAGCTTTTTCCATCGCTTCTACAAAATAATAAATAAAGGCTGGACCACTGCCAGAAACAGCTGTAATCGCATGCATATCCTTTTCAACGACAAGCTTCGTCATACCTACAGTTTGAAATAATTGATCCGTTTGTAAGAGATGCTCCGCTTCGACATATTTCCCTGCCGAAAGTGCTGTCGCAGAATGTCCAATGAGAGCGGATGTGTTTGGCATTGTACGTACAACTGGAATTTGTATGTCCAGAAGTTGCTCCATTTTTTCAGTCGATAACCCAGCAATGGTCGAAATAATTAATTGCTTTTCATTCAAATAAGGTTTTATCGACGTAATCGATTCCACTGCATCCTTTGGCTTACTAGCCAAAATAATAATATCAGCATTCCTGAAGACTGTTTCTTTATCTGTAGAGCATTGAACGTGATAGTGATTTTCAATGTATATTAGTCGTTCACGATTACTTTTATTGGTTACATATATATTTTCTTTTGCTACAACTTCGGATTTAATAATACCAGATAGGATCGCCTCTGCGAGAGATCCAGCTCCTAAAAATGCAATTCTTTTATCCATGTGACAACCTCCTATGAAATTAAAAAAACTGATTCTGCATCCTTAACAAAGGACGGAATCAGTTTCCGCGGTACCACCTAATTTGGCAATCATGCCCATCTCTAAATTGATAACACAGTTTCCTGCGGTTAGTTTATCGCTAACGACTCCTAGGTAGGTTCATACACGCTATTTCGCAGGGATCTTCCAGCTTATAAATCCCTTTCTCTTTCCGATAGTCATTGTATTACTGGCCTATTCTCCGTCTCAAATCATTTAATTGCTATGACTATAAGCTCTTATCTTTATTTTGTCAAGAAATTATCTGAATGACACCATATTTGATATAATAAGTTTATCAATAAAGGTGAAAGGAATCAAAGCATGAACCAATTACAGCAATTAAAACAGGTCCGTAATGAACTTACACGCTTCATGATAACTTATAAATTTGGTCTAGATGAAATGAATACAAAATTGAATATCCTGAAAGAGGAGTTTCAACATATACATTCTTATAATCCTATTGAACATATCAAATCACGCATAAAATCTCCAGAAAGCATTCTCAAAAAAGTGTATCGTAAAAATTTAGATATATCGATGGATGCAATTCGCGAAAATATTAAAGATATTGTGGGAATTCGTATCGTATGTTCCTTTATTTCCGATATTTATAAGGTAAGTGAAATGATTCAAAATCAACAGGATATTACGGTTGTAGAAGTAAAAGACTATATAAAACATCCTAAATCGAATGGTTATAAAAGCCTGCATCTTATTTTATCGATTCCAGTATTTATGTCAGATCGAACCGAACAGGTTTATATCGAAATTCAAATCCGCTCGGTTGCCATGGATTTCTGGGCAAGCTTAGAGCATAAAATCTACTATAAATATAATGGGGAAGTTCCACAGCAGTTAATCACGGAATTAACGGAAGCAGCAAATGTAGCAAATAAACTGGATTCTAAAATGGAGAAACTAAATAATGAAGTGAACAATATCAAAAGCAAAGCAGCAGAGAATGAAGATATTCATTTTTTACAATTAAATGAGGAGGATAAGGTTCATCTCCCATTAAACTTCTTACAATCCTTCCTTGATAGGGAAAAGTAATATGAAAAAACCGCTGAAAAACAGCGGTTTTCTTTATCTCCAATTATTATACGCTTGATTTCAAATGGAGGAGGTAGAGGGATTCGAACCCCCGCGCGGTTTGACCCGCCTGTCGGTTTTCAAGACCGATCCCTTCAGCCAGACTTGGGTATACCTCCATAACGATTAGAAAACTGAGCATTCTTTAAAGGGATTCTTAGAAGGCGTTCTTTGCTTTCTTAGAAAAACTTATACTCTGGAATGCAAGCTTTTGTTGCTTATACAAATAAAAAAGTTCTATACTTGCTTATTTGCCAAGAAATAATATATCATGCTCAAAAATGAATGTCAAATTTTTGGCCATTCCATGCTAAATAAGAGAACACGGAGGTATGAATAACCTCCGCACAAGTCCCATTACTTCATTACTTCTTTTCCACCCATATACGGTCGTAATACCTCTGGAATAACAACAGATCCATCTGCTTGCTGGTAGTTTTCCAAAATAGCTGCTACTGTACGTCCGATTGCAAGTCCAGAACCATTTAACGTATGCACATATTCTGGTTTCCCGTTCGCCTCCCTGCGGAAACGTATACCAGCCCGACGTGCTTGGAAGTCTTCGAAGTTAGAGCAAGAAGAAATCTCACGGTATGTTTCCTGGCTTGGAATCCATACTTCAATATCATATTTTTTAGCTGCGGTAAATCCTAGGTCAGCTGTACACATGCTCATTACACGATATGGTAAGTTTAATAGCTGCAATACTTTTTCTGCATTTCCTGTTAATGTTTCCAATGCTTCATAGGAATCTTCCGGCTTCACAAAATTAACAAGCTCAACTTTGTTAAATTGATGCTGACGAATTAATCCACGTGTGTCTCGCCCAGCAGATCCTGCTTCAGAACGGAAATTCGTGCTAAATGCAACATATTTTTTCGGTAGATTATCTGCTGATAAAATCTCATCACGATGGTAATTTGTTACGGGCACTTCTGCAGTAGGAATCATGAAATAATCCCAATCCTCCAGTTTAAATGCATCCTCTTCAAATTTTGGAAGCTGACCAGTCCCTGTCATGCTAGCGCGATTTACAATTTGTGGAGGTAGCATCTCTATATAACCGTGCTCATCTGCATGGAGATCCATCATGAAGTTTAATAATGCACGTTCTAATCTCGCACCAAGGCCTTTATAGAAAACAAAACGGCTCCCTGTTACTTTAGCTGCGCGTTCAAAATCGATAATATCAAGATTCGTTGCAATGTCCCAATGAGCCTGCACTTCAAAGTCAAATGCCGGAACAGTACCCCAATCGCGAACTTCCACATTATCGTCTTCATCTTCTCCAACTGGAACAGATTCATGCGGGATATTCGGAATGGATAGCATAATATGCTGTAGCTCTTCCTCGATACCCTTCAAGTCTTTATCGAGTAAAGCAATTTGATCACCTAGCTCGCGCATTTCTTTAATCGCAGGATCTGCATCCTTCTTTTCTCTTTTCAAAGCAGATATTTCTTTCGTTGCTTCATTGCGCTTTGCCTTTAAAGCCTCTGTTTCTGCAATTAATCCGCGACGTTTTTCGTCTAAAGAACCGAACTTATCTAAATCAGATAAATCCTCTCCACGATGGGCAAGCCTTTTTTGTACCTCTTCAAAGTTATTTCTTAAATACTTCATGTCTAACATAATGATTCCTCCTTTAAGCATTATATAAATTGTTAAATCCTTTAAAAATCAAAAAACTCCCGTCCCTAAATATAGGGACGAGAGTAAGTTTCCCGCGTTGCCACCCTTGTTGAAGATACTATCTTCCGGCTCATCGTTCATAACGGCTCTTCACCGGGTTTACTTACTTTGGATTCTAAATCCTTTCCGTAAACCTGTTCAAGGATGGATTCACAGCAATCTAACACCGATTCTCACCAGCCATCGGCTCTCTTAAGAAAGACATGCTATTACTACTTCCTATCAATACATTTTAATTGATTGTCATTATAATTATTGCTATCATATGCAATTTTAATTCAAAATGCAAGTTTTTCTGGAAAAATTGATTTTGTTGTTAACTAAAAAAGTCCTTTAATCCAATCAACGGCAGCTGTAAATATATTTGCAAAGAAATCACCGATAGATCCGAGTGTAAGCATGAACCAGTTTGATTTTTCTACTGCTTCATCTGTTACAAGGTCAATTTGGCTAGTTGAATCATCAAAAATATAACCATAATCAACATCACCATCATAAACAAGCTCTGCTGTTCCGACTACTTCGCCTTTTTCAATTGGTGCTACTAATTCACCGTCTTCATTTAATTTATCCTCATCAATATGATATTCAATACTGTACAATTCTGCTTCATCTGCTTGAATTGGAATACGTACTGCTTCACTTAATGAAACGTTAACTTCATCTTGTTTTCCTTTTGCTACAGGAACTGTGCCTTGATCCTCAGACTGGTAACCAGCAGGAAAAAGCTCCTCAGATTGGAATTTCGAATAGCCATGATCCAGTAATTGAGCTGTTTCTACGAAGCGCTCTGTATCACTACTCGTTCTCATAACAACCGTAATTAATCGATTACCGTCTCGAATTGCAGTACCTGTGAAGCTGTGGCCTGCCAAATTTGTAAAGCCTGTTTTTAAGCCATCTACACCTTCATAGAAAAACTGTCCTAAATTTTCACCTTCATGTGGAAGCATATAATTCCAGTTGCGGATGGTTTGTCCATCAAATTCAGTCACTGGAATTTTAGCAACATCGAGTGCCCCTGGATAATCATTCACAAGGTGATAACCAAGCTGTGCAGCAGATCGTGCTGACAATAGATTCGTCCCATTTGGGTCTGTTCCTTCTGGGTGATTACCATCTAGGTCTTCATTGTCCAATCCTGTTGAATTTACAAATTCAGCTTCAGATAGCCCTAACTCTTCCGCTTTTTGATTCATTAACTTAACAAATTCGCCCTCTGAACCAGAAATTAATTCCGCTAAAGCAATCGTTGTGGCATTATCTGAATTAATCGCCATTGCTTCATATAATTCTTCAACTGTATAATCCTGTTGTTGTTTCAATCCAACACCCGAAAACACCGTATTGGCAGAAATACTGTAAGCATAATCACTAATCTGCGTAGTTGTATCCCACGAGATTTGACCATTTTCGACAGCTTCCCATACGAGATATTCCGTCATCATTTTCGTCATACTTGCCGGTGGAAGCGCAACATCAGGGTTTTTTGCGTATAAAACCTTTCCTGTTTCTGCATCGACTAGAATTGCCGATTCAGCACCTATATCCAATGACTCTGCAGCGTTTGCAGTAAGTGGCTCTGTTATAAACAATTGTATTAGTACAAGCATCGCAAGTACTAATGGAAAAATCTTCTTCATGCTGTGTTTCAACTTTCTGTACCTCCAACCTGCGGTATAACCTTTTTAATTTTGCCATTCTCTCTTTTGAATAAGCTATCTGTTATTTTACCACATAAAAATATAAAAAAATAGA
Organism: Oceanobacillus profundus; assembly: GCF_003515705.1. GTDB lineage: Bacteria > Bacillota > Bacilli > Bacillales > Amphibacillaceae > Oceanobacillus > Oceanobacillus profundus. The sequence goes on from NZ_QWEH01000006.1 coordinate 74,114, forward strand.
TGCTAGAGATACCAAGCATCTATTTTTTATTCATTACTATTATAAAAGGCAGTTCAAATTATAAGGCTTTAATTGACTGAATAATTTGGTGCTTCTTTTGTAATTTGTACATCATGCGGATGGCTCTCACGTAATCCAGCACCTGTTATACGTATAAACTGTGCATCATTGCGCAATGCATCAATTGTTCCTGTTCCACAATATCCCATACCAGATCGTAATCCGCCTATTAACTGGTGGAACGTATCTGCAAGTGCACCTTTATAAGCAACTCTTCCTTCAATACCTTCTGGAACAAGCTTTTTATTGTCTGAATCACTCTGGAAATAACGATCCTTCGAGCCTGCTTTCATTGCGCCAACAGAACCCATTCCGCGGTATACTTTATATTTTCTGCCTTGATAGATTTCTGTTTCTCCAGGGCTTTCCGTTGTCCCTGCAAACATACTGCCAATCATGACTGCATGTGCTCCAGCAGCCAATGCTTTCACAATATCTCCAGAATATTTAATTCCACCATCGGCAATGACTGGAACACCGTATTCTGCGGCTGCTACAGCACAATCATGTACTGCTGTAATCTGTGGTACTCCGACACCAGCTACAACTCGAGTTGTACAAATTGATCCAGGTCCAATTCCCACTTTTACAACAGATGCACCTGCTTCAATCAACGCTTTTGTTCCTTCAGCAGTAGCAACGTTACCTGCAATAATGTCTAAATCAGGAAATGCCGCTCTTACTGCTTGTAGTTGATCGAGCACGCCTTTTGAATGTCCATGAGCAGTATCAATCACAATCGCATCGACACCTGCTTCGACAAGCTTTTCAATTCGAAGCATCGCATCTCCCGTTACACCAACTGCAGCTGCTACAAGTAAGCGACCTTGCTCATCTTTAGCTGAATTCGGGAACTCAATAACCTTCTCAATATCTTTAATTGTGATTAAACCTTTTAAAATGTTGTTTTCATCCACAAGTGGGAGCTTTTCAATTTTATATTTTTGGAGAAGTTTTTCAGCTTCCTCTAATGTTGTCCCAACTGAAGCTGTAACAAGGTTTTCACTAGTCATCACTTCCGAAATAGCAATTGAATAATCCTGAATGAAGCGCAAATCACGATTTGTTAAAATGCCTACAAGCTTCTGTTCTTCAATATTGTTCACAATTGGCACACCAGAAATGCGGTATTTGCCCATTAAGTGCTCTGCATCATATACCTGATGGTCAGGTGTAAGGAAGAATGGGTTCGTAATAACACCACTTTCAGAACGTTTAACACGGTCTACCTGCTCAGCTTGTTCCTCCATCGACATATTTTTATGAATGACACCGAATCCTCCTTGGCGTGCCATTGCAATTGCCATTTCTGCTTCTGTAACAGTATCCATACCAGCACTAATAAATGGAGATTTTAACTTCAAATTGGATGTAAGCTGTGTACTAAGATCAACGGTATTAGGCAAAACCTCTGATTTTCCTGGTATTAATAATACATCATCAAATGTTAAACCTTCTTTTGCAAACTTATCTTCTCTCATTTTTAATTCCTCCTTATGAAGTTTATGTATGGTGTATCTATCTATCGTTCAAACTATATAGAGGATGTCCCAAAAGTCCGGTAAAAATGACACATCGAGAGTGATAGAACTTCGACGCCCAGGGCGTTCTAATGTCGGTGTTGCGACAAGGATTTTCGGCGGGGCGAGTAATCGCAGCCCAGGACGTTGCAACTTTAGCCGACCTCGGTTCTTTTTATCCTTCTTCTGAGCACACATTTATATATACGAATATCTATTTTTATATACATTACTCTAATACGCTTGGTTTTTCAACAAAGTTCGATTAGAAACAAAAAATAAATAGATTCAAAATTTTATAATAGTTAAGAGGTCATAATTATGATAACAGTCGATGAATTTTATACGTATTTAAACGCACAACAACATGCCCAAAGCTTTTTATATCAATGCTATTTAGGAATGGAGGATGCAGAAGCAAAAAGCTATCAAAATTACAGCACTTTTATGTATTTGCTCGATCATAGCCAGCGTTTTTATGAAAATGGTAAAAAATCCGATGAACTTGTTCAGCCTGTTTTATATTTTTACGGTATGGTGCATTTATTAAAAGCATATCTTCTAACGAAACGTCCGGACTATCCAGAATCAACCTCGCTGCTCGCTCATGGCGTAACTGCAAGGAAACGAAAGAAAAAGTTCTATACATTTACAGATGATGAAGTAAAAGTACAACAGCATGGCATGTTCCCTTATTTCTCGGAGCATTTGTACGCCACTAAAAGAATCCCTTTTGAAAAAATTCGCATGGAAACGCTTTTTAGCTTACTACCCGAAATGAGTAATTTTTTCGCTTTACAGAAGCAGGAGAAACTAACTGTCATTGGCTCAGCAAACTCGGTTCATCTACAATTCCCAACCAAATTATTTGATAACTATCATTTAACAGAAAAGGCATTTATAGCACGCATACAAAACTATCTTCCAGCTATTAAGGAGATTAAATCTGGAAAATTAATGCTTGATATAGAACTTGAAGATTACGTTGATTTTTCGAATGGTCCTTTTTTCAAGCATATGGATAATAATCAGCTTTATTTTCCAGCAAACCGGGATTCCTTTCTTCCTATTTCAGAAGTAATGATTCATTATTTGTTGCTTTTTAATCTTAGTATGCTCTGTCGCTACGAGTCAGAATGGTGGGGTGACTTATTTGTATCCAAGGCGGATATGGATTACCCTTTAATCCACCATTTTCTACAAGTTACTGCACAAAAAATCCCAAGGCAAATTGGTAGTGAGATGCTAGCAATGAAAACGACGTTTGACAGCCTAACATAGCCTACATATACGAATAGGGAGCTATAGCTAGCTCCCTATTATTTCTTCAATATAAAGTTCGGGCATTTGATCCAATGAGATAATCGCTTCATCTGGTTCGATACGAATCATTGGCTTTGTCGGTTTTGTCGTGTCTATAAAAACAATTTCCCCATGTTTTCCATTCGAGAGGATTATCTTCTTTCCAATCAAAAAATGAACGAAATTGTCGATGAATACGTTTACTACCTGCGCATCGAATTTCATATATCTATCCTTTTCGATTGTTTTTATTGCATGAAATAAGCTTTGTGCCTTTGCATAGATACGATTACTTATTATCGCGAAATATGTATCACTTACTGCGATAATTTTAGCAAATACATGGATTTTTTCATTCGTAATACCAAGCGGATAACCACTTCCATCTAGACGTTCATGATGCTGGAGTACACCTAATTTTACCGCCGCTGTGATTATTGGTAAATGCTCAATCATTCGATACGAATACGTAGGGTGATTTTTAATAGCTTTCCATTCATCTTCTGTTAACGTTCCCTTTTTGTTCAGGATAGAATCATCCACTTTTACCAATCCACAATTACTAAGTAATCCTGCTATTCCACTTTGAAGCCATTCACCTTTCGAAAGCCCCATTTTCCTACCGATAAATGCTGAAAGAAGGGAAACTGCAACACTATGGAAATACATATAATCCTCCTGGGTACTATATGTATGAAGCCTATATATTTTTTCGGCCTCTATTGTTTCTGTACATTCCAATAGTGGTATGATCAATTTACGAACAACTGAGATATCAATTGGCATCCCATTTTGCCATTTTTGAAACTGTTGTTTATATGCAGCCACCACATTTAGATAACTCTCAGCAAATGGAAGACTTTTTTCGTTATCAATTGAATTTTGCTTCTTCATATGCTGTTTTTCCTTTGGCTGAACAGGTTTTCCTAAAAAGGAATCACCGTTAGACAAGGTAGATGATACATCTACCGATTCAACAAGGAATTTTTCAAGAATTGTAATATGTTCTTCTTTTAATATGGTGTTTTTTAGGATGATTGGACGATTTGTCTTGCCTCTTACTTCCTTAAGTAATACACATCCTGGAATTAGACTTGAAGGTTTTACTCGCATATCGGTTTCCCCCATTTTCTCAGATAGAAGGTAATACTTCATTCCATTAAGATTCTCTTCCTTCGCATAGACTGTTAGCAGCACAAGGTTAAAAGAATCAGTTTTTTTATTTCCCCAGCATAGAGGGGATTCCAGTTCGTATCATTGTATAAAGAAGATGACTCAGGATGTACACTACTTTCTGAGTCATCTATAGATAGATTCCAATTATTCTTCGTTCGTATCTGTCTCTGTGCTTTCTTTTTCTGAAGTTGTATCTTGTACAACTTCTTCTTCTTCTGTTTCCTCTTCTTCCCTATCTACCTTAGCAACCGTTGCTACTTCTTCTCCATCCTGTAATCGAATTAAATGGACACCTTTTGTACTTCGTCCAGTTGTTGAAATCTCTGCTACTGGAATTCGAATTAATACGCCTGCTATGGTAATCAACATGAGATCCTCTTCACCTGTCACATCTTTTACAGCTACAACATGACCAGTCTTCTCATCGAGTTTACATGTGAAAACACCTTTACCCCCGCGGTTAATTTGACGATATTCCGCTTCTGGTGTTTGTTTACCAAAACCTTTACTTGTGACATGGAGAATTTTTGAATCCGGCTCAATGATCTCCATGGATACGACTTCATCATCTTCTCGTAACGAAATACCTTTAACACCTGCTGCAGTTCGTCCCATTTCTCGAATTTGTGTCTCTTCGAATCGGATCAGATAACCATTTTTCGTTGCAATCATCATATCCTTATTGCCATCGGTTAATCGAACGGAGATTAGCTCGTCTTCTTCACGAAGTCCAACTGCAATTAAGCCACCTTTACGGATATTTGCAAATTTGGCCAGGGAAGTACGTTTAGCAATTCCATGTTTCGTTGTAAAGAATAGGAACGCATCCTCTTCATAGCTATTTACAGAGATAACTGCATTGACCCATTCCCCTTTTTCAACCTGAAGCAGATTGATGATTGGAATTCCTTTTGCTGTCCGATTGAACTCTGGAATCTCATACCCTTTTGCACGATATACCTTTCCTTTATTGGTAAAGAAAAGCACCGTATCATGTGTGGATGTCGATACAAGATGTTCTACAAAATCATCCTCATTCGTTCCCATTCCTTGAATTCCTCGACCACCGCGTCTTTGTGTTCGGTAGGTAGATGCAGGTAAACGCTTGATATACCCTTGATGTGTAAGGGTTATAACAATGTTTTCTACTGGAATTAAGTCTTCGTCCTCGAAGAATCCAGCTCCACCAGCTACAATATCCGTACGACGATCATCATTAAAACGTTCCTTAATTTCAGTAAGCTCTTCGCGAATAATTTCAAGTACTTTTTCTTCATCCGCTAAAATTGCTTTTAACTCATTAATCAGTTTTTGCAATTCACTGTATTCTTCTTCAATCTTCTCACGCTCTAAACCTGTTAAACGCTGCAGGCGCATATCAAGAATAGCTTGAGCTTGCTTTTCTGAAAGCTTGAAACGTTCCATTAAACCAACTCTTGCAATGTCTGCAGTTTTAGAGTTACGGATTAAGGAAATAACTTCGTCTAAATGGTCTAATGCGATGCGTAAACCTTCTAAAATATGTGCACGCGCTTCTGCTTTTCTTAATTCAAAAGCAGTACGACGTGTAATAATTACTTTTTGATGCTCTAAATAATGCTCTAGACACTGTTTAATAGTTAATACTTTCGGCTGGCCATCTACTAATGCAAGCATATTAATTCCAAATGTTGTCTGTAGTGACGTATGTTTATACAAATTATTTAAAACAACATTGCCATTCGCATCACGGCGAAGCTCCATCACAATGCGCATACCATTTCGGTCAGACTCGTCACGTAAATCTGTAATTCCTTCAATCCGCTTATCCCGAACGAGTTCTGCAATTTTCTCAATCAGTCTTGCTTTATTAACCTGATAAGGTAATTCTGTTACAATGATTGTCTCTTTTCCATTTGAGCTTTCTTCGATATTCACTTTCGCACGAATTGTAACCGAACCTTTTCCAGTTTCATATGCTTTTCGGATTCCGCTGCGACCTAATATTTGGCCGGCAGTAGGAAAGTCTGGACCATGGATATAGTCTTCCATCAATTCATCTACCGTGATATCCGGATCTTTACTCACTGCAAGTACAGCATCAATTGTTTCTCCCAAGTTATGTGGCGGAATATTGGTTGCCATTCCAACCGCAATCCCTGATGTACCATTGACGAGTAGATTAGGGAAACGTGCTGGGAATACAACAGGCTCCCGTTCAGATCCATCGTAGTTATCCTGATAATCAATTGTATCTTTATTGATATCACGCAATAACTCCATCGAGATTTTTGACATTCTCGCTTCGGTATAACGCATTGCAGCTGCTGAGTCTCCATCAACCGATCCAAAGTTTCCATGACCATCTACAAGCATATAACGATAGCTGAAATCTTGTGCCATCCGAACCATTGTCTCATAAACTGCCGAGTCTCCGTGTGGATGATACTTACCGATAACTTCACCAACAATACGTGCTGATTTCTTATGCGCCTTATCAGAATGCATCCCTAAGTCATTCATCGCATACAAAATTCTTCGATGAACTGGTTTCATTCCATCACGTACATCCGGTAATGCACGCGACACGATAACACTCATTGCGTAGTCAAGAAAAGATGTACGCATTTCCTTACTAATATTAATCTCTTGAACATTTGGACGTTTTTCCTCTGCCATTCCTTCTTTACCTCCTATCACTATTTAACATCAATAGTGATTACCTTCGAAAAATAACTACTCTACTTTATTTATCCAGTTCCGTTGCTTGTCATTATCTGGGCAAGCCCGCTTCACTTTTCGCTGTCTAGCTGCACGTGGGCTAGCGACTACAGTCATTGTCAATGGACACTTCGAGCGCTAAAACCATGCGCTCTACGGTCCCGTGTCACTGCCTTACGTCGCTGGGCAAGCCCGCTTCACTTTTCGCTGTCTAGCTATGGCTCCTGGAAACTACGGTCATAAGCAATTCACACTTCAAGCACTAAAACCATGTGCTTTTCGGGCCTTGCTAGCCTTTCATTTCTAAACAGTCGCCTTCGCTTTCCGTTTAGATATCCAGGTTTTTAACGTATTGGGCATTTTCTTCGATAAAGACCCTTCTTGGTTCAACTTTATCTCCCATAAGCATGTCGAAAACTTGGTCTGCGTCGATTGCATCGGATAATTCAACTTGAAGCAGTGTACGTTTTTCCGGATCCATTGTTGTATCCCATAGTTGCTCAGCATTCATCTCACCAAGACCTTTATACCGCTGAATACCTGGTTTTGGTGCCTTTGGTATTTCTTCTAAGATACGGTCTAATTCTTTATCATTGTAAGCATAGTATTGTGTTTTCCCTTGTTTCACTTGATATAATGGAGGCTGTGCAATATAAATATATCCATGTTCAATTAATGGACGCATATAACGATAGAAAAACGTTAATAATAATGTTCGTATATGTGCTCCGTCAACATCTGCATCTGTCATAATGACTACTTTATGGTACCTTGCTTTCGTAATATCGAAATCTTCGGAGATACCAGTACCAAGGGCAGTAATCATAGCACGTACTTCATTATTGGATAAAATACGGTCAAGTCGAGCTTTCTCGACATTCAAAATCTTACCACGCAATGGAAGAATAGCTTGAAAATGACGATCCCTACCGGATTTCGCTGAACCACCGGCAGAGTCTCCCTCAACAATATAAAGCTCACTAATTGATGCATCCCTAGACGAACAATCTGCTAGTTTTCCAGGTAAACTGGAAACGTCCAAAGCACCTTTTCTTCGTGTCAATTCACGCGCCTTTTTTGCTGCTAAACGTGCACGTGAAGCCATTAATCCTTTATCGACAATTATTTTGGCAATTGTCGGGTTTTCATATAAGAATTTTGAGAATGACTCACTGAATATAGAATCTGTAATAGCACGTACTTCACTATTTCCTAGCTTTGTCTTCGTCTGCCCTTCAAATTGAGGGTCTGGATGTTTTACAGAAACAATTGCTGTCATCCCTTCACGGACATCATCTCCAGAAAGGTTTGTGTCATTTTCTTTGATCAGGTTACTTTTTCTTGCGTAATCATTAATCACACGAGTCAAACCACTACGGAACCCAACTTCATGCGTCCCGCCTTCATACGTATGAATATTATTCGCAAAGGAATATAAATTGCTCGCAAACCCATCGTTGTACTGAATGGAAACCTCGATAGCAATTCCTTCTTCTTCTCCTTCAGCATAGAAAGGTTCGTGAAGTACCTCTTTATTTTTATTAATAAATTCAACGTAAGAGCTGATTCCGCCTTCGTAAAAGTACGATTTCGGCTCGCTATCTGTTCGCTTGTCTTCAACAGTTATCGTTAACCCTTTATTTAAAAATGCCAACTCGCGGAGACGTTGTTCTAATGTTTCCAGGTTATATTCAGTCGTTTCAGTAAAAATTTCCGGATCTGGTGTAAAATGCGTAATTGTACCAGTAATATCGGTTTCGCCAACTACTTCAATTTCCCCAATTGGGACACCTTTTTCAAAGCCTAAAAAGTGGATTTTATTATCGCGATGAACATGCACCTCTAAACCTTTAGATAGAGCGTTCACAACAGAAGCACCTACACCATGTAATCCACCGGAAACTTTATAGCCTCCGCCACCAAATTTACCACCGGCATGCAAAACGGTCATAATAACTTCTAATGCTGGTCTTCCTGTTTTTTTCTGGATATCAACTGGAATCCCGCGCCCGTTATCTTTTACTGTAATACTATTATCCTTTTCAACGATGACCTGAATATGATCACAATATCCAGCCAGTGCTTCATCAATACTATTATCAACAATCTCCCATACAAGATGGTGCAAACCTTTCTCACTCGTAGATCCGATGTACATTCCAGGTCGTTTGCGTACGGCCTCCAGACCTTCTAGTACCTGTATTTGGTCAGCATCATATGCTTGGTTATCTGTTATTTTGTCTTCCATTGACATTTTCTCACACTCATTTCTATTGAAGTACACGTAATACGGTAAAAAATCATCTATAATTAGCAGTGAATTTAGATACACTGTTGGTTGTTACTATTAGGAAACTGTACAATTTGAATGCTGCGGATAAATAAAGTACCGAAGCAGCGACTAGCGATACATGCTTCACAAGAGGCTTAATCACATGCATATTTATACTTATAGTGAAAATATGCATCTGCTCTATACATTGTAAAACAGGGGGTTCTTCTTTTGTGCCTATGGAACAATTTCATCCGAATAATCGTCTAATTTATTTATCGCCCGAATCATGCTCGATCTTTTCTTTAACGTAGAAACCGATAAAGAACTGTAATAAATTGTATTCTTCGTAATCATGACTGATTTAGCGTTCTTTTTCGGACCAATTATCTGTTTCTTCTGATGTGCTGTAGCCATCATCTCATCCATAATCGTAGATGATGACACCAAATTATAATCAATAATAGCAACAATATCTTCCGATTGAATTACATTGCTATCCCCAATATGAATAAACACGGTACCACACTCCACCTCTGATTTCAGATTAGTTGTCCACACTTCCGTCTATTACACGAAACAGCTCTGCTTGTTTTAATGTATCATGATGAATTCCATCCACACTTGTTGTTGAAACGAAGGTTTGAACACGCCCTTGAATGGTATTTAATAAATGCGATTGTCTGTAATCATCTAATTCACTTAAAACATCATCCAAAAGCAGAATTGGATATTCTCCGATTTCACCGTAAATGAGTTCAATTTCAGCTAATTTAATGGATAGTGCAGTTGTCCGTTGCTGCCCTTGGGAACCATAAGTCTGAACATCCTTTCCATTTACATAAAAAATCAAATCATCTCGATGTGGTCCAATTAATGTTGTACCGCGTTCAACTTCTTTTTCTTGTACTTCTTTAAATTTATCTCGATAGATAGTACCTATTTTTTCCATGTTTGCATCTTCTGATACTTCTATTGTAGCACTGTAGCGAATTTCAAGGTTTTCCAGCTCTCGGCTTATTCCATGATGGATTGGCTTAGCCCACTTACGTAATAAATCCATGAAAACAAAACGTCGTTCTAATAATGTGGAGGCATGTTCAATCAGCTGCTCTGATAATACCTCTAACATTGTAAAATCAGTCGTACGTTTTTTCTGCATTTGTTTTAATAAATGATTGCGCTGTTTCAGTATTTTTTGATACTGTCCCAAATGATAAATATATCTCGGCTGTATTTGACCAAGCTCCATATCGATAAAACGTCTACGTGTTTGGGGCGGCCCCTTAACAAGCGTTAGATCCTCTGGGGCAAACATCACAACATTCATTGCCCCAATGTAATCACTTAAGCGTTTTTGCTCGAGCCGATTTAATTTAGCTTTTTTTCCTTTGGAAGAAATAATGATTTCAAGGGGAATGGAATGATTACGCTTTGTTATTCTACCTTCTATTTTAGCATATTCTTTATCCCACCCGATAAGCTCTTTCTCACGTGGGGTTCGATGTGATTTAGTAAAGGCCATTACATAGATTGCTTCCATCAAGTTCGTTTTCCCTTGTGCATTTTCACCAATAATGACGTTCACTTTATCATCAAAAGAGATATCCAATTTTTCGTAATTACGGTAATTTGTTAATTGAAGCTGTTCAATGTGCATGCAAATTAATCCTCTTTTTCCTTCGTTTTATTGGTAAAAATTCACATTGCACGTGCATGAATGACCAATAAAATTAAATTCTAATCAACAGGGTAGCGTTGGATGCAATCAGCTTACGACAATATACGAGCCAACATCTTCTATTTCGACTACATCTTTTGGATAGAGCTTTCTCCCACGTCGATGTTCTATTTCTCCATTTACTAATACACCTACATCTGCTAGAAAGGCTTTCACCATTCCACCGGACTCCAAAATATTAGTCAGCTTAATAAATTGGCCCAAAGTGATGTATTCTGTATTTATTTTAATTTCTTCTTGCATGTTCATCACCAAATTCTTATGATTTTTTAAAACAAGCACATCTTTTTAGATGATGTGATAATGCGAAACTTCATTCCGCAGAGGCTTTCTTTTGCCCCCATGAAATGCATCATTCGGGAGACAGTCAGGCCTTTGAACAGAATCAGAAGTTACGGACTGTTAATCCTCATTTTACAGGTTTTGGTTCTTAGACTAAGAGGCGGGATATTACAGTTTTTTAATACGAGATAAAAATACGATGTTAGAAAAGAAACAAATTAAATTTCGATTCCACATCTGTAAACATCCTTTTATTTGTCTTATATAACTATTTTACTAAAGTTTTGGGTGAAAGGGAAGGTAAGACCTCTAATTGTCATAAAAACGCGCAAAAGGGCTTATATTTTGCTATGAACGAAAAAAAGCCCTTATTAGAGCTTTTTTCGCAGTCAGGCAATTAAAATTTGAGTGCTGTGTATAACTTAGTTCGAAACAGACACGTTCACAAAGTGCCAATGACCAGCGAGACTGCTACGATAAGACGTTGCGATGGTAGTCTGGAAGGGCACTTCGCTCTTGTGTTAAGTTTTTTAGAAGGTACGAACAGGTAAAATTAATTGTAATATTGAATCCTCGTTCAGTGGATGAATAACAAATGGCCGCATAGCACCTGTGAATTCGATGATCACCTCATCGTATTCAATTGCTTTTAATGCATCAATCATATATTTCGAGCTGAATGATATCTTCAACTCTTCCCCCTCCATTGCTTGGATGCCGATTTCCTCTACGACATTACCAACTTCTGGTGAGTTACTAGAAATTTCAATGACAGAATCATTTGGTGTAAAAAGCCTGACGACATTATTACGTTCTTCTTTTGCAAGAAGTGATGCACGATCAATTGTATTGAGTAATTCTTTTGTTTTTACTTGAATCTTCGTTTTACTTTGCTCTGGAATTAGTCGAGAGGTTTCTGGATAATTCCCATCAAGCAAACGAGATAAGAAATTTAAATGCTTTGTACGGAAAAGAATTTGATTGTTTGTAACACTTATTTCAACCGTTTCTTCCGTATCATCAAGTATTTTATATAATTCGTTTAAGCTTTTCCCTGGTACAACAACTTGCTGAAATGCGATGTTAGCATCTGCTACAGGGATTTCTCTTTTTGCCAAACGATGACTGTCTGTTGCTGTAAAAGATAGAACTTTGTCAACTAATTTCAAATTAACGCCTGTCAAAATTGGTCGAGTTTCCATTGTGGATACTGCAAATACAGTTTGTTTAATCATACTTTTCAACAGATCAATTGGCATTTCAAAGCTATCATCCGTTTGTAGCTTAGGTAATAGTGGATATTCCTCTGCATCTTGACCATTTAGATTAAATTCAGCTTTTCCAGACCGAATGGTAACTTTCAGATTGGAATCAACTTCAATTTCAACTGTATTCTCTGGTAGTTTGCGAATAATATCTGGGAAATATTTTGCTTGTAAAACAATAGATCCTTCCTCAATTTGCTCTACATATACCATATCATCTTCTTCTGCTGGTATGTAAGATTCAATGGAAATATCGGAATCACTTCCTGTTAGTGTAATTCCGTATTGTTTTGCTTCAATTTTCATTCCAGTAAGAATTGGAATAACGGTCCTCGATGAGATTGCTTTCATGACATCCTGTATACCTGCAATTAATCGATCACGTTTGATAATAAATTTCATGAAAATATCCTCCTAATTTGGAAGTTCTTTTATAGATTGTTCAAAAGTTAGGTAAAAATGTCGGATTTACTTTCTAACTCTTTTTATTCCTTTTTGAACATGTATTTATATATATATTTATTTTTATAAAAAACAGTAATAATAGTAATAGGCGCTGTGATTATGTGGATAAGTGCATTTCCATCAAAACCAGTAAAGTTTTCCACATGTGTATAACCTGTTTATATGCTTGCACACTTATAAACATTATTCACATGTGGACAGCTAAGTCGAAAAACAAAAAAAGAGACTTATATCGTTTTTAATGTTTCTTTTATATCTTCAATATCACGATTTAGATCGGAATCTTCTTCGAGTAATTTCGAAATTTTTTCGTGTGCGTGAATGACCGTCGTATGGTCTCGTCCACCAAATTCCTCTCCTATCTTTGGTAAAGAGAAATCGGTAAGCTCTCTGGAAAGATACATTGCAATTTGTCTAGGAAAGGCAATCGATTTTGTACGTTTCTTTGCTGCAAAATCTTCAATACGAATATTGTATCTTTCCGCTATAATTTCCTGTATTCCTTCAATGGTTATTACTTTAGGCTTACTGCTTGGAATAATATCCTTTAATGCATCTGCTGCAAGCGAGGCATCAATATCTTGATTAACGAGTGAGGAGTAGGCAACAACGCGGATAAGCGCTCCTTCTAATTCGCGGATATTCGTATTGATTTGATTTGCAATATAAAGCATGACCTCATTTGGTATATCAAGTCCCTCAGCCTTTGCTTTTTTTGTTAAAATTGCAATTCTCGTTTCCAAATCTGGTGGTGTAATATCGGTAATTAGTCCCCATTCAAAGCGTGATCGTAAGCGATCTTCCAATGTTGGAATTTCTTTCGGTGGACGATCACTCGAGATAATAATTTGTTTACTTTCTTCATGTAAAGCATTAAATGTATGGAAAAATTCTTCCTGTGTCGATTCTTTTCCAGCAATAAATTGAATATCATCAATTAATAGAACATCGATATTTCGATATTTATTACGGAAGCTATTGGATTTGTTGTCCATAATGGCATTGATGAATTCATTCGTAAATTTCTCAGATGTTAAATAAACAACCTTTGCTTTTGGATTATGCTCACGAACATAGTGTCCAATTGCATGCATAAGATGTGTCTTACCAAGACCAACACCACCATAAATAAAGAGTGGGTTATAAGCTTTGGCTGGCGCTTCTGCTACAGCTAAAGAAGCAGCATGAGCAAATCGATTTCCCGCACCGATTACGAATGTATCAAATGTATATTTGGAATTTAACATAGATTTAGGCATATCATTTGTAATGGATTCGGCTTTTTGGTTTGTCACTTGTTTTGTATCTTCTACTTCCATATTTGAAGTAGGAATAATAAACTTTGTATTTAATTTTGTACCAGTGACTTCACCAAGAATATCGGATATGAGTTCTGTATACTGTGTTTCAAGCCAATCTCTAGCAAATTCATTTGGTGCAGATATAATCAATGTATTTTTTTCAATAGCTTCAGCCTTTGTATTTTTTAACCACGTATCAAAGCTGGGTTTGCTAATTTTTTCTTCAATTTTCTCTAACGTAGCAACCCACAATTCTTCGATGTTTTCCAATATCAATCTCACTCCTTTCAAATTGGTTTACACATGTTATTTTAGGAAACAAAATTCAAATCTTGTAAGTAGCTTAGTTCCCTAAACAGCCACCTCCAGCTCCAGCATCCAGCGACTAGCGAGACTTCCATCACCTCATGACACGCTAAAGAAGACTTGCCGACTGTTAATACATGAGAATTAGTCGCACTTATACCCTTGTGGTGAAAGTTAACATTGTCTCTGTACGAATGTTCGACAGGTCGAACCACCCAAAAGTTGGGGTGCAGTCCGTACGCCGCTAACCACGTGCTTACGCTTTTGCAAATGACAGAAAAAGCCTCTCTCAATCTTGAATAAGATGGAAAGGCATATCATATATATGTTTAAAACATATCTTGACATATACGAATAGAAAATATTTAGTTATATGAAATCTATTTTGGCAGACAGGAAAATAAAAAGTTTCCTTTTATGCATAACTACGATAGAGAGACTTGTGGATAGTAAACCATATGAATAATAAAGAAGAAAGTTGCTTATAAACGTTATCCACATGTATGTGGAAAAGGTTATTCGATGCCCTGTGAACAACTATCCACATATTATCCACAGATTGTGAATAAGTTTTATTGCTGTTTTTGATTTCCACAGGTTAAAACATAAATATAATATCAAATAAAAGTGAATAAAGCAATGGTTTTTGGATAGTTATCCACATATTCAAGACCTTGTGCATAATAACTATCCACACTACTATATTTTGTGCTTAACTTGTAAATAGGTGTTGTGGATAGAAAAAAAACCTAAAATAATTATAAACGGGCTCTGTGGATAAAGATTTTTTAAATCTAAGTTGACAGATGATGGTTGTTTTTCGTATAATGTCAAGGACTGTCTATTGATAAGTTATTATTTTTAATTTAGATATTTAAAAGGGATCCCTTGGGGAGGTGCAGAATAAATGAAAAGAACGTTTCAACCAAATAACCGTAAACGCAAAAAAGTACATGGCTTTCGTGCGCGTATGAGTACTAAAAATGGACGTAATGTTTTAGCTCGTCGTCGCCGTAAAGGAAGAAAAGTATTATCTGCATAGGCCACTGAAAAGTCAGTGGTCTTTTTCTGCTTTAAAGGATGTTCAAAAGTCCGGTAAAAATGACACATCGAACTTCTTGGTCCTTTTTATCCTCCTTTTTGAACGTAAACTGAAGCGGAAGAATGATCGGAAAAGCAGTGATTCAAGCTGCTTTTTTTATACATAATTTATTGCGGGCGATGGTGTTTGAGTATAAATAAAGGTGATAAAGATGAAGAAAGCGTTTCGTATAAAAAAAAATGAAGAATTTCAGTACCTCTTTAAACATGGGAAATCCTTTGCTAACCGACAGCTTGTTATCTATTATGTAAAGAAGATAGATCAGGAGCATTTTCGTATTGGTCTTTCTGTTGGTAAAAAAATCGGGAACGCGGTTACGCGAAATAGAATTAAACGCTTCTTAAGACAAGCCTTCCAGGATCTAGAGGATAATATCGAAAACTCCTATGATATCGTTATTATTGCTAGAAATCCAACCAAGGATATGGGCCTTGAGGAAGTAAAAAAAAGCCTGACACATTTACTGTATAAGGAGAGGCTTTTAAATAAATAGGAAAAATCTATTTAAAGATAGAATCTTACGTGTAATTAGGATAAAATAACAGGTAGAGCGTGATGAGGGTCATATGAAGGAGGAAATAAATTGCGTAAAAAGATTTTTTTGCTGATAACCTTTGTAGGTTTAATGGCAATCCTTTCTGGCTGTACGGAGATTAATGAACCGGTTACGGCCGAAAGTGAAGGAATTTGGAATACGATTTTTGTTTATCCATTATCATGGGTAATTATTAAAATAGCTGAAATTTTTAATGAAGGTTACGGATTATCGATTGTTATTGTAACAATTTTAATTCGTTTATTGATTTTACCACTAAGTATTAAACAATTAAAAAGCTCTAAAGCAATGCAAGAAATTCAGCCAAAGCTTCAAGAGCTCCAAAAGAAATATAGTTCGAAAGATGCGACTACACAGCAAAAGCTGCAGCAAGAAACGATGCAGTTATTCCAGAAAAACGGTGTAAATCCACTTGCTGGTTGTTTGCCGATTTTTGTACAAATGCCTATCCTGATTGCGATGTATCATGCGATTATGCGTACTGCCGAAATTAGTACCCATAACTTCCTATGGTTTGAACTTGGTTCACCAGATTATATTTTGCCGATTTTAACGGGGGCATTTACGTTCTTGCAACAAAAACTAATGATGTCAACAAATTCTGCATCCAAGCAAAATCCGCAAATGGCAATGCAAATGCAGGTTATGCTTTACGTAATGCCAATTATGATTGGTGTTATGGCATTCTTCTTCCCGGCAGCGTTAGCATTATACTGGGTAACAGGTAACATCTTTATGGTTGTTCAAACACTTCTCATTAACAAACCGATGATGACGAATAAGTAATGGAGGAGAAAATAGTGAGAGAAATAACTGCTAGTGGACAAACAGTCGAAGAAGCGGTCCAATCGGCATTAGAGCAGTTAAACACCACGAAGGACCAAGTAGAGATTGATATAATCGATGAAGGAAAAAAGGGTGTACTCGGCATTTTTGGATCGAAACGTGCCGTTGTCAAAGTTACAATTGCTAAAAACCCAATAAAAGAAACTGAGAAATTAATTAAAGAAATAGCAGGCAATATGAATCTTTCGGTTGAAGTGAAGACTACTGTTGAGAGCAACCAGGTGACCTATGAATTGGATGGTGCAAACATTGCAATTTTAATTGGGAAACGTGGACAAACCTTAAACGCATTGCAATACTTATTGCATCTCGCAATTAATAAGGATAAAAAAGCTTACTACACCGTTGTATTAGACGCAGAAGGATATCGCGGCAGAAGAAAAGAAACGCTCGAGTCCTTGGCACATAAAATGGCGGATAAAGCAAAGCGTCTCAATAAAAAAGTAGCACTTGAGCCAATGCCGGCTTTTGAGCGAAAAATCATTCATAGTGCATTACAAGGTATTAATGACGTTTCGACTTATTCAGATGGAGTAGAACCACATCGGCATATCGTCATTAAACCATAAAGAACCCCGCTAAAGACATTCTTTAGCGGGGTTCTGCATAAATATTACTAAAACATTAACTTAAACTAGCTCTTTTCGGCTATACCACAGTGTCGGACACTGTGGTATTTTTAGTATGTGGAAAAGTATATAAAGTAATTTTGTTATCATATTATTTAAAGGTTTTCATCAAGTTAGCAGCTTATTTGATGTAACATCTACGAGATAAATAGTAAGTTTATTCAAAAAATAACGTATAACTACAGCGAAAACAATTTCTCCATGATTAAAGAGCAGATGGCATAAAGAAATAGTTGCTAATGACATAGCCATTTTTTTATTGGATAAGAAAAGAGAATTAAGGAGGAACCAAAAGGTGAAAAAATACCATTTGCCGGGGATTATTGCACTTTTAATATTTATATCGATATGTTCTTTTCATTTTTTTCAGCCCTCCTCTATAAAGGCAGAGGAATTTAGTTTTCCTATTAATTCGGATGGAAATTTAGAGAATAGCTACATAGGAAGTTCTGTCACAACGACCGGAACAGATATAGAGGAGACTTATTGGGATACGGTTACGGACTGGTTTGATGGTGTAGGAGAAACGATTGATACAGCTTTAGAGAATATTAAAGAAGTTTTTGATAACATTGTTAGCTATATTAGTGAATTAATTACAACAGTTGACAATGCTGTCGGCGAGTTCACTGGAAACGATGATGCGACGGATGCAATAGATGACGTCAATGGTACAATTGATCAAGCAAAAGATACAATCGACGATATAAATATTGATGAAGATTCAAATGGTAATATCGTTTATCGCGTATTACGAGAAGACGAGGATCCGACGAAAGGCATTTTTGCAAAGGCTCCAGAACGCGAGCATATAACCATTGCTGGACATGTTAATAATGGCGGGAAGAAAAACTTCAAAGGGTCAAAATATATTTCAACAACGAAAAGTTTTGATATAGCACTAAAAAACGCAACATCAAACATTATGGATAAAGGCAGCGCTCATGATCTTCGAATCGTAAAAATTGATTTAAGCAAGGTAACAAATATGTATTATGATTTAACAGATCCAAAAGTTCAGGACAAGTATCTCGTAAATTCGAAAGGTGAACCTTGGGAGAAGGTTAGAAGATATGCCAATGCATCACAAGAATTATTAGTGGAATATGAAATTCCAGCTGCAGCCATTGAGCTGTTAGGTCGACCATCTGAATTACTAGAATAAGGATGGATTCTTTTATAGGAGTGTGACAAGTGTGCGTGATATAAATAAGCATATCCATAATTTTGAGGAATCAGCGTTAAATTTACTTGTTGATCTTCGAATGGGGGACGGTTTTAACGAAAAGGCGTATGAAAAGGTTGTTGAAATGCTTACTTTATTTAAAATGGAATACAAAGGAGTAAGTAGTATACCAAAAGAGGTAGCTACAATGATGGTTGAGCTTTATGGTGAACTCTATAACTTTTCGCTTAATTATGCTGGTGAAGAATCAGAACAGATCCTGAAGGCAGCTAAAAACATAAAAATAGTAATCGAAAAATGCTTGGAAGAAACAGGAGAAGCAGAACTTCAAGAGAACCAGACTTTTACAAAATTAGTCAGGTATATAAATGAAGATGGTTATTTTTTTGAAAAATTGCGTAGTGGTAAGGGATTGGATGAGCAACAATTTGAAAAAATATATCAAGAGCTGGAATCGAGCCTAAAGGAGGTTCACTCCTGGGATGCATTACCAAAAGCATTTGTAGCAATTCTGATTAACTTTTATGAAATGGATTTGTTTGTTTATGTATATCAGAATGAGTTCCATCAAGAAGAAGAGGCAGATAAAATTTATGATGCTTATGAAAGAGTATTTGAATTGATAGCTGGATAAAGAATAAAAAATCAATATCATCAACAGCTAGCGTAGTTTGATAAAATAAAAAGACGAGAGGTTATTCACATGTGGATAACCTCTCGCCTTTTTTATTGGAAGCTTACTGAAAAAAATAATTGTGGATAAGTTTATTTTTTAATGAAATTATGTTATTCTATTTTGTTAGTGACGTAAATTTAAATTATTGTCCATTGATATAGATAAAAGCTTTTAAAAAATGTTGGAGGTGATCGTGATGGAGACAGATACAATTACTGCGATATCAACCCCGATTGGTGAGGGGGCAATAGCGATTGTAAGATTGAGCGGTCCTGAGGCAGTTTCAATGACAGCACGTATTTTTAAAGGGAAAAATTTAAACCAGGTAGATTCTCATACGATTCATTATGGGAAGCTTATCGACCCAAAGACAAGTGAGATTGCTGAGGAAGTAATGGTTTCTGTGATGCGCGCACCGAAAACATTTACTCGTGAAGATGTCGTTGAAATCAACTGTCATGGTGGTATGGTAGCCGTAAACCGGGTGCTAGAGCTTATCTTAAGCATTGGTGCACGCTTGGCAGAGCCAGGAGAGTTTACAAAACGTGCATTTTTGAATGGGAGAATTGACCTTTCGCAGGCAGAGGCTGTTATGGACCTCATTCGAGCAAAAACAGACCGAGCAATGTCTGTGGCATTAAAGCAGATGGACGGTCGCTTATCCGGGTTAATTGGAAAGCTGCGTCAGGAATTGATTGAAACAGTTGCACATGTCGAAGTAAATATTGATTATCCAGAATACGATGATGTGGAAGAAATGTCCCACGAAATGATGCGTACGAAAACAAAGGAAGTTCATAAGAAGATTGATGAATTATTAAGTGTCGCAAAACAAGGGAAGATTTTACGTGAAGGTCTTGCTACAGCAATTATTGGCAGGCCAAATGTCGGAAAATCTTCGTTAATGAATACACTTGTACAGGAAAATAAAGCAATTGTTACAGATGTTCCAGGTACAACTCGTGATATAATTGAGGAATACGTCAATGTACGTGGTGTTCCGCTTCGATTGGTCGATACAGCTGGAATTCGTGAAACAGAGGATATTGTGGAACGAATTGGTGTCGAGCGTTCAAGGCAAGTATTAAAAGAGTCCGATTTAATTTTATTTGTACTAAATAACAATGATGTCTTAACAGATGAGGATTTCAAGCTCTTTGAAGCAGTAAGTGGGCTTGAATATATCGTCATTATAAATAAAACAGATCTGGAACAGAAGCTGGATATGGACCGTGTAAAAGAGCTTGTAGGAGATAGACCGCTAGTTACGACTTCTCTAATTGAAGAAGAAGGGGTAGACGAATTGGAACAAGCTATTGCTGATACATTCTTTGCAGGAGAAATTGAGACAGGTGATCTAACCTATGTTTCGAATGCAAGGCATATCCAATTACTGCAGCAAGCAAGCCTTGCGTTAGAAGATGCGATGGAAGGTATTGATCTCGGAATGCCAATGGATATCGTGCAAATTGATGTTACCCGGACATGGGAGTTTTTAGGTGAAATTATTGGAGATACTGCGAGTGACAGTTTAATTGATCAGTTATTCTCGCAGTTCTGTTTAGGAAAATAGATTGGAATAGGTATACGGAATTAAAAAATTAGAAAGGATGAATGTGATGACATACAATGCTGGTCATTATGATGTTATTGTTATTGGCGCTGGGCATGCAGGGGTCGAAGCTGGATTTGCTGCAGCAAGAATGGGTGCCAAAACGTTAATGCTAACATTGAATATCGATATGATCGCTTTTATGCCATGTAATCCATCAATTGGTGGACCTGCTAAAGGGATTGTTGTTCGAGAAATTGATGCCCTCGGTGGAATCATGGGGAAAGTGATTGATAAAAGCTACATCCAAATGCGGATGTTAAATACCGGAAAAGGCCCAGCTGTGCAAGCTTTACGTGCACAAGCTGATAAGCCAATATATATGCGCGAAATGAAAAAACTTATTGAAAATGAAAAGAATTTGACTGTTCGTCAAGGAATGGTAGATTCTTTAATTGTTGAGGATGGTGTATGTAAAGGCGTTGTCACAGAATCAAAGGCAACGTATACTGCAGAAGCTGTCATTGTTACGACAGGAACATTTATGCGTGGTAAAGTATTGATGGGGCATTTGGAATATGAAAGTGGTCCAAATAACCAACGTGTTTCTGTGAAGCTTTCTGAAAACTTAGAGGAGCTTGGTTTTGAATTAACACGATTTAAAACAGGTACACCGCCACGTGTTAATAGTCACACGGTTGATTACTCCAAAACGGAAATCCAGCCAGGAGATGACAATCCACAGTCATTCTCCTATGAAACAACGGAACAAATTACGGATCAGCTTCCATGCTGGTTAACCTATACCAATGAATTTACGCACCAAGTAATTAACGACAATTTAGGTTTCTCCGCGATGTATTCCGGTGCAAAACGTGGAACAGGTGCACGTTACTGCCCGTCAATTGAGGATAAAATTGTTCGTTTTAATGATAAACCGCGTCATCAAATCTTCTTAGAACCAGAAGGCAGAGATACGGAAGAGGTTTATGTGCAAGGTTTATCTACTTCATTACCTGAATCTGTTCAGGAAGAGATGTTAAAAACAGTACCAGGTCTTGAAAATGCCGTTATTATGCGTGCTGGCTATGCGATTGAATACGATGCGGTCGTACCTACCCAGCTTTGGCCAACATTAGAAACAAAGAAAATTCCAGGATTGTATACAGCAGGACAAATTAATGGTACCTCTGGCTATGAAGAAGCTGCAGGGCAGGGGATTATGGCTGGTATTAACGCGGCAGCGAAAGTACTTGGTAAAGAGCCAGTTATTTTAGATCGTTCTCAAGCATATATCGGTGTTCTAATTGATGACTTAGTTACCAAAGGCACAAACGAGCCGTATCGTTTATTAACGTCACGTGCGGAATATCGTTTATTGCTCCGTCATGATAATGCTGATTTACGTTTGACAGATATGGGATATGAGCTAGGGTTAATCTCTGAAGAACGTTACGCTAATTTCCAACAGAAGAAAAGTTTCGTAGAACTGGAGAAAAAACGACTTAAAAAACTTACAATTAAGCCAACGGAGGCAGTAAATGCGATTATGGAAAGTGCGGGAGCTACTCCATTAAAGGAACCAGTAAAAGCTTATGATTTGCTGAAGCGTCCAGAGCTAAGCTATGATCATATTGAACAAATGATAGAAGCGAATACGGAATTGAGTCCTGAAATGCGTGAACAGGTAGCAATTCAAGTGAAGTATGAAGGCTATATTAAAAAAGCAAATGAGCAAGTAGAGCGAATGTTAAAAATGGAAGACAAGAAGATTCCAGATGATATTGACTATGATGCTATCCATGGATTGGCAACAGAAGCGGTAGAGAAGCTGAAAAAAGTTCGTCCACTCTCTGTAGGCCAAGCGTCTCGAATCTCTGGTGTTAACCCTGCCGATATATCCATCTTGCTTGTATATATTCAACAGGGAAATATTGCACGAATTGCAAATTAAAATGAGGTGGAGATAGCGACGTATGAATAAGGTACGTCGCTATTCTTCCATTACATAGAAGGGACTAGTTGATTAATGAATCCAGAACAATTTGTAGCTGCACTAGGTGAACAGGGAATTGAGTTAACAGATGCACAACGTGAGCAATTTTCAACTTACTTTCGAATATTAGTAGAATGGAATGAAAAAATAAATTTAACAGCGATTACAGACGAAGAGGGTGTCTATTTAAAGCATTTCTATGACTGTATTACAGCTGCATTTCATTATGATTTAAGAGAAGAATTACATATTTGTGATGTTGGAGCCGGTGCTGGATTTCCAAGTATTCCACTGAAAATCTGTTTTCCACACTTAAAGGTTACGATAGTTGACTCATTACAAAAGCGAATTGGATTTTTGAATCATTTGGCAGCAGCGTTAAATTTAACGAATGTAGCTTTTTATCATGATCGAGCGGAGACTTTCGGCAAAAACAGTTCGTTTCGAGAATCTTTTGATATCGTAACTGCAAGAGCGGTTGCAAGAATGTCTGTACTTAGTGAGTTATGTTTGCCATTAGTGAAAAAAACGGGTGCTTTTATTGCGATGAAGGGTGCGCAAGCGAAAGAAGAGCTACAAATAGGAGAGAAAGCTATTGAGCTACTTGGCGGAGAAGTAGAAGCGATTCATACCTTTGCACTACCACAAGAGGAAAGTGAACGCTCTATTGTTGTTATTCGCAAAAAACGAAAGACACCAAAAAAATATCCAAGAAAAGCTGGTCTTCCAAACAAAGAACCAATTGAATAAGCATTATTATTTTATTTTGAAATTCGTATAGAAAAGACACCACCTGCTATACGAATTTCCTTTTTTATTTAAATGAACAAATCGTTTTTCACGAAAGATTCATTACTTTTTTGAGGACAAATGTGGTAAAATAAATGTAATATAAGGTAAGTATATTTCGCACAGCAGCAGAATGCTGGCGCGTTTTTTCTTGTAAATTCCTTTTTATCACGTATTAACGGTTTGTAATAACCCCATCAGCTTGAGAAAGATAAAAAATGTGAAAATGGGAGACGTATGGAACCCCACTGAATGAAGTTTTACTTTATGCTATACTTGATTTAAATTAGACATTCAATTGTTTCACGTGAAACAATTTTTATACATAGATGATTTTATTTTGTTAAATTATGAAGGTGGTGTCAGGTAAGTGGTACATCCTTTTAATCGGATATTTGGTTTAGGGGATAAAGGAACCCCTGAATTAGAGGAGACGGAGGAATTTAATCCAGATGAAGTGATTCAGCTTCCAGTAGATCGAATTCAAGCGAACCGTTTCCAACCAAGAACTATTTTTAATGAAGAAAAGATAAAGGAATTGGCTCAAACCATTCATACTCATGGAATGATCCAGCCAATTGTAGTAAGAAAGCTAGATGAAGAAAAATTTGAGCTGATTGCTGGTGAACGAAGGTGGAGAGCTGTTCAATCCCTAGGTTGGGAGAAGGTATCTGTCATCATTCGGGATATGTCTGATGCAGAGACAGCTTCTGTGGCACTAATTGAAAACTTACAACGGGAGGAATTAACCGTTATAGAAGAAGCATTAGCATATGCGAAGCTATTAGAGCTACATTCATTGACTCAAGAGGCATTGGCGCAGCGATTAGGTAAAAATCAATCAACGATTGCAAATAAGCTAAGACTTTTAAAGCTTCCAGAGGAAGTGCAAACAGCTTTATTAAATAAAACGATAACAGAAAGACATGCACGAGCGTTAATCAAGCTTAAGGAACCGGAACAGCAATTGCACGTTTTGCAGGTCATTATGGATAACGATTTGAATGTGAAACAAACAGAAGAACGAATTGCTAAAATGAATGAGCCGAAAGAGCAAACAAAGAAACGTCCAAAATTAAAAGGTGTCAATAAGGATATTCGGATAGCAATGAATACCATTCGACAATCCTTAAACATGGTGTCAGATACCGGAGTAGAAGTGGAATCGGATGAAAAAGAGTTAGACGATTACTATCAAATTACGATTAAAATACCTAAAAAGAAATAATACTTATCATACTATTTAACATTAGCCCATCTTTGTCGAAAAGGTGGGTATTTTGCATAACCAGTTTGTTTTTAGTTGATAAATTGCCATTTTATCATTACAATTTCACAAAAAAAGAAAAAAAGATAGTCGCTTCTATTCATTTAGTGATAATATAGTATGTATATAGTTAGGTAGGTGTCAACATGGGAAAAATATTGGCCATCGCAAATCAAAAAGGTGGCGTTGGAAAGACAACTTCGTCCGTAAACCTTAGTGCTTGTCTTGCTTCTTTAGGGAATAAAGTATTACTTGTTGATACAGATCCACAAGGAAATGCAACAAGTGGGGTAGGAGTTAATAAAGCAGACGCTAGTAACTGTGTTTATAATGTGCTTGTTGAGGATTTGCCTGCAGAAGAGGTAATTGTTTCGACAAATATAGACAATTTAGATATTATACCTGCAACCATTCAATTGGCTGGTGCAGAAATTGAATTAGTCCCTATTATCTCAAGGGAAATTCGTTTAAAAAGGGCACTTGAAAGTTTAAAAGAAAACTATGATTATATCATTATAGATTGCCCGCCTTCTTTGGGGTTATTAACCATTAATGCACTGACTGCCTCTGATTCTGTCATGATTCCAGTCCAGTGTGAATATTATGCGTTGGAAGGACTTAGTCAATTGCTTAACACCATTCGTCTTGTTCAAAAACATTTGAACAAACAATTGATGATTGAAGGTGTATTACTAACAATGCTTGATGCAAGAACAAATCTAGGTATTCAAGTGATTGAAGAGGTTAAAAAATACTTTCAAGATAAAGTCTATAAAACAATTATACCGAGGAATGTAAGATTAGGAGAGGCTCCAAGTCATGGAATGCCAATTATCAGTTATGATCCAAAATCCCGAGGTGCAGAGGTTTATCTTGAATTAGCGAGGGAAGTGATGGCAAATGGCGAAAGGGTTGGGTAAAGGACTTAATGCTTTGTTTCTGAATGAAAACGAGCAAGAAGAAGCTGGTTCAATAGAAGAAATTGCTATCACAGAATGTAGGCCAAATCCTTATCAACCGAGAAAAACATTTCATGCGGATGCAATCGAGGAAATGAAAGAGTCTATCTTAGAGTATGGCATTATTCAACCTTTGGTTGCGCGCAAAAGTATTAAAGGGTATGAAATTGTTGTAGGTGAAAGACGTTTTCGGGCTGCTAAAGAAGCTGGTTTAAAAACAATCCCAGTCATTGTCAAAGAGCTAACGGATGAAAAAATGATGGAGATTGCTCTATTAGAAAACTTACAGCGTGAAGACCTTACACCAATTGAAGAAGCTCATGCCTATGCAAACTTGATGACGGAGTTAAAAATAACACAAGAAGAGCTGTCAAGGAGATTAGGAAAGAGTCGTCCACATATCGCGAATATGGTTCGTTTGCTTTCATTGCCAGATCAGGTTGTAGCCTATATTAATAACGGAGAGTTATCAATGGGGCATGGACGCGCCCTCTTAGGTTTAAAAGACAAGGATAAGTTATTCCCGCTGGTAAATAAAATTCGTCATGAAAAACTAAATGTCCGTCAGGTTGAGAAATTAATTATCCAGTTGAATGAAAAACAGCCAGCAAAAAAGGAAAAACCGAAAAAAGACGTTTTTCTGGAAGAACAAGAGACGGTATTGAGAGAGCGATTAGGTACGGCGGTTAATATCCAAAAAGGTAAACGTAAAGGAAAAATCGAAATTGAATTTTACACGGATGATGATTTAAATCGTCTTATCGAATATTTAAATAAATAGGGTATTTAGAAAGACTGATCGTTTCTACTATCAGTCTTTCATTTTATTTAAAGAAGGTTAATGGAAGATGTTCCACGTGAAACATTCACGGTGAGATACTTGCCAGGGCCACGGTCTCAGACCTTTTCCTGTACTATTTTCAACCGGATAAGGAATACCCGGTTGATATTGCATTAGATTTTCGAAGATACACCGCCCTTAAATTACATATAACGAAAAAAATGGTGGAGAGATAGAAATGATTTTATTTGGTACATTAGTAAATGGAGCACTCATACTTATAGGTTGTATTTTTGGATTGTTTTTCACGAAGATACCTGAAAGATACAAAGAAACGGTTATGCACGGTATTGGACTTGCTGTTGTATTGATAGGTTTGCAAATGGCATTGGTAGGCGACCAAATTATAATTGTCCTATTAAGTCTTCTTACTGGGGCAATAATTGGTGAATTTACTCATTTGGAAGAGGGGCTAAATCGTCTTGGCTATTGGGTAGGCAGTAAATTCACGAATAGAGATAGTGATACAAGCATCGCCCAAGGCTTTATTACAGCAACATTGATATTTTGTATTGGCGCAATGGCTATTATTGGTGCATTGGATAGTGGGATACGAGGCGATCACGAAGTGCTTATTACAAAAGGGGTAATTGATGGTTTTACTGCACTTGTATTAACAACAACATTAGGATTTGGTGTAATATTATCGGTAATACCGGTTGTTCTCTACCAAGGTATAATTGCGCTGGTTGCAACACAAATTGAGAGATTGTTACCTGAAGAATTTTTAAATGGATTGATTGTAGAAGTTACAGCTGTTGGTGGTTTATTAATCGTAGCAATTGGTTTAAATCTATTAAAAATCACAAAAATTCGCATCGGTAATTTATTGCCTGCGATTGTGACGGTAGGAATTATTTATTATATCTATTCGCTTTTATAAAATAAATTGATACATCGATCCATTTAATACTGGCAAAGGAAGTGTCCATACATACTTCCTTTGCCAGTATTTTTTTGGTAACCTTTCGTTTTGAAAGGGGCATGGTAGGATTTATTACTTTTCTAGTGAATATAGCACATAAATAATAAGCAGAAAATTATACGGTCCACTTCTTGACCGGGTGTTTCTTTGAAATAACCACGGTAGGCGAATAATTATAAGTAAGCTGCTGATCGATGTTGCTTAAAATCCCGGTTATTTTTTTTGCCATATCCATAACAACGGATAATCTCGTGTTTTGTAAAATAGAATGCTCCATAAATCCACTAATATTGACTACTCCTGTAATGTTCATATCTCCAATAGTAGGTAAAGCTTTATTTAAAGCCGCTCCTGGCTTTAAAGGGGCTTTTTCCGTAATGATATGACCAATCGAGGAATTCCTTCCGAGACAAGCATCTATTGCGATAATAAAAGGGTTGCGATGATTCTCTTTTACAATGGTAATCGCTTCTTGCATATTTACAGCATGCACAGGATCATGAACCGTCCCATAAACATGCAAATGCTTTGGTTTTGTTTCTTTAAGAAATGTACCGGTTAATGGACCAAGTGCATCTCCGGTCGATCGATCTGTTCCAATACATAAGATGATATATTCCCGCGGGGCATCTGGGAACCAGGATAGTATTTTTTCGCACATTAAATGGGAAAGCTCGGAATCCGTATAAGGCATACGGAAAGTCTCTATTGGCTGCTCAAATCGATTCTTTAAATACATAGCTTATCCTCCACAAACATATTGGTATAGTATACGGATTATTTTGCCGTTCTATACATACAAATGCCTTAAAATATTGGAGGAATAGTAGATGATTTTTGCTGGGTTGAAATGGATGTTTCTAATCATTGGAACGACAATTGGTGCTGGATATGCATCTGGGGCGGAGTTATGGCAGTTTTTTGGCCATGAAAGCAGTTTGGCGATTGTTTTGTTTAGTGTTTTCTTTTCGATTTGCTGTATGGTGATTATGGAAATTAGCTATCGATTAAAATCATCGCATTATTTGCCTGTATTAGAGGAAATAGTTGGTGCTAGGTTAACGGGTGTATTTGATGTTATGATTTTATTATACTTATTTACAACAACGATTGTTATGATTGCTGGCAGTGGTGCAACTGGACAGGCGTTTAATTACTCCTATTGGTGGGGTATAGGTATTATTGTAGTTGCACTCATGTTATTATTTTTAAAAGGCGTGAATGGGCTGCTGCAAGTGAATCAGTTTATTTTACCGATTATGCTTGTGGGCATGCTTGCTATTCTGATTATGTTTACGGTTGATCAGGAATTAGCGCTATTTTCACACTGGCATGAACAACGAAATTGGATGGCTGCTTTTCCATTTACCGCCCTGAATATTCTTCCGCTTGTAGCCGTGCTTGGAGCAATTGGAAATAAAGTGCGGTCTAGAAATGAGATTATTTTTGCGTGCGTAGGCAGTGGCTTGATATTAGGTGTAATTTCCTTTATTTATAATAATAGTCTAATTCAAATTGCAGAAGAGATTTTACTGTATGAGATTCCATTATTTGCGATATTAAAGCATTATCCGATGGAGATACTGGTATTTATGTCAGTTATGCTATGGTTTGCGATCTTTACGACAGCTGCTGCTGGTATGCTTGGAATCGCGACACGACTGCAGCAGTATTTCCAAAAACCGTTATTCCTAATTGTAATGCTTACATTAATCATTATGATTCCCCTAACTACCTTTGGTTTCTCTACATTAATACGTGTGATTTATCCACTATATGGGATTCTCAATTTGTATATATTGACAAGACTATTATTATATCCAATTTGGAAACGTATGGAGAAGGTTAGATAGAATGTTTGGAGGTTTTACTATGGATGAAATTAACGATCAAGTAACAAATGTATGGGATTATATAACAGGTCCAGAACTATGGAGAATATTGTTGTCTTCAGCTTTACAGATTATCATCATTATTTGTCTAGCATTGATTATCGTTAAGGTAACGAGAAAGCTGGTTGATAAGTTATTTGTCAATCGAACTACAGGTCCAATCCGTATTTCGGAACGACGAGAAAACACACTGAAAAAGCTAATTAAAAATGTGGTAGCATATGTAGTATACTTTATGGCCATCGTAATGATTTTAGGCGTGTTTGAGTTTGATATTGGTCCACTACTTGCCGGTGCTGGTGTCCTTGGTTTAGCAATTGGTTTCGGTGCACAGAACCTCGTGCGAGATATTATTTCAGGGTTCTTCATTATCTTTGAAGATCAGTTTTCTGTCGGTGACTATGTAGCCGTTGCAGGTATAGAAGGCACGGTAGAAGAAATCGGCCTTCGTACAACGAAGGTACTGAGCTGGACAGGGGAGATGAATATAATCCCGAACGGAAATTTAACACAGGTAACCAATTATTCGGTTCATAATGGATTATCGATTGTAGATATTAATATTCCATATGAAAGCGATGTGGCTGATGTTGAAAAGATTATTCAAGAGGTTGCTGTAACGTTACCGGAAAAGTATGATTTTCTAGTTGGAACACCAGAAATAATCGGGGTACAGAATTTAGACGTCTCCCATTTTGTAATTCGAGTTATTGCTGATACATTACCAGGTTTCCAATGGGCTGGTGAGCGAAATATTCGGAAGGAGCTCCAAGATAAATTATATAAATCTGGTATTGAACTCCCATCACCACGTGTTGTTTTATACTCAAAGGAAGAGAGAGAAGACTTAAAACGTGAAAATAGAGGGCAGAGCCATTAAAATTTGGATATAATGTATGTAAAAAAGGAGATCCAAAAATGGAGAAAGAATTTAATTTGAATGATGTTGTAGAGATGAAAAAGCCCCATCCATGTGGAGAAAACCGTTGGAAAATTATTCGTATGGGAATGGACATCCGGATTAAATGCCTTGGCTGCGATCATAGTGTGATGATTCCGCGAAGGGAATTCGTTAAAAAGCTGAAAAGAGTACTGGAAAAAGCGGAGAGTTAGGGGTTTGATGGAGTAGGGATTGTATAACTAAAAATAGCTAATTTTTGAAATTAGTTAAAATTGACTACACACTACTAAAAATAGTATTATATTCTTATAAAGAGATACGAAAAACCAAAAGTAATAGGGTAAAAGTGCAAAAATAGGTATACTTAGTGTACCTATTTTTGTTTTTTACTTACTTGTCTTTTTAGTAGCCACTATTCTATAATTGGAGTACAAACGCGTTTTATGAATGGAATCCTTAAGGAGTGAAAGTTTAATGTCTTTAACAGCAGGAATCGTAGGTCTTCCGAACGTGGGAAAGTCCACGCTTTTCAATGCAATCACACAAGCTGGAGCTGAAGCAGCGAACTACCCGTTTGCAACGATCGATCCAAATGTGGGAATTGTAGAAGTACCTGACGAACGTTTAAATAAATTAACAGAATTAGTAAAACCGAAGAAAACTGTCCCAACTGCCTTTGAGTTTACGGATATTGCCGGGATTGTAAAAGGTGCGAGTAAAGGGGAAGGGTTAGGGAACCAGTTTCTCTCACACATTCGCCAGGTGGATGCAATTTGTCAAGTCGTCCGTTGCTTTGTTGATGAGAATATTACACACGTATCTGGAAAGGTAGATCCAATTGATGATATTGAAATCATCAATCTTGAATTAATTCTTGCTGATTTAGAAACGGTAAATAAACGTTTCCAGCGTGTCGAGAAGCTGGCTAGACAGAAGGATAAGGAAGCTGTTATTGAGCATGACATCCTTGTAACCCTAAAAGAGGGTCTGGAAGCAGAAAGACCTGTAAGAGCATTGGAATTTACAGATGAACAATGGAAAATTGTAAAAGGGCTGCATTTGTTAACAAGCAAGCCAATCCTCTATGTAGCGAATGTAAGTGAAGATGAGGTTGCAGATCCAGATTCAAATGAAAATGTACAAAAGGTAAGAGATTATGCTGCAAACGAAAATGCAGAAGTAATTGTCATTTGTGCAAAAATTGAAGAGGAAATCTCCGAGCTTGACCAAGACGAAAAAGGTATGTTCCTTGAAGATTTAGGAATTGAAGAATCTGGTTTAGACAAGCTGATTAAAGCTTCTTATAGCTTATTAGGATTAGCAACTTACTTTACTGCTGGAGAGCAAGAAGTCCGAGCCTGGACATTCCGCAAAGGGATTAAGGCACCACAAGCAGCAGGTATTATTCATACAGACTTTGAAAGAGGTTTTATTCGTGCTGAAACAGTTTCCTATACAGACCTTGTGGAAGCTGGTTCGATGGGACATGCACGAGAAAAAGGAAAGGTTCGATTAGAAGGAAAAGAATATATCGTTCAAGATGGCGATGTTATTCACTTCCGCTTTAATGTATAAGCAGGAATATAAAATTTAAAAACGTACAATTAGGTATCTCTCGAATACTTGTCAAACGAAACAGGATTTGGTATAATACGTTATTGTGAGTAATTAGATTATGATTATTCCTTGCTCCTATTATGTTGAACAACTGTTTTAAGATAGATAGGGGCCGCTAAGACCAAAAGGAGGTGTAACGGATGAGAAAATACGAAATCATGTACATCATCCGCCCAGACATTGAAGAGGATGCTCAAACAGCTTTAGTTGAGCGTTTCAACAAGATCTTAACAGATAATGGCGCGGAGATCGCAAAAGTGGAAGAAAAAGGCAAGAAACGTCTTGCTTATGAAATCCAAGACTACCGTGATGGATATTATGTTCTTATTAACTTCAGCAGTGGCGAAGAAGCTGTTAACGAGTTTGACCGTCTTGCTAAGTTCTCTGATGATATTATTCGTCATATTGCAATTCGAGATGAAAAATAATAAGGAGTGGTTCTGATGTTAAATCGTGTCGTACTAGTAGGCAGGTTAACGAGGGATCCTGATTTACGTTATACACCAAATGGCGTGGCAGTAGCCAACTTTACGATTGCTGTTAATCGTCCCTTTTCTAACCAACAAGGAAATAGAGAAGCAGATTTTATTAACTGTGTCGTTTGGCGTAGACCAGCAGAAAACCTGGCAAACTTCATGAAAAAAGGTAGTATGATCGGTGTAGATGGTCGAGTTCAAACACGTTCATTTGAAGGACAAGATGGAAAAACCGTATATGTGACTGAAATTGTTGCAGATAGTGTACAATTTTTGGAATCAAAAGGTTCTTCTTCTGGCGGACAGGATTCGCAAGGTTACCAGCAAAATAGAAATCAGAACCAATTTCAAAATCAGAATCAATACCAACCGAATCAAAACCAAAATCAGTTTCAACCAAATAATAACCAACCACAAGACGATCCATTTAAGAATAATGGAGAGCCTATCGATATATCAGACGATGATTTACCGTTTTAGAACGGGTAAAGTGAATTTAAAAAGGAGGGGTATCAATGGCAGCTCGTCGTGGACGCGCAAAGCGTCGTAAAGTGTGTTATTTCACAGCGAACGGAATCACACACATCGATTACAAAGATGTAGATTTGCTTAGACGTTTCATTTCTGAACGTGGAAAAATTCTTCCTCGTCGTGTAACTGGAACTTCTGCAAAATACCAACGTAAACTTACAATTGCAATCAAACGTGCTCGTACAATGGCTTTATTACCATATGTAGCTGAGTAAATAACCAAGAACCTCAAAACCTGGATGTAATTCCGATTTTGAGGTTCTTTTATTTTCTTCTTTTTGGATAAATTGAAATCATCTTCAATAATAAACCAATCGAAAAAATAAATGTAAGCAATAGATAAGCATCACGAACTGGGATAATAAATGCGATGATAATGTATAAGATAAATGGGATTGTTGTTGTAAATGCAACCATTTTCCATAGGAGAGAGTAGCGCAGTTTACGCTGCATAAAATGTGTAATCCCTCTTCCAATATAAGCCACAAATGATATCGCGATAAATACAAGAATTGTTAATGGCAAATAATAAAACATAAAAAAGTAAATCAACTTGAAAATTACATTTAAATCAGCTGCGAGTCCACTTGACGCTGTCAGCTGTTCGATTAATGAAGGAATTGATACGAGACCAAGTAGGATAAACATATAAATAACAGCAATATCCATACCAACTCGATTAAGCTGAAACATTGCTTTTTTCTTTGGTAGTTTTATACTATTCAAAAAGACGTTCAAAAAGGTCATGCTTTCCACCCTTAACTATGTATGCTTAGGAAGTGAGTGCTATAAAATAAGCATGCCGTTTTTTATAGCAAATTCACCCTTCTATAATATTATAGTAGAAATTAGTGGGAAATGCGCCTATAGTGTTGAAGAAAGAATGACATTTGTAAATCGTATATAAATACTGCTAAGAATAGCTCGAAGGACGTTTTTTATATCTCCCGGGGAATAAATGCTTCGACATGATCAGACAACTATTTTGGTACGAATCATGTTATGATAGTAGAATAGTCAATCTAGATTAGATGAGGTGCAATAAATGAATCAATCAAAAAAATTAACAGATGGAGCATTACTATTAGCTATATATATAGTGCTTCTGTTGATTACCATATTTGTTCCGATAGTAACGATATTCGGGATGTTTTTATTACCAATACCTTTTATTCTATATGCAGCTAGGCATGGATTAAAGCCTTCATTTTTAATGTTTGTAGCCTCCTTGCTTATTACGGCACTTATTGCTACTATTGCCTTCCTGCCGTTTACGGTTTTAGCTGGAATTGGAGGAATTGCAATTGGCGCTGCTATTCATAAAGAAGTATCCGCTTATGAAACATTGGCCAGGGGTACATTAGGTTTTATTATTGGCCTATTGTTTCTCTTTGCTTTTAGTCAAGTTGTCTTTTCAGTTAATTTGGTAAATGAGCTGAAAGTAATTATAACAGATTCGATGGACATGAGTGCATCCATCATGGAGCAATTTGGTGCTAGTGGACAAACTGAACAGATGGAAGAGTTGCTTTTACAACAAGTCAACATGCTTATTGAATTATTGCCAGTGGGACTTGCATTAACTGCAATTGTATTAGCGTTTCTCAGCCAGTGGATTAGCTATAAATTTATCAACCGGCTGGAGAAGAAGCAACTTCGATTCCCGCCTTTCCGTAACTTAAGATTTCCGACATCTATACTGTGGATTTATTTCTTTGCATTATTCATTTCGTTTTTCGATTTGAATCCAGCGGGTATATATTATACAGCTGTACATAATTTATTGGCATTAACAGGGCTTTTAATGGCATTACAAGGATTTTCATTTATCTTCCTTTATACGTACCATAAGAAAATAACAAAAGCTGTGCCAATTTTTATTGTTGTGATTACGTTACTTTTTCCAACGTTTCTACTTTATTTCGTAAGAATCTTAGGTATAATTGATATAGGATTTAGGTTAAGGGAACGACTGACAAGCAAAAAATAAGGTTGCACCCGAGTAATAGGAGCTGAACGCAATGCCGAATTTACAAAATAAGCCAATATTGAGCAGGCATGTATGGGTGATATATTTATTATCCTTCCTTCTGCTTGGTGTCGTTTGGTATTTCCAGTGGATACTGGGGTTCATTTTGACTGTTTTATTAGCCGCTTCCTTTTATTATAGTGTCAGGACGGAAAGAACACTTCTTAATGAGACAGAGAAATATATATCAACCATGTCACATCGGATCAAGAAGGTTGGAGAAGAAGCATTATTAGAGATGCCTTTAGGTATTATTTTGTATAATGAAGATTATCAGATAGAATGGGCAAATCCATACATGAATCAATTTAGTGATGAAGATGATTCGCTAATAGGTGAGTCGTTGAATAAGCTTTCGGAAGATATTATTCCGATGGTTAAGGAAAACAAAGAGAGCCTTTGGCTTGAATTGGATGGTTATAAATTTAACACCATCATAAAAAAAGAAGAACGTTTACTATACCTGCTTGATCGAACGGATCAGCAGCAGTTAAGAAAGCTATACCATAATGATCAAACCGTGCTTTCCATTATCTTCTTAGACAATTATGAAGAAATTACACAGAATATGGATGATACAGCTAAGAGCCAATTAAACTCAGAGGTAACAACCGTTTTGAATAATTGGTCGAATCGTTATGGCCTTTATTTAAAACGCACATCTCAAGAGCGATTTTTGGCTGTCGGAACGAAGGAAATTCTAGGGCAGCTGGAGAAAATTAAATTCGATATTTTGGATGAGGTTCGTGAAATGAACGGCGTTGAAAATAACCCTGTTACACTTAGTATCGGTGTTGGCGTCGGAAATATATCACTACCAGAGTTAGGTGAGCTTGCACAATCCAGCCTTGATCTTGCATTGGGACGTGGCGGGGACCAGGTTGCGATTAAAGAAGATCAAGGTAAAGTAAGGTTTTACGGTGGTAAAACCAATCCAATGGAGAAACGAACCCGTGTAAGGGCACGTGTTATCTCACATGCGTTAAAAGAGCTTGTGAAAGCAAGTGACAATGTCATTATTATGGGCCATAAATCACCAGATATGGATTCCCTTGGTGCAGCTATTGGTGTCTTGAATATCGCGAAAACAAACAATGTAGAAGGACATATTGTTTTCGATCCAGATGATGTTGATACTGGTGTATATCGTCTAGTTGATGCGATCAAGGCGGATGAGGAATTATGGAAATATTTTATTGATCCGGATCGTGCGGAGGAGATTATTACAAATCGTAGCTTGCTTGTTATCGTTGATACCAATAAACCATCAATGGTAGCCGATGAAAGCCTGCTTCATAAAACAGAATATCGAGTCGTAATCGATCACCATCGGAGAGGCGAGGACTTTATTGATAATCCTACGTTAGTATATATGGAACCATATGCTTCTTCGACTGCAGAACTAGTGACGGAGTTATTGGAATATCAACCAAAAGGTACGAAGTTAAAAATGCTGGAAGCTACAGCATTGCTAGCAGGAATTATTGTCGACACGAAAAGCTTTACGTTACGTACTGGATCACGGACGTTTGACGCAGCATCATACTTACGTTCGGTTGGAGCTGATACCGTTTTAGTACAACAATTCCTAAAAGAGGATTTAGACCTGTATATAATACGAAGTAAAATTATTGAACGTGCAAAAATATTCCGCGATCATATTGCGATTGCTAAAGCTGAATCGGGAACATCCTATAGCCCTGTGATGATTGCTCAGGCAGCCGATACCTTGTTAACGATGACCGGAATAAGTGCTTCTTTTGTGATTTCTGAAAGAGCAGATGGTAAAATTGGAATTAGTGCCAGGTCACTTGGAAAGGTAAATGTACAAGTGATCATGGAAAAAATGAATGGTGGCGGGCATTTGACAAATGCGGCTACTCAAATAGAAGATACAACTATCGATGATTCAGAAGCATTCCTAATCGATATTTTAAACGAGTATTATGAAGGGAGAGAATCGGAATGAAAGTAATTTTTCTTAAAGATGTAAAGGGTAAAGCAAAAAAAGGTGAGGTAAAGAACGTACCGGATGGCTATGCCCGAAACTATCTGTTAAAAAATAAATTGGCAGAGGAAGCAACCTCTGGAAATATGAAGGCCCTAGATGCAAAAAAACGTAAAAATGCACAATTAGAACAACAGGAAAAAGAAGAAGCAATGAATCTTAAAGATTCATTGGCAGAACTAACCATTGAAATTAAGGCGAAATCGGGAGATAATGGACGTCTATTCGGTTCCATTACAAGTAAGCAAATTGCCGAAGCATTACAGAAGCAACATGGACATAAATTGGATAAACGGAAAATTGAGCTTGACCAGCCAATCCGTTCATTAGGGTACACAACAATTCCAGTAAAACTTCATCCAGAAGTTTCTGGTTCAGTTAAAGTTCACGTGAGCGAACAATAATAATAAATTGCAATATGGATAATGAAAATGAAGGGAAATCGGCGACTGGGCCGATTTCTTCTGTATAAAGATAAAAAAGAGCTTGGTTTTACTTCTTAGAAAAGGGGGGAGCATCGAATGAATCAGACGTTAAATGATCGTACACCGCCACACAATATAGAAGCAGAACAATCGGTGATTGGTGCTGTCTTTCTGGAGCCTGAAGCATTTTCGACTGCTTCTGAATTATTACTTCCAGATGATTTTTATCGAGCAAGTCATCAACGAATTTTCCAAGCGATGATGGACCTTTCCGAACGAGGCGAACCAATTGACGTCGTCACGGTTACGACCTATTTAAATGACAAGAGGCAGCTGGAAGAGGCTGGCGGTGTATCGTATTTAACACAGGTTGCTGAGAGTGTTCCAACTGCAGCGAATATCGAATACTATAGTAAAATCGTTGAGGAAAAGTCGATCCTAAGACGATTAATCCGCACAGCAACGGATATTGTTACGTCTACTTTTGAACATGAAGATGAAGTAGAAGGTGTCTTAAACGATGCAGAGAAAAACATTCTGGAGGTATCTGGAAGGAAAAATTCCGGAGCCTTTAAAAATATAAAAGATGTTCTTATTGATGTTTACGATAATATTGAGCAGCTTCATCAGCAAACAGGTGATGTTACGGGAGTCCCAACAGGCTTCCATGATTTAGATAAGATTACCTCTGGTTTCCAGCCGAATGATTTAATTATTATCGCAGCCCGTCCGTCTGTGGGTAAGACGGCATTTGCATTGAATGTTGCTCAAAATGTCGCTGTAAAAACAGATCAGAATGTGGCGATATTCAGTCTTGAGATGGGTGCAGATCAGCTAGTTCAACGTATGCTCTGTGCCGAGGGTAATATCGATGCACAGCGATTACGTAATGGGCAGCTGCAAGCAGATGACTGGAGTAAACTAACGATGGCGATGGGATCTTTATCGAATGCTGGAATTTATATTGATGATTCTCCAGGAGTTCGTGTAAGTGAAATTCGTTCGAAGTGTAGACGTTTAAAACAAGAGCATGGCCTTGGGATGATTTTAATTGATTATCTTCAATTAATCCAAGGAAGCGGGAATTCAAAGGATAATCGTCAGCAGGAAGTATCTGAAATTTCTCGTGCCTTAAAAGCGTTAGCTCGAGAGCTGAAGGTGCCTTTGATCGCCTTGTCACAGCTATCCCGTGGTGTGGAATCACGTCAGGACAAACGTCCAATGATGTCGGATATTCGTGAGTCGGGAAGTATCGAGCAGGATGCTGATATTGTCGGATTCCTCTATCGTGATGATTATTATGATAAAGAAACAGAAAACCAGAATATCATCGAGATCATTATTGCTAAGCAGCGTAATGGTCCGACGGGTACAGTAGAGCTAGCATTTGTGAAGGAATATAATAAGTTCGTAGACTTGGATCATCGATACCAAGAAGGAGATATTCCCCCAGCGATGATGCAAGCGTAGCTAAACAGCCTTATATGAGGCTGTTTTTTTTGTGACTCAAGAGAGGTTGGATTTTGATTAAAAGAGAGAAATCTTAGCCAAAAAATGTGCTTGATTGGTTTTATGCAATAAGCTTTATTGAAACATAGGCCTTGGTCATAATGAACGTTGCAGTCATTTTATAAAAAGAAACTATTAACAAAATGAGATTTTGGTACGATATAAAATGGGTATAACCTACTAGTTAGAAATTATATAGGAATAAAAGGAGATAAACAAAATGACAGGATTTTTAGGATTTATAGGATTGGTACTAATGGTTTGGGGATTGATTCAGTTATTTAAAAAAGCAAAGCGCAAAAAAGGATTAATCAAATTAGGTGTTGGATTT
This sequence comes from Oceanobacillus profundus, assembly GCF_003515705.1. Lineage (GTDB taxonomy): Bacteria > Bacillota > Bacilli > Bacillales > Amphibacillaceae > Oceanobacillus > Oceanobacillus profundus. Next base: position 113,547 of record NZ_QWEH01000006.1, read on the forward strand.
GTACTGTTTTTGATCGTAGGAATGGTTTCTACACCTGTAGAAGAAAATGAAGTTGCAGACAAAGCCGATACAGAAGTGAAAGCAGAATCAGAGCAAGAAGATACCAAAGCAGAAGCAGAGGAAAAAGCAAAAGCTGAAGAGGAAGCAAAAGCAGAAGCAGAGGAAAAAGCAAAAGCTGAAGAGGAAGCAAAAGCAGAAGCAGAGGAAAAAGCAAAAGCTGAAGAGGAAGCAAAAGCAGAAGCGGAGGAAAAAGCAAAGGCAGAAGCCGAAGAGAAGGCTAAAGCAGAGGAAGAAGCTGAGAAAGAACCAGAAATGTCCGTTTCACAACAGAACGCAATTCGCCAAGCTGAAAGTTACTTAGATTATACTGCCTTCTCCAAGTCTGGTTTGATTGACCAATTAGAGTTTGAAGGATATCCTACTGAGGAAGCGATGTTTGCAGTTGAAAATATTGAAGTTGATTGGAGAGAACAAGCGGTATTACAAGCTGAAAGTTATCTTGATTACACAGCCTTTTCCAGAAGCGGCTTGATTGACCAATTAATATTCGAAGGTCATAGTGAGGCAGATGCAACTTACGCTGTTGACCAAGTCGGGCTATAAGTTAATCCATAAGAATCACACCTTCTTATCGAAGATGTGATTCTTTTTTAGGTATAAATATCCATTCCCAATAAAATGTCATAAATACCTAACTTTTCCATTGAATTCAGATAAAATAGTATTTACACATAATTCCATCGTTGGAGGTAAATCAGATGAGAGAAAGAGAAATCTTAATAAAAATACTACCCATTTTTACGATACATTCCAAAATGGAACCATCGTGTGACACTTTCCACGACCTCGAAAAACTAAAGCATTAGAAAGAGATTAATTGCTTGGCCATTGTTTTTCAAATTTGATTAGATAACCATTAATAAATTTCTTCTTAAATATGCTGAAAAGGAATTATTTAAAAAACATAATATTATTAGGCTTGAGACCTTTGAGGACAACATATCTACTATTGGATTCTATAAAAACATAATTGGAAAATAGTTAAGAAGGAGAAGGAGTTCTCTGTCTTTCGTGCGTAAAATTAGGTGACACCATTTGTACGGATTGGATACAATTCACCAGCAAACGCGAATGTTGCTCTCCCTGTTTCCTCGGAAACGATGAGGATTAATGCATCGGATTGTTCGGAAAGTCCGAGTGCAGCACGATGTCTTGTTCCTAGTTTTTTCTCGACTACTTTTTGCTTGGAAACTGGAAGGACATTAGCAGCTGAAACAATTGTTGAATCACAGACTAGAACGGCACCATCATGTAATGGACTACCAGTGTGGAAAATCGATTCTAATAAAGGAAACGATAAATCAGCATTAATTGCAATCCCAGAATGGATGTACGGATCTAAAGCATCGTTTCGTTGAATTACAATTAGGGCTCCATGGTTTCGGTCTGAGAGATGTTGGATTGCTTTTGAGAGCACCTCAAATTGATTTGTAAAAGGTGCCAAGTAAGAATTTAAATAATGGGATGCTGTGCTAACTTGAATATCATGAAATACATTATGGATTTCCTCAAATTCATTGAGTAAGCTTGAATTTGGACTATCCATTGCATGCATTAAACGATCAATTCGAAGCGATAAATCTCCGAGGTCTTTTTTTAATTGATTGATCAATGAAAACGATAGAGCTGGTTTAATTAACCCCATGATTCCACCCCTGTTCTTCTAAAATCTCTTTTATTTTTTCACAGAAGTTATTGTTTTATGCGTAAAAAAATAAATACAGTTTTTGTTTATATCCGTACATTAATTGATTAATTAAATTAAATGTGTGTGTTTTAGATTGACTAGTGTATTTTCTATTGATAAAATTACAGTTGTCAACAAAAAAGTCATACAATGAAGTTAAAATTATGGAGGTGTGCTTATGTCCTCAGTAGTAGTAGTTGGAACACAGTGGGGCGATGAAGGGAAAGGGAAAATTACCGACTTTTTATCGCAAAATGCAGAAGTAGTAGCTCGTTATCAAGGTGGTAACAATGCAGGTCATACGATTAAATTTGATAATATGACATATAAATTGCACTTAATCCCATCCGGAATCTTTTTTAAAGATAAAATCTGTGTATTAGGTAATGGCATGGTCATTGACCCGAAGGCATTTATAGAAGAAATTGCTTATTTGCATGAGCATGGGGTTTCTACTGACAACCTTCGTATCAGCAACCGTGCACATGTTATTTTACCTTATCACCTGGAATTGGATATTCTTCAAGAGGAAGAGAAGGGTGAAAATAAAATCGGTACAACGAAAAAAGGAATTGGACCTGCGTATATGGATAAAGCAGCACGAACTGGAATCCGGATTGCAGATCTATTGGACAAAGCAGCCTTTCGTGAGAAATTAGAGCAAAATTTAAAAGAGAAAAATCGTTTATTTGAAAAGGTTTATGAAGTGGAACCACTGAAGATAGAACCGATTTTAGAAGCGTATTATGAATATGGTCAACAAATGATGCCATATGTTGTCGATACATCGGTTGTTTTAAATGATGCAATTGATGATGGGCGTCGTGTCCTTTTTGAAGGGGCACAAGGTGTGATGCTTGATATTGATCAAGGTACGTATCCATTTGTTACATCATCGAACCCAATTGCTGGTGGCGTAACAATTGGCTCGGGTGTAGGTCCTACAAAAATTAACCATGTTGTTGGTGTTTCGAAGGCATATACGACACGTGTAGGAGATGGACCATTCCCAACAGAGCTTCAGGATGAGATTGGTAATCAGATTCGGGAAATAGGGCGCGAATATGGAACAACAACAGGAAGAGCACGTCGTGTGGGCTGGTTTGATAGTGTTGTTGTCAGACATGCACGGCGTGTAAGTGGAATTACGGACCTTTCCTTAAATTCTATAGATGTACTGACAGGTATTGAGACACTGAAAGTTTGTACAGCATATCGATATAATGGGGAAATCATGAAGGAATTCCCTGCCAGTTTAAGTGTACTGGCACAATGTGAGCCGGTCTATGAAGAAATGCCAGGCTGGACAGAGGATATTACAGGTGTGAGAAGCTTAGACGAGCTTCCTGATAATGCGCGCCATTATCTTGAGCGAATATCCCAATTAACAGAGATACCATTATCAATTTTCTCTGTTGGGCCAGATCGTTCTCAGACAAATGTTGTACGTAGTGTATATCGTCCGTAAAATTACTTGGTTGGCTTACCAATAATGTGCATGCTATGAACGGATTATTACTAGCTATTTCTTTCTTGAGTTACAGGGCTTGTGGGGAGTTTCCTCACAGGTCCTGTTTTTAATTGAATGATTGTCTATCGTATTTATTATTAATTAAAGTAAATTTTTGGTTGCAATAATACAATTTCTTTACATTATTCGACAATCCATTTTTTAACCTGTTGAGCTATGGTAGATTGGTAGAATGAGTTTTATAAAAAATCCATAGCGCTTTATATAGATTTATACGATTAAAAGGAGAACTAGAAAATGCTTTATCGTACAAGTGAAGAAAAGGAACAAGAAACAATGAAACATAAACGAAAATGGGGCTTTTTAAGCAAGACAGCAATCATGACATGTTTAGGAGTTGGGATAAGCTTAAATCCTGTACAGGCAGAAGATACATTGGAAACAATATATCATGTGTACATAGATGGTGAGCACCTTGGAAAGATTGACGATCAGGATGTTATCCAGCAAGTGATCGATGATAAACTGGCCAAGCATCAGAATAACTATGACGCCATTGAATTAACCATTGGTGAAGACATCACTTTCATCCCTGAAATGGTTTTTAATCCGAAATACAATAATGAAAAAGTAACAAAAAAGCTGGATGAGCAAATGACCGTAATGGCAGATGCAGTGGAATTGAATATTGCAAATGAAACCGTTGGTTATTTTAAAGATGAGGAGACAGCTGAAGCAGTTCTAAAAGCCTATACGACAAAATATGTAGATGAAAACGAGTGGGAAAAAATTGAAGCTATAAAGCAGAAATCTGCAGCTGATAAGGGAACAAAAGAAAAACAAAAGCAAGATAAAGGGGTTCCTGATGTCGGAGAAACAATTGTCACAGATATTGCATTTTCAAAGGAAGCTGTTATCTCCGAGGAAACCGCAGATCCGGATGAAATTTTAACGGAAAAACAAGGTATCCAAATGCTTGAAAAAGGAACGCTGCAAGACAAGATACATGCCGTTAAAGAAGGAGAAGTTTTAGGGGAAATTGCTGGAAAATATGATTTAACGACAGAAGAACTGCTAGAACTTAATCCCGATTTAACAGAGGAAACTGTACTGAAAATTGACCAGGAAATAAACGTGACAGAATATGATGCGTTTGCACAAGTAGTCGTGACTGAAAAGCAGGCGGTTGAGGAATCAATTCCTTTTAAAACAGAAGTTATTGAATCAGAGGACATGTATAAAGGCGAGGAAAAAGTAAAACAAGAAGGTAAAGACGGAAAAAAAGAAGTTTTATATGAAATAAAGAAGCAAAATGGCAAGCAAACGGCAAAAGAATCCCTAGATGAAGCCGTTACAGAAGAACCTATAAATAAGGTTGTTATCAAAGGCACAAAGGTAATTTCCTCACGAGGAACTGGAGACATGGTTTGGCCAGCAGTTGGTGGATATATTTCCAGCCATTTAGGTGAGCGTTGGGGAAGGATGCATAAAGGAATTGACATTGCACGCCCAAGCAATCGTAATATTTTAGCTGCTGATAATGGCGTTATTGAATCTGCTGATTATAACGACGGTGGCTATGGCAATAAGATTGTGATGAATCACAATAATGGGATGAAAACAATCTACGCACACCTATCCTCTATTGATGTGGAAGTAGGTCAGGTTGTCGAAAAAGGTAGTAAAATTGGTGTGATGGGTTCTACAGGAAATTCGACAGGAATTCACCTTCATTTTGAAGTATATAAAAATGGCAGCCTTAAGAATCCAACAGAATATGTAAGTGAATAATAAGAAGGCCGGCTCTATCTGAGCCGGCCTTCTTCCTTTCGAAAAATTTAGTAGCAGGCTAGACGTTTCCTAGGTAAAGACAGATGAGCAAAAGTACGATAGAATAGAATGAAGGAATGGATAAAAAGGAAGTGAAATGAGATGGCACAAAAAATATTAGTTGTAGACGATGAGCAACCAATTGCAGATATATTAAAATTTAATTTAGAAAAAGAGGGCTATCAAGTAATTATAGCAAATGATGGTGATACTGCTATTGAGCTTGCTGAAAGTGAGAATCCTGATTTAATTTTATTAGATATCATGTTACCAAATAAAGATGGAAATGAAGTACTTCGTGAAGTGAGAAAGACAAAGACGATGCCGGTTATCATGTTGACGGCTAAGGATTCAGAAATTGATAAAGTACTTGGACTGGAGCTTGGTGCAGATGATTATGTGACAAAGCCGTTCAGCAATCGTGAGTTGATTGCACGGGTAAAAGCTAATTTGCGCAGACAGCAGGTCCCTGATGATACGGTAAAGGCAACAAAGGATATTGTTATTGGCGATCTCATTGTTCACCCCGATGCATATGTTGTTTCAAGAAAAGGGGAACAAATCGAGTTAACGCATCGTGAGTTTGAATTATTGCATTATTTAGCTCGCCATATTGGACAAGTAATGACGAGAGAGCATTTGCTTGAAACTGTTTGGGGCTATGATTATTTCGGAGATGTTCGTACTGTTGATGTTACTGTACGCAGGCTTCGTGAGAAAATTGAGGAGAATCCGAGTAACCCGATGTGGATCGTGACAAGACGGGGTGTAGGATATTATTTACGTAATCCTGAGCAGGAGTAGTTGTGATGAATAAAGTTGGTTTTTTTCGTTCGATACAATTAAAGTTTATTATTATTTATATCTTGTTATTGCTGCTTGCTGTTCAAGTGATTGGGTCATTCTTTACCATCAGGCTGGAGGATGATCTATTTGAAAGCTTTAAAACCTCCATTAATGAGCGGGTGGAACTTTTAAACTACAACCTCGAACAAGCCTTTGAAAGAGAGCGAAATGAAGAGGATGGTGACATATCCTTACAGCAAGAGGTACAGCAAATTGTAGAAGATATAAGTACCGATAATGCAGCTACGACCGTACAAGTAATTGATACTCAGCGGGTTGTGTTGGGGACGAATCGAATTAACGAAATGGACGAGATTGGAAAAAAATCAACGCAGAATTTAGTTCAGCAAGCATTATTTTTTGATTCCCAGCGAAAAAGTGAATTTAACGATAATGGGGAAAGTGTATATGTTCAGGTAGAGCCAATTTTTGATTCAGAGGGCTTAGCTGTTGGTGTTATTTATTTTCAATCCTCATTGGAAGGTGTATATGATCAAGTAGAAGGCATTAATCGAATCTTTTTCCAAGGGTCTATTCTTGCAATCAGTATTTCGGCAATACTGGGAATTCTTGTTGCTCGCACCATTACAAAGCCGATTAAGGAAATGAGAGAGCAAGCTCAGATCATGGCAAATGGAGATTTTACACAAACGGTTAATATATATGGGAAGGACGAAATCGGACAACTAGCTGAGACCTTTAATGATTTGAATAGTCGATTGAAGCACTCGTATGCAACGATTGAGGAAGAGAGAAGAAAGCTGAGCTCTGTCCTTTCCAATATGTCCGATGGTGTTATTGCTACGGATAATAGTGGATCGATTACGTTAATGAATGAGGCGGCAGGAAGACTGATCGGTAATAATCCAGAAGAGGTTATCGGTGACTTTTTGCTGGACGTTCTGCAGCTCGAAGGTAAGATTATTGATATAACCGATCTGCAAGATAGTGGATCAATGATTATTGATTTTAGTGATGATGATAATCCTTTCCTAATACGAGCAAACTTTTCAACTGTATTGGACGACGAAGAGGAAATAACAGGATTCATTACGGTAATTAGTGATGTAACGGAACAGGAGAAGGTAGAACAAGAGCGTCGTGATTTCGTATCCAATGTATCACATGAGTTGCGGACGCCGTTAACAACAATGAAGAGCTATCTAGAAGCATTAACCGATGGGGCTTGGGAGGATAAAGATATTGCTCCGAAGTTTCTCAGTGTTGCGCAAGGTGAGACGGATCGGATGATTCGTATGGTAAATGATCTGCTTCAGCTTTCGAAAATGGATTCGGATGAGCTGCCGATGCATAAAGAGCGCTCAGAATTTGCGAGCTTTTTCCATCATGTGATTGATCGGTTTGAAATGAATTCTCCTGAAAAGATAAAACTCGTTCGCGAAATTCCAAATGTACAAAGCTATGTCTGGATGGATAAAGACAAAATGACGCAAATTCTAGATAATATTATTTCAAATGCGATTAAATATTCTCCAGAAGGCGGATTAATACGTTTAAAACTTGAAGTAAAGCGTCATTATCTGCTTGTTAGCATCAAGGATCAAGGAATGGGGATTGCCTATGATAAGCTGGAAAAAATCTTCGAACGATTTTACCGAGCAGATAAAGCAAGAGCAAGGAAGTTTGGTGGAACAGGTTTAGGATTGGCAATTACGAAAGAATTAGTGGAAGCACATCACGGGACCATTTGGGCGAAAAGTAAAGAAGGCGAAGGGACAACGATTCTCTTCACATTACCGCTTATGAATAAGAAGCGGAGGGGATTCTGATGAAATTAGAAACAGCAAAAACGTTGATATTAATCGTTTTAATTGGAACAAGCTTACTCCTTACCCTTGGGACAGGAAGCATCAAGTCAAGTCAAACGGCATTAAATAACGAGACAATTGATGAGGTTGACATTGGTGGAACAGAAGAAAATAGACGAAGCATTATTGAGCCGATGGACATCATTTTACATGCGAATGGCAGTTATTATGGCTTTAAAGATCCGACAGAGCGAGAGATCCTATATAATCGGATGAATTCCTGGAGTTTATCTGATGTTACGATTCAATCGGTTGCAAATCGAACGCCAAGCGATTATGAGGTAGAGATCATTTTTCCGGAAAAATTCCCGGTAGAATTATTAGGGAGTAGTATTTTCAAATTAGCTGATGAAGATGTCCATTTACCCGAAAATGCTTTATTTGAACGTATTTATATTAAATTTGATGAAAACACAGCCACATTACTTGTTGAGCTAGTTACGGATGATGGCGGGCTTGTAACGGGCAAGATAACGGATACCAATGATTTTAACCATCTCTGGTCTTATATGGATGGATTTGATTTGGATACATTTCGGTTGTACACGTTAATGGATGAAGGTGGTAAAGATATTTACTTGCCTACCGGTGAAATTGTGTTACCGAAAAAAATAATGTCCTTTCAACGAATCAATCCGCCTGACATGCGCGACGTATTATTTGATACCCCATCTGTAGTAAGTGAGTCCAGAACTCCAGAAATAGGTGAAAGTTATTTTACAGATAGTCGTCAACTGCGAGTGGATGAAAACGGTATTGGGATGGAATATATAAATATTTTAACAGAGGATAATAATACGGATCCATTGCTTTCTCCAACAACATTATTGGATAGAAGTATTTTGCAAATTAATAATCATAAGGGTTGGACAAGTGATTATCGATTAGCAGAAATGAACACGATGCAAGGTCTAATAAATTATCGGATGTATTTTGAAGGATATCCTGTCTTTAACAATGACAATATGTCTATGATTGAGCAACAATTGAACAGTCAGCAATTGACTAAATATAATAGACCACTGATTTTATTTGCACCGTCTGTTATTAATGAAACACCTGTAGAGCTAGCATCTGGGGAAGTTATTAAAAACAATATCCTTAATCCTGATCATTCAGACTATAGTATAGAAAATATACAGGCTGTTACACTTGGCTATCGGCTAAATATCGATACCGATTTTTCATACAATGAAAATGTTGAACTGGAACCGGTATGGTATATCAAATATAATGGTCGCTGGATTCAGCATACGTTTAATGAACCAGCAAAACCAGAAGGGGGAGATTGAGAATGCAGTGGGGCCACATTAAAACACTATTTATTCTCAGTTTCCTTATTTTGAACATCTACTTATTAATTCAATATGTAGATAGACAGCAGGATTCAGAACGTCCGGCATTGGATGAAAGTAAAGAAACGAGTTTGGAAGAACAACTGGAATCGGAGAATATTAAGATTCAAACAGAGATAGAATCGGATGTTGCTGAGTCCAATTATATTAGCGTTTCGCAAAAGAAGTTTACCGAAGAAGAAAAAAGCATGTTAAATAGCATCAATAATATAACGGCGGCAGTGATTGATGATGAGTTTGTCGTGGCGCAGCTGAATGAGCCAATCCCAATCCCTATTAATGCAAGTGACAGTCGAGTTACAGAATTGCTGGCACCTTATTTGGCTTATGCCGATGAATATAACTTCTGGGGTTGGAATGAAGATTATAGAGTACTGATTTTCTCACAGTCAAAGGAAGGCCGGACAATATATTTGAATGGGAGTGCGATTATCCTTGCATATTTAAACCAAGATAACGAGGTAACTCACTACACCCAAATGATGCTAGGGGAGTCGAGCAAGCAAGGGTCGGATCAAACAATAAATCCGCCTATCCAGGCCATTGGCACGTTGTTTGAGCGGAATAACCTTATACAGGATGATGCGGTTACCGAGGTGAGATTAGGATTTCTGTCGCGAATACCGACAGAAGGTACGCATGTGTTTGCACCGACATGGAAAGTAACGGTAAATGAAAGTAGGAATTACTTTGTAAATGCGATTGAGGGGCTTGTTTATGCAGGTACGGATAAGGAATTTCTCAATAATACAATCAACGATAATATAACAAGAATTGGAAGTCTACCAGAAGAAAGTGAGATAAAAGAAGCAGCTCTACATGCTTTAGAGCAAAGTATTGAGGTAGGAAATCGGAGTGAAATAGAATGACATTACGTTTTAGTGTTTTGGCATCTGGAAGTACGGGGAACGCATTTTATGTCGAAACAGACAAACAGCGATTTCTTGTAGATGCTGGGCTAAGCGGGAAGCAAATGGACCAGTTATTTAGCAAGGTACAGGTTGATCCTGCAGCCCTTTCAGGAATTTTGGTAACGCATGAGCATAGCGATCATATTAAGGGATTAGGGATTATGGCAAGGAAATATAATCTCCCAATCTATGCGAATGAAAAGACATGGAAAGCAATGGAGAATTCGCTTGGAAAGCTTACAACAGATCAGAAGTTTTTGTTCGGGATGAATGAAGTGAAGACGTTTGATGATCTGGATATTGAATCATTTGGTGTATCGCATGATGCGGCAGAGCCAATGTTTTATACTTTTCGGCATGATGGGAAGAAAGTAGCGCTCGTAACAGATCTTGGTTATGTTTCGGAGCGAATCAAAAAAACAGTAGAAGACGCGGATGCATATATTTTCGAGTCCAATCATGATGTAGAAATGCTGCGGATGGGTCGTTATCCGTGGAGCGTTAAGCGCCGTATATTAGGTGATTCTGGTCACGTTTCAAACGAAGATTGCGGATTAGCACTTGCAGATATAATTAGTAACCGTACGAAACGAATCTATCTTGCCCATTTGAGTTTGGATAATAATATGAAGGACCTAGCTCGAATGTCTGTACAAGGTGTTCTCCAAGAAAGAGGTATTCATATCGATCTGCACGATACGGATCCAAAGGAACCAACTCCTTTGTATGAGGTTGTATAGTCATTATTTTATTGGTTTCCCTAGATATAATTGTTTAATAATTTCCGGTTTAAGGTAATACTATAGTATGTGTTCAAAAGAAGGAAAAAGGAACCGAGAATTTCGATTGTTTTTCGGGCTTACGCGCATAATGTACCTTTTATGGCAGCAAGATGTGAAGACAGTTAGTCGAATGTCCTCAGTTCTTGATTTTTAGCAGGTTTTTTGAACAATCTCTTTACCATATATCATATCAATAAGGGGACTACGAGATGGGATATTATGATCAGAATTACCGGACATATCGGAAACGAAAGGGAAGATGGCTTGCCCCGCTTATAATAGGAATTGTGATTGGTGTCCTATTTATTGGACTTGTTATGCCTGAATTTATGAATTCAACGAATGGTGGAGACGACGCTCGTGACCAAGTGACGATTGAGACAAATGAACAAAATGGTAATCAACCCCTTAATACATCTGTAACCGTTGATGTGACGACTCAGATAACAGAGGTTGTTGAGGAAGTGACACCAACAGTTGTTGGGATTACGAATATTCAACAGCGTTCTGATTTCTTTGAGCAGCAAGAAGGGATAGAAGCTGGTACAGGATCTGGCGTTATTTATAAGAATAATGATGGAACTGCTTTTGTCGTAACAAATCATCATGTAATTGAAGGTGCAGACACCGTGGAAGTAGTTCTCTACGATGATACTCACATTGAGGCAGAAATTGTTGGGAGTGACCTCTTTTCAGATTTAGCAGTGCTGCGCATGGATGGGGCGGCTGTAGATAAAGTGATTGAAATTGGCACATCAGAAAGTATCAAAGTTGGTGAGCCAGCAATTGCAATTGGTAATCCATTGGGTCTTTATCTTTCAAGCACAGTTACCCAAGGAGTAATCAGTGGAACAGAGCGCACAATCCCCCAAGATTTTAATCAAGATGGTCGTGCAGATTGGCAAGCGGAGGTTATTCAGACGGATGCCGCGATTAACCCTGGAAATAGTGGTGGTGCATTGATTAATATTTATGGTCAGCTTATTGGAATCAATTCGATGAAGATTAACCAGGCTGCTGTAGAAGGAATTGGTTTTGCAATTCCTATTGACCATGCTTTACCAATTATTGAAGAATTGGAGACCACAGGAGAAGTAACACGGCCATATCTAGGTGTTGAAATTTATTCGCTTGATGAAGTACCACAAACCGAGTGGAGAGATACGTTAAATTTACCTTCTGAAGTAGATGGTGGTGTTTACGTTTGGAATGTAGAGCCATTGTCTCCAGCGGATCAGGCAGGATTAGAACGTTTGGATGTCATCACGGAGCTGGACGGGAATCCAATTATGAATATGATTGATTTACGTAAAGTACTGTATCAAGAAAAGGAAATTGGCGATACGATTCAAGTGACATATTATCGGAATGGCGAGCGGGTCGAAACAGACATAGAGCTTGGAAGCCAGTAAAAGATATAAAGCTATCTTCTAAAAATGTAGCAGAAGGTAGCTTTCGCTGTGGTAAAAGAAAATTTGAAGACTGTGTATAAACTTAGAGACATGCTTATCGATGATTAAATGCTATATTCTCTCTATACTATTATGGGAAACACTTTTGCTTCGTTATCTATTATGTGTATAATCTATAATTTTTGAAAAAGTAATCCACAAAAAACGAAAGTTATGCACAAATGGTGGATAATTATTAATGATGAATCAATATATGGTGTAAAAAATGAGCGTTTATAACAAAATAGCTACGAACACTTGTGCATATGTGTATAAAACTGTGGATAACTCAAAGTTATACAGACAGGATTGTCGTTATACACGAGTTATCCACAAATAAATCTTTCTTTTTGTTGATTGCCTGGAAATTCAGATGGCTTTTTGTCCACGAGCATGTTGCCAGATGAGTAGCAGCAAAATAATTAAGACGATATCTAATCTAGCTTGAAAGCTAAAGTTAAGGAAGCCAGATGTTCCGATTAAAGGAATCTTTGTAAAATAAAGTGCTCCAAGCATAATGAATATTAGAGGAGCTACTGCAATATTCATATACATCCTACCAACAATTAACATTCCACAACCTAGCTCGACAAGAGCAACCAGCAATAACATAACCTCTGGAAAAGGCAATCCAACACCCGCAAAAATTTCTCTGAAATCTGGATTGATTAATTTCATCATGCCAGAAATAATAAAAACATAACCTGTCGCATAACAAATCCATTTCATCGTATGCATCCCTTTCATTTTAATAAAAGTATCTATTGCTACATAACTATGCAGCTGCATGGACAAACTTTCCTTCATCAGATAAAAAACATGGGGGATTATGGCAGATAGGAAAGTTTTAACTTTCCTTTGCTTATGAGCGCAACGAAGGCAATTCGCTCAGATTGGTAAATGTCAAATGTCAAGTTTTCATAAGGGTAGTGCTATATTGCATAGAGATGGTGCTATATCAGATAAAGATAGTTTGCAGGTGGTGTTATTTCATTGAATATGGTTCAGTCTGGGCTATTTCTAACTGGATCTAGGAATTGCAATTGCGAATGATTCTCATTATAATCAATGGTAGATTAAAAAAAGGAAGTGCAGTGAATGATTCGTCGATTTTTCTCGTATTACAAGCCGCATAAGCGGTTATTTATTGTTGACTTTACATCAGCAGTTATCGTTGCCATTCTCGAGCTTGCGTTTCCGGTGGCGGTACAATGGTTTATTGATAAATTACTTCCAGGCAATGACTGGAATCTAATTGTCACGGTAAGTGTACTCTTATTATTCGTATATTTATTAAGTACCTATCTGCAATATATCGTGACCTATTTAGGTCATAAGCTCGGGATATATATCGAGACAGATATGAGGCGTGACCTGTTTCATCATGTACAGAAACAGTCATTCAAATTCTTCGATAACACAAAAACAGGACATATTATGAGTAGAATCTCCAATGATTTATTTGATATTGGAGAGCTTGCACACCATGGACCAGAGGACTTTTTCATCGCAATTATGACCTTTATCGGTGCTTTTATCATTATGTTCTCAACCAATGTGCAGTTATCCCTGATCATTTTAATTGCTGTGCCAATCCTTGTGTTTCTTATTTCGTTCAGTAATATTCGCATGAGCAGAGCATGGAAGAAGATGTATGAGGACATTGCAGGTGTCAATGCACAAGTTGAAGATGCTGTATCTGGAGTTCGTGTTGTTCAAGCTTTTACAAATGAAAAACATGAAATCAAGCGTTTTGCAGTAAATAACAATAGCTTTTTAAAGGCAAAAATCGCAGCCTATAAAGTAATGGGATTCGTACATTCGAACATTTACATGATGATGCGTTTAATTACATTGCTCGTCTTAGTTGTCGGCGCGTGGATGACGTTTAATGGACAACTAAGTGCCGGAGAACTAGTATTCTTTGTATTAATGATGAACGTATTATTTAGTCCAATTCAAAAAATCAGTGCGTTGTTAGAGCTGTATCCAAAAGGAATGGCTGGATTCAAACGCTTCGCACAAATGTTAGATGTTGAACCAGATGTTCAAGATCGCCCGAATGCTGTACATGTGAATGAGCTAAAAGGAAACATTGCATTTCAAGATGTATCATTTAGCTATGAGAAAGCTCATGCTCCTGTCTTAAACAATATGAGCTTTAACATTCAGGCTGGGGAGACGATAGCATTTGTTGGACCTTCAGGTGCCGGTAAAACGACGATATCATCTCTAATTCCACGTTTCTATGACGTAAATGCTGGGAGTATAATGATTGATGGGATGGACATTCGAGATATGACAAAGGAATCCCTTCGTCAACAGATCGGCGTTGTGCAACAGGATGTATTCCTCTTTACCGGGACACTTCGGGAAAATATAGCATATGGGAAGCTTGATGCAACTGATGAAGAAATTGAAACCGCAGCAAGGAATGCCCACATGGAAGAATTTATTAAGGAACTACCAGATGGTTATGAAACCCAAGTCGGAGAGCGTGGCTTGAAGCTATCCGGGGGACAGAAGCAACGGATAGCAATTGCCAGGATGTTCTTAAAAAATCCAGCAATTTTAATTCTCGATGAAGCGACTTCAGCCTTAGATACAGAGACGGAAATGATTATCCAGAGAGCATTGAATGACCTAGCGAAAAACCGGACAACCCTTGTGATTGCGCACAGACTCGCAACAATTAAAAATGCAGACCGTATCATGGTTGTAACGAAAAAAGGTATTGAAGAAGAAGGAAGTCATGAAGAGTTATTGAAACAAAATGGTTTATTTGCACAGTTGCATAATGTACAGATGAACTAGAACGATGAAGTGTTTTGAATAGGAAAAGGAACTTAAAAAAGCAGAGTGAATCGCAATCACTCTGCTTTTTTTTGAAAAAGAGCATTAACGAAGTCCTTCAAGGGGTTTTAATAAATAGTTAGTTTAGTGTAAACTGAATTTAGAGAAAACAGTATATGGAATTTTGTGAGAAAACTACTTATCATGCAGAAGAAAGAAAACAAGGTGGAGTCTTATGGAAAGAAGGTATAACTTCTGGTCTTTTTATTTAATACTTGTTTGCTTAGGATTAGCAGCCTATTCATTGTATTCTAATTTTACTCATGCTTGGCTAATTGCACCACCAAATTATATGTTACTTATAATGAGTCTATTAGCCTTTTACTTAGGAGTTTTTGGTTTTAAAGATAAACGAAACTGGCGAACGAAAACTAGAAGCTGGATAACGATTATTTTGTCATCCTTACTATCTATCGGACTTTTTTTAGGAGTATCACTTACCCTGTTATTATCGTTATTAGGAGCAAGTGAACATGTAAAGACAGTCAATTCCCCCGATGATAATTATACAATTGATTTTTATCGTTACGACGCAGGGGCAGCAGGTTCATTTGGAGTAAGGGGAGAATTAAATGGGCCGCTATGGTTTAAAAAACGTATTTATTATCAAGACTCAATAGATCAAGTTGAAGTGGATTGGAAGAATAACAGTACGGTATCGATTAACAAGCATATCTTAAATTTAAAAGAAGGAGATTCATACGGATATTAGGTTCCCCTAATGGGAAAAGGTGGAAATTAATCTTAAATGAATGTCTTATGTTATGGTTAAATAGTGAAATAAAAAGGAAAGAAGAGTAATATTTCATGAAAAAGAAGGTACATCAAATAATGTAGGTTCAGCAGAAAATATTTCAAGTATTGACACAGAAAATAATGATGCAAATGAACATCAAACAATGTAGACGAAGAAGATAACAATACTTCGGGTCTGAGGGAAGAGTATCTCAAAAAATTAAATAATGCTAAAAAAGAAACGAATGAAATAAAAACAGAACATAATTAGTGCAAATAACTCGCTCCGGAAATATAATTCGCGCATCCAGAGGCATAGGTGAGACACCGTAGTGCGATAGCACAAGGGGGCTCACCTATGCCTCTGCGTATATTTCCGATGCTAAGCTTATGCATCGTTCTTCTTTAACATTCAAACACGTTTGTTATGTCCCAGCTTCATTCCGTTTTTCCATCGACTGTAAGCGTTTCACCTGCTTCATGGCTAGATTCATCGTGCCCTGGTCCAAATAAATTCAAGATTATTACTCCGGCAAGTATCAGTGTTATTCCTGCAATACTAGCCATGTTAATTTTTTCTTTCCAAATTAAAACTGAAATAATTGCAGTAGCAACAAGTCCAAGACCTGACCAGATTGCATACGCAGCATTTAAAGGAATGGTTTTCAGTGATAATGATAAGAAGAAAAAGCAACTAACGAAAGCTACAATTAAACCTAGTGTAGGGTAAAGCTTTGAAAACCCCTCAGATGCTTTTAATAAAGAAGAGCCAATAAGTTCCCCAATGATTGCGAGTGCAAGATATAGATAAGCCATTGTTAATCTTCCTCCTCAATCATGTTGATTAACTCATTAAAAACGTTTGTTTGCAGTTCTTTATTTAATGGCTGCATACCAAATATTTCGGAAAACCACAAACCATCTATAGATAATCTGGCAATTGTTGTTTTGATTGGATCAATCCCATCATTTTCTAACTTTGTAAGCAAACGATCATATTGTTGACGGTATTCATCTAGTAACTCTGGATTAATAAACATTGCGGCCATTATTGCAGAACTCAGTAGCTTATCGTTCTCTAAATTAGAATAGGTAGATTGAACATAAGCCCTGCTCCATTTTCCTAGCTCTTTTGTATCGTCTTTAGCTAACGCTATAATGCTTTCAAAATAATTATTTTTCCAATCTTCCACCATTCCTTTAATTAACGCTTCCTTACTGGGATAATGGTATAGTAATCCGCCTTTACTCACGCCCGCTCTTTGGGCGACAGCCTCTAATGTGAGTTTAACAACTCCTTCTTCTTTTACAATTTCAGCTGCAGCAATCAGCAAGCTTTTTTTCGTATTCGTTGTTTTTGAAGTAGGCATAGTAACCTCCGAAATTTTTATATTTGTAACTATACCGTCTAGACGGTATTTTTGTCAATAGAATTGATTTCCCGTGTAGTATTATTATTTAATAAAATAATTTGATAAGACTGGGTCAGTTGAGCAGGTTCTTGCTAGCTAAATCTCCCTAAATACAGCAAGGAGATAGTTAATAAATTTGATATAGAAGACAGGACATTTATCCCCAAAAAGTGCTATACTGATAAAATCAGTGTGTAGAGATATTGGTCTTTTTATGGACCAAAAATATATGTCTCATGATACGTCTACCATCTGAAAAACTTTTTAAATGGAGATGTTCAATATGCACGGCGAAACACGATTACCACAAAACGGAAAAGAATTCGCATTATTTTTAGCGATAATATCGATACTTTCAGTCAATATTATCGCACCTCTTATTATGGGATTTGAATTTGGTTTCAGTAAAAAGGTCTATTTTGATACCCTGCAAGTAATTCCATTTATATGGATTTGCGTCATTTTATTGGTAACACTTGTTGCAAACCCCATCGTTAATAAACTTGTACAAAAATTTATTGAACCAAATGACGGTTTTAATGCAAGAATATTATTCACGATATTATTCAGCGTAACCATTCTGTCCATTTTACTTACAGTTATCGGATCTTGGATTGGCATGAGAGAAATTAGCTTGGAATCTATTCAAACTTTCTTTTATAATTGGCCACGTAACTTTTTCATCGCATTTTGGGTTGAAGTTTTAATCGCACAGCCGATAGCACGATTTATAATGAAAAAAATACATGCATCCCAGGCACGGAAATCAGAAAGATTAAGTGCTTAGTCGATAGATTTGTGTTAACCACAAAAACAGAAGAAAGTAATTAAACTATACAAACTTGGAACCCATTTCGGCACTCGAAATGGGTTTTTGTTATTTGTCTCACTTAGCATAAGAGCTTACTTAATATTCGGACCAAACATTATTTTTAATCTAACTATATGGAAGCGAAAAGACAAAACAAATATGAATCGAGCTACAAATCTTTAGGAGTTAACATTTGCTATAAGAATAAAATAGTGAACCTAAAAAGGTAGATAGTCGGCCCCATCTACAGTTATCCACAAACTCTGGATAACCTGTTAATATGTTAGAAAATTTACTCAAAATTAACAATTCGTAATCATTATATCGCATTTATGTATTAATATAATCCTACCTCTATAATTACCGAAAAGCCCTTATGCAAAACAGCAAGAGGTGGTCTCTCCTTATCAAAATTTGTCGATATTCCCCGGGAAATAATTCAGGAAATGAAAAATGGACTTCCAGCAAGACTCGTATTCCTCCCCTTGTGGGCAGTTGAAAAATTCCAAGCATAATTAAGAATATGGTCAATATAATTTAGAAGGTGATGTAGTTCCTCTGCACTATCGGACAAGATGCATCCATCACTTAATAGGAAACAGCTTCCATTATGGCTAGAAATCTTTTTTTCATAGAAAGAATGAATGATGGAAAGGAGGCCTTTCTTTTATGAAAAAGAGATAGCAGGTAGAGAGCTGTTTCGATGCTTTATTTATTGTAAAGATAAAAGGGGGAAATAAAGTTGAAAAAATTATTAACTGGCAGAATGATGGTGTTATTTGTCATGATGCTGATGGTTGCTTTTGCTGCTGCTTGTTCATCGAATGATGATCAAGATGATACAAATGAAGAACCAGAAGAGCAGACAGATTCAGAAAGTCCTTCCGGTGACAATGCAGATGGTGGCATTTCAGGTGACTTAGAAATCCAGTATTTTGTTGGTGGTTATGGTGACGCTTGGTGGAAGGAAGTTATTGCAGACTTTAAAGAGACATATCCAGATGTCAATATAATTGAGCATGCTGGTCCAAATATTAATGAGGAAATGCGGAGCCGTTGGGTGTCCAACGATCCACCAGATGTCGTATACATTGATGGTGCGGGATCCAGTGAAACACAAATGGTAGAAGATGGTCAGTTGATGAATTTAACCGAATGGGTAGAAGGTATTGAGCTAGAGGGTGGCGACAAGTTAATGGATAGTTTCATTGTTGAACCTGGAACATTTGACGGTGATATATATTCCTTGCCGCTAGTATTTGATACATGGGGTACATGGTATGACAGAGCGTTATTTGAAGAAAAGGGGTACGAGGTGCCAACAGATTTTGAAAGCTTAATGCGTTCAATGACAGAGATTAAAGAAGCAGAAGGAATCGATCCTTATGTAACGAGTGGGCAGCATCCATATTACTTCCTGCGTGGTGCACTTTATCCGGCATTTGGTGCAGCTGGTGGGGAGGAATTGCTGGCTGATTTAATTACAGGTGCAGAAGGTGCATGGACAAGTGATCCGGTTTTAGAGATCATGAAGCGTGTAGAAAGAATGCAGCAGGAAGGAATGTTTGATTCCGGACTTGGTGCATTAAACCATACACAGTCACAAATGAATTTCTTACTGCATGAAAATGCCTTTATTCCAGTAGGGTTCTGGCTGCCAAATGAAATGGCAAATGATATCCCAGAGGGCTTTGATTTTGGCTTTATTCCTTCCCCAATGCAGGCTGAGGATGAGAGCTATGCGATTGTACCAGACCTGCGTCCACTAGCAATTGCAGAGGAGGCGGAGAATCCGGAAGCGGCAAAGGCCTTTGTTGAATTTGCATTTACACGTGAATATGCGATGTCATTCTCCGAGCATACGGGTGCCATGATGAATATTACGGAAGTGGATTTAACGCAAAACGAAAATGTTCCTGCATATTTAACTGAAGCAAACGCCATGATTAACGATCCAGACCAAGTGACGATTTATAATAAACCACATCCAATGAGTGCCGATTTAGAGGTTCCTGTTGGGAATGCCCTCATGTCGCTCATGCTTGGAAATATGACAGCAGAGGAATTTGTCCAAGAGGCAGAAAAGGCTGCAGCTGAATATCGTGGCAGTAATTAAATAGTTATCTATCAGCAGGGGATTCGAATCTCCTGCTGATCATTTAATTGGATTCTATTAAAAAGGCAGGAGGTGGGATCAGATGGTACAGTCTAAAAAGCAAAAGTATTTGTTCCTAGCTTTTTGTTTAATCCCGACCTTTATATTATTTGCTGTTTTTACGCTTTATCCATTGTTTAGTGGGTTGTATTACTCCTTCTTTGATTGGTCGGGCTCTTCACAAAATAAGGAATTTATTGGGTTTGCAAACTACATAAAATTAGTGAAGGATGCAATCATCCCAAATACAATTATGCATGATTACTTTTTAGTTGTAACGAAAGTAATCGGAATTATGATTTTAGCACTATTTTTTGCAGTTGCTTTAACCCAATTAAAAATTAAGGAAGCTCCTTTCTACCGAATTGTATTTTTCTTTCCTAATATTATGTCTGTTGTAGTCATTGGGATTTTATGGACATTTATTTATAACCCGAGTCTCGGATTGGTTAATTCTGGTCTGGAATTTCTCGGCTTGGAGAGCTTGGCAAAGCCATGGCTCGGTGATGAAACCTGGGCATTACCAAGTCTTGTCCTCCCTTCCATTTGGGCAGGAATTGGATTATTTATGCTCATGCTTATTGGCGGGATTTCCAATATCTCCAAAAGCTACTATGAGGCAGCAGAAATTGACGGGGCGAACGAGTGGCAGCAATTTTGGAAAGTTACGTTACCATTGATCTGGCCGCAAATTAAAATTTCAATTCTTTATATCGTTATTACAACGTTAAATGGATCGTTTATTATTGTCCAGGTAATGACTGGTGGTGGCCCAAATAATGCAACACATGTAATGGGATCGTATCTCTATCAGCAAGCATTTGTCCAATATAATTTTGGTTACGGGGCAACGATTGGTGTTATGATTTTGATTCTATCCCTATTGACGGTGCTTGTTCTCCAGTTTTTTATGCGTCGAGATAAAATCGAATACTAATTGCGTTCAAAAAAGGATAAACCAGACTTTTTGAATAATTTCTATATAAGAGAGAGGAGGAATAGATTGTGAAGCGGAGTGTCGGACAAATTTTAGGGAGAGCAGGGATTCGCATCCCGTTAATTCTCTGGACAATCGCAGTATTGTATCCGATTTTCTGGATGTTTCTAGGTTCGTTTAAATCAAATGCTGAAATCTATCGGAACCCATGGGGCTTTCCAGAGTCATTTAGTCTCGATAATTTTGTTACAGCGTGGACAAACTATAATATTGATACAAGTGTTTTTAATAGCTTAATTGTTACGGTTATTGGAACTGCTCTTACGTTAGTACTCGCAATCCCGACCGCCTATGCGATTGAACGCATTCAATTTCGTGGAAGCCAAGCGTTGTTTCTATTATATATTTCAGCGATGATGATTCCAATGGTACTAGGCTGGATACCATTATTCTTTCTCTTAGCGGAGCTTAATCTATTGGATAATATTTATGGATTAGCAATCGTCTATGCGGTAAGCCAGCTTCCATTTACGATTTTTGTGTTAACGAGCTTTATTAGCACGATTCCGAAATCATTGGAAGAATCAGCTGCAATGGACGGAATGTCACCGTATATGGTTTTATGGAAAATCATTACGCCATTAAGTATGTCGGGGATCATTACCGTTACAATTATGAATGCAATACAATTCTGGAATGAATATTTTATGGCATTAATCTTTTTGAATACAAGTGATAACTATACCCTGGCACTGGCAATTGACTTTATTAGCAGTGAAGCACAATATACGAATGCATGGGGGACATTGTTTGCAAGCCTGGTGATTGCAATCATTCCAGTTATTGTTCTTTATGCGATTTTCCAAAGGAGAATTGCGAAGGGCTTAACGGAAGGTGCGATTAAAGGATAACATTGTAACCGTAACCTATAGCAAAAAATAAACAGGATACGACAATCCATTACGGATTGTTGTTTTTTTGTGTAGAAAAACGGCTTCCTTATTCGTCATCACTATGTAACTAATAAACGTCATTATGCTGAAAGTGTGTGAATACCGGCTTAATTTTGAACGTATTAAGGCTTACTTCCTTCCGCTTCACACAACTAATTTCCTATGCTATGAGGGATGTAATATTGTTATTCTAGGAATAAATATTCATTTTTATTAAATAATTCATTTTTTACATAATAAAACAACATTTTTAAATGGGGTTTGCTATTGTCTAGTTAATCTAAATTACTGCACGGTTTTGACACCACTGAATCAATCATGGGAGGAGTGGCAGGTTATATAAGTAGGACAAGCTATTATTGTTTCGTTTTTTAAAAAGAATTGGCTAGCACCTGGTTAGGACGTGTATGGGGGTGAAAGATCCTCTCTACGGATTTAATGTTGCAATTAGACGGAGCAAAGGAGGAATATATGTGAAGTTAAAATACGTGTTAACCATTTTGTTACTGACACTACTTATCGTCAGTATTCCACTTTCTAGCTTGGCAAATCAGACAGGTGAAGCAGGAAACCATGACGCAATGATTCGAGAAATCATGGAGGAAATGACGTTGGAAGAGAGAGTTGGCCAGCTTTTTATTGTCCATGTATATGGTAAAACGCCGACAGATCCAGCTTACGAGTTGATTAATATTGCGAATAATCGTGGGGGCAAAGACTTTCAAGAGGTCATTGAAAATTATCATATTGGTGGTGTGATTTATTTTAACTGGACAGACAATATTGGGACACCACTTGATGTGGAGCAAGTTAATGCGTTATCAAATGGATTACAGGATATTGCGTTGGAGCAAGACCAGGAGATTCCGCTGTATATTTCAACGGACCAGGAAGGTGGGATTGTTCAGCGGGCAACGAGTCCTGCTACTGTCTTTCCGGGGAATATGGCACTTGGTGCGGCAAGACTGGATAATTACGCAGCACAAACCGGAAGCATTCTTGGAAAAGAGCTGGAAGCACTGGGCGTTAATATGAACTTTGCTCCAACAGTGGATGTCAATCTGAACCCAGAAAATCCGGTAATTGGTGTTCGCTCTTTTGGTGAGGATCCTGATCGTGTGTCCCGTCTTGGAGTTGAGCAAATCGAGGCACTACAGGGAGAAAATGTGATTGCGACGGCAAAGCATTTCCCGGGACATGGAGATACAGATGTTGATTCACATTATGGATTACCGATTATAGATCATGATTTGGAAACGTTGCATGCAGTCGATTTGAAGCCTTTTAAGGATGCAATCGATGCAGGTGTAGATGCCATTATGACAGGACATATTGTTGTTCCAGCATTGGATGACTCTGGACTCCCGGCAACATTATCGAAGCCGATCCTTACTGATTTATTGCGTGAGGAAATGGGGTTTGATGGTTTAATTATTACGGATAGCCTGGATATGTCTGGTGCCGATGTTTTGCCACCGGAAGAGGTTCCTGTGGAGGCATTTAAAGCAGGAGCGGATATTCTATTA
Organism: Oceanobacillus profundus; assembly: GCF_003515705.1. GTDB lineage: Bacteria > Bacillota > Bacilli > Bacillales > Amphibacillaceae > Oceanobacillus > Oceanobacillus profundus. Next base: position 137,151 of record NZ_QWEH01000006.1, read on the forward strand.
AATCCTGCAAATGTGGAAGAAGCTTATACGAGTGTGCTTGAAGCGGTACAGTCTGGTGAAATCAGTGAGGATCGCTTAAATGAATCCGTTTACCGGATTTTACAATCAAAAGCAGAAAAGGGTTTATTTGAAGATCCTTATGCAGATCCAGCGAATCTAGAAAATATCGGAACAGAAGCCAATTTGCAAACGGCAAAGGAAATCGCTGAAAAAAGCATCACGCTTGTTAAAAATGAACAGGATGTTCTGCCTGTATCCGACGCAGAAACGGTGCTTGTAACTGGACCATCGGTTGCGAAGCCTGGTTTGATAGCAGATTTATTGGATGACAAAGGAATAAAATCAGATAGTTTTGCGACGGCAACAAGTCCGACAGCAGGGCAAATTGATCAAGCTGTAGAGCTTGCTGATACTGTGGACAAAGTGATTATCACGACCTACACAGCAAACACAAATAGTCAGCAGCAAGCATTGGTTGAAGCATTACAGGCTACTGGGAAGCCAATTGTTGTTTCCGCTCACCGGAATCCATATGATGTGATGGCCTTTCCAGATGTAGACAGCTATGTGGCGAGCTACAGCTATTTAGATGTATCCATGGAGGCAGTTGCTGGTGTACTGGCAGGTGAGATTAACCCGTTTGGGAGTTTACCTGTCACAATCCCGGGACACTATGAAATTGGGGAGGGTCTGGACTATGTTGATATACCACGTAGTGCTGCAGGAATGAAGCAGCTTGTCGATCAATTGGATGAAGCTGGAGAAATATCGAATGAAGAAGCAAGTCGTGCGCTCAATCTCCATTTAACTGCAGTAGCCCAATATGAGGATCGAAGGCTGCCTGATAAGGTGATTAAGCATTTGGAGGGCTTTCGAAAACTGCTTGATCAACAACAGGTTAATGAGGCAATTTCAAAGAAAGCTCATAGTTATTTAGATACAGAGGGACTGCGATTAATTGAGCATTGGTTAGAAAACTAAACCGTAATCGAAGGAACAAGCCGGGGAGGGATGCAGCTTGAGGTATTTTTTACGAATCGGAGTGCGGCTATCTGCACTGCTCTATTTGATTTTTATCATCATATATCAGGTGCATACCCCGACAACGGCTTTGTTTACCGATACCACAATAGTTGTTGGAAATATAACAGTTGGCAGCTATCAAGTGGAAGAGATAGAAACGAATGAAGAAACGGAGGAGGAGCAGTCTGAAGCAGGTGAAGAAATAGTGAACGAAGAAGAGGCAGTAGAAGCAGATGATTTAGAAGAAGAAAAAGCTGATACGGAGAACGGGCATGGGGGAAATGAGGGGGCATCAACCGGAGCGGCTGAATCAACAGAAACAGAGGAAGTCCAAGAAACGAACGATGAGGAAATAGAAGAAGGATCCGAAGAAGATGAAGAAGAAACAGAGCAGGAAGATGTGAATGAAGAGGAAATGGGAGAAACTAGTGAGCCCAGCTGAGCAAGGGAGTGAATAGAACAAATGCGTATAAAAAGTATATTAAAGAAATGTACTAGCTTTCTATCAACTATTTTATTTATCGTCTTATTGTCTGTCCTTTTTCTCTCCATTGCTTCTAAGGCAGCAGGGAATGAGGTGAATCTGTTTGGGTATCAAGTAAAGTCTGTCCTGTCGGGTTCCATGGAGCCTGATATCCAAACAGGATCGCTTATCGCGATTGAAACGGGAGGAGCCGGGGAGCGATTTCAGGAAAATGATGTGATTACATTTCAATCAGAAGAAGATGTGCTGGTAACCCACCGTATTGTGGAAGTAAAGAATGGCGGACAGCAATATGTGACAAAAGGCGATGCGAATAATGGTGCAGACCGCAATCCGGTGCTGGCAGAGAACATTGTCGGGCAATACACCGGGTTCACGATACCCTATGCAGGATATGTCATGAATTTTACCAGCTCACGTGAAGGGGCAGCACTGCTATTCATTTTTCCAGGGATACTATTAATGGGTTATTCCTTGATAATGATAAGAAGCACGTTAAAAGAAGTGAAACAGCTCATGAATGAAAAAGAAATCCGAGCATAATCAGAACAAAAATTAGAGGAGGAATTCAGGATGAATATTAAAAAGAAATTAGGGGCAGGTATTATTTCAGCAGTGCTTGGTTTAACGCTCGTTGGTGGAGGAACGTTTGCTTATTTTAGTGATACGGAAACAACAAACAATACATTTGCAGCGGGGACATTAGATTTAGCGGTGAATCCAACACAAATTATTGAGGTAGATAATATCAAACCAGGAGATTCCATGATTCGAGACTTTGAACTACAAAACAATGGAACGTTAGATATCGATAAGGTGCTGTTAGATACGAACTATACGGTGAACGATGCAGCTGGTGATAATACAGAGGATTTCGGTGAGCATATCCAAGTAGAATTCCTTTATAATGCAGACAAATTGGATGAGGTAATTTATGAAACGACGCTTGCAGAACTAAAATCGCTGACACCAGAAGCTGTAAATGAGAATGTCTTTTATCCGTTGTTTGGTGAAAAAGGTTTGGAGGTTGATTCCATTGATGACTTAGTCGTTAAATTTAATTTTATCGATAATGGAGAAGACCAAAATCAATTTCAAGGTGATTCCTTGAATTTGGAATGGACATTTACTGCAACGCAAACAGCTGGTGAAGATAAATAGTAAACGACGATCTCTAATAAGGGAGACGAGATGAAATGAAGAAGCGGTTACTAACAGTAACAACCATTATAATGACGATTATCTTATTATTTCCCCATGCTGGTGGAATAAGCAATGCATCCATTGCAGAATCAATAGTAGTTGAAGCAGACCGCGTCCAGATGCTCCAGCAACCATTGGATGATTTGGATGATGAAATAGAAGAAGCTTTAGCGGATAGGGTAATGCCTGGTGCAGTTGTGCTGATTGCTAGAGATGGAGAAATCGTTAAGCATCAGGCATATGGATATGCAGCACGTTATACGGACGACCAATTTACGGAGATGGATGAGCCTGTTTCGATGCAGGAAGACACAATTTTTGATGTGGCCTCTATATCGAAACTATTTACAGCAACAGCAATTATGCAATTATGGGATCAAGGAGCATTCGAATTGGATGACCCGGTCTATTGGTATATTCCTGAATTTGCCGCACAAGGCAAAGAGGATGTAACGATCCGCCATCTCTTGACACATACGTCTGGGTTTAGACCGAGCACGACAGAACCGATTCACGAAATGGAAGGAACACGTGAGGAGCTATTAGATTTTGTATTAAACGAGCCTTTACAAAGTCCGCCTGGGACAGCTTATGTGTATAGCGATGTCGACTATATTACGCTGGGTGTATTAATTGAACGAGTTAGTGGCGAGCGGCAGGATGACTTTGTACGAGAATTTATTACAGAACCTTTAAACATGTCGGATACGATGTATGATCCATCAGCTGATTTACAGCATCGTATTGCGGCTACCGAATATCAGCCGTGGACAAATCGCGGAATTGTTTGGGGAAGTGTTCATGATGAAAAAGCTTGGGCGCTTGATGGAGTAGCTGGACATGCTGGGGTATTCAGCAGTGCATCAGATCTAGCTGTCTTCGCCGAGATGATGCTGAATAAAGGAAACTATGAAGGGACGCAAATTCTTACCGAGGAAGCTTTCGAGCAAATCAATACGAATTGGAATGAGGCATTTCCAGGACAGGATCAAGGTATCGGCTGGGAGCTTAATCAAGAATGGTATATGGATGATCTAGCAGAATTTAATACGATGGGACATACCGGTTATACCGGAACGTCAATCGTTGTTAGCCCAAATAAGGAATCGGTTACAATCCTGCTAACGAATCGGGTCCATCCAACACGTAATACCGTCTCAACAAATACGATTCGCAGAAAAGCGGCTGAAAAAACGGCAGATTCCATTCATGCGTGGAATGCAGCGGGCATGCGAATGATGGTGGAACGGCTTGATACGAGGGGTGCGTTTGAGTTGGGGTCTGATGCGCATGCTCTCCAACTGCATTTAACAGCGATTGAGCAATATGAAAATAAAGGAGATCAAGCAAAGGTCGTAAAGCATTTAGAAGGGTTTCAACAATTAGTTGACTATCTTTTCATACAAGAAGGAATTGACGACGCGACACATGATGATTTACAACGCACAGCAGACTATTTAATAGAAAAATGGCAGTAATTTTTACGGTGCAGCAAGGAAGCAGCTTTCTTGCTGCATGCATTTTTTCTGATCGGATAGATTTGAAAATGGTGCGGATGTAGATGAGCTGAGGAGAAAAGCTGATATTTGTGATAAAAAGACTGATATTTATAGGAAACTAGCTGATATCCATATGATAAAGGCTGAAGTTCACAATTAGTAGTACGTGGGTATAAAAGGGGAGTTTTAAGGAGGAATAAAATTGAAGAACAGCAAGCAAAAATTAGTATCTATTTTCATGGTCTTATTACTATTCTTTGGTGTAAGTATTCCTGTTTCTTTAGCTGATGCGGTTGATCCAGATGATAATACGGGATACGAACCAGAAAACCCCGGTATTTTAGATGAACAGACCGATGAGGGAGATAAGGGGATGGTGGTTACGGCACATCCATTAGCTTCAGAGGTTGGGGCAGATGTTCTGAGGCGAGGTGGTAATGCAGTGGATGCTGCAGTAGCTATTCAGTTTGCATTAAATGTTGCGGAACCAATGATGTCTGGAATTGGTGGCGGCGGTTTTTTCATGTATTATGATGCCCAAACCGAGGATGTCTCAATTATTAACAGCAGAGAGCGGGCTCCTCAAGGGGCAACGCCAGATATGTTTTTAGATAAAGAAAATGTAGTAACAGATCCAGGAAAATTTCATCTAGGTGCAATTGATATGAATCCAGAGGGTGAGGATAAGCAATTTCATATTGGTGAAGTAAATGTTACCGACCTTGACGCATCGGATGAGGAAGCGACAATTTTTGACTATGATTTTACTGGTGAATCTGGGGAGCCATGGGATTCCGATAAGTTTTCCTTATTTGAACGTGGAACTACATTTCAGCTGGCGGAAGATGGTGGCTTAATTAACTTTGGGCCTCCAACTGGCAGTAATTCATCTTCTTATGGTCAAACAACAGCTGTGATGGATGAGGTTGAGGATAGCGAGCTTTTCATTCGCTTCCGGACCGATGATCCCGGCGATGACCGACGTTTGCGTTTGTGGCTGCGATCGGATGAATATCGTTCTACGGGAACAACGTATGTCAAAAATGGCTACGGTGTTGAAATCAATACGAAGACAAATGAAATAAGATTAATTCAATCAAAGGATTCAACGAGTTCAACACTTGCTACGTTGCCATATGAGGGAACGAATGATTGGCAGTCATTGCGTTTCCGTGTTGAGGGCGATGAATTAAAAGTGCGCTTATGGGAGGATGGAGCCGAGGAACCAGAGGATTGGGATATCGAAACCTTTGCTGGTTCGGTAATTCCATTTTCAGAAAGGGTACAAAGTGGTACCTCTGTTGGGGTTCCAGGTACATTAAAAGGATTGGAAGAAGCTTTAGATAAATGGGGAACGATGGAGCTTGATGAATTAATACAGCCTTCGATAGATATGGCAGAGCAAGGGGTCGAGGTAAATTGGGTTTTAGCAAATGCTATTGCAAGTAATCAAAGTAAATTAGAGCGTACAGCAGCAAAGGATGTGTTTCTCCCAGAAGGTGAACCATTAGAAGAAGGAGAGATTTTAGTACAAGAAGATTTAGCGAAAACATTTAAACTGATACGCGATCAAGGAACAGATGTTTTTTACAATGGGGAAATTGGTGAAGCATTAGCCGAAGCTGTTCAAGAATTTGATGGGAGCATGGTAAAAGAGGATTTAAGGAATTACGATGTGACCGAAGATGAAGCAGTCTGGGGAGACTATCAGGGCTATGACATTGCTTCCATGCCGCCACCAAGCTCAGGAGGATTAACGATGCTTCAGCTCCTGAAAATGTTTGAACAGCTTGAACTGACAGGGCATGATATCAAATCACCGGAAAAATATCATTTCATGGCCGAAGCGATGCATCTTGCTTATGCGGATCGAGGAGCATATATGGGCGATCCGGAGTATGTTGAAGTGCCAAGAGATGGGCTGCTTCATCCGGATTATATAGCAGAGCGGGTTGAAACCATCTCACCTGATCAGGCTAATGACAATGTACAGCCAGGTGATCCATGGGCGTATCAGGAAAGAAGTGCACCAACCATTTCCCAGCAGGTGGATGATAAACAAGAAGGACAAACAACCCATTATACAGTAGCAGATCAATGGGGGAATCTAGTTTCCAATACAACGACAATTGAGCAGCTATTCGGATCGGGCATTATGGTACCGGAATATGGAATTGTACTGAATAATGAATTAACCGACTTTGACGCTGTACCAGGCGGCGCAAATGAGGTGCAGCCAAATAAACGGCCGCTAAGCAGCATGACCCCAACAATTGTGTTAAGGGATGGCGAGCCATTTATGACCGTTGGTTCCCCGGGAGGAGCGACGATTATAACGTCTGTCACGCAGACAATTGCCAATGTCATCGGCTATGGAATGCCGATAAAGGATGCAATTGAGGAGCCGCGTATTTATAGCAATAGTTATCCAACCATACGCTGGGAGTATGGCATTTCGGATACTGTCCGGCAACTGCTTGAAGAGATGGGACACGCTTGGGAAGCAAATCCAACAGAGATCGGAAATGTGAATAGCATTGTTCTAGATGAAGGGATGTTCATTGGGGCAGCAGACTCAACGAGAGAAGGTACTGCAATCGGTTTATCAGCAGAAGATTTCATTAGCATTGATGGTCTAAAATCCCGTGTGGAGCAATTACAAGCGGATGATGAAATTTACGAAGAACATGTTGCGCGATTGCTTATTACCCACCTAACGACGGTAGGACATTACAAGGAAAATGAAAAGATGGATAAAGCTATCAAGCATCTAGAAGGATTTAAGCAGTTGTTAGATCAGCTAAAAGCTGCAGATTCCATTTCCGAGCATGCTCACGATACGCTGTTGAGCGGTGCAGAGGAGTTGCTTGATATGTGGCAGTAGCTCTCTCTTTTTTCCTTGTGCTTTATCAGAGTGGGAAAATGGCGAAATTTTGGGGAAAAATTACTGAAGGTTACAGGTGAAATGCTGAAGTTCTGCAGTAATTTACTGAAGTCTATAGCAAAATTGCAGAAGTCCAAATTTGCACATGGGGTATAAGTCCGTGCTCTTTCTTCACATGCATCGCAAATTTAAAAATGAGAGATCCAAAAGGGAGGAAAAACTGATGAAAAAGCTGTTCTTGATAATAACTACGCTCTTAGTTGTGCTAGGCTCGTTAACTGCAATTGCAACCAATCGGCTCAACGCTGATGCGGGTAATGACAGTGAAAAGCCGCTCAAGCTTGGGGTAGAGGTTTTACTAGAGCAACAAAAGGATCTTATTGAAGGAAAGCGCGTCGGATTAATCACGAACCCAACAGGTGTCGATCAAGAACTAAATAGCATTGTCGATCGGTTATTCCATGATCCGGATGTCGAGTTAACCGCTTTGTATGGTCCAGAGCATGGCGTTCGTGGGGATGCCCAAGCAGGTGATTATGTCGAATACTATATCGATGAGCAGACAGGCTTACCAGTGTATAGTTTGTATGGTGAAACAAGAAAACCGACGCCAGAAATGCTCGAGGATATTGATATTTTACTATTTGATATTCAGGATGTAGGTGCAAGATTCTACACGTATATCTATACAATGGCCTATGCAATGGAGGCTGCAGCTGAAAATGATATTGAATTTGTCGTACTCGATCGTCCCAATCCGCTAGGTGGCAATCATGTAGAGGGACCGGTGCTTGATCCGGAATATGCTTCTTTTGTCGGTAATTACCCGATTCCACTCAAACATGGCATGACAGTTGGTGAGCTGGCATATTTGTTTAATGAAGAATTCGAAATTGGTGCAGATTTAAACGTTGTAGAAATGGATGGCTGGAAGCGCGGAATGTACTATGATGATGCCGATTTAGAGTTTGTGCTGCCATCACCGAATATGCCAACGTTAGATACGGCGCTTGTCTATCCAGGTGCAGCACTGATTGAGGGGACGAATGTTTCGGAAGGCCGGGGAACGACAAAGCCGTTTGAATTCATTGGTGCTCCATTTGTGAATAGTACCGAGTACGCCTCGGCATTGAATCAATTGGAATTACCTGGTGTCACATTTCGAGCAGCGTCGTTTACACCAACTTTCTCCAAACATAGTGGCACATTAAGTCACGGCGTACAGATTCATGTGACAGATAAACGAGCATATGAGCCTGTAATTACAGGACTGCATATTGTAAAAACCCTGCATGATATGTACCCGGAAAACTTTGAATTCCGAGCAGAGAACAGCGCAGGTATTTCCTTCTTTGATAATCTAATCGGAAATGGTTGGATTCGTGATGCGATTGAAAATGGAGATTCCGTAGAAGAAATGGCATCAAATTGGCACGAGGATCTTCAAGCATTTAAAGAAGTTCGAAGAGAATATCTTCTTTACACGATGAACACAGAGCAATTGAAGCAAAACATCGGGGTCCTTCAACAATCGGGTGATATTGAAAAGGATGCGGAGCGTAAATTACTCCTCCACCTCACCGCGGTTGAGCAATTTGAAGGGAAAAAGGCCGCAGATAAAGTCGCAAAGCATATGCAAGGATTCCAGTTGCTTTTAGACCAGCAAAAAGATGCGACGAGCCTATCGGATAATGCTTATAGACAACTGAGTAGTGATACGACGGATATGATTGCGCAGTGGGATTAGAAAGCTAAAGAATAGCGGTATTTGGAAAATCGTGTGGAAATCTTGAAAAAACTGTATAACCAAACAAACGAAGCAGGATAGTTAGTAACCATAGTATCGTCGTTATATAACAGCAACTCTTTTTTAAATAAAATCCCCTTGTAGCTGAAAATACACCGTAAGCAATTGTTAATGTTAAGCTTTAGAGATTTTAGCAATCTAAAAGAAATTAAGTCCTCTTTTTTGTGGTAAAGTGTAGTAGTCAAAATGGATGGTAACGTGATTGAGAAAGGAGGACACATTGATATGATTACACAAGCAGCCCAAATTTCTATTTTAGTTAAGGATCTTGAAGAAGCAAAACAATATTATACCAAAAAATTAGGGTTCATCGTTCGAGACGAAATAGAGTTTTCGCCGGGATGGAAGTACCTCACCGTTTCACCAGGTTCTGCAAATGAAACGAGGCTAGAATTAGTCAAAGCCGATACACCGGAGCAAGAAGAGATTATTGGCAGACAAGCTGCAAACCAAGTGTTGATTATGTTTTTAAGTGATGATATAGAAAAGGATTATCGTGAAATGAAGGCACGCGGCGTGATCTTTCAGGGGGAACCGCAACCGGTTCCGGGTGGGAAAGGTGTAGGTTTCGAAGACTTGTATGGCAATGCATTTGATTTATATCAACCGGATACAAAAGAAGGATAGGAAAAAATGACAAAAGTGGTTGACTCGCTGAATGGCCAGTATGAAGTGGTACATCAGTTATCGATTTGCATATAAAAGAAAACATTCCCTGCGATAATTCGAATACCAGAAAGTAGAAAGGGGAGCGCATCACGCTCCTCCTTCTTCCAATATTAGAGGCTGCTCAAATGCTCATGAACGAGCTTCCATTGCTCATTTTTATTCAGCTTAAACACATTCGTTGCTCTACCACTGCCAGAAATAAATTTACCCTGATGATAGCCTTCGTACATAAAGTTATAAATACAAGTTGCTGACTGCTGATCAACGCTTATCCATTGGACGTTTGTTGCGGTATAAACCTCTTCTTTAATCATATCCCAAGCATGCTCAAAGTACGCTTGAATATCTACAATAGAGGCGCATGTTTTGTCCGTGAACCAATAAACGGCTTCTTCATGCAGTATATCCTTCACATTTGAAAAATCATGTGTATTTGTTGCATTAATATATTGCTGTAAAGCTTCTTGATGTGACATAATCTCTCCCCCTATTCGTTTACTTCTTCTTCCTACAAACATAAATCATTTCCATGCTTTCATTCGTTAAAGGACCTTCCTTCCAATCACCATACACACGCAAAATTTCAAAGCCATTTTCCGCTAACAAACGCTCCATCTCTTTTGGAAACACATATCGTAAACGAATGCTCGTATGGAGCTCCTTGCCATGAGGGTACTTTCGAATCGTTACATTGTGCTGGATTTGAAGAAGTGCATCATATTCGCTAATCGTATAGACATCAACCTTTTCCCCGTTATCGATATACGATTTCCAATACTCCTCGGTGCTTGATGAAAGTAATTCTTCACTATTTGGAAAACGTGCATTAAAAATAAAAACACCATTTTTATCTAAATGATGATTTACAGACTGGAGCAACATGTTTTGCGCTTCGTTTGTCAGGAAATGCTGAAAGGAGTTGCCGACCATATATATAAACGGGCTTTGCAGCTTCAAATCAAGGGTCGTACAATCTTGTTCTACCCAAGTAATCGGTAAATTCACAGCTTTCTTTTTTGCCTGATGAAGCATTTGCTGGTGGATATCCACTCCGATGAGCTGATGCCCATCTTGTGCTAATGGAATCGTTGCTCTTCCAGTGCCACATGCTAAGTCGATCAGTGTCCCTTCCGTTTTTGCTGCCCATTTTTTCAGAAAGACTAGATCACTCAAATAGCTTTCATTTTCGGTATCATATAAAATTGGATCCTCATATTCTTGAAAATTATCTAATTCCATACTTTATCTCCCCTCTAATCGCTCCCCCAAGTGCTGTAAATTCTCAGCAAGCCAAGCCATCTCCAGTTGAAATCGACGCGGCGGCCCTTCCTCCTCATCCATTTTCGGATGTACCCACCATGTACTCTCCATATACCATAGGAGCAATAATGATTTGGCTAAAAAACCTTGCTTTACAGTATGATATTCCTTATATCCATCTAAAAAAGCAAGAGCAAAATCAGTGTTCAGTCCCTCTCTGCCTAATGCGCCGGATAGAATTGCCCGTGCAACATCAAGCTGCGGATAATCGTATTTCAGTCGATCAAAATCGAGGATAGCGGCTACGTCATTTCTTTTAAATAAGACATTATCTACCCATAAATCACGATGTGCCCAGCCTGTATCATTCGTATGAAGCGCTTCCAGACAAACTGTCTCTGTTGCAGTCGCTTGCGCTTCAAATAGTGGCAGCAAATGCTCTTTCCCGGTAGCAATGGCCCGTTTCTTAGTATCTTCCCAATGTGCTAACCGTTCCTTTATGCTAGGTGGAATAAATTGAGCACGAGAAGCTCTTCTCAGCGAACCATCATTTAGAATACAGTGCATTTTCCCTGTTAATCGTCCTAAATCGTATAGTTGATGTTTAGTTAAAGACCCAGATGGCAGTATCTTTCCATCATAGTAATCCATCAGGAGGAAATGCTCCCCCTTAGCGGACTTCAAGAAGGAGCTTCCTTGATAGGTATATAAATTTGGACACGGCAATCCATGTGCAAACAAGCGAGTTTGTTGTTCAAACGCGAATAGGAGGTCTTCCTGGTTATACTTTTTAAACCTTTCTTTGTTGTACTGCTTCAATAAAAATACACCTGAGTCGGTCGTGATTTTCCATTTTAAATTAAGCCAGCCTCTTTTGATTGGCTCTGCTTTGAATAATGTGAATCCAAATAAATGGCTACACGTAGCAGTAAGGTCGGCAAGGACAGCTTGTTCATCAGTTAAAATTGGCATTGTAAATCTCCAATCTACGGAAAATTTTAAGACAAATGCTCAACCTGATTAAAATCCTCTATCCTCCATTTATCTCCCTCAAAATGAAGATTGCTAATGCAGGCGTTTAACAATGTTGTTTTCCCCGATCCAATTTCCCCATCGGAGTAGACAGACAAAATCGCGTTTATGACAGCTCCATGCGCTACAAGTAAGACACGTTTATCTGGGTAGTTTTGCTGAACGTGCTCAACCGCTGTGATGACCCGTTTATTAAAATCCGCCCGCTCCTCTTGGTTTGGAAAACCATCAGGATGTTTCTCTCTTTCTGCATATGTCTTACCTTCGCCATCTCCAAAGGAACGCTCCTGAAAATCAGTCATCTCGACCATTGGTAATTGTAATTTGGCATTAATTATTTCCGCTGTTTCCTTTGCTCTTTTCAATGGACTATGTATGAGTACATCGTAATCAGCAGCATTTAAATAGGCTGCACATTGTTCTGCCTGCTTTCTGCCAGTCTCATTTAATGGGATATCTGTACTCCCTTGTATTCGTTTTGCTAAATTCCAATCTGTTTCGCCATGACGAATGAAGCATATCCTTGTCAAAATTACCCTCTCCTTAATTTCGTATTATAAAAACAAAGCATTGACACATCCTAAAAACAAAAGGAGGAAGCACCTATGCGAAAATTATGTTTAGCTCTCGGTATTGCATTTGTACTTATTTCTAGTTATTCCCTTCCACTACAGGCAGTAAATGCTGTTCAGGATGAAGGCGTACCATCCTATGCAAAATGGGGGAAGCTTGCCGTCCAGGAGACAAAGGAAAAATACCCATCTGCTAAGATTATTGACTATCTCCACATTGGCAAGGAAACAACCAACGGATCCACGGTTGAAAAATTTAAGCTATGGCTAAAAGGTGAAACGAAAGAATTCGGTGTTTTTGTCAATATTGAAATTAACCCACAGACAAATGAGGTCGTCCAAATAACGTTTGAAGAGACAGATCGATGAATTTTTAATCGGTCTGTCTCGCAACAATATGCACTGGATAATGTGACAATTACTTTAAAGCATTTCGTAAAAAAGCTGGATAAAGCTCCACGGTCTCTAAAGTGTCAACTGGTACTCATTTATGTATGTATGTTTGAATTTATTGGTCTCTTTTATTTTCAACCCAATCACTCGCTAACATCCCATAAACAACATGGTCCACATAATGGTCGTAAAGCCACTCCGATTGCCTGAGTATGCCTTCTTCCTTAAACCCTAACCGTTCCGGAATTGCCCGACTTTTTTTATTGGTAAAAGCAGCACGGATATCGACGCGATTCAGCTGTGCTTCTGTAAATGCATAATCCGTCAACGCACGTACCACGCTGGTAATAATGCCGTATCCTTGATAATCCTGTCCAATCCAGTAGCCAATATAGCCAATCCGGTTCGTCCAATCAAACGCATTAAATCCAGCAATCCCCACGAGCTTATCTTGATAAAAGATTCCAGCGGTTAATCCCTTTTTTGCTTCATAGGATTGCAATATATGTTCAATGAAAGCAATGGAATCATCTGAGCTTACATTCGTATCCAGCCAAGGAAGCCATTCCCGAAGATAGCTTCGGTTGCTAACGATTAGCGCAAATAATTGATTCGCATCCTGTAAATTAAGCTGTCGCAATGTGATATGTTCATCAACCTCGTATACAAACATCTACAATCTCCCCCTTATTCTATTCGTAATCATAGCATAAATTTAGTCAGAAAAAACGGAATATACATCCTCCTTTATTAGCTGAATAAAATAATAGTTCTCACCAAGCACTTTCTAGTTTATGATTAGTATATATTTGTATTAGAATGGAAGCATGGATAGTACCCGCAGTGAAGGAAGGTTTATACATGACCGAAGAAAATATAACCCGATTACATATAAATAATAAAGAATACATCCTGATTGGAACGGCACATGTATCGAAGCAAAGTGCTGAACAAGTGAAGGAAGTAATTGAAGCAGAAAAACCAGATGCTGTTTGTATCGAACTGGACGAGCAGCGCTACCAGTCAATTACAGAGGGCAATAAGTGGAAGGATACCGATATCTTCCAAGTGATAAAAGATAAAAAGGCAACCCTATTATTAATGAACTTAGCGATTTCATCCTTTCAAAAGCGGATGGCAAAGCAGTTTGGCATTAATCCTGGACAGGAAATGATTCAAGGAATTGAATCCGCAAAGGAAACAGGCGCTGAATTAGTCCTAGCAGATCGCGACATTCAAATTACCTTTGCCCGTGTCTGGGGAAATATCGGAATGAAAGGGAAGGCATTGCTGTTAACGCAAGTCGTCGGCAGTATTTTTAGCAATGAAAAAATTTCCGAAGAAGATCTGGAGAAGATGAAGCAGCAGGATACAATCAATGCGATGCTTCAAGAGTTCACAGATCATTTTCCAAAATTAAAAAAGCCGCTCATTGATGAACGAGATCAATACTTATCCCAAAAAATTAAAGATGCTCCTGGAGAAAAGGTTGTAGCAGTGCTTGGAGCTGCTCATGTTCCTGGGATTACGAAGGAAATCGAGAAAGAGCATGATTTGAAGAAGTTAAGTGAGCGTCCACCAAAATCCAAGACACCAAAAATTATTGGCTGGGCTATTCCGATTTTCGTACTTGCAGTCATCGCATACACCTTTTTCATGAACCCGTCTGCCGGATTGCAGCAGGCAATTAGCTGGTTCCTGTGGAATGGCTCGCTATCTGCAATTGGAACGATTGTCGCATTGGGGCACCCATTAGCCGTGCTGACGGCATTTATTGCAGCACCCTTTACGTCATTGAACCCACTCCTTGCAGCTGGTTGGTTTGCAGGCTTCGTTCAAGCGTATATAAAGCGGCCAAATGTAGCTGATTTTGAACGATTATCGGACGATGTCCATAGTGTAAAAGGATTCTGGAATAACAAAGTAACGCGGATATTACTTGTTGTTGTATTCGCAAATCTCGGAAGCTCACTCGGAACGCTTTTAGGTGGAGCTGACGTCATCCGGGTATTTATCGAAAATTTATAATCCATATAGAAAAAACACTTTCAAATGCGGAAGTGTTTTTTCATGTATGTCCATTTTCATTTTTCGAGCTTGTCCAGTTCGTTAAGTAACGCATCTAGTTCCTGTGAAATTTCAATGACCTTGTTATCATTTAAATTATCTTTAGAAGCATGATACATTTTAACTCTCAACTGCTCAATCCGTAATTCTAGTTGCTTTCGGTTTTCCAAATAAGAACACCCGCTTTCTTTTAGTAGGTATATTTCCCGAGAAAACCTTGTTGAAACCTTATCTAGAAAGGACTTCCACCTTTAGGAAAATATGTGAAAGGTAGCTCTTATCCTTCTCGTGTCAATTCAGAATCATTTGTCGTATGACTGTATATAGGTAAATTCTACTATAAATAGGATAATTAATAAACCTTTGATATACTTGAAAAAAATAGAACGAAAAGGAATGTGCTTTATGAAGATATCGATTGTTTCTGTCGGAAAGTTAAAAGAAAAATATTTAAAGCAAGGAATACAGGAGTATTTGAAACGATTAGGTGCGTATGCAAAGGTAGATGTCATCGAAGTTGCCGATGAAAAAGCCCCGGAAAACATGAGCGAAGCAGAAATGCTGGAGGTCAAACGAAAAGAAGGCGAACGGATCCTTTCACAAATTGCCCCAGACACGTATGTCATTACGCTAGAAATCAACGGAAAAATGCTAAGCTCCGAGCAGCTAGCTGCGAAAATGGATGAACTTGCGACATATGGAAAAAGCAAAATTGTGTTTGTTATTGGTGGATCATTAGGGATAAGTGATGATGTGCAAAAGCGAAGTGACTTAGCGTTGTCGTTTTCTAAGATGACGTTTCCTCATCAGTTGATGCGGTTGATCTTGTTAGAGCAGGTTTATCGGGGGTTTCGGATTAATCGGGGGGAAGCTTATCATAAATAAAAAATGTGGAAGTAAGTTTTTGATGATACCTATAAATAATAACGGAAAAGTAAACCAAAAAAAGTAATTTTTAACCCAGAATGAGTATACTTTTAATCTGTTAATTAAAATTTCATTCCTTAACAATCCTATTATTGAAATAAAAGCCAAAATATATAGAATTTTACAGATTATTATGCTATTATTTGTTATAATTTTTATAGGGAATTTTAACTATAGAAATGGAGGATTAATATGGAAACCTTTATTCAACAGATTAAAACGCTATCAAGTAGAATTGAAAGATTAAAAGATAACATTGAAACAGAGGAAGCAACAAAAACTTCTTTAATAATGCCATTAATACAAGCACTAGGATATGACATTTTTAACCCTCAAGAATTAGTACCTGAGTTCGTAGCAGACGTTGGAATTAAAAAAGGCGAAAAAATTGATTATGCAATAATGGAAAACGGGGCTCCAGTAATTTTAATTGAAGCAAAAAGTGTACATGAGAAATTGCAAAAGCATGATTCACAATTATTTAGGTATTTCGGGACTACTAAAGCTAAATTTGCAATTTTAACAAATGGAATTGAATACAAGTTCTTCACTGATTTAGAAGAAGCTAATAAAATGGATGAAAAGCCTTTTTTCATATTTAATTTAATTGAATTAAGAGAAAATCATTTTCTGGAATTGGCGAAATTTAGAAAGAACTTTTTTAATGTAGAAAATGTATTAACTACTGCATCCGAATTAAAATATACTAATGAAATTAAAAATTTTCTAACTCAACAATGGGATGAACCTAATGAAGAGTTTATAAAATTTGTCTTAAGTGATGTATATCAAGGTGTAAAGACGAAGAAAGTAATCGATAATTTTAGAGATATAGTAAAAAAGTCTCTGAATCAATTTGTTAATGAAAAAGTAAATGATAAGCTTCAAAAGGCCTTAAGTTCTACCGATGGAAATGAGACAGATTTAGCTGAAAAAATAAATGAAGAAGTAGCTTCAACAAATGAAGAAGAATTGATTGATGAACTTGAAAAAGTAGCAGATGAACCAATAATTGTAACTACTGAAGAGGAAATTGAAGGTTATGTTTTAATTAAATTGATGCTTAAAGAAAGTATAGATGCAAGTAGAGTTTACTATCGAGATAACAAAAGCTATTTTAATGTTCTATTAGATGATAATATACGTAAATGGATTTGTAGATTAGGTTTTAATACAAGTAATAAATATATCCAATTAAATGATGAATTAAAAACTACCCATAGATTAGAAAGTGTAAATGATATACTTTTATATAAAGATGAAATTTTAAGGGTTTCTAAACAATTTAACTAATAATAGTTTCTTAGTTATTGGATAGACAGAAAATCCGTGCTACCTATACGGCGCTACCAGATTTAAACTTTGAGTGAAAAGTAACGGCTTAAGTCTCATATTGTTTCCTTCACATATCATTTTATTAATAAAATTTACTAATGATTGTGTACCCTGGTCATTATTTTGCTTCATTTTGCTGTCTATCGATTCTATAGAGGTTACAATTCATCAGATTATTTATAAAAAACCGTATCCATTAAGATACGGTTTTTTATAAGCTTTTGTATATGAAGTTTTATACATATTATAGAGGGAAAACTACGTATGCTATTGGTGAAGTTGATTTCTTAGTATTACTGGACAACAAAGTATAATCGGAATATATGAGTGATTTCTTTAAGCAAGGAGCGATACCATGAAACCTATCATCCAAAAAGGGTTAAAACAAATCCAAGAAGAACAAATTCAAGAAATTCATGCTGTCACTGGCGGGGATATTAATGAAGCATATTATGTTCGAACCAAACACCAAGAATACTTTGTTAAGTTAAATAAAGAAATGGATGTTTCCTTTTTCGAATTTGAAGCAGAAGGACTTTCTGCCATTCGTCAAACAGGAGCGATAAATGTTCCTGCTGTTTATGGTGTGCAGAAGGATAAGGAAACACAAATACCAATGCTATTTATGGAATGGATTGAAGGGAAGAAAGAAAATAATACGGATGAGATCTTAGGTGAGCGTCTAGCAGCATTACATTTAAGTGAGGGTCCTGGATTTGGATGGGAAGGTAAAAGTTATATCGGGAAGCTAATGCATGACAATCATCTTCACAATAGCTGGCTTACTTATTATCGTGATGCTCGCCTATTGGAGCAAATAAAAATAGGACAATCACAAAAAAGCATATCTGGAGAGCGAAACAAACAACTAATGAGATTACTAGAAAAACTTGATACATGGATTCCGAATAATCCTAAATCCAGTACATTACATGGAGATCTCTGGGGAGGAAACTGGATGACTGGTAAGGGTGGAGTACCCTATTTAATCGACCCATCCATTTTGTTTGGAGACCATGAGTTTGAAATGGCTTTTACAGAGTTATTTGGAGGTTTTTCACAACGTTTTTATGATGCGTACCATTCTGTGTTTCCATTATCACCGGAATATGAAACACGAAAAGAACTTTATCAACTATATTATCTACTAGCTCACTTAAACATGTTTGGTGAATCGTATGGAGGATCAGTCGACCGAATTGTTAGGAAGTATGTTGGATAGAAAGGATTATTTGTATACCATTGTGAATGAGGGTGAACAGATTCTTGAAGTTTCCATCAGCTTAGAAATTATTGTGATTAAATTTGATATGTAGGAATTTAGGGGAAAGGATTTTTTGTAATGAAATTCATCTAGAATCCTAGTTGAACATTAAAGCGTTTACATATATGATTAACTTAATTCTACAATAGCGGGGTGTTAAGAATGGAATCGAGTAAGAAAGAAATCATAACAGTTGATACAACAGTTCAAAAACCAGTTGAAAAAGTGTGGGAATGCTGGACGAATCCAAAGCACATCACACAATGGTCCAATGCTTCTGATGACTGGCATGCACCAAAAGCAGAGAACGATTTAAGAGCGGGAGGTAACTTCCTTACACGAATGGAAGCGAAAGACGGCAGCTTCGGATTTGATTTCACAGGCGTTTATGATGAAGTTAAGCAATATGAGTTAATTTCTTACACGCTGGAGGACGGTAGAAAAGTTGAAATTACGTTTATTGATCAGGAAAATGGCACAAAGGTAGTAGAGACATTCCAAGCTGAAAATACCAATTCTATTGAGATGCAGAAAGCAGGGTGGCAGGCGATACTTGATAATTTTAAAAAATATAGTGAAGCTATCTCTACCCAAGAAATTTAAAAGCTGTTTTTCATAATGGTGGAGAAACAACGACATTTTTGAAATACTAGAATACAGAGTAAAAACACTAAATATTGGAGGGGTTTTATGCAAAAAATAGTTCCGCATTTGTGGTATGACAAGGAAGCAAAAGAAGCAGCTTCGTTTTATATCGGTTTATTTGATCAGTCCAAATTACTGCATGTGGCTGTTATTGGAGACACGCCATCTGGTGACTCTGAAATAGTAAGCTTTGAACTGGCTGGTCAGGAATTTCAAGCAATAAGTGCGGGTCCATATTTCAAATTGAACCCAACGGTTTCGTTAATGGTAGCTTGCGTGACCGAAGAAGAAGTAAACACCAAATGGGAGGCATTAGCAGACGGGGGAACGGAATTAATGCCACTTGGGGAATATCCGTTTAGCAAGCTGTATGGCTGGGTGCAGGATCGCTATGGTTTGTCCTGGCAGTTAATGCTCGTAGACGAGGACCAGGCTTCACAAAAAATTACGCCAAATATGCTTTTCTCTGGGAATGCATGCGGAAGGGCTGAAGAAGCAGTAAACTTCTACACCGAAATAGTTGAACATGCTAAAACAGGGATAATCAGCAAGTATGAATCTGGTGAATCCCACTCAGCAGAGGCAAGCGTGAAATATGCTGATTTCAATCTTTTTGGAATGAATATAGCAGCAATGGATAATGGAATGAACGTTGATTTTACTTTTAATGAAGCATTTTCTTTCATTATTAATTGTAAAGACCAGGAAGAGATTGATTATTACTGGGACAAGCTTTCTGCCGTACCAGAATCGGAACAATGCGGTTGGGTCAAAGATAAATTCGGTGTTTCCTGGCAGATTGTTCCGGATAACATTGATGAAGTTTTGTTTAATGGGCCAAAGGATGAGGCACGCAGAGCTTCTGAAGCACTACTGAAAATGAAGAAAATTGACATTAGCGCATTGGAAAGAGCTCGTTTGGCAAAATAAAGTAATATCAAAACATGGCCTTAACTCTTGGGTTGTATAGAGTTAAGGCCATGTTTTGTATTTAGAGATAGGGGTGAATTTTGTTACACTCCATTCGTTTTAAGGTGTAATAACTCATCTGCTCTATAAGCTGACCTCTTTTTACTGGATATTAAGAAATATATTTGATTATATAACTGGATAATTGGTTATATGGCAAATACTTACTTGAAATAGTAGAAATTTGTAGAAAAATGTCAAAAGTCATTGATTTTTCACACTATCCATTATATTATTATATTTAAATTTTTAGAAAAAGGGGGGTTCAGCGGTGGTTACTTTTATAGCATCTATTGTGTTGTTAATTGTTGGTTATATCGTTTATGGGAAGGTGGTTGAACGAATTTTTGGCATTAATGACCAAAACCCAACGCCTGCCTATACAAGCAATGATGGTCTTGATTATATGCCAATGAGTTGGTGGAAAGCGAGTTTAATTCAGCTTTTAAATATCGCTGGAACCGGTCCGATTTTTGGCGCAATAATGGGTGCGCTTTATGGTCCAGTAGCATTTATCTGGATTGTTGTTGGTTGTATTTTTGCTGGAGCGGTACATGATTACTTTTCCGGAATGGTATCACTTAGGCATAATGGAGCGCAATTTCCGACAATTGTCGGTAAATATTTGGGAGAAAATTTAAAATACATCACGACAATCGTTTCGATATTTCTAATGGTTTTGGTAGCGGCGGCTTTCACTGCAGCACCTGCTCAATTACTGACGCAAATAACACCACTAAATTTTACGACATGGCTTCTTATTATATTCGTTTATTTAGTACTTGCAGCAGTTCTGCCAATTAATAAAGTAATTGGAAGGGTTTATCCGATTTTTGGAGCGATTTTAATTTTTATGGCTGTGTCGATTGGAATTGGTTTGTTCTTTTTTGATTACTCAATCCCAAATTTAACATTAAGTAATTTACATCCTGGAGAGATGCCAATTTGGCCATTATTAATGGTAACCATATCTTGTGGTGCAATCTCTGGGTTTCATAGTACACAAAGTCCAATACTAGCTCGAACCTTGAAAAAAGAGAGTGAAGGCAGAAAAGTGTTTTATGGAGCAATGATTGGTGAAGGGGTTATTGCCATGATTTGGGCAGCAGCAGGAATGACCTTCTTTGGCAGTACTGGTGCATTGCAGACAGCACTGAACGCAGGGGGGCCTGCTGGAGTTGTTAATGAAATCAGTCTAACAACACTGGGGACATTTGGCGGGATTCTTGCGATATTGGGTATTGTCGTCCTTCCAATTACGACCGGTGATACGGCACTACGTTCTTCAAGAATGATGCTTGCAGAATTATTGACTCAAATAACTAAAAAAGACTTTAAAGGAAAAGGGAAGTTAGCATTACTTATTATTCCTATAGCAGGACCAGCACTATATCTTTCTACGATTGATTATAGCTTCCTCTGGCGCTATGTGGGTGGATCTAATCAGATTGTTGCTGCGGTAATGTTATGGACTGCAGCCATGTATCTTCTAAAAAATAACAAGTTTCATTGGATCTGCAGTATTCCTGCATTGTTCATGACAGCGGTAGTAAGTACGTATTGGTTTTACGCACCAGAGGGATTTAATCTGAGCTATGGTATTTCACTGACTCTAGGAATGGTTATTTGGTTGGCTGTACTTGCATGGTTTGTAAGACAACTTATTAAACATAAAGCAGCCGGCAACAATGAGGATTCGGATGTGAAAGCAGGGTAGCGGGTGAAGGGACAAAGATTCTCTTTGATTCCTTGTCCCAAATTACCTTCTGTTTTGGGGTGATGATCCTGACCCTACGTTCCCAAAAAGGAGATTACGGGGATGGATAAAGATATAGGAGAGTTTGTCAGGTTCTTTCTGTTTGAAGGTATTGCGACAAATATTTTTGGAATTATCATGTTTCTAGCTGGTATTTTCACCATTGTATTCGGAAGTTATATGGTTATTGGTAAAAAAGCCGTCAATCTAAAGTCAATATGATAAATATCATCAATTACCCTGTCACTTTATATAGAAGTGGCAGGGTTTTTCCATATGCAAAACTGTCCCATAAGTAAGTTGAATAGAACCATCCAAGCATTGATAGGCGTTGCTCGGGTCGAAAACGTTAAGAGAAATAGTGCAAAAATGAATACGCCTGACTAAAACGGAGAAAGTATAAAGGGTCAATCTCAGGACCTTTAAATTGACAAAATAAAATGATTACGATACATTTATACTATATTCAAAATACCTTAATTAAATATAATTAAATTAAAAGTATTAGAATATAAAAACAGCAGAGAGGGATGACATATATGGAAAGGTTCGAAGGGAAAGCAGTACTTATCACTGGGGCAGGATCTGGTCTAGGTCGTGCTGTAGCATTACAAGTAGCTAAAGAAGGGGCAAAATTATCTTTAGTTGATTTAAATGAAAAGGGATTAGAAGAAACAAAAAAGGAAGTACTTGAGGTAGCACCTAGTGCAGAAGTTCTTCTAGTAACGGCGAACGTTGCTAATGAGGATGAAGTAAAAAATTATGTAGATAAAACAGTAGAAGCATTTGGCACGATTGATGGATTCTTTAATAATGCTGGAATTGAAGGAAAACAAAACCTGACAGAAGATTTCGGTTCAGATGAATTCCAAAAAGTTGTTGATATTAACCTGAATGGTGTATTCTATGGCTTAAAATATGTTCTGAAAGTGATGAAGGAAAATGGCAGCGGGCACGTAGTAAATACTGCTTCAGTAGGTGGCATTCGTGGTGTTGGCAACCAATCAGGCTATGCCGCTAGTAAGCATGGTGTAGTTGGATTAACACATAACTCTGCAATTGAGTATGGCCAATACGGTATTACAATTAATGCAATTGCTCCAGGGGCAATTATGACCCCAATGGTTGAAGGATCATTAAAACAAATGGGTGGCGAAGATGGCTGGGAAGAAGTTGGAAAAGCATTTGTCGAGCCAAACCCAATGAAACGTTTCGGTAAACCGGAAGAAGTAGGCTACTTAACTGCCTTCCTTTTATCTGACCAGGCAGGATTTGTTAATGCCGCTGTTGTGCCAATTGATGGTGGGCAGTCTTATAAATATTAAGTTTCAATTAGATATTATTTAAACGCGGATAAATTAAACAGTTCTAGATATGGAGAAGCAGGGGATCGGAAACAGATTCCCTGCTTCTTCAGTATTCCGCACACATCCGAACTTAAAAAGCTTCAGGTTGGGCTTACAACAATTCAATGCATAACTGTTAAGCCGACTAGAATGAAGAATACCTTCTGTAAATAAACTTACTCTGCAATTTAGCGACTACTTCTCTTTTCTTGCACAGCGACGATAGGTGTTGTTGCACCATGTTCTTTCCGGATGGTTTTTCTTGCCTCTGCATGTGTTCTGGCATTTATC
The DNA here is from genome assembly GCF_003515705.1 of Oceanobacillus profundus. GTDB lineage: Bacteria > Bacillota > Bacilli > Bacillales > Amphibacillaceae > Oceanobacillus > Oceanobacillus profundus. The sequence goes on from NZ_QWEH01000006.1 coordinate 160,577, forward strand.
GTTTTAAGCAGTTTTTTTCCATCTATTTCAGCTTCCACAAGAAAGCACTTTTCGCCGCACCTCAATTGAATCTCTCCTTCTAAATTACAAATTGTACATATATAAGAGTAAATAAGAAAAATTCCGTTAACCCTATTATACGCTGTTATCGAACGGGTGCTATGAAATATAATTCTGCTCATTTTATACCGTACAGAATAAACACTACACAAATACCTCTCTACCAATTAATTTAACAAAACTGTTGAAAAAACAAACACAAACAACTCTATTTATTCTCTTGACAAGAATATAAACACAGTATAAAATGACTTTGATGCGAAAAACAACAGTTTAATGCTTTCTAAACTATTTCAGGCAGTTAATAGAGGAAGTGTTGTGAATTTTATCTTGGTATCTTAGGAAAATGTTGCGATTTAGCACATATAGCGATTATGTGCGTCGCTAATGGCGAACAGAGAACAAAAGCAGGCAGTCTGATTCTCTATTTTAAATTCATTTTGTAAGCACTGCCAATTGAGTTTGAGATGAATGAGTTTGGTCATTTATTGAGAGTGTATATAGTGGGAGCGCACTGAGATGCTGCTATCTATAAGGAACAAATTACAATATCTTTATATAAAGCAAACAGAACTGCTAAAAATTACATTGGGGGGCTAATATATGCCATTATTAATTGTTGCAATAGGGGTACTGTTACTACTTATTTTTATCATGAAATTTAAATTAAACACATTTGTTTCATTAATTATTGTTTCGTTTATTGTAGCCCTAGCGCTAGGAATGCCTATGGGGGAAGTTGTTGGGTCGATTGAAAGCGGTTTAGGTGGAACACTTGGTCACATTGCCTTAATCTTTGGTATGGGTGCCATGCTTGGTAGATTAATTGCAGATGCAGGTGGAGCGAACCGCATTGCAATAACGCTAATTGACAAATTTGGCGAAAAAAGAATTCAATGGGCTGTATTATTTGCTTCATTTATAGTTGGTATCGCATTATTCCTTGAAGTAGCAATTGTATTACTTGTTCCGATTATATTCTCAATCGCAAAGGAATTAAAAGTTTCTATTGTTAAACTAGGACTACCAATGGTTACTGCTGCATTGGCAACGCATGCATTTTTACCTCCGCATCCAGGCCCAACCGTAGTAGCTGCGGAATATGGTGCAAATATTGGCTTGGTCCTAATTTACGGAATTATAGTCGCTATCCCAACAGTTATTTTTGCGGGTATCTTGTATCCGAAGCTTGCAAAAAAGATTGTGCCGACTGCATTTACGAGAGAAGGCAGTGCATCGTTTGGTGTCCAAAAGACATTTAAATTAGAGGAAATGCCTGGTTTTGGTATTAGTTTATTTACAGCGCTATTTCCTGTTATTCTAATGGCTTTAGGTGCTATCGTTGATATGGTTCAGCCGGTCTTCGGCTTTTCCGATAACATGTTAGTGAGTTTGATTCGTTTCATTGGTAATTCTTCAACTGCTATGTTGCTTTCTTTATTACTGGCAGTTTATACAATGGGATTGAGAAGAAATATTCCAATTAAGACATTAATGGATTCTTGTTCTTCCGCAATCAATGCCTTAGGTATGCTGCTGCTAATCATCGGTGGTGGCGGTGCTTTAAAACAAGTGCTTATTGATGGTGGTGTTGGTGATTATGTTGCTGATATCTTTGCAGGATCTGCAATGTCTCCGGTCTTCTTTGCTTGGATGGTCGCAGCAATATTACGTATTTGTTTAGGGTCTGGAACGGTTGCAACGCTAACAACAGCAGGATTGGTTATACCTTCACTTGCTGGAATTCCCGATGTTAATCTAGAGCTAGTTGCTCTTGCGACAGGAGCGGGTAGTGCTATTGCATCACATGTTAACGATGCCGGCTTCTGGATGGTTAAAGAATCTCTGGGTATGACATTAAAAGAAGCATTTGGAACATATACCGTACTCTCCACAATCGTTGCTGTATCTGGTCTAGTATGTACTTTATTATTAGATATCATAATTTAAAAAACAAAAACAACCATGTTATAGATTCTGTTCTATAAAATGGTTGTTTTTTTACATGTATTTCTTCCAGATTTCGTTTGAACGCTGATATTCCAATTAGTATTGAAATCGCTTTATCAATTACTTTTACTTTAAGGGAATATGGCTTATAATTAATAGTGTTGCAAATTGCATACTATCAGCTTATCAAAGTAAGTAAAATGAAACGGAATTCACTTCCTTTACAGATTACTAGATTAGAACTTTTAATGGGAAATCTACAATAGGTTTAGGTTAAGAACTCATTGTAATTAAAAAATAAAAGAAATACATAGCTTGATTTTAGTGACAGAAGGTGAAGTAAAATGATAAAAGCGTTGGTAATCGTCCCTTATGAGGGGCTGCTTGAAATGATGAAAGATATCAGTCAAGAGATAGAAGATATTGAATTACACATTGAACTAGGTAACTTATATGAAGGTGTCGCAATTGCAAAGAATGCTGAAAATGAAGGCTACCATGTTGTTATCAGCCGTGGCGGTACGGCTTCAATGATACAAGAGGCGGTATCTATCCCGGTAATCGATATTCAAGTTTCTGGCTACGATGTATTACGCATTTTAACACTTGTAAAAGGATTTTCTGGCAAAGCTGCTATTGTTGGATTTTCGAATATCACACAAGGTGCAGCTACAATATGTAAGCTGCTGGATTTAGATGTTAAGACATTAACGATTACAAGGGACAATGAAGTAAAAGAAAAATTAACGGCCTTAAAAAAGCAAGGCTATGGGGTAGTAATTGGAGACGTCATAACGATGCAGGCTGCAAAACAATTAGGTATGACAGGAGTTCTGATTACATCTGGTAAAGAAGCGATTATGGATGCGTTAGAAGAAACAAGAAGATCCTATCGTTTATTTTCAAGACTACAGCAGGATATTGCGTTAATGCAAACGATTCTTGATAGTAATGAACAGGCTATCGGGGTTTTCAATCAAGCAGCGGAAATGACGTATGGTAATGCGCGATTTCATAGCGATTTTCATTGGTTGCAATTAGACGATGCTACCGATGTAAAAAAACTTATGCAGGAAACAATCTTAACAAACACAAAGCAAGTAAAAACCCTTTACATTAATAATGAATTATGGAAAATAACAACATGCCCGATCAACGGTGAAGCGGCACTATTTTTTGAAAAAGCACATTCAAATCAAACGACTGTGCAAAGTGAGCATGGAAAGCAAAATGCAATTGAGTTGCATACGCCTCCCTCTCGGACTCCAATTTCAGGAAAAAGTCAGGCAACCCAGAAGGTATTGGATCAAATCAATCGATACGGAAAACGTGATGAGCCTGTCTGGATTTCCGGGGAGCAAGGGAATGGAAAGGAATTAGTTGCCCATTCCATTTATTTAAAAAGGAAAGCTTCGGATGAGCTGTTGATTACATTGCATTGCGATATGATAAGTGCAGAGCAATTGAAGGAGCTCATGAAGGAGGGATTTTTTCAAAAGTACGCCAATGGAGTGATTTTCTTAAAGCATATCGACAACCTGAATGCTTATATGCAAAAGGAATTATTAAGTGTCCTTCAGGATGAAAATGAACAGAAACCACAATGGCTTGTATCTTCAACCGATAATATGGATAAAAAGATTAAAAATGGAGATTTTCATCGTGCGTTATACCAATTGTTAGCGCGATCACAGATTCAAATACCGCCGCTTCGTGAACGGAGAGAAGATATTGAGGATTTAGTACACGTATTTATTTCCGATTTGCATCCGAAGTATGGCAATGAAGTCGTCGGGATTCGGGATGATGCACTGGAGCAGCTTGTCCACTATGATTGGCCTGGAAATGTGGCACAGCTGAAGCATGTAATGGAGCAATTATTTTTGGAGGCACAATCCTATTATATTGAGAAAGCAGAAGTGGACATTGTATTTAAGAGATTGGAACATCAAGCAAGGTGGAATGATGCATTATCGTATATTGACATTAGTGGTACATTAGAAGAAATCGAAAAAGAAGTGATTGCAAAAGTCCTTGAAGATGAAGGAATGAATCAATCCAGAGCGGCTAAACGTTTAGGAATTAATCGATCGACCTTATGGCGCAAGCTTAAATAATAGCTTGCGTTTTTCTATGCAAAAATGCTCTTTTTGATGCAAAATACAACAATATATAGAAATTAAAAAATAAATAAACCAAATCATTGCTAAATGCAACGTTTTGGTTTATGATTGTTATTGAAAGCGTTATTAGAATAGATAATAGAAATAAATATAATGCGATATACGATAGACAATAAGTAGAAATAAAGCGAAAACGCAAAAACGCAAAAAAGCAAATGCTGAGATTGTTAAGAGGGGAGGTAAACAGAATGAAACTGGCAGTGATAGCAGATGATTTAACAGGTGCAAATGATACAGGCGTTCAGTTTGCGAAAAAAGGGTTAAGCACAACGGTGCTTTTTTCAGATACACACTTACAGCCAGTGCATTTAAGTGAAGATGTCATCGTTTTAAATTCAGATAGTCGTGCCCTCGATTTTCAAAAAGCTTATGATATTGTTTTCAATCTATCAACAGAATTAAACAAATTAGGCGTAACAAAAGTGTTTAAGAAAATCGATTCAACGATGAGAGGGAATGTCGGTCAGGAAATTGATGCAGTAATGGATGTATTTCAATTTAAGACGTCATTTGTCGTACCAGCTTTCCCAAAAAGCAAGCGAACAACCGTGGATGGTAAGCACTATGTGCATGGGGTACTATTAGCAGAATCGGAAATTGCAAACGACCCCTCCTGTCCTGTGAAAGAAAGCTACCTTCCAAAATTATTGCAGGAGCAAAGCAAGCGGGACATTGAATTGATCTCCATTTCGGATGTTCAAAAAGGAAAACACCACTTATTGGAAAAAATGATAGCGATAACTGCGGATACTCCCTCCAAAATTATCGTTATAGATGCTACAACAGATGAAGAATTAAAGTCAATTGTGGAAGCCGCGGAAATGCTTGAAGAGAATTTCCTTTGGGTTGGTTCGGCAGGAGTTGCCTCTCACCTTTCAAGCAAAGGCAACTATGACGAGGTAGTACTTAACAAGCAAATAGATGAGCGACCGCCAGTATTGGTGGTAGCAGGCAGTGTGAACACAATTACCCATCAACAAATTCGGGATTTACGAAAAGGGAATACTGTAGAAGAAATTGTCATTTCCCCTGAAGCATTCTTTTATGAAGAGGAACGAAAGCGCGAGATTGATCGTGTTGTTCAAGCAGGTCAAGCATTACTGGGAAAAGGTGATCTAGTAATAACGACCGATCGTGGGCAAGAGGCGATGAATCGAGTGAAGGAATTGAAACGAGAACTAGGATTATCAAACTTTGAGGTAGGGCATACGATTGCCGAAGCAATGGGAATCATTGCCGGTCAGTTAATTGAATCGAAGGACATTTGTGGTGCTGTTTTAACTGGTGGAGATATTGCAGGTGCAGCCTGTAAAGCATTAAAGGGTGAAGGAATTCGAGTCATTGGTGAAGTAGAAGCAGGTATCCCATATGGTAAGCTATTCGGTGGATTGTATGACGGCATTCCGATTGTAACAAAGGCGGGTGCATTTGGTACCGAACAGGCACTTTCAAAAGCGCTTCAAACCGTTACGGAAGTGCATAGACATGCGATAAGCTGTAATGAATGATTTTTACAACGTATAACGTCAAGCTTATGATTGCCTTTTACAATAGGCTTGGCGAAAAAGAAAAGGATAATAGGAGGAAATAATGATGGCCACTAAAAAACCAAGTATTGCAATAACAATGGGCGATCCTTCAGGAGTAGGACCTGAGATTATCGTCAAATCCTTAAATGATAAAAATATCTATGAAACATGTCGTCCATTTGTAGTTGGCGATGCAAAAATATTGAAAAGAGCACTTGATGTAACCAATGTAGAACTTCAAATAAATAGCATTACACAACCAGAGGAAGCAACGTACGAATATGGCACAATCGACATTATTGATTTAGATTTAGTTTCTGCCGATTTACCATGGGGTGAAGTTTCACCAGAGGCTGGAAACGCTGCATTCCGTTATTTGGAAAAGGCAATTGCTTATGCAAATGAAGGGAAAATCCAAGGGATCTGTACAGCGCCTTTAAATAAAGAAGCGCTTCATAAAGCAGGTCACATCTACCCTGGGCATACAGAAATTTTAGCAGAACTAACGAACACGAAAGATTTCGCAATGATGCTATCTGCTCCAGGGTTACGCGTAATTCATGCAACAACACATGTTGGTCTAATCGATGCTATCAAAAACAATAATGTTGATCGTCAATATACAGTGATTAAGCTTGCGCATGAAACGTTGCAAAAAGCAGGAATTGAATCCCCACGCATCGCTGTTTGTGGAATTAACCCGCATGCTGGAGAAAATGGACTTTTCGGAAATGGCGAAGAGGAAGAAAAAATTATTCCAGCTGTTGAAAAAGCACAAGCAGAAGGGATTAATGTACAAGGGCCCCTTCCAGCAGATACACTATTCTTTAGAGCAAAACGTGGCGACTTTGACATCGTTGTTGCACAATATCATGATCAAGGACATGGTCCAATTAAAGTGCTAGGTCTAGAAGCTGGTGTAAATATTACAGTTGGACTTCCAACAATCCGTACAAGTGTAGACCATGGAACAGCTTTTGATATCGCTGGTAAAAATATTGCGGACGAGCTATCCCTAAAAGAAGCGCTTCGTATGGCGGTTGAACTAGCCCCCGAAAATTAATACTAAATGATCAAGCAGGAGGTTGACATCGACCTCTTGCTTTCCTTGCATAAAGATTTTGTTGAAGAATAGATGCACTACCCACTACAAGGGATATTTCTTAAAAACTGGATAAAAGTAATATGGAAGGAGTGACGTCAATGTCTTTACCGAAGTTCGCAAAAATAAGACAAAAATTCCAAGTAGAAAGCCTGAACGATATAACTGGAACCATTTCAGAACAATTCAACCATGTAAAAGCAGACGAAAAAATAGGGCCTGACATGGAAATTGCGATTACCGTAGGAAGCCGGGGAATTGCTAACATTCCACTAATCGTCAAAAGTGTAGCAGATGAAATTAAAAAAAGAGGTGCAACACCATTCATCATTCCTGCAATGGGAAGTCATGGTGGAGCAACTGCCGCAGGGCAAATTGAAGTACTGGACGGTCTTGGCGTAACAGAGGAATCTACTGGATGCGAAATTCGTTCGTCTATGGAAGTTGTAGAGGTTGGCAAAACATCAGCAGGCATTCCCGTTTATGTTGATAAGCATGCATATCATGCCGATGGTATTATTGTAATGGGCCGTGTGAAGCCACATACTGATTTTAAAAAGGATATTGAAAGTGGCATTTTAAAAATGGCATCGATTGGCATGGGGAAACATAAGCAAGCATTAGCCCTTCACACATATGGTATTAGAGGAATTCGTGATATGATGCCTGAGGTTGGTAAAGTAGCCATTGGTAATTCAAATACATTATTTGGGATAGCAATTGTAGAAAACGCCCATGAAGAAACGGCAATCATTGAAGCGATCCATCCAGATGAAATTGAAAATCGCGAAAGAGCATTATTGAAACGTGCATTTGCTTTGATGCCAAGCCTTCCAGTTGACGAAATGGATATATTAGTCGTTGATGAAATCGGTAAAAATTATAGCGGAACCGGCATGGACACAAATATTATTGGTCGAATCCGTGTATTAGGTGTTGAAGAGCCAGAAAAGCCTAGTGTAAAATATGTTATCGCTTCGAATTTAAGTGAGGCAAGCCATGGGAATGCATTAGGAATTGGCCTATCAGATTTAACAACGAAACGGCTATTTGACAAAATTGATTTAAAAACAATGAACGAAAACGTTGTAACAAGTACATTTTTAGATAGAGCTAAAATTCCAATTGTCCTTGATAGCGATCGTGAAGCGTTGAAGGCTGCTCTACGCGCTACTTGGGGTGTGCCAGCACAGGACGCAAGAATTGTACGAATTCCAAACACCCTTCATATTGGCGAACTGTTTGTATCAGAAGTAATTTTCAATGAACTGAAGGATAAGGAAAATATTGAGGTATTAGAAGGCTTACATGAAATGAAATTTGATGCGGATGGTTATTTTCCGTCTATGTAATAACATCATATTAACGAACAATAAATAGGCAAGCTTAGGATATACCTTAGCTTGCCTATTTATTGTTATTCGCTAATTTCGTCTTTTATTATCAATTTTTTCGGCTATCGAGTAGGCTATAATTTGAACCGCTACTAATGCCATAAGTATTTCGAAAGCATATTTAAGTTCAGTGGTTAAATGAATAACTAGAAGAATTAAAAATAGTATTATAAATATATATTTTACCCTTTTTACCATAACATGGTTTCCCCCTGTTGCTTTTCTTTTTTTTCGATTGCATCAATCTATCACTTCGAAAACTTTCTTTTTAATCGTTAAATAATTTTTAATCTCAAAGTTTAAATAAAATAAGTTTGCTCTAACCTCAAATTCCTCTCTTGTTTTAGGTAATTCTGTTTCGCGAATAGACGCTTCATAATTTTCTAGCCTTTCAAGTGCACTATGTATTGTATCTCCTGAGTGCACATTTTGACTTACGTACTCAAAAAAGTCAGCAAGCATTCCCCTTTGTTTAACATGCAGATCTGATGAAGATATAATATGAACGATTGTTACCATTTTTTTGAGGATTTCCAGCTGGTCCCCACGCATTTGCAGATAGTGATAATCTTTGTTTTCTGCCCTGAAAAGATGATTCTCTACATCTTGAATGACAATGCTTTTAGATTTATGAATGATTTCTTCTGCTTCAATAATTTCCTTCCCATCCCATTGCCTTTCATTATCTCTTAAGTAAGCTGCTAGTTCATAAAGAATGACACTAAACCGTTCTCCGATTTCAAACATATTCTTGTTAATATTTTTTTTAAAACTTGGCATGATGCTGTTAACAAGGATAGCAATTCCCATCCCGATTAAAATAATATAAAGCTCATTTAAAAACGTCTCCAGGCTCGCTTCCTGCACCGTATAAATATGCAGAACGACTACCATGCTTGTGATAAAACCATTCTGAATACGAGCTCTCAAAAGGATTGGGACGAATAAGAGGATAAATAGAGCAAAGGAGATTGGGTTATACCCTAATAATTCAAAAAATAACATACCAATAATGATGGATAAAAGAGATGCGAAGAACTTTTCTTTAATTGTATTTAATGTTCTTTTCTTTGTTGTCTCAATACACATAATGACGATAATCGCTGCAAACGTTGCAAATTCCAGCTCGATTAAACTCGCAATCCATATTGCTAACCCTGCACCTATAGCGGTTTTTATTGTCCGATAGCCCATTCCAACCATACGAAACACCATCCTGTAATTGTTCAGTAATTACTCCATTATAACCCATAATGGGTATCAGAATGAATCTTAGGGTTAGCACCGTATACAGTCGGAGGGTAGCTTGTTCCATGTAATTGTATGTCTGCCCTTTTAACGTATATGCTGCTACTTGTCTGCTCGATTACGACAATTTCCCTCTGCTGAAATTGCATTTAACAAAAATACATGTTATTATTTAGATGTTAAATATTTAGATGTCTAAATATATACGAAAGAGGTAATTGGAATGAGATTACAAGATAAAGTAGCAATTGTTACAGGCAGTGCTTCTGGTATTGGTAGAGGGATTGCTCTTGCAATGGCAAAAGAAGGGGCGCATGTTGCCATTGTTGATGTAAATGAAGAAAAGGGAAAAACAACCTTTGCGGAAATAAATCAATATGCAGAAGGCTTACTTTTTATAAAAGATATCTCGATAAAAGAAAATATCGAGGAGATTGTTACCGAAGTTGTGAAGAAGTTTGGTAAATTGGATATCCTAGTTAATAATGCACATGTATCCAGACAGGCTCCTTTTATGGAAACAACACTTGAACACTTTGATTTATCGTTTGGAACAGGGTTTTATCCTACATTCCATTTTATGCAGGCATCTTATCCGGAGCTAAAGAAGACGCATGGCAAGGTCATTAACTTTGCATCTGGTGCGGGAATTGATGGGCAAGTGACACAAACATCCTATGCTGCAGCAAAAGAGGCAATTCGTGCAATTTCTCGAGTTGCAGCAAATGAGTGGGGACCAGATGGAATTAATGTGAATTTAATATCACCAATTGCCCTCACGCCTGGTGTTGAACAATGGCGTGACAATGCACCTGAATTATACGATGCAATGATTAATAAATTACCGCTTCGTCGATTAGGTGACCAGAGCAGGATATTGGCAGAACTGCTGTCTTCCTAGCAAGTACTGATTCGGATTATATTACGGGCCAAACGATCATGGTCGATGGTGGTTCAATTAAATTACGTTAAGGAGGAAAAAATAATGGGACGATTAGATAACAAGGTTGCTATTATTACTGGTGGAGCATCAGGTATTGGTGAAGGGATGGTAGAACTATTCAGTCAAGAGGGAGCTACTGTTATTGCGGCTGATATTAATGAGACAGCACTGAAAAAGGTAAGCGAAAAAGAAAATGTAGTTGGCATGAAATTAAATGTTGCCTCTGATGAAGACTGGAAATCCTTTGCTAAAGAAGTGACCGATCGCTTTGGGAAAATTGATATTCTCGTAAATAACGCTGGTATATCATCTGAAAAGCCATACGAGGAGATTGACTTGGACGATTGGCAAAAGATGCTATCCATTAATGGCTTTGGACCATTTGCTGGTATTAAACATGTTGCACCATATATGGCAGCACAAAACAAAGGGTCCATTATTAATATTTCATCTTACACAGCTCAAATTGGACAAGGCTTTAATCATTATTCTGCATCAAAAGGAGCGGTTCGTGCGCTATCCAAAGCGGCTGCAACAACATTTGGCCGTCAGGGGGTACGTGTGAATACACTTTTCCCTGGTATTATTGAAACACCAATGACAGAAGCGCTGAGCACGTCAAAAGAGCTGCTTGGCCGTTTAATGCAGGCAACACCACTGCAGCGATTAGGAAAACCAGAGGATATCGCAAATGCAGCGCTATTCTTAGCATCTGATGAATCTTCTTATATCACTGGTTCTGAATTAGTTATTGACGGTGGATTTTCTGCACAGTAGTATAGAAATATATAGGAAGTGCCCTCTATTTCTTAGGGGGCACTTCGCTTATAGAAAGCAGGTTATACAACATGAAAGAACAAACGATTTTTGAACTGATTCATTCCATGGATCAGGTTACGAACAATTTAATCATTCAGTGGAATAAACAATTTAAAGAAAACCTTGGGATTTCGCATATTCTTGTTCTCGGCCATTTGAAGCGAAATGGCAAAAGCAGGCCATCCGATATTGCGAAGGCCTTAGGTCTAACTCCTCCATCTCTAACACACTTATCTGAAAAGCTTGTCCAACGAAAATTGGCTGTTCGGCTTGTGGATGAGAATGATCGCCGAATTATTTATTTAGCCATTACCGACGATGGAATCGAGATGGTTAAAAAAGCGCATGACGAAGGGAAAGCACTTCGCGGAAGTCTATTTGACAGGCTAACCGAGCAGGAAGTACAGCAATTATTGGTTATTTATGAGAAGTTGAATCGATTCGTATAAATTCTTCTGTAAAACGGTAGGAATAAAAAGAAATAGAAGAGATATCTTCTATTTCTCAAATGGAATATTCAATAACTCTGGTACGGTAACAAATTCATAGCCCTGCTGTTGCAGTGTTGGGATAATTTGGTGAAGCGATTCGATTGTATTCGTTCGATCCCCGTCCCGCTCTGCCCCATCATGCATGAGAATAATTGCACCTGGATGCATGATGTCTAATACATTGGAGGCGATAACCTCTGGCGGGTCTTCCTGCCAATCCAAAGAATCTACCGTCCAGCCAATTACGGAATAGTTCATTCTCGCAAGCTGTTCGACTAATTCATCGTATAAGAAACCATATGGCGGTCTGAATAAATGTGTTCGGTAACCGATCATGTCATAAAGTTCATCTTCCGTTCTAATTACTTCCTGCTCCAGTGTTCCGAGATCAGCTTCATCAACAAGATTAGGATGGAAATATGTATGGTTTCCAATTACATGTCCCTCATTTTGAATCCGCGTGACGATTTCAGGATAAGCAGCAGCTCTTGAACCTAATAAGAAGAATGTTGCCGGCACATCGTATTGGTTTAATACATCTAATACTTCATTTGTAAAACGCGGGTCTGGCCCATCATCAAACGTTAGAGCTACTTGGTTTTGATCTGAAGCGCCCTGCAAGAAAAATACATCGGGATATCGTTGCTGCAAGATCCTTAGATCAACAGGAGTCTGACGTTCTCGCTCGGAATTTTCAGGACCTCCTCGAAGGTCGGTGAAATCTTCTGCTGGTTTATCTTTCACATCTACTTGCTGCGATGAATCTTCTAAAGGTACCGCATTCGCGTTTACAGTAAAGTCATTTGTAAGATAAAAACAAAATAAAACCTCAATAGTCAAAAGCCACTTAACGATTTGTTTTTTCATCTATTCATCCCCTTTTACGGTTATGGGAGCATGTTTTTCAAAACACACTGTTATTTTAGGTGAAAGGGCATGATTTATGCAGTAAAAAGGGAAATAGGCTGATATCTTTTGTGAAAGATGAAAACCCATCTGGCAGCACTCATATTGGAAACTGAATTTGTATCGTTCTCGGTGGAGGTTTCTATTGCTGCTATAATTGTAAACGCTTAGCAAAATGGACGATTTTCCTTATTCAAGTATTTTGTTACTAAAGGTAAAAAGATTTCCATAGTTTCATTCTAATTTTGACCAATAAAAAAGGCGACCATAACTTGATCACCTTGTTTAATCATTTTAAATTAAATTTATCCATATCTAATTGCATTACAACTCCAAATACAGGTCCAGAATCATCTATTTCCCCATTCAAGCAAAAACCAAAGGATTCATATAAATTTTGTGCTGGTTTGTTGTCAGGATGAAGACTTAAATAAATTTTCCTACAACCATATCGAGATGTAATATGCTGAATTAATAAGGGGAGAAAACGTTTTGCGTATCCATTACCTTGAAAACGGTAATCAATCATAAAACGATCTAACCAGGCACTTTCTGTTGAATACGAATACCAGCCATACATTGCATATCCAACAAGAGTTTCCACATCATATAACCCAAAAGAAATACCGTTTTTCTCAAACTGCGATTCCGCTAAAGAAAAAGCATTGCTTTCAATAAATTGATTTTGTTGTTCTGACACAGATAAAGCAGCGACAGAACGCCAATTTTCTGTTGTTACTTCACGAATGTGAAGAGGCATGTTTCCAGCTCGCTTTCTGATTAATACGACTTAAAAGCCTTTATTATGTATATTAATGTAAATTATAGCATGTTCATTGTTTCATTGAAATAAAAGGCTGTTGAAGAAAATTGAGTTATGTTATTGCTGGATTATCTGAATAAGGTTGCCACACGTATCATCAAATACAGCGATGGTGATGTCACCCATTTTAGTCGGCTCCATCGTAAACTTCACGCCCAACTGCAATAACCGTTCATACTCTTTTTGAATATCCTCTACACCAAACATGGTTACTGGGATACCTTCTTCAAATAGTCTATTTTGATAATCCTTGGCAATTGGATTGTTATTCGGTTCAAGTACAATCTCGGTACCTTCTTGATCGTCTGGAGAAACAAGCGTAATCCATCTAAATTCTCCGGCAGGGACGTCGTGCTTTTTTACAAAGCCAAGTGTCTCTGAATAAAACTGTAATGCCTTGTTCTGATCTTCTACGAATATACTCGTAACAATGATTTTCATATTGTTTTACCTCCTGGTTGTTGTGATGTGTGTTCTGTTCTAAAGCAAAAACCACACCGTTCGGCAGAAATTTGTTTTACCATTTCTATATCGAACTATTCGAAACGCACGCTGCGCCTTCATCCACTTTTTTCTCCCTTATTTCTACAGATATAATGTATCTTGCGTATCGTAAAATTAATCTATCCATCCTTTCAGCAAGTTTTGAAGTGGCTCGTTGTTAAACATCAGTACCCGATATTTCCCCTTCCGTTTTGATGTTACAAGTCCTGCCTCTTCCAATACAGAAAGATGTTTGGCTATACCTTGTCGCGAAATGGAAAGACTGTGCTTCATAATAAGTCGTCCTGTGAGTTCATACAACGTCATCTCGTTACGTTCGGATAGTTCATCTAATATGAGCCGACGATTCGAGTCGGCAAGTGCCTTGAAAATAGCGTCTTTATTCCACATGTTTTCATTATAAGCAACTAATTGGTTGCCTGTCAATGAAGAGCAACTGAATAGTTGCATCTGAGCAAATTGTTACTCGGAAGAAAAACTCGACCCAGTATTTTGTACCGCAAAGGTTACACTTTTATTATCCTCCCGAGCGAAATCATTAGGAACAAACTTGGATTAGTTTAGTTGGCACCTGTCAAAATTAATTATATACTTATCATATATTTTAATAATTAAACAATATAGGTTGGGATGAAATGCCAGAAAACAATATCGAAGTAATTATGCGAGAAATGCTTGAAATACAAAAACGGTCGCGAAGATTTGCAGACCTATTATGTGAAGGGGAGTCACTATCTCAAAATCAGCTCGTTCTCCTCATTGAAATGAAAATTAATAATGGAATGAAGGCAACTCAGATTGCTGATTTTTTCGGCGTTACTCCTGGGGCCGTAACATCAATGTGCGATAAACTAGAAAAGCTTGGGCTTATACAACGAGTAAGAGAAAGTGAAGATCGCCGTGTTGTAAAAATGATTTTAACAGAGACCGGGGAAGCTAAGGTTCATGAACTATTTCTGAAGTTCCCACAAGAAAAGTTAAAGGAAATTGAGCAGGTTTTATTGGAAGTAAATAAATTAATGAGTACGGTGTTTTAAGGATTTCAGTTATTGAAGTCCTTTTTTTATTATATGGAAATTTTTAAAATTGCACTTGACAAAACTACAACCAATATAATTTAATTAGTATATATTTTAATAATTGAAATATATACTAATTAAATGATGGTGGTGTGTTTAATGACAAATGTACAAAGCCAGAAGTTGCGAAGTATAACGTTTACGAGTGGATCGATTAAAGACCTAGCACCAGAGTATGAAGTAGTAAAAATACGTGGATCTGTCTCTATACATCAAGATGTTCAGTTAAAAAGAATCACATCTCACGGATATAGTACATTTCACTCCAAAGTTAAGGTGGATCATTTCCAAAACTCCGGGTCATGCATCATGAAATCCAGCTGTGAAGCTATGGATGTTGTCAATGCAGGTAACCTAAAGATGTATTGTGGTGAAGTATCAAAGGTTACGAGTTCCGGGAGACTGGCAATTGAACGAACCTTTATGACGGAGGAATTTGATTCAGTCGGAATCATTCGTGCTGAAGAGATTCAGGCAAAACAGTTTCAGTTAAAATTATCGGGTGAAAGTAAAATAGTGCGGCTAATCGCAGAAGAGGTAAGCGTGGAGAAGGATAAAATTTCGTTTCCTTTATTAAAGAAGATACTCGTCTGTCAGGATATCAAAGGAAAGAACATACAATTATCTTATACGGAAGCGGATAGAGTAGAGGGGGATATTGTTGTAATCGGTAAACATTGTAAAATTCATACACTGTATTATACAGAAAGCTATTCCATTTCTCCGCATGCAGAAGTTCAGCATATTATTAGGAGGGAAAGCTCGTGGTGATATTGCAATTAACCATTCGTTTTCTGCTATTGCTAACAATCCCTGTCTTATATGTTCTTTATGTTGGATTAATGCTATGCGCATTACTGATCCTATTAGCTGGCATACTACGAACATTCGGTATTGAACAAATCCAAATGAGCATTTGGCAAGGAATTGAACTGCCTGCAGTATTAAGCATTCCTATATCACTCGCAGTCTCAATACTACTCGTAATTGGCTCGCTCTATGTGAGAAGGTCGATTCGATATTGTATAGTGAGGATTAGAATTTAATTAGTGTGTATTGTTGTGCTGATTTGTTTATAACTTAAATATCTTACCTAAAAGTATAATCGTTATTCGAATTGGATTCATTATGCTTTCATAAAGTCGGGTTCTTACCATTCAGAATACTTGAAGATGGGGGCTTCCTCTTTCAAAGACCATTGAATTTTAGACAGCTCCCAGAAATAATTTGATTTACCTTGATCTTCATACGCGGTATATCCAATAAATGTTTCATTTTCAAGCGAAAGAACTAATTAAGCCTTAAAGATGTTTCAAAGCTTCTCGCTTACTAAGGGGTTTTAAGCTATGATTAGCGACAAAGGATCTTACGCTTTCGGGACGAGTTTTGGCATACTCACGCAGTACCCATCCAATTGCTTTTTGTACAAAAAATTCATCGCTGTCGGCGCGTCTTAAAATGTATCGGAATAGGCGCTCCTCATCTGTTTTGTCTTTGTATTTTAGCTGATACAATATGGCAGACCGCTGTAACCAAATATTCTCATCTTCAATCCATTGATCAGCAAATGATGGAATAAGTTCCTCGTGCTTAGAAAACATATAGCCCACGATATGAGGAGAAAGTACATCTACCGTATCCCACCATGACTTTTTCACAATCAAACTGGATAGCCAGGTTACATCCTCCTCGGTTAATTTCTTTTTTGCTTTTTCAATTATATCAAGCGCTGCTTTTTGATACTCACGTTCTGGCAGGTCCCACAGCATAAAAATGACATCTTTCAGTTCTTCTTTTGGAGGTAGTCCGTTTTCTTTCATAAATTGTTTCGTTATTTTTCGGCGAATCGGAGTTCGTATACCTAAAAAGTTGAATTGGTTTCTAAGATAGTCGCTTGACCATCTAGCAAATTCAGCATCCGTGTGTTTGTTATATAGATTAATAAGTTCTTGAACGTATGAGTTTGATGCATCCGTCATCATTATGGCCACCTTACATTTCGTTATTTAGCGAGAATTCATATCCTCTATAGGTAATTACATTTTTTAATCCTATATTTTCTGCAACTGCAATCGAAGGTTTGTTTGATTCCGTACAATCCCAAGATGGAATCCTATTATTATCTAGACAATCGTTTACGAAGGCTTTAGCTATGTTTTGCGCTAGCTTTTTCCCACGATGTTCTTCTATCGTTTCAATGGTTACAGCATGGACATTTCCCGCGACAAACCCTGAAAAACAAAGACTTACAACTTCATTCTTATAAATCATACAATATCCTATCCCATTACGAAAGAACATTTCAGATGAAGACCAAGACTCTAAAATATTGGATCTTAAAAATTCTATATTTTTAATTGAATTGTCTTTGTTTTCAAAGATGCCTTTACATATTTTTGTTAGTTTATATCCGGTCGCTATACTAAGCTCGTCATAATATTTATAGACGTCCATATCTATCATATAAACCCTTTGATTCCAGCTTCCTAATTTGCGGTTTTTAAACACATCCTTAATCGTTGTATCCCATTTATTGTGATTACCAATGCCTTCAAACCATTTCAACCCAACTTTATTTGCTTCGGGTACAATGATTGTATCAATAAATTGATTTAGATCTTTATTGAAGCGCTCATTCTTTTCATTTCCAATAAAGATAAATCCATCGTTATTACCTAACCAAATAAGCCCACAAGTAGGAGTTTCCATATCATCTACAAAGACACGGCCAGGGTTGATCCCCTCAATCACTGCTCTTGCTTCTAACAGTCCTTGGTCAGATAATAAATATTTACATTTATAGAATTCATCCTTGTTTAGTTCAGAAATCATATTTCTCCCCCTCTAACCCTATTTCTTTTCTGCTAACATGAAAATCAATAATCTTCTTCTTTAACTATGCTGCCCAAGTTACATAACTTCGCCTTAAATACTAACTTAATATATTTAAAATTATTCAATAAATTTAAAAAATTAGAGGTATATATTTTTAAAGCATGTTACCTTCGAAATGTACCAAACAAATATAGAACAAGAGAGGAAGAAGAAATGTATGCAATATAAAGTAGAAACATTTCCAAACTATCGTATCGCTTATGTGCGACGAGTTGGTCCATATGGGCCTGCCAATACTGAAGCAATGGAGAAGTTAAAAAAATGGTCTAAGGAGAGAAATCTTCTTGAATCGGGAATACTATTTGCAATACCACAAGATAACCCTGATAAGACACTGCCTGAAAACTGTAGATTTGATGCTTGTATTGTGATTTCAAAGGATTATCAAATGGATGATTCAATTTATGAAGGCGAGCTCACTGGCGGGAAATACGCTGTTTACAAAATAAAACATACTGCTGAAGCTATTCAAGAAGCATATGTTGATATTTTTCCATCACTACAAAGCAATGGATATCAAATTGATACTAAACCTATTCTGGAAAAGTACACGGCTGATATGGTTAACAATCATTATTGCGAAATATGTGTACCTGTGAAATAGCGAAAGTAGTTTTTAATGTTCAATCAGTAAGTAAGATTACAAAAAGAAGAACAAGAATTAGCTGTTTCTTGTTCTTTTTTTTTCATTGACCTTACCCGCTAGAAAAGAACTTATGTCAATATCGGGCAATTATCTGTAATTGTGTATTGAAGAGTTTAAAGATGCTGTTCTTGTTTAATCTTGCACCAATTGATGGGGAAATTACTTTAAACTATTTGTTTCTCTAATCTGAGTAAAATTTTCTTCACTGATTTCGCTTTTTTCTATAAGGGTCTCTTGAAAGGATTTGAAAAGGTCTTGAATTTCTTTATCCTGGTTAATAAGTTCTATACTCTTATTATATTCCACTTGATCTTTATATTGAGAAATCTCCATCCACTTTGTTTTATCCTCGTTACTCTGAAAATAAATTACATGTGAATCTATATACTTACCATAAATTTCCCCAACTTTTTCTTGAATGTTTATATATGTTTCTATTTTATCTTTCTTTATATGATAATTATAAACTTTTACAAACATCTTTTCACTCCTGACATTTTTAAGGGGATTACCAATAATTGCTAATTACCCAAAATTGTATGAATACGTTTTTTTTCTTCCTTTTTGTTTAAGTATTCAAAGAAACCAAGTAGATTGCCCCAAGGGTCTGTAAACGTCCCCCATTTTACTGGAACTTCTTCTCTTGAATATATTTCGAACATAGCAATGTTCAATTCTTTTATAAGTCGATCTCTTTCGCCTACTATGTCTTTTACCCCTAAACGCAAAGGACCACTTTCTTCTGCTGGGATACCCTCGGCAACTTGTAACCAACATCCCGGAATGATTTCCCATTCAGCAAAACCTTCGTGTGGAAGAAAATCAGGCTGTCTATTAAATAAAGTTTGATACCATCTTTGTCCTTCTTTCATGTCTTTAACACGAACTTGAATTGTCATTTCAAATAGCACTTAAATCCCCCCTAATCGTTTCTGTTATATAAAAGTCCCCTCTTTAATAAAACTTCTACCGTAACCCCATTCAATAATCGCGCCAGTCTTGTTTAATAATCTTTAACAGATTTTAATTTCCTACCTATAAAACTAGCAGAGACAGGGCTTCGATCTAATTCTCTTGCCCAAACAGAAAGCTGGCCAATATGATGAATTTCGTGAGCAATAATATGGTGAAGTATTTCATCCTTCGTGTATTCATCTTCATCCCAAGGAATATGTATGAGCTCATCTTTTGATTCATCTAAATTTGTTTTTAATTCAACCACAATTTCATCTCGGAGTGCATCGGATAGGGATTTAACCTTATCAAGCGTATTATGATCTGCAAATGAAAATACGATATCTTCCTTACCTTGAATAGCCCTAATCCAGCTATATTCCACATCAACAATGTGAAAAAGCGTATATAAAATATTTCCTACTCCACCTTTGCGTTCTTTTAACAGCTCTTCAGGTGTTAGCTGGTTACTCCAGTCAAACCATTCGTTTCTTACCTGCCAGTTATATTCAAAAAACTTAATCATGTGAACACCCCTTTAATTCAATTGTTGAAATATTAATAGTAAGCGTTTAAGCTTCTTCTTGTTAGAAAACTGATTAGTGTCTCTATTTAAATAATAACATAATCTTCCGAAATATTCGTAGCTGATCAAAAAGAAAAAGGTGTTTAATTAATAATCGCCTTGTTAACTCTTGTCCGAGTTTATTGAGAGGTAATTACCACAATGCTTCATCCTTTATTTGAAATATTTGTAATTCCGAAACTCCGTAATTATCTTTATTTGTTGTAAATCAACCCAAGTAACAGTTGCTCGATAAGGAGCAAATTTTTGTTCTAAATTCATTCTGTTAATATCTACCTGCATTTTGGGGTAAAATACAATTGTATTTTCACGGACGATAGACAGATAAAACTTTGGAGGGTTTTAGAATGAAAAACTTTACAGAAGAAGAAAAGATAAAGATTTTATCTGACATGATAGCGATTAAATCTATTAATGCAAATGAAATTGAAGTGGCAAATTACTTGAAAGATTTATTTGCTGCATATGGCATTGATTCTAAAATTGTTCCAGTTACAGACACTCGTGTTAACTTAGTGGCTGAGATTGGAAGCGGGAGTCCAGTAATTGGAGTTTCTGGTCATATGGATGTTGTTTCTCCTGGTGATGAAAGCGAGTGGACTTCAGATCCGTTCACATTGACAGAAAAAGACGGAAAGCTATACGGACGTGGAACAAATGACATGAAAGCAGGTTTAGTAAACCTTGCTTTAGTGATGATTGAACTCAAAGAAAATAATGAACTACAAAATGGTACTGTCCGTTTTATGGCAACGACTGGTGAAGAAGTCGGGGGCGCAGGTTCTAAAAAATTATACGAAGAAGGCTATATGGATGATGTAGATTATCTATGGGTAGCTGAACCCTCTCATGACACAATTATTTACGCACACAAAGGATCGCTTAATCTGAGGGTAACGTCTATTGGTGAAGCGGCACATAGCTCGATGCCTGACCAAGGGTATAATGCGATTAATCCTTTGATGGAATACCTCCTGGAATTAGATAAAAAATTGAATGGCGATGATCGTAAAAATGAAGTTCTCGGTAAATTGGTTATGAGTACAACTATTTTTAATGCAGGAAACCAAGTAAATTCAGTACCAGAAAAAGCAGCAGCTGAAATAAACGTGCGTACTATTCCAGAGTTTGATAATGATGAAGTGATTGACTTATTCAAGACCACAGCTGACAAATACAATAAAGAGGGCTCTAAAATTGATGTTGAGGTGACAATGTCATTGCCAAGTGTCTTCACTACAGGACAATCTGAAATGGTTGATCTTGCGAAAGAACTCGGTAAAAAATATTTAGACCTGGAAATTTCCGTTAAAGGTTCACCGGGTGTAACGGATGCATCAAACTTATTACGAGATAAAGATGATAACTTCCCATTCATGATGTTTGGTCCAGGTGAAACAAAAATGGCACATAAAACAGATGAATATGTTTACAAAGATTACTACTTTGCATTCTTCGATATCTATAAAGCGTTAATTTTAGGATTATCGAAATAAAAAGGGATTTTTAATAGAGGTGGCAACCATACTTTGGTGGTCATCTCTTTTTTGGCATTGTTTTTTAACCCCTGAGATGAACATTGACTGAATTCAAAAACTGTAACATCCGAATGCAATCCGAATAAAATGGCATAGGCGTTTGATCATACTCTGCAGAAACCACAAGGGGTGAATTTATGTCAATCATTACGGGAAGCGAATATATTGATCGAATCGATCTTCTGGAAATGGATATATGGGTAGATGGGCATCCGGTCATAGGCAAAGTCTCTGAGCACCCGGCATTTAAGGGAGTTATGAGGAGTCAAGCAGCATTATATGATTTACAACACGATGAATCATTACAATCTATCATGACTTATTCCTCGCCATCAACTAGTGAGCCAGTTGGGATGTCCTATTTGCAGCCAAAGACGAAACAGGATCTTGTGAAAAGAAGGAAGATGGTTCAACAATGGGCACTGTCAACGAATGGCATGATGGGAAGAAGTCCGGACTATATGAATACGGTGCTGATGGCACTTGCATCATCTGTAGACCTTTTAAAGGGAAAGGAAAACTGTTTCCCTGAACATTTATTATCTTTTTATGAATATGCCCGTGAAAACGACATTTCCATGACACATACATTTATAAATCCGCAAGTCAATCGTGAGCAATTTTATTTTGAAGATCCGGATGATGAACCAATAGCCACTAAAGTTGTAGACAAAACAAATGAAGGTATTATTGTTAAAGGGGCCAGGCTATTGGCAACACAGGGTGGGATAACAGATGAAATCGTTGTCTTATCGGCAGGAGGAATCCAGGATAAGGCGAATGGTTTTGCATTTTCCATCCCTAGTAATACAAAAGGTTTAAAATTTATCTGCCGGGAATCATTTGTTGGCGGCGCTTCCGCATTTAACTATCCATTGAGTTCACGCTATGAAGAAATGGATACGATTGTCGTTTTTGATAATGTACTTATTCCGTGGGAACGCGTGTTTTATTACAATAACCTACAAGTCTCGAATACTTTCATGGATGCTAGTTCATTTCTGCCGTTTACTTTACATCAGGCTGTATCCAGACAAATCGTTAAAACGGAATTTGTCTTAGGTGTAGCTCAGTCAATCATTGATACAATCAATATTAGTGAGTACCAACATGTTCAGGAAAAGGTATCTGAAATTATCGTTGCTCTGGAAACGATGAAAGCATTGATTATCAAATCTGAAGTTGAAGCTGAATTGGATGAATGGGGGTTCATGAGACCGAATCAAAAAACACTGCAGGTAGCCTGTAATGTATTCCCGCGCGCCTATGCAAGATTTGGTGAAATTATCCAGCAACTAGGAGCCAGTGGGTTGATGTCCATCCCGACAGAAGAGGCATTTCAATCATCACTAAGAAAAGACTTGGATCAATATTTGCAATCGAAAGCTGATGATGCTGAATCACGTGTCAAGATTTTCCGTTTAGCTTGGGAAATGACAATGAGTGCATTTGGTACACGGGAAACCCAATACGAACGGTTTTTCTTTGGTGATCCAATCCGGTTGTCTAGTGGATTGTATTTATCATATGATAAGGAACCGTATGTAAAACGGGTAAAGACTTTGTTAGGGATGGATTGAAGTTATTTGAATCTGGCCTAAAAAGCCAGATTCTGTGTAATCATCTAATTTACTTGATTAACCAAGGTAAATTCCAAAGTCCTACCCCCAACTTGATTTTATTGCCTGGCAAGTTTGCCATAGAGATAATCAACGTCCAGTCGCCATGTTATTCATTCCTCCTTACATTTTTCTTTATATACTAATAAAAAGAACTACATAGCTCCTCCCTTCATCCCTGAATTTTGAATTGGAGGTAAGCTTTAGAACACTTAATGTTAGCGATACATCGACTGAATCTTTTCAAGATCCCTAATAAAGAGATTCACTTCTTCCTGACTCAACCGTATCGGCATTTGATCATACAACGTAATGATTTGACCATCTGTGTCATTTTGGTGTTTTTTCAAATAATCATAAAGACTTTTTAACTGGTTTTCTCTAATACTGGATTCTGTAGTGAAATGCTTCACTTTTTGTATTGAAAATTCGTTCACGAGTTCATCAAATTCACCTGAAATAATGTTACCTGTTAGCAACATGGGAATCCCTCCTAAGCCATGAGGCTAGTTTTTGTTAGTTTATCCTAAAAGATCACATCCTAATTACAAACCTCGGAGGAGGAAAAGGGCAGCTACAGCTAGTGAAAACACTAATTCTTCTTAATAAAAACTGTTTACACATAGAAAATCCTCTAAATCGATTTTATCTTATCACCTTTACTCCACGAAACCTGTATGAGCTCAATAATACGTTTTTGCATAGGGGATAGCTTACGGTTTGGGTGATAAATTAAGTAAATGGATCGTCTTTTTCTTGAATTGAATTCTTTGAATAATAAAGTTCCTTTTTTTACCTCATGTTCAACAGAAAGCTTCGAAACAACTGCAATTCCTAAATTAGAAAGGATCGCCTTTTTAATTGCTTGGCGCAGGAGGAATAGGTATTGAGTTATCCACTTCCATGTCATTAATGAAATACGATGAAGCTTTCATGATCATTATTATTATCTTTATTGTTGTGGTATCGGTTGAACAGCTTTCAGCTATCATTCGCAAAAAGTTAATTTAAAGGAGGAAATAGGTTGCTTTTTTTAGTGCGTCATGGAGAAACGGAATGGAACTTACATAAGAGATTACAAGGACAGCAGGACATTCCATTAAGTGAGGTAGGAGTTAATCAAGCGCGGGAATTAGGATTACACTTTCAAAATCAACATATTGTTTTTGAACATGTATATACAAGTGATTTATTACGAGCCCACCAAACTGCCCAATTAATCACAAAAGGGATGTCAATTAGTCAATTTACTATCGAACCCAATCTACGAGAACGTTTTTATGGGGAGCTTGAAGGTGAATATATTGATGATATTGTGAAACTTATGCCAGATTACGATAAAAATTTTGGTGTAAAGATGCAATATGGAATTGAATCGTTAGAAGACATGCAAAAACGAATGGTTTCCATTCTAACGTCTATTGCTAAAGTAACAGAAGGTTCTCCAACATTAATTGTTTCGCATGGGGGATCGATTAATGCACTCCTTCACTATATTACAAAAGGGGAGATGGGAACTGGAAAAGGAAAGTTGGCAAATACCTCTTTCACGCGATTGCAATGGAGTAATCAAACTTTTCATGTGCAAGCGTACAATGAGACATCACGTGTAAAAGTAACATGAGAAAGGGAAAGCACTAAAAAGGATTTCTCATGTAGATAAGTAGATGGAATAAAAACAAACGACAAAGAGAAAGGCCCCTACAATCCTGTAAGGGCCCTCTGTCTTTCACTTACACTCCCGGAAACCATCCAGGCGTATTCATAATGACATTCCACAATGGGCCTGGTACAACTAATTCTTCCTGTTTATCCTTATTAATTTCTGTTACAATTTCGTCTTCTCGTCCTTCGGCTACTTTTTGTACCCAGTCCGGATCAATAATAAGCTCTCGACCAAGCGCGAGCAGTGGAACCCCTGTCTCAAAAGCTTTGCGGGCATCTTCTGCACTGTAAATAGAACCTACACCAATTAAAGGAACGCGATTATCGATCGTTTCAAGCAGGTAATCAATACGTGTTTTGTTTACATCTTCCACGCCTCTTCTTGCTTTGGAAAGAAAATGCTGTAAGGACACATGGAGATAATCCAAGTCTTTTTCTGCTAATGTATCCACTAGTTTAATGGTGTCTGCCATAGTGATTCCTGTTGTTTCGGCTTCTTCTGGTGAGAAGCGGTATCCTACGATAAAGGAATCGTCGGCATGCTCCTTCACTACTTCTGTTATTTTTTCAACGATAGCTAACGGGAAGGTCATCCGTTTTTCGACGCTTCCACCAAATCGATCATCACGTTGATTGGAATGTGGGGAGAAGAATTGCTGGATTAAGTATCCGTTCGCCCCGTGGATTTCCACTCCATCATAGCCTGCTTCAATCGCCCGGCGTGCCGTCTCGCCAAAAGCATCGACAATCTCCTCAACCTCTGTTTCCGTTAATGCTCTAGGTGTTTTAGCTCCTGCCACCTCCGCCGGAACAGCACTGGCACTTACGATGTCACCATGAGGAACCAGTTCTGGCGGACACATTCTTCCACCATGGAAAATCTGCAAAATAGCTTTAGCGCCTTGACTTTGGATGGTCTTAGCTAATTGGCTCAGACTTGGAATCATTTCATCGCGGTCACCAGCGAATTCATTATGGAAACCTTTTCCGTTCGGGGTTACATATGTACAAGCAGTAATAACCATGCTTACATCTTTGGAACGTCGTGCGTAATAGGCCAGCTCTTCCTCTGAAACTGTTCCATCTGGATTGGATGAATAGTTAGTCATTGGTGCCATTATGATTCGATTCTTCAATTGAACTCCATTGTTAAATGTATATGGTGAAAAAAATTTTTGATTGCTTGGATTCATCGTTTCTTCCTCCTTCAAGGGTTACTTTATGGTTATGATAGTAGTTCTATTTCGTTTTGTATATTAATGTGCTTGGAGTATTAACTTTACTCATGGAGCTGGCTTTTTTTTGCTGAAAAATGGCCAACGCTTATTCTGACAGATTCCACATAATTTTTTTGGACCTTTCTCTTTACTCTCATGCAACCAATTTTTAGTCATTTGGAACTATTTCCCTCACGAATTGAAACCTATTATAACCGATAATCGTATGAAAATTACCAAAATAACAAAGGAGCGATTCGATTGTATAAGCGATTTTACCTACCTATACTTTTACTCGTATCAATTTTAATCGCAGCAGGTTGTAATAACTCGAATGGAAACGAAGAGAATAGTGGAGAAAGTAATGAAACTTCCGCTGAGGAAAATAACGCTGAGAAAACAGATAAAGAAGAAAATGGAGCATCTGGTCATCATACCGATCTACTTACAGTAGAAGGAACCCCCTTTGATGAGTCATTATTTGAAGTGGTGGACTTTGAATCGGATCCATCGCCAAATGATTATTATTACCAATATGCATCAAGTGGAGCATTAGCCATGGGCGGAGAAAATCATAGTATATTTTTTGATTATCGGACTGGAGAAAGATTAAGCTTAGAAACCGATGTTGAACGCCTGAAAGGAAGAGCAGAGTCATCCATTGTAAATACGGATAGTTATACATGGCCATTTTTATTCGGTAATTACTATTATCTTCAGGGTAATGATGTTGGCACAAATAAAATCATTCAAGTTGATCTTTCGACTGGAGAAATTGAAGATTTAGCAGACGCAGATGGTCCATCAGATATGGTGAAAAAAGATGACATTCTTTATATTATCAGCGCTGATAAGTTGTCTGCGCTTGATACAAATACAAAAGAAACAATTTGGGAAACAACAGGAGAAGTTGAGCTTAGTACAGGATATGCTGAACTTCATGCAACAGATCATGCGCTTATTTATGAAGATCAATACGGACTAACAGCGTTCGATATAAAAGATGGAACAAAATTATTTGAAGAAGAAGGAGTATTCCGGGACGTTGCTGTCGATGGAAGTACCTTCTATGCTTTGGCAGATGAAGCTGATGCATTTTCAGACTCGCTTTACAAGGTAGTGGAATTCGATGACCAAGAAGGAAAAAAGGAAACAATAATTGAAGCCCCAGAAGTGGAAGAACCATACGAAATTGGAGAGATAAAATTAGATTTAGTTGATGATCTTCTTTATATCACAGTTGAAAATGGAATATTAACGTATGATATCAATAGCCATGAGCAGCTATGGTCGGTCTCTGTTGGAGATTTAAAGGATCGTTCTGAAACAGGTGATGATTATAACTATTGGTTCTCTGCAGGTATTACAGGTAATCATGTATATGCATTTACAGAGAAATCAAATGTTGCAAATGATCGTGACAACTTTCTTACGGTAATTGATTCCAAAACCGGTGAGGTAAAAAATCAGTATTCCTTTGGAAAGGCAATTGGTGCCGGTCCAATAATTGATGAAGAAAATGGGAATGTTATGGTATATCTGCAATACTTTAATGATGAAGGGGCACAAGGGTTTATTTTGCCGATTGAATAAGGTGGAAAAAGAGGCTATTAGCTAAATTGGGTAATAGCTTTCTTTATTTTATAGTATTCGTGATTAGAACTTTTAAATCTTATACGGCATAATAGCAATCTATAAAGGGGACTTGATATGAAAGAACTTTATATAAAACAGAAGGTATTCAGTCTAAGCGGCAAGTTTACGGTGAAAGATCAGCAGGGAAATGATGTTTATTTCGTTGAGGGCAGTTTTATGAGGGTTCCAAAGACCTTCTCCATCCATAACAATACAGGGAGTGAAGTTGCACTCATTACGAAAAAAGTGTTCAGCTTTTTGCCAAAGTTTATGGTTGAGGTAGATGGCCGAGAGGTGTTAACGATTAAGAAGGAGTTTTCCTTCTTTAAGGCACGCTATACGATTGATGCGGCTGGTATTGAAGTAAATGGCAACTGGTGGGACATGAACTTTGAGGTGTACCAGCATGGTGAAGTCGTAGGGAAAGTGAGCAAGGAATGGTTCACTTGGGGCGATAGCTATAAGGTACAAGTATGGAACGAAGAGATGGAGACAATCATTCTTGCGCTTGTTATTGCAATTGATTGTGTGAAGGCAGATCAAGCAGCCGCTTCCTCGGTTGTGTCGAATTAATATTCATTAAATGTCATATAATATTATTTATAGTAATCCAAAGGCTAAGGTTGAATAGACATTTTGATATGTTAAAATGGAAAACATCTGTAATAAATAATGCAAAGAGGATGAACTTTTTCATGATGCAAAATAAGAAGAAATTTTCCAGTGTATTTACGTATGCTTCCATAATTGTCGGAGTGCTAGTACTATTTGGAGCAGTTTTTCCAAACCAGTTCGGTAAAGTCTCCAGTGGTGTTGGTGCATGGATTACGGAGACTTTTGGCTGGTATTATATGACAGTCTTCACCTTAATTTTACTCTTTTTTATATTTTTGGGATTTAGCCCAATTGGTAAACTCAAATTGGGTAAACCACACGATAAACCTGAGTTTAAAACGATATCATGGTTAACCATGTTGTTTAGTGCTGGTATGGGAATTGGCTTAGTGTTTTATGGTTCAGCCGAACCCATCTCACATTACCTGGCACCACCTACTGCTGATGCTGAAACAAAAGCAGCTTTAGCTGAAGCAATGCGATCAACTTTTTTTCATTATGGATTCCACCCGTGGGCAGTATACGGTATTGTAGCACTTGCATTGGCTTATTCCCAGTTTAGAAAAGGTGAGCTTGGTTTAATCTCGAAAACATTACGACCTGTTTTAGGAGATAAAGTAGATGGTCCAATCGGAAATGTTGTCGATGTGTTATCGGTATTCGCCACAATTATTGGTGTAGCAGTTTCTTTAGGTATAGGAGCAATGCAAATTAATGGGGGATTGAACTACCTCTTTGGTATCCCAAACAATCAGCTAGTCCAAGGTATTATTATTGCCATTGTTACTGTGTTGTTCTTATATAGTGCTTGGAGTGGATTAAGTAAGGGAATTCAATATTTAAGTAATTTAAATATGCTGTTAGCAGGATTATTGTTTGTTGCTGTTTTAATTTTGGGTCCAACTTTACTTATTTTCAATATGATGACAAGTGCCACTGGTGATTACTTAAACACATTATTATACAATAGCTTGGATGTAGCACCATTAAACGAGCAAAAACATGAGTGGATGCAGTCTTGGACGATATATTATTGGGGATGGTGGATGAGTTGGAGTCCATTTGTAGGTATATTTATTGCAAGGATTTCACGAGGGCGATCAATCCGAGAATTTGTCCTTGCGGTATTATTTGTTCCTACTATCGTGAGTATATTTTGGTTTAGCGCATTTGGTCTAACAGGGGTGGAAGTAGGTCTAAATGTACCAGCAATATTTGAAATGCCACCTGAAACGCAGTTGTTTGGGATTCTCAATGAACTTCCTTTAAGTGTCATTTTATCTGTTGTTGCTTTGGTACTTATAGCATCATTTTTTATTACCTCAGCAGATTCCGCAACATTTGTTTTAGGTATGCAAACTAGTTTTGGAACGTTAAGTCCTGCTGGTTTTGTAAAAATTGTGTGGGGATTAGCGCTATCAGCAATCGCATATGTACTGCTGTTATCAGGTGGAGAAACCGGCTTAAATGCATTACAATCTGCATCCATAATTTCGGCCTTGCCATTTAGTGTAGTGGTGATTTTGATGGCTGTAGCATTCTATAAAGATGCCAATCAGGAAAGGAAATACTTAGGTTTGACACTTAAACCGGATAAAAAAAGAATGAAGGAATATAGTGATAAAGCAAAATCCAATAGAGAACTGAGATAAAAAAGCGTGACTGTTGCATTCTGTTTTTAAGTACAATTAATTCCTCAAAAATCAAATTAAACAGCCATATTTTTAACCCCGTTTTAAATAAAACGGGGTTATGTCTTGTGTTTGCGGTTTTAAAATGAACTTTAGAGTCACAAGTCATATTATATATGAAGCAAGCTCCTGCTTTTCATGATGGGATAAGTCAATGTGAAAAAATGGGATCGTGCTATTCTTTTCAGCATGGACTAGTTAGATGAGTTTTTATAATCTTGACAAAACAGTCCACAAAATATAACATAAAAATGTAATCGATTACATAAAAGACAGGTGATCATATGGTAACCATACAGGAAGTGGCGAAAAAGGCAGGTGTTTCTACCGCTACTGTTTCAAGGGTACTCAATAATAGGGAAACGGTTAGAGAAAAGACGAGAGTACGAGTGGAGCAAGCTATCCAAGAATTAAATTATGAGCCGAGTGCGCTTGGTCGCAATCTCAGGAACTCTGAAAGCAGGCTGCTTCTTGTTTTGATTCCCAGTATTTCGAATCCATTTTACACGGAAATCATTAATGGGATTGAGGATACAGCGATTAGCAAGGGATATAACATTCTTCTTTGTGAAACAGATTCTAATCCAGCAAGAGAAGCAATTTATTTTAATATGGTGCGGAACCGACTTGCAGACGGGATTATTCTAATGGACCCGACTGTCAATCGGAAGAATCTGTATGACCTTGCAAGCAGGCATCCAATTGTGCAATGCAGTGAATTTGATGAGGAGGGGGAGATTTCCTACGTAACCATTGATAATGAGCTTGCTGCTTATCAGGCGGTTAAACACTTGATTAAATTAGGGAATAGAAGAGTTGCTTTAATTAATACAGATGAGAAGTACTTGTATGCCCGTGAACGCAGAAGGGGCTATGAAAAAGCCTTACATGAGTTTGGTTTGCCAATTGAGTCTAAATGGATGCGAGAAACGGAGCAGCTTGGATTTGAAGGCGGTCAGCAGGCGATGCGTTCTTTATTGAATGAAGCGGATAAGCCAAATGCTGTTTTTTCGGTATCTGATGTGCTTGCGATTGGTGCAATGAAAGAAATTCAGCTGCAGGGCTTGAAGGTACCGGATGATATTGCTGTGATTGGATTTGACAAGATCAGCTTTTCCAACATGACGAACCCGACACTCACAACAATTGCCCAGCCGATGTACAAAATGGGCAGCATTTCTGCGAATATGATTATCAATAAA
This sequence comes from Oceanobacillus profundus, assembly GCF_003515705.1. GTDB lineage: Bacteria > Bacillota > Bacilli > Bacillales > Amphibacillaceae > Oceanobacillus > Oceanobacillus profundus. The sequence goes on from NZ_QWEH01000006.1 coordinate 191,871, forward strand.
ATTAGAGGAAAAGATGTGGAAAGCCTAATATTGGATCATGAATTGATTATTAGAGAGTCTACATAATGAAAAGTGAGGTGTATGAATATGCCTAATCAAATTGCTATTGTCACAGGCGTAAGTCATAAGCATGGGATTGGTGCGGCCACGTGTCTGGAGCTTGCAAAAGCAGGGGTGGATCTATTTTTTACCTATTGGCAATCAGACAGTGGATGGCCTGAAACATTCCAAAGGGAGATTCAAGAACTGGGGGTGAAGTGTGCCCATGCTGAAATTGATTTATCCGAACCTGAAGCATACCTCCAGGTTATTCAAGGTGCCGAAAATGCGCTGGGAGTACCTTCGATATTAGTTAATAATGCCGCTTATTCCACTAGAGACGGATATGAAAAACTTCAAGTAGCAGAGATGGATGCGCATTATGCGGTAAACATCAGAGCTGCAATGATGCTTTCTGCAGCGTTTGCAAAGCGTTTTAAGAAAGCAGGATATCATGCAGGAAGCATCATTAATTTGACTTCTGGACAGGCGCAAGGTCCAATGGTCGAAGAACTTGCCTATGTAGCCACAAAAGGAGCTATTTCTGCTTTTACGCTTTCCTTATCTGCAGAGCTGGGATCGCTTGGTATTACAGTTAATGCCGTCAATCCCGGACCGACCAATACAGGCTGGATGTCAGAGGAATTGAAGCAAGCGCTATTGCCGAAATTTATACTGGGGCGCATTGGAGAAGCGAAGGACGCTGCAAGGCTTATTGCGTTTTTGGCAAGTAAGGAAGCTGCGTGGATTACGGGACAGGTTATCAATTCCGAAGGCGGATTCTTGAGACAATAATACGGATGTTTCGAAAAAATAATTCTATAAATAGGATTGACATCAAAAATAATTATCGTATAATATAACCAAATGTAATCGATTTCATTTTCAAGAATATTCCTTAAATATAACTTGGATTGAAATCGGCATTAAAAAAAGGGGGCATTACATTGAAGTTTTCAAAGTTAGCACTTAGCAGTATGTTGTTAATCGCTCTGGTTTTCTTTTTAGTAGCTTGTAATTCAGATTCATCGGAACAAGACAATAACGATGAATCCGATACATCAAGCGCGAATGGTGAACAAGCATCAGAAGGCAGTGAAGAAGAACCGGTTACCATTGTGTATGCGCGAGGGGTAGATACAACACCGGGTACAGAAGCAGTAATCAAAGCATTCGAGGAAAAGTTTCCGCACATAAAAGTGGAGCAGCGTGAAATGCCTGCAGATACAGGCCAATCCCATGACCAATATGTGACACTTTTAAGCTCTCAAAGTTCGGAGATTGATGTTTTCAACGCTGATGTAATCTGGCCGGCAGAATTTGCTCAGGCTAACTACGTGCTGGAGCTGGATCGCTTTATCGAAAAGGATGGAATCAACATGGATGATTACTTCCCGGGGACAGTTGCAGCAGCGAACTTTAATGGAAAGCAATGGGCAATGCCACAGTACACAGATGCCGGTGTTTTTTATTACCGTACAGATATTGTGGACGAGCCCCCAGCAACATGGGATGAATTGATCGAAATGGCAAGCGAGCTGAAAGGGGAAAATGGCACAGAATATGGCTACCTCATGCAGGCCGCACAATATGAAGGCTTGATTACAAATGCCATTGAATTTATCGCTTCTTATGGCGGTGAAGTAGTGGATGAAAATAATAATGTTGTCGTTGACAGCCCGGAAACAATCAAAGCACTCGATAAGATGAAGGAAATTGTAACATCTGATTTTGTACCAGAGAATATCGTGAACTTCATGGAAATTGAAACAGAGAATGCTTGGATTGAAGGGAATGCTGTTTTTGCTAGAAACTGGCCGTATATGATGGCTTCTTCTAATGATGAAGAGAGATCTGAAATCGTTGATAATGTCGAAATGTCCAGACTACCAGCAGGTGATGAAGGTACTGCAGCATCACTTGGCGGATGGATGACAATGATCAATCGATATTCGGAGCATCCAGAAGCGGCATGGGAGTTTGTGAAATTCATTTCGGGACCAGAAGGACAAAAAATTAGTGCCCTTGAGGGTGGACGTGCTCCAACATTAAGCGCATTGTATGACGATCCAGAAGTACAGGGTGTCAGTTCATTATTCGCAAACCCTGAGTTTAGAGAAGTATTACAGTCTGCAGTTCCTAGACCGGTATCACCTATTTACCCGGAAGTTTCCGATATTATGCAAATTGAAATTTCAAAAGTATTGACAGGTGACCAGACCTCCGAAGAAGCTGCAAAGAATATGCAGGAAAAGATTGAAGCGGCGATGGCTGAATAGATTCTAAGTTAGTCAAAATAGCAGGATGGGCATATACTCATCTTGCTATTCTTATAATAGTGCGTGTGCAAAAAGGAGGATGAAAAGGACCGAGAAGTTCGAGGCGGCGTAGCTTTGAGTACCGGAGCGTATGCAATTAATACGTGAGGAACGGAAAAGCAAGCTAACGAGCTTCCACAGGATGTGGTGACTTCGACGTTCGACACAGGACGTGTCGGAAGTTAGTCGAAGGTCATCTGTTCTCGAAGCGTCATTTTCACCGGACTTTTTGAACAACCTCTAATAGGGTCAGAAAGCCAGCTTAATAACGAGGAGGTTAAACATGAAAAACAAGAAAAGGCGCAGCTTTCAACTAAGTGAGAAACAGCTAGGATATGCTATGGTCATCCCGTCCCTTGTTCTAGTAATGGTTGTCGTACTATGGCCGGTTGCACAGTCCTTTTACAATAGCTTATTTGACTATAGGCTGAATGATCCCTCTCGTTCCCAGCTCATGCTTAGTGCAACGATTGATCTGGAACGATACGTGGATAATCAATTTTACATAGGGAGTCAGCTTGATAGTTTACTAGAAAGTGCTGAAAATGAAGCGGATGCTGAAACGGTAAAGGGAATTCAACAGGATGTTGAAAACTATCACGCTGAGCTAATCAGTGATGAAACGATTAAGACAAAGGTAGAGAAGATTGATGAGCTATTAGCGAGTTTTACGCCGGTAAGAGATTCCGAGTTAAAATATTCTAAGGTAGATAATGCGTTTGCCGAAGAATACCAGGGTGCGCTGGAATCTCATGCTGCAGCACTAGCTGAAATTGCAGCGTCAAGCAGTGACGATACGTCTGGACAGCAGTTCCAGCAAACCTCTGACTTGCTTGCATCAACAGCAGGCAATATATTAAGCTCAAATTTTATCGGATTGGATAACTACGGGAAGTACATGAAGGATCAGCGAATGTGGAAAGCGATGGGAAATACCGCATTTTTCACAGTCATTTCCGTAGCATTTGAATTGGTGCTTGGTCTGGCAATTGCTCTCCTTATCAACCGAGCATTTAAAGGAAGAGGAATCATCCGTGCAACGGTATTAATTCCGTGGGCCATTCCGACTGCGGTGGCAGCGATGATGTGGGGATTTCTGTATGACGGCCAGTCAGGGATTATCGCACATTATTTAGAAGCGTTTAATCTCATTCCTGGATCATCCTGGCTATTGACCACATCAGATGGCGGCATGTTTTCCATCATTCTTGCAGATGTCTGGAAAACAACACCATACATGGCGCTATTACTGCTCGCAGGCCTGCAGACAATCCCGCAATCTTTATATGAAGCATCAAGTGTGGATGGAGCTAACAGATTTCAACAATTCTGGAGTATTACATTGCCACTTCTGAAATCATCGATCTTAGTTGCGTTATTGTTCAGAACGCTGGATGCATTCCGAGTATTTGATCTGATCTATGTATTGACAGGCGGAGGTCCTGCAAACGCAACGGAGTCAATTTCCGTTTATGCCTACAAAACATTATTCGCCCAGCAGAATTTCGGGGAAGGGTCTGTCCTTTCTGTCATTGTATTTATCAGTGTAGCCATCATTAGTCTATTGTATGTGAAATTAATCGGTTCTGATCTATTTGATGGTCGTACGAAATGAGGAGGGGTATAAATGAATAAACGCGGTGGAATAGGATTTTATCTGTTTCTGATCATCTTTGTTTTTCTTGTGATGTTTCCCTTCATCTGGGTATTTTTAACATCCATTAAGCCGCCAAGAGAGATATTCTCATCTTTCAGCTGGTTTACAAGCAATCCTTCATTGGACTCCTATGAAGCGGCGCTGACGAATCGACCATTGGTGCGATATATGATTAACAGCTTTGCGGTATCTGCTTTAACAACTATTTTATCACTGGTGTTTGCATCGTTTACGGCATATGCAGTTACGAGATTGCCGATTAAAGGAAAAGGCTTGATCCTGGGATTGGTGCTTGCTGCATCGATGTTCCCGCAAATCGCCATCATTTCACCAATGTTCAATCTGGTAACAGATCTTGGTTTGCGCAATAGTTATATGGGACTCGTTATCCCTTATATTACGATCAGTCTTCCATTGGCAATCTGGATTCTGGCAACCTTTTTCAAAAAGATTCCATATGAGCTGGAGGAGTCTGCCAAGCTGGATGGAGCAAGTCCATTCCAGACATTCCGGAAGATTATCCTGCCATTAGCAGCACCTGGAATTTTTACAACCGGAATCCTAGTGTTTATCGCAGCTTGGAATGAATATTTATTCGCATTGACTATTAACAGTGATGATGCATGGAGAACCGTTCCTGTTGGGATTTCGATGTATCAAAGTCAATATTCCATCCCATGGGGGGATATTTCGGCAGCAACGGTCATTGTGACGATTCCAATCGTTATTTTGGTATTGTTTTTCCAAAAACGAATTGTTTCTGGTTTGACATCTGGATCGGTTAAAGAATAATTCATGGAAAATGAGGTTGATTTGATATGAGAGAAAAGTTGAAAGTTGGAATAATCGGCTGTGGGGCAATTGCGGTGGAAAAGCACCTCAAGAGTCTCCAAAAAATCAGCCAGGCAGAGGTTGCAGCCTTTTGCAATCGAAATATTGAAAAAGCAAAGTCAGTCGCAAAAGAATTCGGAACAGCAGATGCAAAAGTCTATTCGGATTACAGGGAACTACTAATGGATGAAAGCCTTGATGTTGTTCACGTTTGCACACCGAATGTGTCCCATGCGGAAATTACAATAGCTGCGCTTGAAGCTGGGAAGCATGTGATGTGTGAAAAACCGATGGCAAAGACGTCAGAGGAAGCAAGGCAAATGCTTGCAGCTGCTAAAAAAAGCGGAAAAAAGCTGTCAATCGGTTATAACAACCGCTTCCGCTCGGACAGCCAGTACTTGCACCAAGTCGTATCACGGGGTGACCTGGGCGAGATTTATTATGCAAAAGCACACGCAATCCGAAGAAGAGCTGTTCCTACATGGGGTGTGTTTTTGGATGAAGAAAAGCAGGGAGGCGGTCCGCTTATCGATATCGGAACACATGCCCTCGATCTGACGTTATGGATGATGGATAATTATCAACCACAATCGGTGATGGGTTCTGTCTTTCATAAGCTTGGAAAACAAAAAGACGCTGCAAATGCGTTTGGATCTTGGGATCCAGATGAATTCAAGGTAGAGGATTCTGCGTTTGGTTTTATAAAAATGCAAAATGGCGCGACCATTGTTTTAGAGTCAAGCTGGGCATTGAATTCACTCGATGTGGATGAGGCAAAATGCTCCTTAAGCGGAACCAAGGGAGGCGCTGATATGAAGAATGGTCTTCGGATACATGGCGAAGACTTCGGTAAATTATACACGACAAATGTCGAACTGGATCCTGGTGGTGTCGCTTTTTTTGAAGGAGAAACAGAAAGTGAAGCAGATCTCGAGATGCGTTTGTGGATTGAATGTATTTTGCATGATACAGAGCCGGTTGTGAAGCCGGAGGAAGCAATGGTGGTTACACAGATTTTAGAGGCAATCTATGAATCTGCGAGAACTGGCAAGGCGGTATATTTTGATTAAGATAGCTCTTGAAACTAGATAAATACGATAAAAATTGGAGTGAACAAAATGAAAGTAACCGTATGGAATGAATTTCGACATGAGCAGGAAGACACAGCAGTTGCAGCGGTTTATCCGCATGGCATCCACGAAACAATTGCAGCTTTTATAAAAGAAGCTGGTCATGAAACAAAAACAGCTGTACTCGATGAGCCGGAGCATGGCTTGACAGAAGAAGTGCTGGCCGAAACAGATGTGCTCGTATGGTGGGGGCATAAGGCCCATGAAGAAGTAAGCGAGGAAGTTGCAGAGAGAGTGAAGCAACGTGTGCTGGATGGTATGGGTCTCGTTGTACTCCACTCGGCGCATTTTTCCAAGGTGTTCAAAAAGCTGATGGGCACTGGTTGTGATTTGAAATGGCGCGAGGCGGGTGAGAAAGAACGGCTCTGGGTTGTGGATCCGACACATCCAATCACAGAGGGACTTGGGGAATACATCGAGCTTGAAAAAGAAGAAATGTATGGGGAACATTTTGATATCCCAACCCCTGATGAATTGATTTTCATCAGCTGGTTTGAGGGTGGAGAGGTGTTCCGAAGCGGGGCAACCTTTAAACGTGGTCGTGGCAAGATCTTTTATTTCCGTCCGGGACATGAAACCTATCCAACCTACCATAACAAGGAAATCCAGAAAGTAATCCAAAATGGCGTGAAATGGGCTGCAAATACCAATACACCAAAGCATGTATATGGCAACAGACAGCCACTTGAGAAATTATCGAAATAGGGGTGACAGCAGATGGCAACAGCAAAAGAAGAAGCAGAGAGTATGAGTAAAGCAGCAAAGAAAAGCGGTAAAAAAATAATCAAGTGCAATTCGAAAAATCAGCAATTTGAAGGAGTGATACGATGAAAAAATTACGAATGGGAATCATCGGTGCTGGGGGGATTGCCCAAGGCAGGCACATCCCTGCCTTCCTAGAATTACAGGATAAGGTTGAACTGACAGCAGTCCATGATATGAACCAGCAGCGTGCCAGTGAGGTGGCCGAAAAATATGACATTCCATATGTGTTCGAGAATTACTATGATTTATTCAAAGAAGTAGATGCAGTAGCGATTTGTACACCAAATAAATTCCACTCTGATATTTCGGTAGCGGCACTGGAAGCAGGCGTGCATGTGCTATGTGAAAAGCCGATGGCAATTACGACTGCGGAATGTGAAAGGATGGTCGAAGCCTCTAAAAAATCAGGGAAACTCCTTTTAATTGGCTATCACTACCGTTATACAGAGGCTGGCCAGCTAGCCAAAAGAGCAGTGTTGAATAATGAAATAGGCGATCCACTTGTAGTGAGAGTTCAGGCATTAAGAAGACGAAAGGTTCCCGGCTGGGGAGTTTTTACAAACAAAGACCTCCAGGGCGGTGGAAGCTTAATCGATTTTGGCTGTCACATGCTTGATTTAGCGATCTGGCTGCTTGGTGAACAGGAACCTGTGGAATTGATGGGAACAACATATAACCGATTAAGCAAATCCCCGAACCAGATTAACGACTGGGGAATTTTTGATCATCAAACATTTGAAGTGGATGATCATGTTTCGGCCTATATTACGTTTGAAAATGGCATTTCTCTTCAATTCGAATGCTCATGGGCTGCGAATATAAAAGAAGATAAAATTCATCTCAGCCTATCTGGATCGGACGGTGGTTTGAATGTGTACCCATTTGAACTATACCAGCCGAAGCTTGGCAAGATGATGGAAAGCACTGCCGAAGCGAAGCATGATGAAACTGCTGCAGGACTTGCCCAGGCTAAAAACTTTGTTGAAAGCTGTCTTGGTGAAGCGGAATTAGTTGTGAAACCTGAAGAAGCGATGAAGGTTTCCAAAATTATTGAAGCGATTTATAGAAGCAGTGAGACGAGATCAAGTGTTAATTTTAGATGAGACATGTTAGAAGGCGGTATCGGGGGGCTATCCGTCGACTGCCGTGGGCGTGAAATTAAATAAACAATCTTGCGGAGGGGCGGAGAGAATATGAAGCTTGGCGTATTCACCGTATTATTTCAGGATAAACCATTAGAAGAAATGCTGGATTATGTAAAGCAAGCTGGTGTAGATGCAGTGGAAATTGGCACTGGCGGGAACCCAGGTAATGCACATTGTGATATTGATGTACTTTTAAACAGTGAAGATAAGCGCAAGGAATACTTGGATAAGATTCATTCTCGTGGGTTAACAATCAGTGCATTCAGCTGCCATGATAACCCTGTGTCACCAGACAAAAAGCATGCACAGGACTCACATGACATTTTTATCAAAACGGTTCGTTTGGCAGAGTTGATGGATGTTCCAGTTGTGAATACATTTTCCGGAACGCCGGGTTCCAATGAGGATTCCACCTATCCAAACTGGCCAGTAACACCTTGGCCAACAGCATATTCGGATATTCTGGAATGGCAATGGGAGAAAAAATTAATTCCATATTGGAAAAAGCAAGGGCAGTTTGCGAAGGATCATGGTGTAAAAGTGGGACTGGAGCTGCACGCAGGCTTTCTTGTGCATACGCCATACACGATGCTTAAACTAAGAGAAGCGACAAATGATGCCATTGGGGCAAACCTGGACCCGAGCCATTTATGGTGGCAGGGGATTGATCCAGTTGCAGCAATCAAGATCCTTGGAAAAGAAAATGCGATTCATCATTTCCATGCAAAAGACACCTATATTGATTGGGATAATGTAAACATGTACGGTCTGACTGACATGCAGCCGTATTCCAATGTGCAGACACGCGCTTGGACATTCCGCAGTGTCGGCTATGGACACAGCGCGCAGGAATGGTCCAATATTATCAGTGCTTTAAGGACATATGGTTATGATTATGTGGTGAGTATTGAACATGAGGATCCGCTGATGTCTGTGGACGAGGGATTTCAAGCTGCTGTAGGGAATTTGAAAGATGTATTGATTCGAGATAGGCCTGTTGATATGTGGTGGGCTTAAAGTTAGATGAGCTAGGTATCGATTCAGATTCCTAGCTCTTTTATTTGCTTTTTTGGTTAAGTAAGAAGCGCACGGAGAGTTATAGAAGTATGCTTGAATGACATGTATGTCTGTGGGCAATAAAAATCAAATTTAGTTTCCTTCCTACGAAAGCGGTTTCTATAATGCGGTAAATAATTTGTGTTTAACAGCACAGAATTCTTATCTTTTATTAAAAATAGCTTAACTAAAATCTGTAATCTTGGTAATTTTGTTAAAAATTTTCTAAAAATATATTGATTTATATATTTTTAGGTACTATAATGATTTTTGTAAGCGTTTACTTATTATTTTTTTGAAGTTTTAAGAAACCGATTTCGTAATTGAAATCTATTTTAAGGAGGTTTTCATTTCTAGAATGAACTGAGTACGTTTGAAAAAAATCAAAATAATTATTATTGGGGGTTGTACGCATGAAAGGAATTAGAAAAATTGCTGTTCTTGGATTAGCGACATTGCTTGCATTTCTTCTAGCAGCTTGCAGTGGAAGTGATGACGGAGACACAAATGATGCTAGTGGAGAAAAGGGAGAAATCACGTTGGATTTTTGGACCTTTGGTGCAACTGGATATGAAGAGTTGGCAAAAGAATACGAGAAGGAAAATCCAAATATAAAAATTAAAGTAAAGTCGTCTGAAACAGCGGACCATCATGATGCACTCTTTACTTCCTTATCGGCTGGAAGCGGCGCACCGGATATCGCGATGCTTGAGATTGATCAATTTGACCGTTTTAAGGTAGCTCAGGATCGTTTCGAGAATTTATATAATCTAGGTGCGAATGATGTGAAGGATCAGTATTTGGAATGGAAATGGCAAAGTGGAGAAAATGTGGATGGAGATTTCTTATTCGGGCTTCCAACAGATATCGGCCCTAAAGCATTGTACTACCGCACAGACTTGTTTGAACAAGCTGGACTCCCAACGGATCCGGAAGAGGTTGCTGCTTTAATTGATTCACCAGAAGCATTTGAAGAAGTTGGTTTACAAGTGACAGAAGAAACTGGAATGCCCTTTGTAGATAGTATCGAAATGGCATTTAGAGCTTATTTGGATGCTGCAGAAACTGCTTATTTGACTCCCGAAAATGAATTAAATCTTGGAGGAGACAGCGAAGTGAAAAAGGCATATGACTATGCTGTTCATCTAAATGACCTCGGATTAGTAGGTAAATATGAAATGTGGAGTCCAGAGTGGGCTAATGCCGTTAATAAGGGCGAGTTTGCAGCAGAACTAGGTGCAGGCTGGTTAAAAGGCTGGATGGAAGGAAATGCTCCAGAAGCTGTTGGTAAGTGGAACGTGGCTACATTACCAACTGAGTTTGCAGCTAACTGGGGTGGTTCATACATCGCGGTTCCAAGTGAAACAGAATATGCACAAGAGGCTTATGATTTTATTGAATGGCTCGTATCATCCGAAAATCAATTAAAATCATTCCAAAGCCATGGATTATTCCCTTCTGCACAAGCTGTTTATGAGGAGGAAGCATTTAAGACAAATGAAGATGAATTCTTCGGTGGTCAAGCAACAGCTCCAGTATTCGCTGAAGCTGCCCAAGACATTACTGGTATTGGATACAAAGGTGAAAAATACTTTCCAGTCCATAACGAGATATTGAATGCCCTGAAAAATGTCCAAAACAAAGGTGCAGACCCAGAAAAAGAGTGGGATGCAGCTGTGAAGCGTGCTGAGGATCTAATGAAACGCTAATCTGCAAAACTTGTAAGCAAGTAATCTATATAGTCGGCTTAACATTTGGATTTTTAGCCCCAAAAAGGTAAGCCGACTACCTTTCTTAACGCGTTTTTTGTAACCTTGTGAACGGTGAATAACATAAGATATGAGCGCCTAAGGGCACCGTACTACTTTGAAATGGAAAAGAGGCGTGAAAATGAATTCTATTCGTAAGAAAGAACCTATATTTAAAAAGAAGAGATTTAGGTCTGAAGAAAAAAAAGACATGATTTCAGGATATTTATATATAGCGCCTTTCTTCATAATTTTTACACTTATAGGCTTATATCCCGCACTTTTTAGTTTTTACTTAGCTTTCCAGAAATGGAACGGCTTAAGCCCGATGACCTTTAATGGCTTCGGTAATTTCCAACTCGTGTTAACGGATCCATTGTTTTGGAAGTCCGTATACAACACCATTATTATGGGGGTTATGGGCACTGCTCCCCAATTAATTGTCGGTCTTATTTTAGCCTACTTACTGAATATGGCTTTTCTCAAGTTTAAAAGTTTCTTCCGGGTTACGATATTTATGCCTTATTTAACCTCAATGGTTGCCGTAGCCCTGATTTTTAGTGTGTTATTCAGTAATCATGAATCTTCGCTTGCCAATTATGTTTTAACCCATTTATTTGGACTTGACCCAATTTCCTGGGCTGCATCTGAATGGGGGACAAAAATTGCGATTTCGCTGATGGTATTCTGGAGATGGGTCGGGTACAACACGATTATATATTTAGCAGGAATCCAAAGTATTCCTAATGATTTATATGAAGCAGCGACAGTCGATGGTGCCAATAAGTTTCAACAGCTATGGTATATTACGATTCCGATGATGAAGCCATTTATCATCCTGACCGTATTTACATCAACAGTTGGGGCGATGCAGTTATTCTCTGAGCCAACTGTATTCTTAGGGGCTGATGCCTTTACAAGGGACGAAGCGATGACGATTGTCATGTACCTGTACCGGGATGCCTTTAGATTACAGTCGTTTGGAACAGCTTCCGCAACAGCAATTATTCTGTTGGTCATCATTACGTTATTTGCTGTGATTAATTTACGATTAGTTCAAGGCTTTGGTAGGAAAAAGAGAGGTGTTCAGAAATGAGTAATCAAATCCAAAAGCATCGAAAAAAATTATCCATTGGCAGCATAGTCGTTTACTCGTTTTTATGCATTGCTTCAATCCTTTCTCTTTTTCCTTTTTATTGGATGTTTGTAATGGCGACACGGCCAAGTGCTGCCTATAATACAATACCACCAACACTTACACCAGGAAATATGCTGGTTGAAAATTTTAATAAGGTATTAAATCAAATTGATTTCTTTGGTGGGATGTGGAATTCGTTTGTACTGTGTGTGGTCGTTACGATTGTCGTTCTGTTCATTAGTTCATTAGCAGGCTTTGCTTTTGCGAAGTTTAAATTCCCAGGGAAAAATATCCTTTTTGTCGCAATTCTAGTAACCATGATTATCCCGCCACAGTTAGGATTAATTCCGCAATACTTTTTAATTTCGAAAGCAGGACTTCTAGACACTTTAGCGGGAGTTATGATTTTATCCTTTTTAAATCCTTTAGGGATATTTTTGATGCGACAATATATTTCAGGCGCGGTTCCGGATGAATTAATAGAAGCTGCGAAATTAGATGGGTGTTCAAACTTCCGAATCTATTGGAGAATTGTCTTGCCTATCATCTTACCAGCATTTGCGACACTTGGAATTATTGTCTTTACTGCGGTTTGGGGAGAATTCCTATGGCAGTTTACGGTTCTAAGAGATCCGGATAGCTATACAATTCAAGTTGCATTGGCACAGTTGAGCAATACGAATAATATCGATTTCGGCATGATTTTATCTGGAGTATTTTGGGCTACCGTTCCATTATTAATCATTTTCTTATTATTTAACCGCTTATTTATTTCTAGTATTACGGAGGGATCTGTAAAATCATGAGTTTTTCCTGTCTGGCTATTGTTTCACTCTATGAATCTTAGTAATCTAACAGTAGGAAAGACATTTAGCAGGGATTAGAGGAGATAATACGATGGGATTAACGATAAAAGACATTGCACAAATGACAGGGGTTTCACAAGCGACTGTTTCAAAAGTAATAAATAATTATAAGGGAATTAGTGAGGAAACAAAGAATAAAGTCATGGCAGTTATTAACGAAATGGGGTATGCACCTAATTTTTCTGCTCGCTCACTGGCAACAAAAAAATCAAATCTCATCGGTCTTATTTATGCTGGTAAGATCAATGTTGATATGACGCATCCATATTTCAATGAAGTAATTTCAACCTTTAAGAAGAATATTGGATTACTAGGTTACGATATCTTAATGTTTTCCAATGAACATTTTTTACAAGATGAAGGAAGTTATTTAGCCAGATGCAAGCATTTTAACGTAGACGGCTGTTTGGTAATTGCTGGTGAGGAAGTGGAGGATGCTACTTTTGAACTCGCGGAAAGTGGTTTCCCTTGTATTGGGATTGATATTCAGTTGAAAGGTCCTAGAGCAAGCTATGTCATGACGGATAATGTGAATTTATCAAGAAAAGTAGTCGAATATTTTTATCTGAGTTCCCTTCGGAAGATCGGATATATCGGTGGGATGCGCGATTCGGTCATTTCTAATTTCAGGTTAAAAGGATTCAAAGATGCAATGAGTCAGTTTGACCTTGATATAAGAGATGAGTGGATTCAATACGGTGACTATCAAGAAGAAAGCGGCTATATCTCCATGAAGCGGATGCTTGAATTGAAGGATTATCCAGAAGCTGTTTTCGCTGCATCAGACTTAATGGCATTAGGTGCACTAAGGGCTATTAAAGAAGCTGGATTACATGTGCCAACTGATATCCGAGTTGTCGGATGTGACGACATTGCTGCTTGTCGTTATAGTAATCCTAAACTCACTACAGTTAAACAGGATAAGGAGAAAATCGGTAAATTATCGGCCTATATGTTAAATGATTTAATTGAAGGTAAATCGAAATTAAAGCCCGTGTTTACGGACTCAGAACTCGTTGTTAGAGAGTCATGTGGAACGAATAAAACCTTCTGGTAAATTCACATTGCTTCATGCTTATTTTAAAAAACAATAACAACATGATTTGTATGGGATGTTAGGAGGTTTTTTGGTGAACTATTATGCAGTTTTTGATGTTGGTGGTTCCGCAATAAAATATTCCCTTATGGATGGGGCAGGCCATTTTTTAGAAAAATCTTCTATTCCAACACCGAAAGATGGCATTGAGTCTTTTGTAAATACAATTGATTCAGTGGTGAAGGAATTTCAAAAAAGTCACGTACTAAGTGGTATCGCCTTAAGTATGCCTGGAGCAGTAGATGTGGAATCAGGATATATTAAAGGATTAACAGCTGTTTCTTATATTCATGGTCCAAATATAAAGGAACTGATACAAGTACGCACAGAACTTCCGGTTGAACTGGAAAATGATGCGAATTGTGCAGGATTAGCAGAAGGCTGGATTGGTGCTGCTAAAGGGATTAATGACTATATTTGTATTGTTATCGGATCTGGGATCGGTGGGGCAGTAGTATTAGATAAGAAGGTTCGTCATGGTAACAGTCTTTTCGGCGGTGAATTCGGTTATATGATTCTTGAAGATTATCTGAACCAGCCGATAGGGGAGAGCTGGAGCTCGCTTGCTGCAACTCGAGGCTTGGTTATGCATGTTGCAAGGCGCAAAAACATGGACCCAAATACGCTTGATGGACTCAAGGTGTTTAAGATGGCTGATGGGGGCGACCTAGACGTACAGGATGAAATTGAAAAATTCATTAAACGTTTAGCAGTAGGGATTTATAACTTGCAGTATATTATTGACCCTGAAAAAATACTAATTGGCGGTGCAATTAGTAAACGTGAAGGGTTCATCGATCAAATTAATGAAAAGCTTAAGATTATGAAACCGAGTGATGCATGTTTAGATATTCAAGTACAAATATGCCAATTTGGCAATGACTCCAATTTAATTGGAGCACTATATCATTTTTTACAAAGAAATCAAGATCTTCAATCCAACAAACAGTGTGAAGCCTTAAGTTGATAAGTAAGCGTTAACATAGGGGCAAGCAAAATAGATACATAGGAGGGAATAAGATGATACACAAAAAGTTAGAACCTTTTCCAAGTAAATTCATGTGGGGATCTGCTTCTGCTGCCTATCAAGTAGAAGGTGCATGGGACGAGGATGGGAAGGGACCTTCCAACTGGGATCAATTTGTCCGGATTCCGGGTAAAACCTTTAAAGGCACGACTGGTGATACCGCGGTCGATCATTACCATCGATATAAAGAAGATGTTCGTCTTATGGCCGAAATGGGCTTGCAAACGTATCGGTTTTCTGTTGCATGGTCCCGTATTTTTCCTGAGGGGAAAGGGGAAGTAAATGAAAAAGGCATCCAATTTTACAGTGATTTAATCGATGAACTAATTAAGAACAAAATTGAACCGATTCTAACCATCTATCATTGGGATTTACCACAGGCGCTTCAAGACGAATACGGTGGTTGGGAATCCCGTGAGATTGTCCAAGATTTTACCAATTATTCGGTTACTTTATTCAAGCATTTCGGCGACCGTGTTAAATATTGGGTGAGCTTGAATGAGCAAAACATTTTCACTAGTTTTGGATACAGAACGGCCCTTCATCCACCGGGAGTAAAGGATGAAAAGCTTTTTTATCAAGTCAACCATCATGCAAATCTCGCAAATGCAAGTGCAATCAAAGAGTTCCGTAAATATGTACCGGATGGAAAGATAGGTCCAAGCTTTGCGTATTCACCTTCTTATGCAGCATCCTCTAAGCCGGAGGATATTCTTTCCGCGGAGAATGCGGAAGAGTTAAATGCGCATTGGTGGCTGGACATCTATGCATGGGGGACGTATCCTCAGGTAGCTTGGAAATATCTAGAAAGAAAAGGCTTGGCTCCAACAGTCGAAAGCGGTGACGCTGCATTATTACAAGAAGGACAACCCGATTTTATGGGACTGAACTATTATCAAACCACTACATTTGAGAAGAACCCGTTAGACGGTGTGTCTGAAGGGAAAATGAATACATCCGGAAAGAAAGGTACGACACAAGATACGGGTGTACCAGGTCTTTATAAAACTGTTAAAAATGAACATCTCGAAAGAACAAATTGGGATTGGAACATTGATCCGACGGGTTTGCGAATCGCCCTGCGCCGCATCACAAATCGATATCAATTACCGATTTTAATCAGCGAAAACGGCTTAGGAGAATATGATAAGCTCGAGGAAGGCGATGTCGTTAATGATGATTACCGTATTCATTATCTTCACGTTCATTTGAAAGCGATACAAGAGGCTATTAGCGATGGAGCAGACATACTCGGCTACTGTACATGGTCGTTTACAGACCTGCTAAGCTGGCTGAACGGTTTTCAAAAACGCTACGGATTTGTCTATGTAAATCAACATGAAGAAGGTAACCATGATCTTCGCCGTATCAAAAAGAAAAGTTATGATTGGTATAAAGAAGTCATTGAAACGAATGGAAGCAAACTGTAATTGCATCTAATAAATACAGGGGGCAGGCCTATTACGCTACTTTAAACTAGGGGAGCGGGTGGGCTGCCCTTCTGATTCTATTGTTACCATGTAAACACAACATATTTTTACTTATGTTGTGTTTTGTTAGCTAGCATAGTTTTAGTAGGGTGATAGAAGTTAGCATTAATTTTTCAAAATTAGAAGTAACGCCGAAAAGTTTCATTTTATAATTCCGTGGTATTTATCCTATACTAGAATCAGACTTTTTGTTTGAATGTGGAATAATTAACATAGATTAACGGTATTCGTAAAGGAGAGTAGCTTGGATGGGAAAAAGAAACAAACATACAGCTTTCATGGATTCAACATTCATAAAAACATTAATCCAAGCATTTGAAATTAAAAGAACCCCCTTGCCGTGGAACAAAGCGATTCTCGCTGGGGTCAGCGCAGCATTTCCGGCGGGAATTGGGTTGATGCTTGGTGACTTGCAATCCGGTCTTGCAGCTGGCTTTTGATTAGTTTGGAGAAAGAATCCGAATAGCTTGTTTACTATATTCCTCCGCGATGTCAGATGGAAGTGAGCTATCCGTAACAATTAGATCAATATCCTTTAGTGGACATACATTGATGTAAGAAGATGTCTCAAACTTGGATGAATCAGCAACGACTACTTTATGTTTTGAACGTGAGATAAGGGATTGAATAACGCCTACTTCATGCATTCTAAAATCGGTTAAACCATGTTCAAGTGATAATCCGTTTACCGTAAGAAAAGCAATATCAATATTAAAATTAGATAGAATTTCTTCGCATTGTTTTCCATATAACGTGTATTCCTCTGGATTAAAAAAGCCGCCGGTGAGGATAACATTGAAGTTTTTATTTTCTCCAAGAATCGATAGAATCCGAAGATCATTTGTAATAATCGTTAATCGCTTAAACTTGTTAACAAGTACTTTCGCAATTTCGATCGTCGTTGTCCCGCCGTTCAGGGCAATTGCCTGCCCTTCTTCAATTAATTCAATCGCTACTGTGGCAGCTTCTTGTTTTTTTTCTCGATTTTTGACTTCTCTCTCATTAAAAAGTCTGTTTAATGCATTATCACTTTTTTGAGTTAATACAGCCCCGCCATGTACTCGTTTTACGACTCCTTTTTTCTCAAGAACCTCTAAATCCCTCCGTACAGTATCAATAGAGATATCTAATAAAGTAGCAAGCTCTGAAGCTTTTACAGCTTTTTGCTGCTTTAAAAAGGATTCAATCATTTGATGTCTTTGCTCCTGTAACATCATCCAGCTCTCCCATCATCCTTTATATTCCATGTATATAAATCATAACACATATTATAAAAAAGCAAAATAAAGCAAAAAATAGCATTTTGTAAAGTAAATATTGCGCGCATTTTATGTAAAAAGCGTAAATGTTATGTAAATAAACTGTAAAACCACTTGAAAAACAGCAAAATACCGATTAATCTTGCACTGTAC
The DNA here is from genome assembly GCF_003515705.1 of Oceanobacillus profundus. Taxonomy (GTDB): domain Bacteria; phylum Bacillota; class Bacilli; order Bacillales; family Amphibacillaceae; genus Oceanobacillus; species Oceanobacillus profundus. Next base: position 209,589 of record NZ_QWEH01000006.1, read on the forward strand.
CGCAAAAGAAAATACGACAAAGAGAGGAAATAGCATAATGGGAAACTATTACAATCCTGTCAACATTAAAATAGATACCATGGATGTCATGGAAGAGGTACTCCATACAATCGAACCTCAAATCAGCAAGATTGTCCTTTTACATCGGGGAGGCGACTTTTCAGAATCTGCTGCTGGACGTAATCTCTATAAATACCTTGAGAATTATGAAGTAAAACAGATAGAAGTGAACATATCCAATCCGGATGTGGAAGACTTGTTTCATTACTATAAGCAAATTGCAAACGTTGATTATCAATGCATCGTAGGAATTGGAGGAGGCAGTGTTCTGGATCTCTCGAAATCATTAGCTGCATTAAAGGATTTGAAAATCGAGTCTGTCTCTGCATTACGTACCATGATCGAACAAAAGCAATATGCAGAAAATCAAAACATCGTACCTTGGATTGGCATTCCTACAACATCAGGTACTGGTTCTGAGGTTACTTGCTGGGCAACGATTTGGGATTGCGCTAACGGAGTAAAAATGTCGGTTGATAGTGAACGCTTATATGCATATGCAGCCATCATTGATCCGACGCTTACTGGATCGTTACCAAAAGGATTAACGGCATCAACTGCTTTAGATGCATTATGCCATGCGACGGAAGCTTATTGGTCAAAAAGCTCCAATGAAATTTCAAGAATCTATTCATTAGAAGCGATCAAACGTATTGTTAACAACTTTGAAAAGGTATTAAATCAGCCCGATGAATTTACCTATAGAAATGAAATAGCTTTGGGTAGCTTGTACGCAGGATTGGCATTTAGTAACACCCGGACGACTGCCTGTCACTCGATATCCTATCCTCTGACAATGGAACTAGGAATGGTCCATGGGATAGCAGCAAGTATTACATTGGCTAACGTAATGAAAATCAATTTTGACTCGATTATGGAGAACGATAAGTTGTTACAAGCATTTGGGGTAAGCAGCTGCAGTGAAGTTCAAGGTCTTATCGAGCATTTCCTTCAGCTGGCAGGTTCCTCAAGCAAGCTCAGAGATTACAATGCGAATGAAGAAATAATCGAGAAAGTTGCTGCAAAAGCCTTTACAAAAGGAAGAATGGATAATAATCCCGTTGCTTTAACTCAGGAAGATGTCAAACAAATTCTACGATCTATTTATTAAGGATAAGGAGTGAAATATATGAAAACAAAACTTTTATTGATAATGATCGCCGTGTTCGCTGTTTTGTTAACGGCATGTGGTGACGGTAATAGTGGTAGTGCAACAGCAGATGATGTGATTAAAATTGTTTGGTATCCGAACGAGTCTGGTAATGATTTGAAATCATCTCGTGATGAAATTGGAAGACTTATTTCAGAGGCTACAGGTAAAGAGGTAGAGCATCAATTAACAACGGACTACTCGATTGCGATTGAAACGTTAGTCAACAACAATGCGGACCTTGCATTCATGGGTTCACAAGGATATGTAGAAGCGAATAACGGAAATGATGCGGTTCAAACGCTAGCCGTAAAATCGGGTGAATCGGGAACATTGGACGATGCTAAATACTATAGCTGGTTAGCGGTGAATGTGGACGAGCAAGACAAGTTTAAAGAAAACGGGGAATTCTCCCTTGATACGATTGCAGATACAAGATTTTCATTTGTATCCAATAGTTCAACATCAGGGTTTAAAGTTCCATCATCCAGTATTATTGAACATTTCTCGCAACAAGAAGCATATGCAGATTTAACGGAAGAGGATTTAATGGGGAGCGGGCCATTGTTCTCCCAAGTATTATTTGGCAACTCTCACCAAGGTTCTGCAGTCAATTTGTTATCGGGAAATGCAGATGTTGCAGCATTCTGTGATACTTGCGTGGAAGAATATGTGGAGCTTGCTGAAGGAGAAGAAAATACGGTTGGTGCTGTTTATCGCGTGAAAGAAAATGCAGCGGAACCTTTCAATGCAGTTACAGGCAAAGAATTTACATTAATGAGCTCTGACCCAGTATTAAATGAACCATTTGTTGTGAATATGGATGTCATCGGACAAGCGGATTTTGATAAAATTCAAGAATTATTAACTTCAGATAAAGTAGCAAATAATGAAAAAATCTTTGCCCCTGAAGATTCAGAACAGAGCGCTTTATTCTCTAAAAGTGACAAAGAAAGACTATTGCCAGTGGAAGATGAATGGTATGATCCAATTCGCGAAATTTCGAAATAATAGTAGAGGGAAATGAAACCAGGAAGCGTGTACTTACGATGCGTAATCTTACTCAATATGCTCTAAAAAGGAGTCAATACACATGTCATTGTTAAAAGTAGAAGGATTAGAGAAATCATATACAGCCGACAAACAAATATTAAAGAATATTCATTTTGAAATAAACGCAGGAGAACTAGTTTCTGTCATTGGTCCCTCTGGTGCTGGTAAATCTACCTTGCTGCGTTGCATTAATCGAATGGTTGAATTTAATGAAGGAAAGATTATGTTTAACAATCATGATGTTGGAAATTTAAATAAAAAAGAATTACGAAATTTGCGAGCGAATATTGGGATGGTGTTTCAGCACTATAATCTTGTGCCTCGTTTGACCGTGATTGAGAATGTACTGCATGGCCGATTTGGTTATAAAACAACACTGCAGGGACTGTTAGGAAGATATACAGAAGCAGAAAAAGAACGTGCCTTTTACCTGTTGGAGAAACTAGGAATTCATGAACACGCATATAAGCGATGTGACCAATTAAGTGGTGGTCAACAGCAACGTGTAGGGATATGCAGAGCGCTTATTCAAGAACCAAAACTTATCTTATGTGATGAACCGATTGCTTCACTGGATCCGAATTCATCTAAGGTTATCATGGATCTTTTAAAATCAATCAGTACGGAAATGGGCATTACATGTTTGGTGAATTTACATCAAGTGGATGTGGCGCAACATTATTCAGACCGTATTATCGGTTTAAATAAAGGTGAAATTGTATTTACTGGAACAAGTCATGAACTTTATGAAGAGCAAATTAACAAAATTTACGGATCCAAAACGGAAGATTTAATAACAGCGTAAGGAGAGATGACTGTGAATGAAAAAAAGATGCGAAAAAACAGATGGCAGACAGTAATCTTTCTTCTCATCATCATCGTTCTAACCTATTTATCAGCAGCTATTACATCATTTAACTTTGTAGATGGGTTAGCGACAATCCCTAAAGCTATCGGCTGGATGTTTTCGAATCTAATGGTGACGCAGGAAACGCTCGATAAATTGCCAACCATCTTGGAAAAACTAGCTGAAACTACCTTTATGTCGATAGCGGCAACAACGATAGCAGCTGTTGTTTCTCTTTTCTTAGGGGTATTCGGTTCAAAAGTGACAAAAGTAAATAATTTTCTAAGTGTATTTGCCCGTTTTATTGCTTCCGTATCAAGAAATATCCCAGTTGTTGCGTGGGCGTTGGTTTTGCTTATTTCTTTTGGACAAAATTCCGTAACAGGCTTTCTCGCTCTATTTGTTGGAACGGTAGGGTTTTTAACAAGGGCATTTATTGAATCGATTGATGAAGCGAGCCAAAGTTCTGTTGAAGCATTGACTGCAACAGGTTCTACTTATTTCCAAATCGTGGGTAAGGCTGTTATTCCACAATGTTTGCCACAGATGATCAGCTGGGTGTTGTTTATGGTGGAAACCAACATTCGAAATGCTACATTGGTAGGAATCTTAACAGGAACAGGAATTGGATATACCTTTGATATGTATTATAAGATGTTAAATTATAATGTCGTAGCGCTTGTGACATTATGTATTGTCATAACCGTTATTGTTGTCGACCTTATGTCAAATTATGTGCGGAAGGTGATTCTATAATGGAAGCAACCTATATAAAGCGAAAGAAAGACGGCCGTATTCATATAAAATCGGGTAATAAAGGTGATCGAGTCTTAAGGAGCACATTGGGTGTTCTAACCCTCTTGACATTTGTTGCCTTTCTATTCTTTAACTATGCAGGACTGGAATTAGGATCAGCGATTACAGAAACAGCGTATAACTTGAAAGTGATGTTTCTGGAGCCGGCATTAAGTCATTTCAGTTTAGGAGAAGCCATTTATCAAGTTGGGGTAACGCTTAGTCTAGCATTCTTAGCTACGGTTATTGGCGCCATTATTGCCTTTTTCCTTTCTTTAATGGCTGCAACCAATTTAGCCCCTTTAGGCTTAGCAAGAATTGTTCGCGTATTTGTTGCATTTATTCGGGCTGTTCCAACCGTATTATGGGTGTTGATCTTTGCGATTGCCGCTGGGTTGGGAAGTGAGGCGGCGGTTCTTGGTATGTTATTTCATTCGATTGCATATTTAGTTAAAGCATTTTCGGAAGCATTTGAAGAAGTCGATAAGGGAATCTTGGAAGCAGTGCGATCAACTGGCGGGAACTGGTGGCATGTCGTAAAAAGTGGTGTATTACCGTCTACCTTTACCTATTTATTATCGTGGGTTTTCTTACGGTTTGAAATCAACTTTGGTGTAGCAGTGGCAATGGGAGCGGCTGCTGGTGCAGGCGGAATTGGATTTGATTTATTTATGGCTTCCAGCTTCTACTTTGATATGCGGGAGGTCGGCTTTATTACCTACGCCATTCTAGTTGTTGCCATTCTATTAGAGGTAGTTTCAACTCGTTTGAAAAAACGTTTCTTTCCAGCAACTTCTGATTAAATGATAGATGAAGGAGGATATAGAAAACATGAATTCTTACAAGCTTTTAACGCCAGGTCCATTAACAACAACAGCTACAGTGAAAGAGGAAATGCTCTTTGATCGCTGTACATGGGATCAAGATTATAAGAATATTACCCAAAAAATAAGAACGCAGCTTCTTGAACTCGCAGGGGTGACCGCTGATGAATATACAACGGTATTAATGCAAGGAAGTGGTACTTTCACAGTTGAATCGGTGATGACAACTTCATTGAAAAAGCAGGATAAAGCATTAATCATAACGAATGGTGCTTATGGAGAGCGTATTGTCAAAATAGCTGATTCTATTGGTCTGCAATACCAGCAATATAGTGTTGCATACAATGCATATCCAGATGAAGCTGAACTAAGATGTATTTTAGAAGAGGACCAGCAGATTACACATATTGTCATGGTTCATTGTGAAACAACAACAGGAATACTAAATCCAATTGAGATGGTCTCTGATCTTGCTAAAGCATATGAGAAAACACTTATTATCGATGCGATGAGCAGTTTTGCTGGAGTGGAAATGGATGTCCGTGCTCTCGGTATTGATTATTTAATTAGCAGTGCCAATAAATGTATTCAGGGTGTTCCTGGGTTTGGCTTTGTCATTGCGAAGCTGGATAAGCTTCAAGCGTGTGAAGGGAATGCCCGCAGTTTATCATTAGATTTATATGACCAATGGAAGGAAATGGACAAGGACGGAAAATGGCGCTACACATCGCCAACCCATGTTGTAGCAGCATTTTCTAAAGCAATTGATGAATTAATAGAAGAAGGAGGGATTCCAGCAAGATTTCAACGTTATCAGCATAATAATCAACTACTACGGGAGAAATTAGCGAAGGTTGGATTCCAGACGTATATAACGGAGGAAAAGCAATCACCAATCATTACAACGTTTCTTTTCCCGCATGACAGCTTTCAGTTTGAGGACTTTTATTTCTATGTGAAAGAGAGAGGATTTGTGCTTTATCCAGGAAAGCTGACAGAAGTCAATACATTTCGAATTGGGAACATTGGAGAAATCCATGAGGAAGATATCGAAACATTATGCAGTGTAATCGAAGAATATATGGGAGTGGTGGTAAAATGAAAAAGGTTGAAGGCGTAATATTTGATTGGGCAGGAACAACAGTTGATTTTGGATGTTTTGCACCGGTAAATGCATTTGTTAATATTTTTAAAAACGCAGGGATAGACGTGACAATAGAAGAAGCAAGAGAACCGATGGGACTGCTTAAGATTGATCATATTCGTGCGATGCTGGAGATGCCGAGAATCTCCGGTTTATGGGAAACGAAATATGGAAGAGCGTTTAATGAACAAGATGTAGAGAATCTGTTTCAGGCATTTGAATCTTCCCTAATGGAAACATTAGCAACGTATACCGATCCGAAGCCAGAGGTTCTTGAGACTGTGGAAAGCTTAAAAAGCCAAGGGCTGAAAATTGGTTCCACTTCCGGCTACACGCAAAAGATGATGGATGTTGTTGTTCCAGAAGCAGCGAAAAAAGGCTATAGTCCAGATTTTTATATCACACCTGATGGAACAGACTCATTAGGCAGACCGTACCCTTATATGATTTACCGCAACATGGAAGCATTGAAATTATCAGCAGCTCGCAACGTCGTAAAAGTAGGGGATACCATCCCAGACTTTGCAGAGGCGAACAGTGCGGGTGTTTGGGCTGTAGGTGTTATTATTGGCAGCTCTGAAATGGGTCTAAGCGAAGCTGAATTCGATGCGCTGTCTGAAGTGGAGCAAGAAGAAATTATCGCTAAAACAGAACAAACTTTTAAACAAAATGGTGCAGATTATACAATCAAGTCAATGGGCGAGCTGCCTGGAGTAATTGAGCAAATTAATCAGCTTATTTTAGAGTAAGCGGGTTTGGATTTGGGGTCAGTCTTCATCGTTTTGATAGACCTATTGGATGTTTTTGATGACTTGTATGAAAATGAGGATCTGCAACAGATATTGCGAAAGCTTCCGTTTGTTTATGATGAGATGATTGTTAGTTTAGAATAAGAGATAATGAATAAAAATCAAAGACTAACTTAAAATGAGAGAGGCCGTCATGTTATTTAGAACGGCCTCCTTTTGATTAATCATTGTATTTATTGTCTTCCAATTTAAAGCGGAAATGACAATGTCCATCTTTTAATACATATTTATCATGTTCAACTTTAAATTCGGGATTGTAACCTCTGGCTACAGCGGGATCAATCATTTCGCAATATAAAATTCCATATTCATGCATCTCATCATCTGCCCATTGCTGACCAAACGGACATACTGTAAAGTTTTGCTCGATTTCTCCTTCTTTATATTCGGTTGTATAAGTGAATAGTTCACTTCTACCCATATCGTAGTTCGTTAAGTAGTTTTCTCTCGTATTCTTTTCTCCATTTACTCGTGCGCGCTGCGCTATTCCAAGACCGCGCTCCTCGCCAAAAGTACGGACACCTTCACGAATTGCATCTTTTCCTTTGTCGCCGAATTGATCAACAACAGCTTTCGAAATTTGAGCAAACAGTTTAGCCATCAAAGCATAGATGGTTAGATCTCCATATTTCTTCTCTGCTTGGTGATTCCTTGGGATGTAGCTATATAATCGATGAATTTCTCCATCCTTGGTAGCTTGCAGGGCAATTTCCTCTGCATCTTTATATCCAAACTTTTCAACACCTTGCTGAAGCAAAACTTTTCCATCTTCTCCAAACGCAGTAATAACAGACTTCTCTAAATGTGTAAAAAGTTTGGCAGTAATGGTGTCCATCGACAATGGTGGTATATGAATCTTTGTTTCGCCCAAAACAATACACTTCCTTTATGTTAATAGTTTGACAATATTAGTAATTATATTATACTAAGTCTATTATAAATGTAAATCTATTAGTTTACTAGGAATTAGAGGGAAGAAATCATGAGTTTAACACCAGAAAGTATTATTATCTACATAGAAATAGCTATTTATCTACTTATTGTATTAGGAATTGGTGTTTATTTTAGTCGAAAAGAAATGAAATCATCGGATTACTTTCTAGGTGGAGAAAAGATACCTGGATGGGTGTTAGCCTTCTCTGAAAGGGCGACGGCAGAATCTGCTTATATGTTCCTAGGTGCGGTTGGTTTTATTTATCTAGCTGGTTTATCTGGTATTTGGCTACTTTCTGGAATGTTTGTCGGAATTATATTTTCATGGGTTTTCTTAGCTAAGAAATTTTTTCAAGAGAGAAAAAAATATAATGTATTCACACTGCCAGATTATTTTGCAGTAAAATATCCAAAGCATGGTACAATCATTCGCCTGTTGTCTGCAATTATTATGGGGGCATTTTCTCTATTTTATATCGCTGGTCAGTTTTCCGGAACAGGAAAAACATTATATTCGATTTCTGGAATCGATATTACCATAGGGACAATCGTCGTCGCTGCCATTGTTATTGCATATTCATGCATGGGTGGATTTTTGTCTGTTGTGTGGACAGATGCAGTTCAAAGTGCGCTAATGGTGCTTGCATTTATTATTGTGCCAATCGCAGCTTTCATAGAAATACAGCAAAGCGATTTATCCATAAGCGCGTCACTAGCTTCCATGGGTAATGGAGGAGATCAATGGTTTGGTGGTCTTTCTGGTCTGGTCCTTGGAGCAATGTTATTAACGAACTTTTCTTGGTTCTTTGGTTTTCTCGGTGGTCAACCACAATTGAGTACGCGTTTTATGGCAATTAAGAATGAGAAAGAACTTAAAACTGCGAGATGGGTTGCAATATTATGGACGATTGTTGTGTATATCGGTGCCTTTTTGGTGGGGATTTTTGGATCTGTTCTTTATAAATCGGATACGATAACAGATGCGGAAATGGTTTTACCTTACATGGTTTCTGAGTTATTACCACCTTGGATAGCAGGAATCATCATTGCGGCTATTTTATCAGCAATTATGTCAACGGCTTCCTCTCAACTATTAGTTGTAATGACATCTGTTAGTGAAGATATTATTCACAAGACAATGGGAATCAAAGCAGGAGAACGTAACATTTTAAGAATAACAAGGATTACAGGGATTGTCAGTGGGATCCTTGGAATCATTATTTCATTGTTATCGGAATCATTCGTCGGTGGAGTCGTCGGCTTCGCTTGGGCAGGAATAGGAAATACATTCTCTGTCGTCGTACTATTAACATTCTTTTGGAAAAAAACATCTGGAATTGGTGTAATCGCAACGATTATAACAGGATTTTTCAGTGCGATTATTTGGACGTTATCTCCACTGGAGGCGATTGTATCGGCTAGGGCTGGAACGTTTTTTGTATGTTTAGTTGTTGGGATTGTTTTTAGCTTGTTGTATCAGGATGATAGAGAAGAGGTAGGAGCGACAGCTTAACAGGATGACTGTATTTCATTTATGGGATGTTTGTGATAGTCAAATATATTAGTATCTCTCATTTATCATACGTTGACCCTTGTTATAAGTAAATCAGGTTTATCAAAAAACTACCTAAAACCTTATTTAAAAACGTTTTAGGTGTTTTTGGTATGATAAAATCAAATAAATACAGATAGATCGAGATACATAATGAAATAAAAAGGATGATAGATTGTATATGGCTGATTATAAAAAAATTATGGAAGAAATAAACAGCTATACCGATATAGCTGAAGTAATTAGATTTGCTAAGATACATTATAGAAAATTAAATAGGATAGAAAGAGCCCAAATTTTTAATCAAGTTATACAAGATAGACAAAAAGATTCAGAAGAATTTAATTTTTCTTTAAGGTTATCCGTAGAGTTAAGTTCTATGTTTATTTTGTATAAGACTAATATTATGACTTTTGGTAAGTGTAAATTTGATTTAGCTGCGGAAAAAGAAATATTTATAATTATAATAGAGAAAATATATCATTTAGAGTCAAAGAAAGTAATTAATAATGGACTTGAAAGAAATGATTTTAGAAGATATTTTAATTACAAATATGATTATCCTTCTATTCATGCATATGAATATTTTAAGTTGTTCCAGTATTTTGATGAATTATCTGAAGATATATACGGTTTATCTGTAAATAGAAATTTTTATAATTTGCTGATCCTATTAGCATCGACCAATAATCTGTATATTAAAAATAAAATTTTGAAAGAAGAATTTAGAAAACACAAGAATTTTGATAACTTATTTATAGATAGTAATGAAATTAATGAAAAAATGTTTATTAAAGTTAATTTAAGAACCGTCTTTAAAGGAAAACTAGGAATAAAGTTTTCTGATGGTTTATATGTACCGCGAACACATCATTTATTCGAAAATATTTTAAGAGGAATTCTAGAAAATGAAAAATCTAATGACAAAAAAGGTGATGTTTTAGAGACATATTCAAAAGATATTATTGGAAATTTTTTTGAAGATATATATCATACCTTATATGACAATAAGGGAAATGAACAAGATTTAATTATAACATTTGAAGATATAATTTTATTCATAGAATGTAAGTCTCAAAATTTTAAAAGTATTTTTATAGGAAAAGATGCAACATCAACAATAGAAAAGCACTTTAAAGATGTTATTGTGAAAGCATGCAAGCAATGTCAAAGAGGAAAAGATTATTTATTAAATAATAATAATGTTATTTATTATAACTCTAACAATAAAAAGGAGAGAAAAGAAGTATTAAAGATTAGTAAAACAAAAAATAAAAAAATTTATAAAATAGTAGTTGTGCTAGACGAATATTTAGATTTAGCAGAGTTATCTAATAGATATTTAGAGGAAAAGTATAAAGATACATGGGTAGTTAATATTTTTGCATTGCAAAAAATCTTGTGGATTTCCACTAGAATCAATGGAATAAATACTTTTTTTGAGTACTTAGATTATAGAACACAAAATTATTTAGCTATAGAATCATTGCATTCTGATGAATTAGCGCAGTTTGGGTATTGGATTTCTCCTAATTATCATTTATACCCACGAGTAGTTTCTAATCTTAATATAGTTGTAGGTAACAGATTTTCTAATGTATTTGAGGAATATGATTCTTATTTTTTTAAAGAATTAGAACAAGAGTTAAGAGTAATAAATGAATAAGTGTTGACAGCTAAGTACAATCTTTAAAGAGAATAATGTAGCGATTACTTAGATATTTTGCGGGGGACCTTATCATAAATAGATGAGCTTAGAGTTCCATAAACCTAAAAAAGATGATTATAGAGTGCATCTTTTTAGATTCATTGGATAGGCAATTAATTAAAAGTCAATATTATCAGGATCTGGTCCCACCCCTAAATTTTGGTTCAAGCTGTCAATACGTTCTATGTCCTCATCCAAAAGCTCAAAATCGAAAACATTTGAATTATCCAGGATCCGTTGTTCTTTAGTTGATTTAGGAATGGTGACAACACCATTTTGCAAACCCCATCTTAATATGATAGAGGCACTGTTTTTTTGTATTTATTAGCCAAGTCAACTAGAGTAGGGGGATCTAGTAGTTGGCCTTGCATTAATGGTGACCACGCTTCTAAATTATATAAGCAGTTAACATGGTATGAGTTCAGTTTTTAATTGGGCTCATACCATTTAATTTATGCTTTATGCGCTTATGGAAATAGATACTCCATTTTACATGATCTTAACCTAGTGTTAATCATAGATTTACTCCCTTGCTTTATAATTTAATAGAGTCTCTAATATTATCAAAATTTGATTGGAGATAGAAAATGAGAAAGAATTTGTTGAAGCAGTGCTTTTCACTGGCGATGGCTGCCGCTTTTATTGCAATGCCTGTTACGGCTGATGCGGCAAAGCTCAAGGAAGGCGAGACATTTGAACTTACCATTCTACAGACGAATGACTTTCATGGTCATCATCACCACACTGGATGATGGAACCGTTCACCACAATTCGATTGCAAAGTATGCCACCATCATTGAGGATGTACGTAATAAAGAGGAGAATGTGCTTCTCGTCGATGGCGGAGATGTGTTCCTGCGTGGCGAGTTCCAGGCGGGGCAAGGAGAGTTGGAGACGTCTCTTTTGAAAGAGTTGGACTATGATGCCATGGTTCTCGGAAATAACGACTTCCGCGTTTACCCTGCCGGAGAGGGTACACCGGACAGCCGTTATGAACAGTTAAAGGACTACCACCGCAACGTGAATTTCCAATTCCTTACGGGGAATGTCATTCACAGGGATACCGGAAAATACCTTCAGAATGTCAAGCCTTGGAAGAATTTCACTTTTGCTGGCGTTAAAGTTGGTATGATCGGCCTTACCTCGATGAAGCCGGAAATTCGCGGTTGGAATGACGTTGTAGACCTTGAATTTATCGAACCGGTCAAAGCGTTGAATGCATTGCTTCCTAAGGTGAGTGAGAAGTCGGACATTAACATTGTTCTTTCGCATGCTGGAAACGAAGAAGATCACAAATTGGCTCAGGTTCCTGGAGTTTCAGCAGTAATCGGAGCAGATACACATAAGGTTATCGAAACGCCAGAATACGAATTCAATGGAGAGTTAATGGTGCCAATTACTCAAGCGGGTGGAGAACAAGAACATTATTTGGGTCGCCTAGACCTAGTTTATGAAGTCGTTGACGGTAAAATGAAGTTGGTAGAATCCGATGGTTTCCTCTACGATGTTACAAATGTTCCGGCAGATCCGGAGATACAGGCGATTATAGACGATTATCATGCAGAGATGAGGGTGCAATAATCAATATAGTTTCATAATGCGTTAGTTTTGACAAAGCGAGATCCTTCGCTTTGTCTTTTTCTTCTATATATATATCAGTTTTATGGGAAGAGAAGTTTGGAAGAGTGTATAATGAACAAGATGTAGAGGATTTATATGCTAATTTTGATAAAGTAAAGGTTGTTTTGAAATATTGCATGCCTATACTTAGGTTATGCATTGTAAAAAATGGAGGTAATGAAATGAAGGATAGTCAAAAAGAACTGGATTTTTTACAAGAGGTAGCGAAAAGAATTTCAGAAAGAACAAAACAGAATTCGTCAATTTCGCCCGAGGATGTTTTTGATCTACTCAAAGATACACTAGAAGAAACGACGACAGATAGTATCATTGAAATGCCCATTTTTATGCCTGTTATTATTGAGAAGGAAGATGACTTTTTTACTGCCAGAAGCTATGGATACCGTATATGCAAAGGGTTTGGGCGGAACGAAGAAGATGCCGTAGAGAAGTTAAAAGAAGAAATTAATGCATACAACCAATCTTGTATAAATTCTGAGAAGAAATTGAAAATCGAAGAAATGGTTAATAATATTTTTCCGAAAAATCGCCTTTAAACTCAAAGAATTTAAAGCACTTGAAATTGAAAAAAATGAGAGAATTAGCGACTGAGCGGGGTATGAAGCAATATGAATAAGTATGTAGCGTTGCGAACTAAATAACACGATCTTGAAAAAGAGTAAATCGTGGATAGATAATTCTATAAAAATTATAACTTATTAATAAGATGAAAAAGAAGAGGGAGGGGTATAGCCCCAATTATACAAACATCCCCCATTAGAATAGGGGGCCCAATTCTTCATCCAAAAGAGCAACATCATAAATACCCTTCGTTATCCCTTCATTCATGGATAATAGGTAATCCTTTAATCCTTTATCCTTTAGATTGGGGACATTTTTCCAACTGTATTCCCTTCGTTGCCCATTGTAGAGCACGATTAAACTAATATCGCCTTTATGTTTCCTTGTTGCAACAAGCTTGTACATTTCTCCATGTGGTGGTATTTGCCATTTCATAAAAGCACCTTTTCCGTTTTTAACTTAATTGTAACAATATTTTTTAAAATTATAAAATGATTTATGCATACAGTTAATACCAGTCGAATAAGTCGATACGTAACAGTTAAATTTGAAATAACGTCTTCGTATGGGTAACGTAGCGATCCAGATTTTAATGGTTGTTTGAAGTTTATAAAAAAGTTTAGGATAGCGAATAGATACTTTACTTCATAATTAGGGACTTTACCACTTATTTACCCCCTGTTATTATAGGAAGCAGTCATAAATACCTTCAATTGCGAAATTATGGCTACTTGAACTGTATATTTAATTCCTTAAGATCATACAAATTTCTGATTCTGATTTGCCCTATAATAAAATAAATGAAATTTTTGAGAGTAAAAAAGGAAATATTGTTAAATTTAATAGGAATGTGTGATTTCAGAGGTGCTTATATATAGTTTATATATAGGAGTTAAAAAATATTTAAGATAGGTCGCTATGAGTGACCTTTTTGGATAATAATCATTGTATAAAGTGCTATTCCCTAGGGATTAGCACTTTATTTTTTTACAAAAATTTCTGAAGGAGTGTTAGTTATGTGCCAACTAAGAAGAATATTTATAGAAAGACTTCTAGATAAAAGTAAAGCTGACGAATTTAATCAAGCAATGGCTGAGTGGATATGTATAGGGAGAATTAAAAGTTATGAGGTGAATTTTAGTTGGAACTGTGAGTTGTGTGGTGCAGCAATATATGAAAGTAATTACGTGGTTTATAACGTCAAGACGAAAGAAGAAGCAAAAATTGGATCTGAATGTGTAAAGAGGTTCATACCCAGTCAGAAAATGTATGCGTATAGCAAACCGACCTATGTCCGTAAAATCAAAAGGAAGCATAAAAGAAATCAATTAAAAGTAGAGTTGCATGATGTATATCATCTCATTTGCAATCAAGGAATCCCAGATGAAGAGGACTTTGAAGATTTCCGAAATGTATTATTACAATTACTAGGGTCTTACAAAAGGGTTTACTTACTTGAAACCAAAGAAGGCTGTATAAAGATTCTCACGGGTGTTTTTGTCAATAGGAAATTGAGCCAGAGCGATCACTTAAAAAGTGAGCCACTTTATATAAATTGTTAGGTGTTAGGAGGTTCTTGCCAGTAGGGAAAGAACCTCCTAACACCTTGCGCTGCACTT
>NZ_QWEH01000007.1 GCF_003515705.1 Oceanobacillus profundus
AAGTACGCCAAGTGATGGGCTATTCTTTAGAAGATTTTTATGATGAAGAAAAAGGGAATGGAACATGGAGAGAAAAATATCTAGAGTGTGTGGCAAATGAAAGCTTATCACGTAAAACAGTAAATGCTATCGATATTATGAAACGTGTGATGGTATCCCAGCTTGAGACGGGTACACCATTTATGTTTTACCGTGATGAGGTAAATCGTCAAAATGCCAATAACCATCAAGGAATGATTTACTGCTCTAACTTATGTACAGAAATTACGCAAAACCAGTCACCAACACAGTTTGTTGAAGAAATAATTGAAAAACAGAACGAAGAATATCTTGTTCAGAAAACATACAAGCCTGGTGATTATGTAGTTTGTAACTTAAGCTCAATTAACTTAGCAAGAACAGTTAGCTCTGGTGTCTTAAATAGACTTATTAAAATTCAAGTTCGTATGCTGGATAACGTTATTGATGTAAATAACCTACCTGTTAAGCAGGCAGAGATTACAAATAAAAAATATCGACCAGTTGGTCTTGGAACATTTGGGTGGCACCACCTGCTTGCGCTAAAAGGTGTTCATTGGGAAACAGAAGAAGCCGTTCAATATGCAGATGATCTCTACGAAGAGATTGCCTACCATACTATTAAATCATCCATGGAATTATCTAAAGAAAAAGGTGCATATCCTTTATTTGAAGGAAGCGATTGGGATACAGGTGAATACTTTGAAAAACGTGGTTATCTAGGAAATAATGAATACACATATGATAGCGAACAAGCAATGATATGGGGAGAATTGCGTGACGATGTGCAGAAGTATGGTATCCGAAATGCATATTTAATGGCTGTGGCACCAAACTCTACAACATCTATGATTGCTGGTTCTACTGCAAGTGTTGACCCTATTTTCCAGCCATTCTATAACGAAGAGAAGAAAGATTTTAAAATTCCTACAACTGCACCAGACTTAGACCATCATACGTATGATATTTATAGAAAATCTGCTTATATTTTAGATCAACGTTGGTCCGTTAGACAGAATGCTGCACGTCAAAAGCATATTGACCAAAGTATTTCATTTAACTTCTATGTGCCGAATACAATTCGTGCATCGATTTTATTAGATCTTCATTTACAAGCATGGAGAGAAGGACTTAAAACAACCTATTATGTTCGTTCAACTTCAACAGATGTAGAGGAGTGTGAATGGTGTCAAAGCTAAAAGCAATTATTGCTTACCATTCATATAGCGGGAACACAAAGGAAATAGCTGAGCATATAGAAAAGTATTTGAACAATCAAGCAGAAGTAATCATGCATCGTATTGGGGTAGACTCCCCAATACAGCGTGATACATTCGACATACTGCTTCTAGGAACGTTTACTTGGGAGTATGGAGAGGTCCCTGATGAAGTAAAGGACTTTATCCTTGAAGTAGGTTATAAACCAGAGAATGTAGCTATATTTGGCTCTGGAGACACACAGTTTGGTGGAGATGAGATATTCTGCTTAGCGGTTGATAAGTTAGCAAAATTTTATAATAGTCCCTGGAGCGGATTAAAGATCGAACAATCTCCAAGAGGTGTACAAGAAGATAAGATAGATAACTGGATGAAAGAGGTAATAAAAGATGGAAAAATTAACAGTAGCAAAAACATTGGAGCCAACATATCCAAATAAATCAACTGGATTATTCGGTGGACAATCAAGCGGCATTTTAAACTGGAATGATATTGCATATCCGCATTGGTATAAAATGTACAAGCGGCTTGTAGGGAACTACTGGCAAGCAGATGAGGTAAATATGTCTAGTGACGTAAAAGACTTCTTAGGATTGCCCGAAAATGAACGAGAAGCTTACCTGAAGATAATAGGCTTACTATCTACACTTGATGCACCACAAACAAGAACTGCGTTGCTTATCTCACTGTACGCAACAGACCCTGCAGTGCAATCTATTATGGCTGTTATCGCCCAGCAAGAAGCAGTACACAATGAAAGCTATTCATACGTGTTGTCATCCGTTGTTTCACTGGATGAACAAAACAAATCGTTCCAGCTAGGAAGAGTAGATGAAGTGCTGCTTAAGCGAAATGAAGAAATTAAAAAGCAATATAACCTATTTGTTGAGTCACCTACAGTTGAAAATATCTTAAAAACATTGGTTTATACTACATTACTTGAAGGCATGTTCTTCTACTCTGGGTTTGCATTCTTCTACAACCTGGCACGTTACAACAAAATGGTAGGTACATCAACAATGATTAGTTACATTAATCGTGATGAACTGGAACATGGCCGCTTCATTTCTGAATTATTCAGAGCAACATTAGCAGAACATCCAGAATTAAATACAGAAGAATTAACACAATGGATTTACAATCACTATGAAAAATCTGTAGAGCTTGAAATTGAATGGAGCAACTACGTATTAAAAGGAATTGAAGGACTTGACCTAAAAGAGATGAGCGGGTATATCAAGTACCGAGCAAACAAAATGCTACGCATGCTAGGCCTTAGCGAACTTTATCCAGATTACGTGAAGAATCCAATGAAATGGATTAGAGCTTATGTAGATAATATTGATGGCACAAAGACAGACTTCTTTGAAAATAAATCAAGACAGTACACAAAGACAAGTGATTTAAACGGTTTTGACGACCTTTAAAAGGAGTGAAAAACATGGAGTTAGTAAGCGAATATCTGAAAAGAATAGATCCTCAATCAAAAGATAAAGAAAAGCTTTTTGGTTATATTAATATGTTAATTGAAAAGAAAGACTATAGTGCTGATGAAATAATTAAGCTAATAAGTAAAGATAATATGCGAAGAAAATTGCTCTCAGAAAAAGAAGATAATTTCTATAGAAGAAGACGAGCTTTTGGACTTGATGTCTCATCTACATGGTTTGATGAAACTTCTATGCCTGATCCTCCTCCAACATTACAAAGTAGGGGTGATGTATTCTGGGCTAATGAACTGAGACATGATTGGAGAAATGCTTTTGTAAGAGAATATTTAGGAGAGTGGGTAGAAGATAATGGAACAAACAGTGACACTAACTGACCTATATGAATTTAAAAGATGTTCTCTCCGATTCAAGCTAACAAAAGTAGATAAAGTTACATCTGTCATGAATGCAAAAGATGGTTTACATGAAGCATTGCATAGCACGATTAATTATTTTTATTATGCAATGCTTGATGGTAAATTTTTAAGTATGAATGATTTGAAGGAAAAGTTCTCAAACATTTGGTATGGAGAAATGGATTTATATGATATTAAATTGAATGGAAATCAAGAAAAACGTAAAAAAGAGTTGGAAGCCATTGAAATGCTCCAAACTCTTCATCGGAAAGAACAACGAAACAAAGATGAAATTGTAGCGGTTAATCTTGATTTTCGGGTTCCTTTTGGAAAGGAATTAACAGTGATGGATAAAATACCCCTCATTCGTAAGACAAGCAGAGGACATGAAATTGTTAACATTAAAACAGGCAAGCAAAAGTACGATGAGTTTTGGCAGCGCACTGATATGGGAATAACCTTGCAAGCGTTAGCTTTTGAAGGAATCTTTAAGAAGCAAGCAGATACAATACGTATTGAAAATATACGTAGAGGAGATAGCACCTTTTTAGAAAGAAAAAGAAGTGACTATCAACGCCTTTATAAATCTGTCAGGATGATGCAGAAGGCAATGCAAGAAGGCTGGTTTTACCCTAATGAAAGTTTTATGTGTAATTCATGTCCAGTTAAAAATATTTGTATGGAGTGGAGATAAATATGAATATGAAAAAGCTGTTTAAAAAATTTGAAGCAAACTATGATATGGAAAATCTAACGGAAGCAGAAATGATAAGTATCATTCAGAATCCTAATGCTTTCAGCAGAAAAAAAGTTACCCAGCAAAAACCAAAAACTAAAAAGCGACACAAGCGAAACAGGAGAAAATAATGCGCAAATCATGGGATAAATACTTTATGGATCAAGCTAAATTAGTAAATGAAAGAGCTACTTGCGATAGACTTCATGTTGGTTGTGTATTTGTAAAAGATAATCGTATGATTGCTGCAGGATATAATGGGTCAATCAGCGGTCATGAGCATTGTGATGAGGTTGGCCATCTCATGTATGAAGGTGGATGTAAGAGAACAATACATGCAGAGATGAATACGCTTCTTCAATGCGCAAAATATGGCGTGTCCAGCGATGGAGCAACTGCATATGTAACAGATCAACCATGCCCGGATTGTACAAAGTCATTAAACCAAGCTGGCATTAAACGAATTGTTTATGCCAATGCATATGAACACAGGTATGAAAATAAGTTTGATGATGGAATGATTGTAGAACAACTATCGTATTAGAGCGTATAGAACTAAAATTAAACTAGAAACCTTACTTAGATGTATATAGAACAGAAAAGATAAAAAAATCTCGCAGAATCTCAAGATTCTGCTTTCTTTTTCCACTTTTTATGATATACTATGGTTAATGAAATGCATTACATTTATAGAAGAGGTGATTTAAAATGGATTTTAAACAGCCTAATTTAATTGAAATAGTTGAGGATGAAGGCAAAGGAATTACAACAATTCTTACTGAAAAAGGGAAAGAAAAGGAGAATGTTGAAAATGGAAGCAACAAAGCAGATTCAAAAAAGGATGAATAGAATTGGTTCTAAAAAGAACTATGTTGTTGAAAGTCATCTTAATGATAAAAAGAAAAATCAAGATTTAGTTCAAGTTAAAAAGAGCTCCGAAGGTGGAACAGAAGTAATCAATCTCATCTTGGAGCCAGACAAATATGAAGAGTTAAGCATGAAAACACGCTTAACCTTTGATGAGTTTTGTGACTGCATTAATACTTTTATTGGTTCAGAAGAAGATGATTGGGATTCCCTTCGAATGAAAGATCAAATTAATTTAAGTCGTGATGAAATCATTGCAGAAACAATGATCAAATATGCCAAAGAAGAACTGAAAATTGATACGGATAAGGCTACTGGGAGAGAGATTAGCTATGCTAAATCCTATGATGAACAAGGGGTATATGCTGGCGAAATCATAACTGTGTCTCTTACAAACATGAATCAATTTGGGGTATATTAATATGAGAGAAGAATTAAGACTACCAATGATGATGTTTGGAAGTTTCAAACAGACTAAAGCTAAGCGTGATGAAAACAACAAGACGATTAAAAAACCAAATGGACAATATGTGCTTCAAAAGTATACAAAAGTTCATAATGAAATGGCAGGAGACCCTGGAGTTTTTCCAAGTGTCAATCACATATATCAGCGAACCAAAAATGGAAGGCAAAAACTTACTAAGCCTGCTGAAAATTTATTAGAAAAATGGAATTCGTTAGCACAGATTTGGTCCTATAATAATGGCTGGGAGCTAAGAAGTGACAAGGTTGTCGTTGAGATAACAACATACTTTCCTAACGACAATAAAGAGCGTGACACTCATAATGCGATTAAGTTAATGATGGATGCTTTAGAAGGAGTTATTTATAAAAAGGACAGCAAAGCGCTCCCACGCATCATGGATTTTCATAAAGTTGAAGATAATGATGCTCCACACTTTATGCTAACTATTTACAAGAAGGAAGAAGAATATGAAATTATGCAATCAAGGTATAGAGAAGCTAGTTAAAGAAATTCATAATGGAAAAGACCCATCAGAACTTGTTGAGCAATACGATAACTTTATTAATAAATATTTACGCATGTTCACACATGGAACCATAGACTTCTCTAATTATGATTTGCGTATGTTCCTTAGCTGCTATATTAAGAATGAAACTGATAGAAGAAATTTAAGAAGAGGTAAATATCATTCTAAACAAGATTATGCAAATGCATATGAAGTATTAAACTATTTGCAGCAAGCATTTGAAGATTACGAGAGTAGAGAAATCTATCATGAATTAGTTATTCCCTTCTTGATTTGCATAAAAAGATACACATTTATGAATAAAAGTTTTAGTAAATATCTTTATAGCACTTATAGGTATGAATTGCTTAGACATATTAATAACTTAATCTTCCAACGAGCTAAAGTAACAGAGATGAGTCAGCCTTCTGTTGAATTAGAAATCAACATCAAAGAAGAGGAAGAAATGTATTTCGATGATGATTTAAAACTCAATCATCCATATTGGTTAAACGGTAAAGATACACTCGACCCTTTTAACCAATTCAGGAGAGAAGAGAGACTTATTTTAGTTAAGTATTACTTAGAGAAGTACACAGACCAAGAAATTGGAAGACTGATTGGAAGAAATAGAAGATCCGTTAATCGGTCCAGACTGCGTGTAATTCGAAAACTCGAAGATGATATAAGAGGAGGGCAAGTAAAGTGGAGCAGGTGGATACATTAGTTTTATTCACAGAAGAAAAACCTAAACCAGTGGTTGCTATTCAATTTAATCCAAAAATCAATAAATTCACTAACAAAGAGGGGCATTGTACAGTGGATAATGTGATTTTTTCAACTAAGTTTTTTGAATCAATTGCTGCTCTTAGCAGAAAAGAATTTGAAAAATATATACCTAAAAAAACTATAGATAAAATATTTAATATTTAATAATCCATAAATTCGAAACGGGAAGGTTCTCTATCATACTTAATAATTTATTAAAGGATGTAGAATTAAATGAACTTTATTGATGTAGGATTTTCCAATTATGTAGACGCTAGCAAAATTATCTTTGTTAGTCAAGTAGACTCAGCTCCAATCAAACGTATGATTAAAAACGCTAAAGAAGAAAATCGCTTTATTGATGTTACACAGGGAAGAAAAGCTCGTTCAATTATTTATAGCGCTTGTGGAGACGAAATTGTTTTAACGCAAGTAACTGTTTTACCTTCAACTATTGTCAGTCGTATGAAGAAGGTAAATCCAGCATTTGAAAATTTATTGATGAAATCAGAAGTGGAAAACGAACTTGAGATTTAATGATTGAAGGAGAAGGAAATATATGGGGGCTATAACTGATAATATTGTACATATACATGTTCACTCTGAAGATAGCAAACTAGATGGACTGCCAACAATCAATGACCTGATTAAAAAGGCTAAAGAAATAGGCAGTCCAGCTCTTGGATTAACAGACCATGGAGTAATGGGAGGAATTGCTAGCTTTATACAAGAATGTAAAAATCAAGGAATAAAACCTCTTCCAGGTATCGAAGCGTATCTAGTTAAGAATAGACACCTTCATGGACCTGAACTAGAAAACATTCGCTTATATCTTGGAGATAAATATAAAATTGTTGATAAAAAAGGAAAGTTTACTAAAAAACCTTTCAATGAATTTATTAAGAAGATAAAAAAAGATATAAGATGCTTTGAAGAAGAAGCAGAGGAATTACTAAAAGGCTACCTTATGAATGATGAAATGGACTTATTTGACCTGCTTGATGGAAGTGTAGATCTAAACCAAAGTACAGAAAGTAAAATAGCTGAATTTAAAGCAGATATCCTCAAATATTTGGATTATGCCAGCAATGACCACTTGCTCCTTCTAGCTATGAACGATCAAGGATTGAAGGATTTATATAAAATTAGCAGTGATGCTCACATTAATGGATTCTATTCTGATCCAAGAACCGATTTAAAGTTTATTCAACAAAATAATTTAGGTGAAAATATTATTGCTACCTCTGCATGTTTAGGTAGCACACTTGCAAGATATGCAATGAATGGCCGAATGAAAGAAGCGGTTCAATTTATTGAAGAGTGCAAAAAAACTTTTCATGCATTCTACTTAGAAAAGCAAGCTGTTGTTAGTAGAGATCAAGTTGAATACAACAAGCTTATTGATGAATTAGCAGAGAAGACCAATACACCTAAAGTAATTACAACAGATGTTCATTTTGCCAATAAAGAAGATCATGAGTTACACGATATTCTAGTTGCAGGATCAATGAAAAAATGTGTTCTAGATGAAGACCGATACATCTATTCTGAAGACCATTACATGAAAACAGTCGAAGAAATTAGGAAAAACTTCAGAGACGAAGAAGCTATCGCAAACACACTTAGGATTGCAGACATGGTTGATGTTAGCCTTCCAACTGAGCCACTGTTTCCACGTTTCCCGGTTGAGGACGGAGATAGCGTAGAAGAAGTATTGCGCAAAAAGTCTTGGGAAGCATTGTTTCAATACTGCTTGAAGAATCCTGATATTGACTTTAATAAATATGCGAACCAGTTAAATTATGAGTTGGATGTTATTTGCTCTGAAGGTTTTGCAGATTACTTTCTAATTACAGAGGACTTTATCAATGCCGCTCAAGCAGAACACTATCTTGTAGGTCCTGGTCGTGGGTCAGCTGCAGGTTCCCTTGTTTGCTTTGTGTTAAATATTACTACGGTAGATCCTTTACAAAATGGATTGCTCTTTGAGCGCTTCCTAAACCCAGAGCGAGCAGGTTATCCGGATTGAAAATAAACCTTAATATGTTTCCTGAAACACAACTCACTATTCAAAAGATTCAGAATCTGATAAAATAAGGGTATAAAACTTTTGAATAGGAGTGAAAAAATGGCTAAAAAATATATTGTAAAATTTCATTGTGAATTTTGTGGAAAATCTGTAGAAACATTAAGTTACAGAAAAAATTTAAAGTATTGTTCTTTCAGTTGTAAGTCAAAGAAAACATAATGAGATTTTCTAATGCAATATATAATAACGCAACTATATATCTAGAAAGAAAATATAATAGATATTTAAGGTTAAAAGCACAGTCCCTTACATCAGAGATGGTGTAAGCAAACTCTGAATATGCTGGAAAGCCCTTAGAGCCCTTGTTAGTAGCAGCTACTAGAAATGGTAGTCAGCATCTAAAAATACAAGGGATTGGGTAATCAGCAGAGATAGACCTAAGTGCATGAATGCATACGGTAAGCTCTCAACGACTACCAAGGAGCATCTCACTGAGATGATGGTATAGTCTACTCCCCTATAAAAATATCGGGAAACCGAGGGTATAAAGGGTCGATATTGATATGGGCTATAACGCTTCTCGTTGGACTCAACTTTATTTAAAGCGAAAATATGGTACAGATAAAGTAGCCCAAATCGGTACTGATGGAACATTGGCTGCTAGATCAGCAATTAAATTTATTACAGATGCACTTGGATATACTGAGAAAAACAAAAATCTTAAAGATGTATTTGCAGCTGCAGTTCCAAATGATCCAGGAATTTCACTTACAAAAGCATATGCTCAAAGTGATGAGTTGAAAAAGTATGCGAAACACTATCCAGATATATGGAAAGCAGCATTAGGTGTGGAAGGACATAAGAGGTCGGTTGGTGTTCATGCATCTGGTATAGTAATATCACCTAAGCCTTTAACAGACATTGTTCCGCTTCGATTAGATAGTGAAGGATTAGAAACTACAGAGTATGACATGGAATGGATTGAAAAATTCCTTGTAAAATTCGATTTATTAAAACTTGATACGCTTGATTTAATTGAAAGAGCTATGAAAAATGCTGGGATATTAGGTAAAGTAAATATCAATGATATTGATTTAAATGACCCCAACATTTATGAAAGAGTGTATCGTACAGATCAGTTAGAAGGAATCTTCCAGGTTGAATCTGAAGGTATGAGAAATGTTATTAAAGAACTGCAGCCTAACTGTTTTGAAGATATAGGAGTAGTTGTTGCCCTATACAGACCGGGTCCAATGGATTTAATACCAACTTATATAAATCGTAAGTTTGGTAGAGAGAAAGTTAGTTATCCTTTTGATGAGTTGGAACCAGTATTAAAAGATACTTACGGCGTCTGGGTGTACCAGGAGCAAATTATGGAAGCTTCCAGGATACTTGGTGGTTTAACATTAGGACAGGCAGACATGATACGTAAAGGTGTATCCAAGAAGAAAGTTAAACTTATGCATCGATGGATTGACTTAATGATTTATGGTTCTGCAGATTACATTCGCATACAGGAAGAAAGAATTCAACAATATCCAGAACCATCATCTGTTCCATTAGATGATAACGGAGATCCAACTGTATGGGTAGACCATGATGAGTATAAAAAAGGTTGGAAAGGCATACCCGAAATTGAAGGGGCTCTTCAACGAGGATTTGATCTCAATAAACTACTTAAACTTAAAGAACAATGGATTAAGTTCGGGGAGTACTGTTTCAACCGTGCACATAGTGCTGCTTATGCAAAAATATCAATTCAAACAGCATACTTGAAATGCTATCATCCTACAGAATTTATGGCAGCGCTTCTTAGCATATCTGAAGGAAAGAAAGATAAAAATAAAAAATCAAAAAACGTTAACTATATTCCTATTTGTGAGGAAATGGGTATTCAGATTCTTCCTCCAGACATCAATGAATCTAAAAGCGATTGGACACCAATCATTGAAATTCAAAGAGATGAGCAAGGAAATGAATTTCAGAAAGGCTATATCAGGTATGGTATTGGAAGCATAGCTGGCGTAAGAAATGCTGCAGTCGACAATATTATTATGAATCAACCATATGACAGTGTAGATATGTTAATTGAATCCACTGACAGCAGCAAGGTAAATAAGACTAAGGTTATCAATCTTATAAAAGCTGGATGTTTTGATTCAATCAATAAAAACCGTAATGCATTACTTAATGAATACGGAAAGCGTATAGGAGAAAATTTAGAAGTAAAAGAAACGACCACCAAAACAGATATTATCCAGTATGAACGTGAAACACTTGGGATTAGCGTAACCATCAAATCTAGATGGATGACAATACCTGATGGTAAAGCAAACATTCAGTTTACTGGAATACTTCAAGAGATTGATCCTTTCGTTAGTCAAAAAGGTCAAGAGCATTGTCGCATTAAGATTGAAACAAATGAAGACACTATTTCTGGAATAATATTTAATCGCAATTGGATGAATTTAAAAGACCAGCTCATTGTAGGAGCTAAAGTAGTTGTAAAGGGTAAGAAAAACAACGATAGTCTCCAAGTAAATAGTGTTGCTCAGGGGTGAAAAAGTGGAGTTAGTCTCAGAATACCTAAAAAGAGTAAGCAAGGATACCAGTAAAACAAGAGTAAATAAGAGAACAATTCACGCAGATATGTATAAGAATCTTAAGTGTTCTTTTATAAATGATGAAATGCAAATTAAATTTAATCAGCCATATGGTCGAATTCTTAATATGCGTAGTGAAGTTAACGACAGTTTTACAGCATACCATGTCAATGGAATTTATAAATCTAGATACAGGACTAATTATGTAGAGTTTGAAATAGACCCTACTCAAAAATTTTATGACATACTTCTATCATTTGATGGACAAATTTGCATAGAGAATAACTATATTTGTGTGCTCGGAAGAGTAGAAAGCTATAATCTTAACCATTTTTCAGAAACAAATTTATGTTCAATAACAATAATAGCGGAGGTAATAACATATGGAGATTAATGAATTTCAAGAATTAAGTACAAGAACCATGCCTGAAGGCGATAAGAATGGGAAAGCTAACTATGCTTTAGGAGTCACCGGTGAAGGAGGTGAGGTAGCAGACATTATTAAAAAGCACCTATTTCATGGCCATGAATTAAATAGAGAAAAATTAATCGAAGAATTAGGTGATGTAATGCACTACGTATCTGGGTTAGCGAAGATGTTCGATATCTCCTTAGAAGAGATAACAGAATATAATCTAAATAAATTAAAGGACCGTTATCCAGAAGGGTTTAGCAAAGAGCGAAGTATTAATCGAGTACGCTAAAAAGGAGAGATAAATATGTTTAAAGAAGGTCAAAAAGTAAGAGTGGTAGATACAAAGGCTGTCAAAGAAGATCCATTCTTGGATAAAGAAGGGTTGCAAATCATTGAGAAGAGTGACTTTACCGGAGAGATCACAAAAATAGAAGATGGTATTCACTTTGTGGGATTTAAAAATGAAGCTGGATGGGTTACACAAGGATACAAGGAAAAAGAGATTCAAGGAGTGAAGTAATATGACAACAATGAATGGTGTACCATTTAGACAGATGATGGTTTCTACATCAAAGCGTTCAATTAAATGCCCTAATCCAATGGTACCAAAGAAAATTACTGTTCATGAAACAGATAATATGACTACTGCAGAAAACGAAGTTAAATATATGATTGGGAATGATAGTAGTACTTCTTATCATACAGCGATAGATGAAACAGAAGTAATTCAGGCACTTCCTTACAACAGAAATGGATGGCATTCAGGCGATGGAAAAAATGGGTATGGAAACCGAAACACTATTGGCGTTGAAATCTGCAGAAACTATGATAGAAATCGCCAAACAAGAAACCTAATTGAGCCGCTTAAATCTCAGTATAATAAGGCGAAAGAAAATGCTGTAAAAGTAATTGCTCAATTATGTGTTGATCACAATATTGTTGCTAACTCAAGCAACATCAAAAGACATTATGACTGGAATAGAAAGAATTGCCCAAGTAAAATGATTGCTGATAAACTATGGAATGCATTTCTTAATGATATTATTGCTGAATATAACCGGTTAGTAGGTAAGAAGGCAACATCTTCATCGAAGCCAGCTAATAACACAAGTAAAGATAACTCTTCATCTTCTAATAGTTCTACAAAATCTAAGTGGACTAAAATTGAAGGAAAATGGACTGGCCAATCATTATTTGAAGGTCAATATGGTCCTCCGGTAGAAGATATGCAAACTATGCTTGCAAATAACACTCCACCATTTTATCCAGAAAAAGGTGCAAAAAATAATGGAGTTGATAACTACTTTGGCGGTCAGACAAAAGATGCAGTTATACGATTCCAAACTTATTATGGATTGAAGGTAGATGGCATACCAGGTAAAGAGGTATATGGAAAGCTGAAAGAAAATAAATCTGATTCAAGTAGTGAGTCAGGTTCAAGCAGTAAATCTAGCAGTCCATCATTTAAAGTTAACTCTAAAGTGACATTAAGCAAATCTGCTAAAAAATATGCTACCGGGCAAACAATCCCAAGCAGTGTTAAAGGAAAAAGTTACACAATCCAACAAATAAAAACGGATCGAGTATTGCTGAAAGAAATTGTGAGCTGGGTCTATAAAAAAGATGTTGTAGGTACCAGCAGTTCTTCTAGCAAGTCGAAAACAAGTACCTCAAATTCATCGAGTAATTCTAGCGAATCAGGCAAACATGGTAAGTTAAAAATCGTTAATGTAAACAGTGCTGCCATTGTTATGGACAAGCCAGATCGCAACAATGCTAAAAGCATTGGCACAATTAAAAAAGGTGCTACATTGCCGCTTAATGGATCTGTACGTGGGAAAAACAGTGATAATGGCTATTGGGAAGTCGAATATAAAGGCGGTCTCGGATATATCACAGGCAATTTTGGTCAAAAATCATAATCTTTAAGTAAGCCCTTATTACTATATAAAACTGGAGAACTTTTATATAGTGAGGAGAAAAATATATTATGAGCAAAAGAATAGATTGGAAATCAGCACAGGGGAAAAAGGTAATCTTATATATTATAAAGCTACGTGAAAGTAAAAAAACTTTCCCAGAAATTGAAAAACTATTAAATGAAAAGTTTGATCTGCCAATCCATATTAGTAATGACAGTATTAGAAAGCAATACAATAAACATAAAAATGATGAAGAATTTCAGGAGTTAGCTAAAAAAGAAGATAAAGAGATTGAAAGTCTTTATCAGGAAATTGAAGAAAAAGAAGCTGCTGAAAATGCTGAAGAAGAAGAAAGAAAAGCTCAAGAAGAAGCAATTGAAGAAGCTAAGGAAAAAGCTCGGAAAGATAGAGATAAAAAACTCCTTACAAAGCTCTTAAAAGAACGAGGAACAACAGAGTTAATTGTTGAAACTTTCCGTGACACTATTCAGTCTTATCCATTTATGGATATATCTGTTCCAGATCCTGTTAAAAAGAATAAAGGCTCTGTGGAAGAAGCAGTCTTACTTTTTAGTGATGCACAAATTGGTGAACACATTACAAGCGAAGATACTCAAGGTTTCGGTGAATATAACATAGGAATTTTTAAAGACCGCATGGATAAGCTAGTAAATCGTATGCGTAGAATTACAGAATCACATAAGCAAATAAATAACATCGAAACACTGAATTTATTCATGCTTGGCGATAACGTCGATGGAATTGGAATTTATCGTGGCCAAGAACATCATTTAGATGCACTTGTAGTAGAACAATTACTTGTAGGTTCTGAGAAAATTGCAGAAGGTATTATTCAATTACTTGGAACGTTTAAGAAAATAAAAATAACAGGAATAGTTGGTAATCATGGTCGTATTGGACGAAAAGGTGAGAACCCTACACATGTTAACTTTGATTACCTGTTATACAAAATGTTAGAAAAGCTGCTACAGAACTATAAAGAACGCATTGAGTGGACAATACCTAAATCAAACTGGATTCTTCAAAACGTTTTAGGCAATGGATTCTTACTATTACATGGAGACACAATCAAGGGCTGGAATGGAATTCCATATTACGGCATCGATCGTGCAGACTCACGCTTAACAAAAATGCTTCAAGCACATGGAAAAACATACAAATATTTATGCTTAGGTCATCATCATAATCCAGGAGATGTTGACTCTCCAAATGGTGAGAAAATACTAAATGGAACAATGGTTGGTGGATCAAACTTTAGTATTAATCAATTACATACTACAAGTAGACCATCTCAATGGTTCTTCGGAATAAACAAGATTGAAGGTATTTCATGGAGATATAAAATCCTGCTTGACATAGAGGAGGATAATCAGTGAAGGAATCAACAAAAAAAGATTTAATTTACGATCTCACTGTTAGCTCTTTCAATATGTTGAAAGTAGGATGCACACTCTTGATTTACTTTAAGTGGGGAACGGTTTTTGGCTTAGCAATTGCTCTTTTCTTTCTACTAGGTGCATTGAGAAAATACTAAAAAGGAGGGTTATAAGTGGAATTAAATATTCAAACTTCAGAAATAATACGTTCTATATTAAAAGAGCAATTTAAAAAAGGAGAACTAGAAAGAGCGGTTGAAGCTGGCAATAAAATTCATGATGCAATTGGCAATATAGTAGAAGAAATGGAACTAACTGTCGCTGAAGTACTATATGCTACGCTTGCCGTTAATGAGGGAATCTTAGAAGAATGCATGAAAGATGCAGAAAATGAGAGAGAAAAGCATGCAAAATCACTCAAATAAGTTATTTTGCCTAATAGGTCCATCCTCGTCAGGGAAAGATGCGATTAAATTTGCCAGTGGTTATCCCTATGTTGTCTCCTACAGGACAAGAAAGAAAAGAGTAGGAGAAATAGAAGGTAAAGATGGCTATTTTATAGATGTAGAAGGATTCCATGAAATAGAGAGTGAGCTTATTGCAAAAACATATTACTGTGGGAACTATTACGGGGTAACAAAAAAAGAGCTTGATCGATTGAGTAGCTCGCATATGATTTATGTAATTGATTGGGAGGGCTATCAGTACATGAAAGCAATGATATCAAAAGAAGACCTCCCTATTGATATGGTATCTATTTATATTAACATTAATCCTAACGATTTAAAGGAGAGAATGATTAAGCAAAATAGAACAGAAACAGAAATAGAAGAAAGATTGCAGCAATTAGATCAGGATATAAGCGTTAAGAGTAAATGCAAATATATAATTAATAACAAAACAACGCTAGAAAATGCAGTTAAACAACTAAATAAAATTATTCAATTAGAAGAGCTACAGTAATGTGGCTCTTTTGCTAGTATTTTGAATTAATTTACTTTAAAAAGACATGATAAGAAAAAATCTTCCAATATCTTCGAATTCCTTCCTAAAATGATGTAAATAGAATTTCTTATTTCACTTGTCAACTCATCAATAGTATAGTCTTTAAGATATCCACCTTCCTTAATTTCGCTAATAGTAGACTCTTCAAGGATTTTAGCAGTTCTACTTTCAGGCTCATTCTCTTCGATACAAGCAGTAAAAAACATGTTAAGTTCACCTTCAACCACTTGATTATTAACAACTTTAGGATTATTAGCTACATGTTGAAGAAACAGATAACTCATAGATGCAACAGCAATTCTTATTGGCACAACATAAACCTCCATTAATCTTATTGGGTATAATTATAATATCAGAGTGTAAACAGACATTCAAGAACAAGTGTTCGTATTTTGGAATAAATAAAAATTTAATAAATGCTGAATAGAAAGATTACTGTCAACCATCAGTTTACAACTCTGCACCGGGATTTATATTATACTAATTCCAATGAAAAGTAAATATAAAATATTACATTTTTGTTACTTCATGACCATTTTATGAATAAATAGGATAAAGTATTTAAGAAATCACTAGAGGGAGAAATAGTATGAGAGAAATGAATCGATTAGAAAAGTTCGGATCATATCTACATGACATTAGAATGGAGAATGGTTATACATTAAGTGATATAGCTAATAAAATTGAACTAACAAAACAATATTTAAGCTATCTAGAAAGAGGGAAAAAAGATCCTTCGGATTCTACGATCTACAAAATAGCTAATTTTTACAATATAAATGAGCAAATATTATTTAACTTATTAGGCAGAATTCCCCATAAGTTGCAAGAGAAATTATGTGAAAATGAATATTTTAATGAGCTAATCATTTACATTACTGAAAATCCATGTATTTTAAAATCGAAACAGCAAGAATTCTGTATTGAATTTAAAAAGCTATATGAGAGATACAGTCAATAAAATAAAATATTTTTTAAAAAACGTTAAACATATATTTAAAAGAGCCGATATAACTATTGTAATCATCAAGGAGGATGAAAAGTGGCATTAGTTCTAGGTAGAAAAGTAGGAGAAAAAGTAGTCATTCAAGACGATCAAGGAAGAGAAGTCGAGATTAAAGTAATTAAAGGAGAAGGTGGCTTAAAGCATTCTCTTAAGCTAAGAATCTCAGCTCCACAAGAATTCAATATTATTCGTGGAGAGATTTATGACGGTAATAACTCCTAACAGGAGATATTATATATACTAGCATCTCACAAGGATAGGGTTTGCTAGAAAAACAAACACACGGAGGTAGATAATTATGATTATCAATCACAACATTTCAGCTCTTAATGCACATCGTCAATTAGGAGCAAACCAAGGAGCAGTACAAGGTTCATTGGAGAAACTTACTTCAGGTCTTCGTATCAACAAAGCAGGCGATGACGCTGCGGGACTAGCAATCTCAGAAAAAATGCGTGGCCAAATTCGTGGATTAGAAATGGCTTCTAAGAATGCATCGGACGGAATAAGTCTTATACAAACTGCCGAGGGAGCTCTTAACGAAACTCATTCAATCCTTCAACGTATGCGTGAACTAACAGTTCAAGCTGGAAATACAGGAACTCAGGAAGATGTCGATCTTCAAGCAATTCAGGATGAAATTGCTTCATTGAAAGAAGAAATTGGTGGAATGGCTGATGGTAGTAAAGGTATTGCTGACCGCACACAGTTTAATGGAAAAGACCTTCTTAATGGAGATTTTGCAGATACTGTGGCTGAAATTACTTTCCAAATCGGAGCAAATGGTGGGCAACAATTAACTGTCAATATTGCTGATATGAGAGCTACAGCTATTGGAACAGAAGGCGGAACAATGATTTCTGATATTGATGTTACTGATTTCACAACTACAGATTTCGATACTCAATTGCAAGCCATTGATGATGCAATCAATCAAGTATCTACTCAACGTTCTTCTCTAGGAGCAGTGCAAAATCGTTTGGAACACACAATTAATAACCTTGGAGCTTCATCTGAAAACCTAACAGCTGCAGAATCTCGAATCAGAGACACTGATATGGCTAAAGAGATGATGGAATTCACTAAGAACAATATTCTTTCTCAAGCAGCTCAAAGCATGTTGGCGCAAGCAAACCAACAACCACAAGGAGTATTACAATTACTTCAATAATAACAAACAAAGCGCAGTATTTTATCTGCGCTTTGTTATTTTATCTCAATATCTTAAGTAAACTCTGAATTTTGAGACAAAAAATATTTTTTTAAATTAACTTCCGATAATAAAGATTATGTCTACTCGAAAAAATAAAAGACTTGTCTACCAATAATTTCCTCGTTGTTCATCAATATATATTATGTAAACTAGGTTATTCTTCTTCTCCTTCCAGATTGCTTTCACTTTCTCGTATATACTGTTCGATTAGGTTGTAAGAGATTGTATCAAGTGACTTTTTTACTCCAAGGTTAAAGACTAGAATCTTAAATACATCCAATAACTCTTCGTCACTATAAAGAAGCTTTCCTTTTCGAGGCATTTCCCATTTTTCAGGAAGATAAGCTTCTACGATTTTATAGTTTAATTCTTGAGGCTCCATTTTTAGACTTAAGGTATCCCTATTCTTTTTGGTTTCCTTCTGAACCATTATATTCACCATCCTCTAGGTATAGCTACTACATCTTCTTTTTTCACAGCTAGAAAAAGAGCAACAAAAAGTAACTACCCTCCACATACCAGTTGACAGGTAGTTACTTTTTGTTGCTCATAAATTTGGTCTACCATACATCTTGCGGCATGTAATTGCACTGAACGAGTGTTTGCGCACTCAGTCAGTGGATTTATAGCAGCTACTTCTTAATGAAAGTATACCTTCATTTGCAATATATTTCAAGCAACCTAAAAGAAAGGGAGTAAAATTTTTAGATTAGCTCAAATGTCTAATCTAAAAATTTATTAATATACAATGTGAATACGTCCATCTTCCCATATTTCTACAGGGTGATAGCTTAATGCTCCATCCATCCCACTATAAAACCCTTTTTCAAGTAGATCCTTCTTGAATTTATCATAGTTTTCTCGGTGAACAACCAGGTCATAAAAGTAAAGATGCTTACCATCAATTATATCAACATTAGATGGAAGAAAATTACCTTCGAATTTTCCTTCAAAGTATTTTCTAGCTTCATCGTGGTTTGGAAATTCGGGCATTTCCTCTTCAAACTTCCTTGATAATCGATATGGATGTTCCTTCAACCATTCTCTTTCAAAATCATAGATTTCCCTCTGAGCGATTATATTCACCATCCTATCATTTATGACGTCTATTATAAACATCTTTGTCTAAACTATCCTATCTTATACATCATGATAAGCACTGAAATGTTTTACAATTTCTTTCATATCATCTGCACTCAATTTTCCTAAAGGTGTTTTCGATATGTTGTCAAAAAACGCATAACGATCAAATTGGACATGAGATACTTTATTTAAACCGGAATTAGGACTGTTTTTTATTTCAATCCTATTACTTCTAGAGGTCCCAGTTATTTTTAACCCAAGAGCCTTACCCTTGTCTTCTGAAAGCACAAGAATAAGGACAGGGCGATTTTTGCTGCCCTGTCCATCTTCATATGGGAATTCTAATTTATAGATATAACCTGGCTGCATTACTCATCCTCCATCCAAAATTTATAATTTGGATGGTCTGGTGAGATATTTACTCTCCCAAACTTGTCAACTTGCAAGGGATCTTGATTTTTCAGCTTAGTTACGTCAATTGTTTTAGAAATAGCACTTAACTTACGTGCTTCGGCATCTTCACGAACTTTTCTAGCTGAACGAAGAGTTGAATGATTTACAGAACGTCTACTAGGAGTACTTATAGTCATTTTTTTGCCTCCTTTTTTCTTCAACTGATCACCACCTATTGGATAAACAGTATATGCAATTACATTAAAAAGATACATTATAATTTAACTTTATCAGAAAAAGTCTGCTTTGTCTAAATATTAATAGATACGCAGAAACAAAGTTGTAGAAATGCAGTTTAGGTTTCCATGTCCTTTTTTTGTCTGTTTTCTATTCAAACAATTCTTTAAGGTCTGTGGATTTCATGGCCATAACTTTTCGCTCTCCATCGCTACCAATACATTTAAAGCCATGATCTTTATAGTATTGTTTAAGATCGGTTTTACATTCCAATGCAATTAGTGAAAATCCAATGACTTTGGTTAATTGATAACATTTATTGAGAAAGTGCATTAAGAATTGGGAACCTATTCCTTTATAGAGATCATTATCGCATCTTCCAAAAAAGTGCAACTTTATAGAGGGGTAATCAACATCCTGATCAGTATACATGATGGGGCCCCATTCTTCTATTTCTCTTTCTGTTCCTCTCCGTATGTATTTTGCTAGTTTTGTGTATGCAGCATGCATGGCATAATAACCAATAACCTCACCCGTAGTTTCTTCGATAAAGACAGTTGTACGAGTGAGGTTCATTTCTTCACGTTTTCTTGATTCTTCTATTAAATATCTTTTAACTTTCTCATCCCTGCATTTAAAATTCTCTATTAGTTCCGGTTCAACTTCGAGAACCTTTATCTCTTTTAGGTTCAAAGCGAATAATTCCTTCCTCTTTATTATAGTTTTTGTTAAACATAGCTAATTTTCCTTTTAAATTGCTCAGCCGTCTAAAATCATCTAATGTTGGAGGTGCTTCAATCCAATTTTTCGCACGTTGTAAATCAGCGTCGCTCTCGAACAGAACTTTACCTGAAACATTCTCTTCTCTAAGAACTAATGCTTCTCCCAATTTATTCTCCTCCTTTTCATTACCACTCATACTAATCACCTGCTGTTTTCAGTCTAGTTATTAGTAGAGTTCCCTATATTTAGATTCATTATACCACATTTCCCCTTGTGTGAACGGCTAAATTTGTGGTTTTACTAACTCTGGAGCCTTAACAGTTAACCTTGTACTGAAAACTACGTATAACAATTCTTATACGAAGTTTTCAGTAACTAACAGCCAAGAATCTCCTATTCTCATAATTTAACTCCCCTTTCATGTCAATATAAGTTAACAGGAAAAACTGGCGAACATCTGTTCACTTGACTACCCTCTTTTGACCTTGCTCTAAAATTACATCGTTTTATACGAAGTTTTCATTGCGAGTTTTTAATTTATTTGCTACCTTATATATAATAAGGAGCTGGTAGAGATGACGCCTGAGCAAAAAAGAAGGCTCTTGGATCAGAGTAAACTTCATTTAATCGATTTACCCTGGTATGTGAATGAATATGTTGATTATCGAATTAATGCTAGTGCTAACACGCTCTACAACTATACAAGAGATTACTATAAGTTTTTTGAATGGATGGTTCAGGAAGAATTGCATCCTGGTCCAATGAAGGATGTAGATATTTACACCTTAGAAAAGCTTACAATACAAAACATCATTAGCTACGAAAGATATTGTATAAGAAACAATAATCAAATTGATACAATAGCAAGACGACTCACCTCCCTTAAATCTTTATTTCATTATTTATCTCAGATTGCTGAGGATGAAGAAGGATATCCCTACCTACAGCGTAATGTTATGATGAAAATAAATATTCGCAAAGAACGACTTTCTGATAAGAAAAAAGCTGAAAAAATCGCAAGCAAAATATTAGTTGATGATGAGATAAATGCTTTTCGGCAATTTATACGTGAAGGGTATGGAAGGTATTTAATAAGTAGAGATGAAATACGAAGACATAGTGCTCATACATTCAACAGAGAGCGTAATTTAGCATTAATAAGTTTAATGCTTGGATCCGGATTGAGAATTAGTGAAGCCTTAAGTATTGATGTGGATTCAATTGACTGGAATCGTAGACAAGTGGATATTGTAAGAAAAGGAGACTCCGGTGACATTGCATCATTTAGTGATGTAGCAGCAGAAGATATGAGAAAATATTTGGAAATACGTGAAAAAAGATACCAAATAGATCGAACTAATAAAGCTTTCTTTATCTCCAGGAGAACGGGTAATGGTAAGTCTAATCGCTTAACAGTTAGAGCAGCACAATTAATGATAAAAAACTATGCATCTGCATTCGGTAAAGCAACATTGACCATGCATAAGTTAAGGCATAGCTTTGCTACGAATCATTATAAAATTAATAAGGATCTAGCAATGCTAAAGGAAATACTTAATCATGCAAATGTAGAAACAACAATGATTTATACTTATATATCGGATAAACAAATTGAACAGTCAATAAACAAAGCAGACAGGATCATCTGACTGCTTTGTGATTGATTACATTGTATATGTACTCTCCATTTTCTTCCCATACCTTTTCAAACTCTTCTGAGGAATACCCTTCTT
Source organism: Oceanobacillus profundus (assembly GCF_003515705.1). GTDB lineage: Bacteria > Bacillota > Bacilli > Bacillales > Amphibacillaceae > Oceanobacillus > Oceanobacillus profundus. Next base: position 22,187 of record NZ_QWEH01000007.1, read on the forward strand.
TAGTAAACCTTCCAACTAGTTTGTTTTTTATATGCCAATCAGGAACTGGAGGTATAGTACCTTTACTCTCATTAAGATACCTCATAATAATATCTTTTGTTTTTTCATCTTTAGCATTTATTTTGGAAGCAGATTTTAAATAATCTTTTCTTCTAGATTTGAGAATAGTAGTGATATATGCTCCTACATGTCCCACATTAGTAGAATATTGTTGCATATCTTCAAGAACAGCTTTTAGCTCATCAATTCCAAATATTGTCCAGGCTCTAATTTGTCTATTTGGAATATCATACCCATATTCTTTAATAAGAGGTCTTGCTTTTTCTAAAAATACTTTTATGTCCTCTTCCTTTAGATTACCTCCTAGATCTAAGCTATCTGTAATTTTGATATCAAACTTAATTTTAGCTGTTTTTCTTCCTTCTTTGATTTCTTCAAAGTCGTATGTTAAAACATTTATATCATCAAGCTCTTCTTTTACTCTCATAAGTATTCTTGATTTAAAATGTCCATACTGTTTGTATTTATCTTTAACTCCAAGATGCTCCTTTAATTTGTCTAATTCAAAGGTTCTTTTTCCTATTGGAGCATATTGCTGAAGCAACTCAAATAATCGTATTGTATAGGGGCTTTGCATATTTCCAATTGTAGGGAATGAGTATTTTGTGTAACGTCCTTGCTCGGTTAGGTTGATTAAGTATGGCTTGATTAAATCATTAAATGTTATATGTACCATTCCGCTTCTATATACAATACCTTTAAACCAAGGAAACCACCCTTCTTCATCTTCAGTCTTTATACGAATTCTTTTTCTAGTTAATTCACCAGCCATCTTTTTCACTTTGCTGTGATAACTTTTACTTGATATACCGGCAGCATTAATAAACTCTGTTACTGTAAATGAGACATTAGGAAAATGATCTGGAGACTTATTAATCTTAGCTGCTGCATAACGAATGATTTTATGCTCTGTTGCAGTTAAGTCATCCTCATAAATCGCCTCTACTAAATCATTTGCCTGATAGACTTGTACTCTATTCTCTTTTTTTATCTTTTCGCCCATACAACCAGTCCAATACATTATATTGCTTATTATTATTTCATAATAAAAATAGTAATTCAATAGATTTATTGAAGTCTCACAGATAGGGTACGTGTGATGTTTAACAACTATCACACATTGGGTACTTGTGATGATCTTTGAAGTATCACACATTGGGTATCTGTGATTTTATAAGCAACTATCACAGATTAGGTACCTGTGTTTTATGTAAACTATCACACATTGGGTAATATCCAAATATAGACCCCCTATGTATTACCCGATGTGTGATAGTTATAAACAAATGTAAATCGTTTATACCCCATGTACCCTATCTGTGATAACAAAAAAGCTGTTATAGCAGGAATTATAAGGAAAATAGATTATCCCTATACCCAATGTGTGATAGTAATACCCTATCTGTGATGGTTAACCCCACAAGTGTGATAATTGAGTACCTATTCTGTGATACTTTAATACCCTATCTGTGATCGTTAAACCCTACAAGTGTGATAGATTAGTACCCGATTCGTGATGTTTCGCACCCTATCCGTGATATTTCGACATCACGAACCCTTATACGACAGGGATTACAGCGCCCCTAAATGTATTAAATGATTATATATGTCCTAAATGTTTAATAAAGTCTCTTTTAAAGAGAGTCATATAGTATGTGTCTTTTTTAATATATTTTAATAGAAAAAATTATGATATAATAAGTAAGAGCAATAAAGCAGGGTGATGGCGATTTGCATCCTTTCTCAGCAACATCTATAGAGAAGGGAGGTGATCGCTTTGATAGTTACTTCAGAATTTCTTGTCATTGTGTTAAAAATTATGATAGTTGTCTATCTAATTATGAACACAAAAAATATATCTAAAAGAGATAATATTAAAGATGATGAGAAAAACGAAAAAAAGTAACTCACCCTGCCGCAAGTAGGTTATGAGTTACTTCTCTAATCTGCGAATCGCCATTAACTCTGGCGTTGCTCATTTAGAGTGTTGGTTGCAGCCAGCACTCTTCTTTTATATTTTATTCCTGGTGACTACATTATATACCTAATTTCATTATTCTACAAGAAATTTAAAATGGAATGAATTACCGTGATACAATAGAATTATCAATAAGTGAGATAAAAGTATCATGCTTTTTTTCATTTAACCATTTCATGTAAGCCAATTTATCAGCACCAAATACTCCACTTCGTTTTGATTGATGCACATTTTCTTCAAATTCTTTCCACAGTTGTGTATGTAAATCTGGATAAGAGTGTGCGAATACATTTGTAATAAAAATTGCCTTTTCTATTGTCATGAAGCTAAAGTCCCTTCTAGTTCAAACAAATCCATTTGATTTTCATCTGTTAATGCGGACAGTTTATATAGTAATTTTCCATCCAGTATGCGGTAAACTTGTTTTCCTACAAAATACTCTCCATCCTCTAAAAGAGTTTCATCATCAAGATCTAATTCGTTAAAATAAGTGGGAGGAAGTTCTTCGCCATGTTTGCTTTTGTATCCTTCTTCTAATTCTTCCAGAGCAACATGATCGATTGATATATCCAGACTTATATCTAATGATAAAGAATATTTCCTATTACAAGAATCACAGATTAATTCTTCATTTTCAAAACTTGCAAGTTTTGAAAATGAATCTAAATCATTAACTGTAGAATCATATAAATCTTCAAAATCGATTTTATTTCCACAATGACAATTTACAACTAAATTTCTAGTATTTACTTGACTAATCATAATTCATCTTCCTTTCTAATATCGGAGTGTATTCGAACTACACAACAACTTCTTTACATTCATTGCAGTATATTGTTCCCTTAATGTTCTGTGCCCAATTGTCGTCATTACCGCATTTACAAGGATTAGCATTATCCCATATTAAATCCAATCTTTCATTTAAAGAATTCATATTTACCACCTCTATATGGAGTTTTTAAATAGAAAAATTTATTTGAACTTCGTAATAGTTAAACATCTATTCCAATACTTAGTAAAATCAAATCTTCCATTGCTATTCCATGCACTACTTTTAACTGATTTAGTATATATTTTAGTCTTTCTACTTTTTCATCAATACTATTTTGATAATCAAGAATCCCTAAATCACTTTGCTTACTAACGTAAAAATCCCTTGCTTTTATTAATTGCGGTATTTCAGTCTTTAATTGCAAATACTGGTTATATAATTCCTCTGTCATCCAGCTTTTATTTTGTAATAATCCCATATAATATTCCCCTTTTAGTACGTAGTATCTATCGAATGTTAATTAGAAGTTTATTCGGAAAGTGAATTAAGGTACTCATTAATTGATTCTTCGTGTTTTTGAAATTCTAACTCACATTCCATTGAACATAATGCTTCTTGAATACTCGAACTCGATTCTTCTACTTCATAAACACTCTGGCAATATGCGCATGTTTCCATTAATACGCTCCTTTTCTACTCCGTATTTTTTATCGAATTCGAATTTTATTCGATTTATTAGCTGCTCAATCAAATCGCTCGTGTTTAAACGTCCCATCTTACGACCTCCTTAATTCATCAATCCAATTAATAGCTTGTGATACAACATCACTTATGGAGTCCCCATGAAACTCCGCATCACAATCTACCTGATCATTTGCATAAAACTCCTCAGCAAATAATTGAATGCAAAATCCTCCATAAGCATTGTAAAGATCAAAGTTAAAGTAAATTTGTATATATTTGAGATGCTGTTCTAAGGTTGTTAAATTATGATTATCTCCATCTCTTCTTCTAACGGTATACAATGTCAAAACCCCTTTTCTCTATTTAATTAATTCTTTCTTGATTCATTTTCACTTTCATAACTTTTTATGGCTTCTTCAATCATCCAAGCTTTTCGGTAATCTCCTTCTTCATGTAACTGTTCAACTCTGTAAGACAAACCTTTAACAATATATGCTTTGCCTATTTGAAAACCAAGTGAGAATACAACTATTAAAAGCAAGATGTAATTCATTGTCATTTTAATCATCACCTAAATTAATTTCTTTTCCATCCATTTCATAATAAAACCACATATATTGATTAGCAAAAAACCATTCTTTCATATCTTCTTCAATTTGTGTTCTAGTTGGCTTCTTAGTGTAATGCATTTCTTTTTCCACATTTATTTCATTAACTTCAAATCCAAATTTCACCTTTTCCATTGTGTTTTACTCCTTTAGATTATCTATCAACTTTTTATTCGGACTGTGCAATCGGACAATCTTCTTTAGCCTCAATCTCCCTAAAATTATCGTGATAATCAATATGTGCATATGCGCCACATTTATCACATTTAATAGCTCTTCCATTGTGTAGCGTGTACCATTCATGTCTATACAAATCGCTCACCTCTTGCTTCGTATTTTCTATCAATTACAGATGAAAAGGCCTGAATCACTCAGGCTTCTCATCTTCAACTAAGTCAATTTGAATGTCAGCTTTAAAATTATCGATTGTAACTACTGCATCTTTTGCATCTTTATCTGGAAGTTGTACTGGTAAGATTAAATCTAAATTTCGATCATCACCATTTTCTGTGCGAATTAAGAATGGCTTCATAAAGCTAATGAATTGTAATTTAATTTGCTCTTCCGCATCATAGTGGCTTAATGCATCCATTAGATAACGAATATTGAATCCGATTCGAATATCTTTTCCTTGGCCACGTAGTGGTACAACATCTTCTTCAAATCCTGACTTATCTGCTTCTCTAGACACCATACGCATTTGTCTATCTTCAGCTCGGATAAGAAGTTTAACGGAATTCTCTTGATCGACAAGCATTGCACGCTTGACTAAACTTTGTAAGTCACCAGCCAAGAAGCTTACTTCAGTTACACAATCTTCAGGTACAAGTCTATCTGTATCTGGGAAATTATGATCGATTACTCTTGAACGAATGGTTACACCATTAGAGAACACATAGATAACTTCTTTATCTTTAATGTGAAGCGTTACAGATGAAACTGTGTCATCCAGCTGCTTTTGAACTTCATTTAATGAAGGTGCCGGTACAATTTTGCTGACTTCTTCAAAGTCTTTGTCTAGTTCATAACGCATTTGAGCTAGTCTGTGTGCATCTGTAGCTGCTAAAACAAGATGTCTATCTACAAGTTTATGGTTAACACCAGTTAAGAATGGTCTAACTTCATTAGTAGACGTAGCATAAGTAGTGTTTCTATACATTGCTCTTAAAACATCTGGATGAACTTTAATTTCTACACCACCAAGCTCATTAAAGATAGCTGGATATTCTAAATGGTCTAGAATTTTTAATTCAAATTTAGAGCGGCCTGCACTTAAAACAGCATCTCCTCCATTGATGGATAGCTTAATGTTTTTTCTAGGAAGACTATTAACCATAGATACTAGTTTAGGATCCATAAATACTGCTCCGCCAGATGTTCCATCTAGAATGTCAAAGTTTTTCTTATCCTTTGCTACAACTACTTCTGTAGTAAAGTCACCATTCATTGCACGGCCTACAATTTTTTCCTCATCGAAGAAAATATAAATCCCTTGCTTAATTGGAAGTACACCATTTTTCTCTCTAGAACGATCTAAACGTTTTAAGATGCTTTGCATTACATCTTTTCTTATTTCTACTTCCAATTTTGTTTTAAGTGAATCCTCCACTTGTTCATTTAATTCAACGATTTCTTTTTCAGCAACTGCTGTTGACATTTAAATCTCTCCCTCTTGTTTGTTTTAGATTATTCGAACTACGCAGTGAGCCTAATCCAATTTTTTATTACTACTTTACCCATGCTATATTCAGTTTCAATGAATTCTCTAATACCATTAACGTCCGCAGATGTCTTTATCTTCTTGTTCCTCCTGATAGTTATAGAACCATCACCACCGGTGTTGTTATTCTGATAAGTATAAACAACATGATATTTAAACTCTTTTTTAAAAAACATATTAATCACTTCCTTACTCCGTGTATTATTCGAAATATGGATTTAATCTAAGTCATAGACAACATCTAACAACTCTTTCCCGTCCATTCTTTCTGTAATGGTGTCGACAAAACCTTCGAGTTGATAATACTCTTCATTTGTAATATTCCAGTCAGCAAAATCATCATAAGAATGCCCCGTTGGCGTTCTATCTATTTGCAAAGTTTCTGTTCCTGTTCTTGTCTCCACTTCTATAATTGACATTTCTTTTGTAAGTTTTTTAACAGTTACTCTCATTTTTTCTACTCCTTATTTTTAATTTGTATTTTAATCGGAATATTGATTACTCGAAAACTTCCAACCAAGGATATTCCCGAATAGCCTCCTGCATATCTATATAAGGAATTATAGATTCAATAAAGCCACCAGCTTTTTCAGCAGGTATTATAAATTCTCGATACTTTCTTTCCGAAACAATTACACTAACTCCATCAGTACGATTGACAACATATCCATTTGCCATTGGTATATCGCTCCTTCACATTGAATCCGAATTAATAACATTCTTTTAATTGTTCAATTTCTTCAACTAAACAATTAAGACAAAAGTTATCTTTTCGCCCTTCATTGTTAATATCCACCATTTTATGAATACGAGTATTAAAAGCAAATCTAACTGGTTTTTCAATAATAACTGTATTGAAATGATCTTCACCACAGCAATCACATTTTAATCTATCTTCAGTATCCATTTGACTTCCTCCTTGGCTTGCAAATCATATAAACTCTGAATCAATTAAAGGCACTAATAACAGTCTTTATTAAACTTACAACTCCGTAAAGACTTGCTGTAATCCACCCTACAAGAGCAGCTCCATTAAGTTTTACAGTATACATTTCATCGTAAAAGACTTTTTTTAATAATTTCATAGAACTATTCCTCCGTATTTTCTTTATAATAATGCTTCATTCGTGAGCCAGAAACAGTTCCAATTCTCATTGCAAGCTTATATATAAATAAGCTTTTATCCTTAATCCAGATAGGAATAAGTCTTTTTTTACCTTTTGTATACCAAGCAGATTCACTTAAAGCAAAAAATAAACGAAACTTCCCAACATCTACATACAAGCATTTAACTAATCCATCTGGTGCCTCTTGATCATATCTCCATATATCCAAAACTTATCCACCCCTAGCTTAAAACTATATTTTTTGATTGTTCTTCTCTAAGATTGAGTGCTTGTTTTAAAATAAGCTTGTCACATTCATCATCCTGGAGAATACAATTCATGATATGATGTACTATATTACCCTCATAATCTAATGCATATGGAAAATTCATTTGATAACGCTTGTACCATTCTTTTTGAATAATTTCATTGTGTCTTGTAATTTCTGATCCAAATTTAAGCAATTCATTGTTTGACATATCTGCCACTGATTTCCTCATAACTGTGTTCCTCCAAATATTTCTTTGCTGCATTTAATCCACGAAGATCTGCTGATGTTTCATGCCATTGATGTAGGTAAACATGTTTATTTAAGTCATAAACCATAATCATATGATGATAATGAAACATAATAAGCAAGCTTACATTTTCTATTGCAAGGATACCTGCACGCCATTTTTTCTTTAGAGGTTTTTTATTGTTAAAAGCTCGATCTAAACACTCTGTAATCTGTTTCATAAAACACCTCTACAAATATTTCTTTATTAAATTTCATTTTCTTTTTGATACAAAACATAACCATCTTTGGGATGAATATCTAGCAAGATTTCATTTTTATAATCAGACTTAATTTTTTCTTTAAATTTAAGTGCCTGTTCTTTAGAATCAAAACGGGATATTTTCGTTCGGTTTCTCCAAGTATCTCTCCAATTCAATGGAGGATTTTTAAATAACTCTTTCCATTTCTTATCCATGTTTTTACACCTCATTTTGATTTAAACAACCAAGTCCCTAGAATAAAGCTAGGGCGACTTGGCCTTCTATAACCTGTTCTTTCTTTCTCTTACCTTTATTGTAAGATTTCACATCATCGATAACCTGCATCATCTCATCGAATTTTTCCATATACGCAGCAAGCTCTTGAACAGTTGCTGTACCAGCAGACACTTTATCTTCAAATTCCTTAATTAGACCTTGAGCGATTTTCTTAACAGTTTCCATGCCACCCTCAATAGGGTTAACATCATAAAACTCATAGTCCTCATAGTTTGTGCTCTGCAGCTCCTCATAAGAATGATTTAACCGTTGGAAGCGTTCATGAATTGTATCTACATTATCAAGCTTACCTTCAGATAGAAGCTTCTTAGCAAGTGATTGAAAGCCATCATTAGAATCTGCCATCGAACGTAGTCCTTCTTCAGAGAACTTACCTTGCATAGCCATCGCTGAATCAATCTTTGTTGCAATATGTTCAAGGACCTGGTCTTGAATTGTATTACGATATGAGTATGTTCGTACAATAACGTCCTCTGTTTGCTTGATTCTCCAACTTCTACGTGAAGATTGCATATAATCATATGTGCTGTAATCTAATTGATAGTACATGATATTAGGGAACATTAAGAGATCCAGTCCTACTTTAACCAATTTAGGATTTGTGACAAGAACATCCCAATCATTTTTTTCCATCATTTCTTTTAACCAACGTTCACGGTCTTTAGAAGACTTTGGCATACGTATACCATCATAGGTCCCTGATGATTTTAAAATTCCTACATTATATCCTAATTCTTTTAACTTTTCATAGATATAACTATCTGTAGCATTGAATGAATTAGCACCAGTAAACTTTGTATAAACTAAACATTTTCTGTTTTTCGTATAAACTTCTTCATCAATATCTCGCAGCATACGCTGGAACTTAGCTGGGACAAAAGAATCTGCCTCAAATGAGTGTGGAGTTGCAATTACATAGTCATTTCCAAGATCATCAAAGCTATTGATTTCAGGAATATTGAATGGTAAATCTGAGTATTGACTCATTAGATTTATATAAGTTGAAACGTATTTCATACCAGACCCTGAAAAAGCATTTGTACCAATTAAGCTAGTCATATGTTGGTCTAATCGATCATATTCAATACGATGTTCATTATCCATTTCAATGAAGATTGGCTCTTCACGATACGGTGGTAGTGCATATCCTAAATCACTTAATTCTAAGAATGCACAGTTACGCATTAAGTACCTTGGGAATAGATGAGGTGATAGACCAGGCTTTTTAGCTGAACCTGATTGTCTTCTGTTATCATCGTCACCAACATATTTCTTCTCGAAAACACCATATTTTTTAGTGAAAAGAGATTCATCGGAATATCGGATACCCTCTTTTAACAATCTGCTAGGATCCAATCTAGCTAAAAGGTAAAATATATCAGAAGCCATACCACCCATTAACGTACCAGTCAACAGAATTTGTTTTTCTGTATGATTAATTAATTGTCCAAAAGCTTGAGCGATTGAGGAATCTCCTGATTTATATTCATGCACTTCATCAGCAATTAAGTATTGGAAGAACCCTCTACGTAAGAATTTATTAATTGCCCATGCAGGAGAAACTTTTCTCTTCTTCGAATCCGCTTCTAGCTTTTCAGGCTCCCATAAAACATAGCCACATTTTTGTGTTTCAGCATTTTTATCTTTAACTTTATGCTTCGGTAAAGTCTTTACAGGAACAGCATTTTGACAAACATAGTTAACAGATTTTCTAACACGTGGTGTCCATTTACGTCCAGAACGCTGTTCAAAGAATCGTTGTCCAGATGGTACATCTTTCTTTTCATATAGAACTCCACCACATTCTGGGCAGTGATATCCAGTTTCAGTTGGTGCTAAGACTGTCTGCTCATATCCATTTGCAAAATGAGATTCTTTTTCGAAGCGGACACGAGGTGGCTTATCTTCAAATACTCCATTCTCATTAAAGTCTGCTTTATATTGAGAGTAATAAGCTTTCGCATCTTCCGAAGAATATCTCCAATCTTTAATTGGGAGCATTGGATATGTGTATTTAGGCAGATCACTATTCATAACATAGTACTCAATCTTATTTGGCCTGTATGGCTGATTCTTTAATTTTAATACATCTGTATAGTGAGCAATTTCATAAACTTCACAATTAGGAATTCGCTCTTTAATTTCACGTTTCCACTTTTCAACCATAATACTTGGTGAAAAGACCAGTGCTCGATATGGTTTAACAGAACCATCATGACTGCGTACTGATTGTGTCACATAAGGAGCCACCATACCCAGAGGGGTTTTTCCGGCGCCCATTTCACCTACTATAAAGCAGTAATCATCTTCTTTTAACGTGTTAGCTACTCCCATTACAGTATCTGCTTGTGGCGGGAATAGACCAGTTATACCGTTCTGATTAGCTGTTAGATTCACATCTTTAAAAGCTGGGCTATGCCTGTCTTTATGTGGATCAAAACGAAGAGCAATATTCTGTTGAATACATTCAGCTAAATCTCCTGCAAAATGGCTTAAGTATTGATCAATTGATTCTAGCTTTGATAACACTTCTTCTTGTGTATCATCTTCTAGGAGTGCAAAATCTAATTCATATGATTGTATTCCATTTGTAATGATATTTTCAAGCTGCTCATCAGTAACCCTTAATAGACCAGCTTGGATAGGGGATTCATTACCAAACGTATATACAGATAAATACTCAAAATACTCATTTTCAATCATTTCATCTACAATGTACTCTTTCCATTCTTCAATCATAGGAGTACCATAACGATCATTTAAAATTTTGTAGATTTGAGAATACATGTCACCATCCCAAGCAATAATGAATTCTGCTAAGTCATGAGGTAATTTTTGACCAGGTGCTGGATGGCCATTTGTTTCAATCCACTGAAAACGTTCACTCGTTTTTTCTTCAATGCTTTTAGAAACAATCAAAGCATGAGAGATATCATCAATTCTTTGAGTATGAACCGTATACTTTTTCTTCTTTGTTTCGGTAAATGCTCGAATTCTTTTGTGATTTTTGTCAAATCGATATCCTTCTGCTCGATGAATCTCTGCAGTTTTATTTCCATCATTAAATAACCATGCAATTTGTTCTACTTTTGATGGACTGCCACTAATGCTAGCTAAATAAATGTGATCTGTATTGTTTATAGTTGAACTAATTATTAAATCTGTATAAGCTGTTGTTCGAATACCGTATCGGTTTGACCCATACATGCCAATTTCATAAAGCTCATCTGAATGAAATGTAGTCACAAAAAATCCTCCTTTTTTATTTACATTAATTTATGGAAATTGCCGCTATAATCAAGATATTTTACTGTAATATCATAAAAGTCTCTTACTTTTGTAGTTGTTTCACCATCTTCATCTTCTTCAATTGTTTCTCTAACTCGCTTTTGAGCTGTTCCTTTTACAAGATGCTGGTTTTCCCCTTTGCCAATAAATCCATTCAAATGACCTGATGTTAAGAGAAGCATAATATGCCCTTTATGCAAGGCAGTTGGAGCAATTGGATTATCTTCTGTTAATACTTGAGAATAACTCTCTTGATAATTATTAATCAAATTACTTTTGTTTAATGCTCCCAAAACTTCTTGGGGTGTAATTGGACCAATACGGAACATCTCAACTGCATCTTTTGATTGTGTTGGTACAATATAAGAAGCAGCTGCTTGTGGTGAAATTTCCTCAATTTCACGATAGGATGTTAATTTAGTCTCAGCAAGTTGATAACCTTTGGTTCGATCAATTTTTCCATATTTATTTAATCGCTTTTTAGCAAGAATAATACATTTGTGAGTATAACTATACTCATCTTCCTCCAATCTAATAATCCGAATATCTTCATACTGATTAGCTAAACGTAATGTTATAGCAGTGTCTATCATCTCTTTTGGAGTAATCATCACAAGAATCCCTCCAGGCATTAGCTGATCCGTTGCCTTTGCGAGTAAAAAGTTATCTTCACGTTCAAATGTAATGCGCTTCTCTTTCTCTTTTAACACACGTCTAAATGCTAATTTGCGTTCTTTTACAGCCTTTTCCACTTTCCTCTCAATCTCTTCTGACTGTTTTTTTAATTCTTCTTTACTAATATTTTCAATACCTAAATCAATTTGGTCCACATCTATATTTTGTCTAACCTTCTCCAATCTTTCTCGTTCTTCAGCTTCAAAGTCGGGCTCAACCAAGTCATCAACTGAAGAAAAAATTTCATCAGTAACTACTTTATTAATAAACGGATCTACAATAGCAAGTGAAAAGGCTTCTTTTGAGATACGAGATTCTGCCTTATAATGTGAATGAGACACCTTTTCAAAGTCTCCACTATCATTCATGGATTCTGCAAGATACAATTCATTTGTAGCTCCATATAAATGCTTATTACCTTCATGCTTCTTAGTTAAAAGCTTAATAGTTTCTCCATTACGTGCACGATAATCAACAGCAGTTATTGGTTGATTCTTCGGAAAATCGAGGTACATGGATAAAATCTTTGTAGCATAATTACTCAATGGTCTATTCAAATCGTAATGCATTTCAAATTCCCCCTTTTTTATTTATAAACAATATATTGCTTCAAATCTTGAATAACCGCATCAATTAAAGCGATAGGAACACCGGCATTAATAAATCCGAAAACATGCTTTAGTTTACGTCCATGATAAGATTTCTTATCAACAAAAATATCTCTAAATTCAGAAGGGCTATCTTTCTTTTCCGTTTCTGTAATAACAAAAGGAACAGGTGAGCTTAATTCATAAAATGAATCAGACTGAAGCTCAAAACGAACCAATACTCGATACCAACTCCCTTCGATATTGAAACGTTTATTCAAAATTTGAAACTTATTAGATGCCCTGTGATCACGGTACCAGCCTGCTTGAATCATATTGGGAAAAGTACCCTTATGAATATCTTTAAGTTTAACAGGTGATGATAAATATAAATAAGCTGTAGCTAAATCCATCATTGTCTAACACTCCTATAATGTAATGCATTACATATTATAACATGAAAATAGCGATCTGCGAACAAAAATCCACAAATCGCTAAAGAATTTAAGAGTATGCTATGAATTTTTCAGTTTTCCTGCCATATCCTCAATAAGATCTTGTGCGCTTTTATATCCTTTTGGATTAATTTTCATATTATAGTATGCAAATGATAAAACTGTTTCGATCAGTTGTGATTTTGTAATAGGATTACCACCATTTTTCCTATTCTGTTTACTAAAATTAGATAAAAAATCATTTAAATCATAATTGTATAATTGCAAGTTAGTAGCAATTGGCATGATACCATAAGCTTCTTCACTTGCATCTGGATGTTTCACTTGTATTGCTTTACTAGGTAATTTGCTTGACTCCACTTCAATTGTTTGACTTTGTATAGGTTCTACTGCAGGTTTAGTTTCTGCTTTATTCACCTGTACTGTAGGTTGTATTACAGCAGATCCTTGTTGATGTGCTTGTCTTAGTAAGTCTTTTGCTCCCATAATCACTCCTCCTATCGTTATGTATTATTTAATCATACCTAACGATTTAAAAGCAACTTTTTGTAAGGAAATATATTGTGTTATAATTTATACAGGCTGTGGTATATTTTGATTTTGTGTATTACTTTGGTTGAGAAGTGCTTGCAGTCTATTCTCTACAGCCATGAGTTCTTCTAACGATAGTTCGTGGAAATTAGAAAACGGTCGGACTGATTGTGCACACACATTTTGTAAGTATTCTCCTGTATATCCTAATTGATTTAATTGTATAATAAGATTATTAACATGGTTATCATGCTGCTGTCGTTGTTTTCTTGCTTCTTCTACATATTGCACTTTTTCCATTTCTTCCTTAGAAGCAGAATTAGAATGATATCCAAGGTTATCTAAAGCTCGGCCAACTGCAGATTCTTCCGCATTTTCTACCCAAGCATTTCGGTCTGCACCATTTCCACCGGCAATTGATAAAGAGTATCCAGCAGCATCAGATTTTGCTAAGATTGCAATGGAAGACATAATTGTTCCAGCATTTTGTTGTGTTGCCTTTTGCGCTATATTCGATATACTTTCTATTGCTTCAACAGATAATTCATCTCTTACCTTTTTGTCTTTCCATATAAGAGCTCCAATTAATGCGTAATTGAAGGACTGAGTTGGATCTGACAAGAACATAGGTAAAATAAGGCTGTCAGGAAAATCATTTTTTAATCGTGATTTTCTTTCTTTGACTGTTTCATAGTTTTCTAATTTCTTGGCCATATCTATTCTCCTTTTGTATATTCTGATATATCTTTAATGCGACCAGATTTAACAGGATCGTTTTCACGTACTAACTTAGCGATAGATATTAGAGCTGACTCCGCTGTGTTACTACCAATTCCGTTCGCAAAATCCGTAACAATATCATGAATATCATTTACTCTTAGTAAATGCTCTCCAACATGATTGCAATAAATGGCTTTATCAAAATCCTTACGGGAATATTGAATTAAGGATGCACCATTAATGGTTTTGTGATAATCAAATGGAATGTTATTCTTTTTCAAAAAAACTGGAAATGTATTTGTTAAATAACCTGATTTGACTGCTACTAAGCCATTATTGCGAACAATAGATTTAGTAGAATGGCTCTTTTCAATTGCAGATAAATATGTTTCCAATACTTCTGTTATATAAATTTCTGGAAAAATGATTAAATGATTCATATTAAAAATCTCCTTATGTCTGAAAAGCTGTTGTAAGTTGCTGATCGTATCTTGCTTGCCTAAGTTTTTCTTTAATTGCATCATAAGATACTACCATTAAATCGGATATTTGACGAATATATAAATCTAACTCTATAGGATCCTGGATCGTTAAAAGAACACCGATTATCTTGCTCAAACGCTCCTGTTGGGTTTGATTGATTTCATTGTAATGGTAAAGAATATTTTCTTGTGTTTCCTTATACACTTTAGTTATCTTATATTGACTTATTGGCTGTGTAAATTTATGAATATGATTTAATAAGCTTTCATTATAGTAGCCAAAAGAGATACATAAAGAATCAGGATCCATACCATTTTCTAATGGATAGATAAATGTCTCAATATTATGTGCAGCTAATAGCTTATCATCTCTTTCTGCAGCTATTATACCAGCTGGGTCCAGTTTGTTATCGTAAGGTTTTTTATCCTTACTTCTAGCCCATTACAGACTAGCTCGGCATATCTCTTCACCCACATCACTATATGTTTGGGTGGTGCGGCCTCGTGCCAGGATTATAGTCTGTTACTACAGGTTCACCTGGTATGCTCTGCCCCTGACTAAATCTTTACATTTAGCCTTCGGTTCGGGTTGCCCTTTCAATCAGGGAGGGTTTTCCCGCTTAGTTCCGCACTTATAATTCAACTAATTTCTTAATTGAACGGCAACACTTCATTATCGGTTAATAAGCGAAATAAATCGTTCACGTTTCCTTGGAAGAGAAAAAGTTGAATCCTTATAAACATAATTATAAAACTTTAAAGCATTTCCTCTACCGCAATACTTTAAGTTATATATATTATCTCCATTTTTCTTTCTCTTAGTAAACTTTACGTTTGGATTTAAACCAGCTTCTTGAAGGTGACTTCTAATGTTTGAAAGTAAATTGTAAGTTCCGTCCACTGAGTAATGCCACATTCTTTTTCAATTTCAGGATTCCTACATCCATTTAAGTACATTTCAATAATCTTTTTTTCAATCTCTGGCTTAATTTTATTCCGTGTCAATTTATCTCATCCTTTGTCTCTTTGAGGTGTTTTTTATACATCTCAAGTATAACAAATAATTAACTGAAAATAAAGAAAATTCTACCATCTCTCATTAGGATGACCTTCTTTGCCCCGGCACGCTTTAACAATTCAATCTGTGCTTGAGATAAAGCAACTCCCATTGTGGATACAGCATGCTTTAATCCATGACGATGTAAACTGATAACATCGGTCCATCCTTCAACAATTACAGCAGTTTTTGCTTCTCTTATATACTCTTTAGCGATGTGCATACCATATAGATGGTTTCTTTTATCAAAATTCTTCATGTCTTTATATTTTGGTACGAAGGATTTTCCATTACTTTTATTCTCTACATTTAATTCGTTTAATACACTTTGACCAAAAGGAACACGGCCAGTAAAAGAAACGATTTCACCGTGATAGTTAAACATAGGAAAAACAATTCGATTCTTTACATTAATAAAATTAGAATGAGGTTCTTTACCTCCATAGCCAAGTTTCCAAACCTTCATATCTAAGTGTGTAATACCACGATTACCTAAATACTGTAGAGACCTTTGATGTTCGCATAAATTCATATGAAATGCTTCTGAAACACGACTCATTAAATTAAAATAATCTCTTCTTTGATTAACAGCAGCTTGTTCTTCAGGCGACAATTGAGGGAGTGGGATTCCAACCATTGACGCAAGCATTTCTACAGATTCTCCAAATGTAATGTTATTTATATGTTTTAAGAAAGATATGACATCACATGCAGTTACTTCCGAATGATTCTTGCTACCGGCTCCGCAAGCATGACAATAAAATGTATTATTATCAGAATTAACTTGCATGCTCGGTGTCTGATCATCATGAAAAGGACAGATGGCCAGATGAGAATGCCCCATTTGCTCAACTTGGATATATTGAGACATAATATCAACAATATTAGCTCGCTGCTTTAATTCTTCAATAAACTCTGAGGGATAGTGTTGTGCCATTTATGTGAAGCACCTCCTACTGTAAGATTGCAATAAAAATCTTTCTGTAATTAATAACTTAAAATTATTTTCTCATCATCATCTGAATCTAACTCAACTTCATCAAGAGGAGCTTCTATATTTCTTACTGCTAATGCAACTTCATAATTTTGAGGATAGCATTTCAATTCATCAATCAATTTCTCTACTGTCCATTTCTCCTTCAAATCGATTCACTCCTTTATTTCATATATTAGATGAAATCATCTATCTTTTTTGCTGTTTGATTAAAACATCAAATTTTTATTGGATTGACTATTCATATCTGGGTTGGCCAATAATATTTACTAGGACTCTTTTTTGCTTGTGAGTAAGGGGGACTCCTGTTTTGGCTTTATTATAAACATCTGTAGCCATATCTTTATAATCATTATCAGGTATATCTAAATTTAATTCATCAATTATTTGAACTAATGTTTCTTTACTTAATGATTGTAGTTGAGTATATATCCATTCAATCTGTGATAGGTAAGACATTTCTATTACCCCCCCTTATTTCACATTCTATTCGGACTTTTAATTAAAACCTTTCTGTCAGCAGTACATCTTGTTCGTGAGTAGGTTTGTCGCTTTCGATTCTAAACAACTTATTCACAGCTGCTTTATCGCCTTCATCATTCAAAAGATACACTGTTGCGTTTGGATTTCTAACCTGTAATTCTTCTATCAATTGTTTTACTTTCATCATCTACACTCCTCCGCATTTTCTGTCAAATTCGAATTTTAGTCGGACTACTAAATAACATTCCGTTCAGCTATCCAGCATTCGTCTCTGAATTTCTTTTGTTTAAGAGATTCTTCACGACAATTGAATGCCTTGCCTTCGTCAGCAAATACACCTTTTATCTCAATCTGATGGTCTCTCAAATAATGTTCATACAAGACGATAAAAACAGTCATTTTATTTCACCTCTCCTGTCGCATCTTCTATCGACTTCGAATTTTAATCGGAATTTGGATTACTTAAAGACCGTAATTTTCTCCAAAATCAGCTAAATGGTCTTGCAAAAACTCTGCAAACTCTTCAATAAATTGAGGGTCATTAACCATCTTTTTTACGCCTTCTTTTGTCTTTTCAACGTTTGATGATACGTGCATCCCTTCATCGTCTAAATACTCCAACATATGTTCCATAGTGATTTCATAAGCGTTTCTAATATCCATATTTTTAGCTCCTTTACTCTACATTTTTTATCGAATATAAATCAAATCGTTTCAAATATTATATATCATTCATAATAAGTTGCATTTCATAGATTGCTTTTTTAGACAAGGACTGTTTATCCTTGTTTAACCACTCTTCACGCTTTTTCAAATTTGCTCATTTAATATCTCCCCTTTTCTCACTAGGAGAAGTAGTCTCTAAAACATGCCGATAGGCAGTAAAGAAATTACTACTCTAAGTTTAGAACATATCGAAATGCATCATTAATTAACTTTGTAATAGTATTTCTGAATTCTATTCGAGATAAGGCTAAAGCATGGTTTGGTTGATCTAAGAAACTATCCAATACACTTATAATATTTTGTTGAGCTAAGCGGATTCTCTTAGGATCTAAATCAAACTTACCTCTATTATTATCCAATTCGCTACGAAGAATTTCATTTTCTTCTTGTAGTTTTGTCTTTTCTTCAAGATAAACATTACGCTCGTCAATTAACTGTTGAATTAATTCTTTGTTTTGAATGGTAGAAAGTTGTTCAGATAAGTCTTTTAAGTAAATAATATTTTGATGGATACTTTCATTCATAACAGCTAAGACTTCTCTATCCTGATGTGTCAATAAATTCTCTGGTGTAGGAACATGAGAAGATTGTTTTAAAAACAATTGAATTTTGTCATCAAGATTTAAATCGCCAGCGGAAAAGTCAATGCTCTTTTGAGGAACAAATTCTTTTTGCTTATCTGATTCTTCCTCATTTATTGCTGGCTCCTCTATGTGCTCTTCTACTTTATTTTCTGTTTTAATTTCATCTTCAACATTATCTTTAACAGGAGCTTCTTGTTCAACTTCTTCCACTTGCTGTCCCTGTTGTTCTTCCTTTTTTGAATTACTTTCAACAGTATCTAAAGCATTAGAGAAATCTTTCATTTTCTCTTGTAGTATAGTTCTATATTGATCTATATTGCCAGAGGTGAATATCTTTTTCTCAGGTAAGGCTTCTTGTTTCGAATCAGGCAAATAATAAAATTTACGATTATATTTTCCACGTTTATTTGAAAGTAACAAGCGTCCTTCATTTACAAGATTTTTAATATGATAGTCAACTGTAGGACCTTTAACTCCATATTTTTTAGCTATCTCAGCAGTATTTATGAAGACTTCATCTTCGTTTCCATTTTCAAAAATATCAAGTACATCATTATAAATTGTTTCTCTGTTTAATTGTTTTGAAGACATCTAAATTCCACCTCTCAAAAAGTTAGGTACTAACCATTATATACATGTCTCTGCAAATATAGTCAAGTTAGTACCTGTAATGAGATTATATTTTATAAAAGTTCTGTTTTTGTTGTAATATCTTCTGGAATCTCCATAATGAAGCGGGATGGATCATAAGACTGGACACCTTTACCATCATGTCTTGCACGCTGGTTAGTGTACGTAATGTATATCTTTTCTTCTGCACGAGTTAATGCAACATAAGCTAATCTACGTTCTTCTTCTACATCCTCTTGAGTGTTTGATCTCCAAGATGGGAATAAGCCTTCATTCCATCCAATATTAAACACGACAGGAAACTCCAATCCCTTTGAAGCATGCATCGTCATCATTTTTACAACATTTGGCTCATCTTCACCATCTTGTTTATAATCAGAGATGAGAGATATTTCTTGCATGAATTCATCTAAAGGTTTATCAGGATGATTTTCTTCATAATGAGCCATTAGATTAATAAACTCTTGAATATTATCTAAACGTTCTTCTTCATTCTTATCTTTTTCTGCACGTGTTCTGTACAACTTTTGCAATCCAGATTGTTCGATCACATATCTTGCAAAAGCTGATATAGACATATTTGAGTTTAGTTTTTCTTCGAAATGATCGAGAGTATCTAAAAATGATTTAATCTTACCAGCTGCAGCCTTTTTAATGGAATCAATTGTATCAATTCCTTTTAATGCTCGGTAAACACTAACAGAGTTACTAGTTGCATACTCTTCGATAGCAGTCTGTGAAGTCTTACCGATTCCTCTTGTAGGTTTATTTAGGATACGAAGCATAGCAGCATCATCTTTTCGATTGTAAATAACTCTCAAATAAGATGTTATATCTTTAATCTCTTCTCTTTCGAAAAACGATTGTCCACCAAAAACTTTGAAGGGGATGAAGTTGTGAACAAAGACTTGTTCTAAAGCCATCGATTGATATCCTGCTCGATAAAGAATAGATATATCTTTCCACTCGTATTTTTCAGACATAACAAGCTGCTTAATCTTAGTAGCTATAAAAGCTGCTTCTGTATATTCGCTTTGCAATTGGATTATATCAACATTCTCACCTTCATCCTTATTGGCACGCAATACTTTATCATAAGGAGCAGGATTATTAGATATTAAACCATTTCCAGCTTTAACAACAACATTTGTTGATCGATAATTATCTTCTAATTTGATAACTGTACAAGGTGCGAAATGCCTTTCAAAATTCATGATTATTCCAATGTCAGACCCTCTAAATCGATAAATCGATTGATCGGGATCGCCAACGGCAAACACATTCATATGTGGTGCTGCAAGTAAACGTAGTAAGTTAAACTGTGACGGATTAGAATCCTGATACTCATCAGACATAATATAATGAAATTTATTCTGCCAATAAGCTGCAGCATCTGGATGTTCTTCTAGTAATGTAACAACATTCATTATTAAATCACCGAAGTCCATTGCATTTGATTCTTGCATAATACGTTGATAGTGAGAATAAACCAGTGACATATCTTGTTCAGTCCGGGATTCCGCATTGTTGTATGAACAATATTCAGGAGTCCATAAATTATTCTTTGCATCATCAATATAATGCATTGCTAAGCCAGGCTTATATTTTCCATCAAAAGAAAGAGACTTATAAATACGTTCGATAAGTTTTAATACATCATAGGAATCATAAATGATAAAGTTGGATCGATTATCTACTTGTTCATATCCCAATAAATGAGCATGTTTTCTAAGTATGCGCACACACAAGCTGTGAAACGTACCCATCCATACTTTATTCATATTGTCTTCACCAACAATTGCTTCCAGTCTATCTTTCATTTCACGAGCAGCTTTATTCGTAAATGTAGCACAAAAAATACTTTCAGGAGCTACATTGTTAGCAATCATATTAGCAATACGAGTAGTTAGAGTGGATGTTTTTCCAGATCCTGCTCCCGCTATCACAAGATATCTCCCATCAATTGTAATAGCCGCTTCACGTTGATGTTCATTTAATTTTGCAAGCATTTGTGCGACCTGAAAGATATTCAGGCCGACACCTAATGTTGAAGTAGTCAATTTATAACCTCCTTATGAAAATGATGCTTCTGGTTCTGCATCCGGTTCAACCTCAGAAGAATCACTGTCTAAGTCTAATATAATTGATGTATAATCCTGAGAAAGCTGCATTAATAGAATTTGGAACGAATTTAAACGCTTTAGAGAAGTCAAATCTCTAATACCTTCATAATCGAGAGTCCACTCATTTTTCTTATTATGATCCCAGCGATGAATTCTTACTTCAAAATTCATTTCCTCATCATGTTCACATTCGAATATAATCACTGCAGATTTATGACTGCTCCATGACCTCTCTTCATTGTATTCAACATAATAATTCACTTCTACACTTTCATAATGAGGACTATCTTCAAAATAAACATCGAGACCATGTGTTTCTACATTTTCAGCAACATATTTCATCCACTCTTCAAATAAATCAGTCGCATTAATAGTACTTTTTCTTTCATAATCTACTAGATGCTTAAAGTTTTTAATAATTTCCTTATTATCTACAGTGCTGTTCTTTAAGATATCAACAAGAACAGCATCTAACTTAACGATATATTCACTATAATCATAGTTCTCAAGATATGGTACCATTACAGACTTGATTTTCTTTTCAATTATACTAGTGATTCCTCCATACCTATTAAATAATTGATCAGTTGCACTTCTTATACTACTTTCAAACTCTTTTGTAATGATTTCCTCAACTATTCCCTCTTCCATTTTTGATGAAATAATATCTTTAATATTGGTCTCCAAGTTTTTCTCCATGTTTTTTCTCTCCCTTTTTTAAATTAGATTCTTCGCTTTACTTGCTTCATTAAATGAGGATGATACTGTGATAGAACATTGTAAAGCTCATTGAATGTGTCTTTAATGTCCCATTGTGCTTCGTCAGACGTTCTAAGATTAATTAAGTGGTAAGCTTCCCATAAGTCAAAATTAGCCACTACACGTCTCTTATGTGCGTTTAAAATAAGATAGTCCGCTTCTTGATCGAAACCTTTTTCTACAAAGCTTACATACTGTGCAAATACTTTTTCATGTAAGTTCACTAAGAGATGTTCTAAACCAGCTGCTTTAATTCTTGGTGGAATTACTAATCCATTTTGCATAGAAGGCCCAGCAAACATAAAATCTGTTTTGCGGTTATGTCGCAAGAGCTGATGCCAATTTGCTTCTGATACTTTTAGCTCAACCTGATAATTAACAGACTTAAAAGCTTCTGGTGCTGTATCAAAATGTTTAATATCAAAGAGAAGCTGTTCAATAATTTGATTTCTTTTTGCATAATCTAATTCTCTGGCACGATTAAGTGCAACTGAATAAGGAATATTTGATTGCTGTACAAAATATAAAGCTAAAATATTTAAAACCTCATCAAGTTCAAGGCCGACAGTAAGAACTTTAACATCACGTTGTAAACCTTGATCATCTTGAGTGGAATTAAAATTAGATTCAATAACAGATTGATGTTTTTTCTGGTATGGAGAAGCATCTGCGTATTTTAGTAAGACTGGTAATACTTTTGTTATCTCTTCTTTCAACGCTTTACGCATATCTTTAACTTCAGTGTATTTGCTTGTCTCTAATTGTGCTAAGCCATCTCTCCAAGCACGACCATTAGCAGTCATACCTAATTGAGTGTACATGGCTAAAGGTAATGCATAACGAGCATCTTCAAATGCAAGCTTTTTTAATGCATTATAGTCAGAAGACAGTTCTTTATCGATTTTAGTTAATTCCTTAACATTTTTATCATTCTCTTTTTGTTTCTTCTTAAGCTGTTTAAATTCTATAGAATCGTGATATTCAGATTTCAAATCCTTATAGACTTCATCAATTAACTTCTCAAATACATCAAAACATTCATTCATAGACTGTTCAAATTCTTTATGTTCTTTGCTATTCTTTTTGAATGGATTATGCCAATCACCACGTTTAGGCTTTTGATATCGCTGACTGTATTCTGTAATACTGTAAAATGTATTACTAAGTTCAAGATCTGCACTTGCTAGTCGAGATACCTTTTCAATACCGACATGTGCTACAGCATGTTCTGCAACGCTGTTTCCGCTAATATGAACTCTTCCATTTCGACGCACAATTAATGTGTGATACTTTGGCAACTCTGCACAATAAACTAAACCACTGTAATCCTCCCAGTCATCAAAAATGTCATATTGAACTTTATTAACCATCGATTCAAGTAGCTTTTTTGTAATAAATAATCTCCATCCATCCTTATGGTTTTCAGATTGTGCAGGTCGCTCATAACTAAGATATGAACTCCAGCCTAATAGTAAAACTAAATGTTGCACTTGATCTGCTAATGTTTTACTAGAAGTATCATATACCATTGATCCATTTCTATGATCTTTACTTCCATCTGAATTCATTAAGCCATCAAATAAATAATGAAGAATTGTGGAATCAAGTTCTAGAAGATTATCTGGGATTTGTTTTTCTCTATTTTCGTCATAACATTTTGATAAGATATCACCAATATCATTATTGTTAGATGTGATATAGAACTTATAATTTTTATTTGCTGAAATTGATAAGCCTAACTGTTCACAGAGAGAATATAGATAATCAATTTTACGTTGTTTTTTAATATGAAACTGAACTGAATGTTTTGTTCGGGTATCAATGTAACCATCTCCAATAAAAAAGCCAAAAAGTTGTAGTAATGGCTCAATTGGGTATCCATATAATGTATCGGAAACGTCCCCATTCCAATTTAATCCACCTAATCTAACCTTATAACATTTGTCTTTTAAATCTTCAGCATTAATTAACTGATATTTACGAGTTTCGAATTCTTTAATCTTATGACGAGGCCATGCAAAAACCTTATGATTTGGTGTTACCATCATATCTATACGGTTTCGATCAACCTTATACATTGGTCCAGTATAAGGTTCTTCAATGAGTTTAACTGGCTTTAAATATTCAACTTCTAAAGAGTCAGGATTTACAGATGCTAATTTATCATCATCATTAACACTAAACCAGTTTTTAAATCCTTTCTCCGTAAGAACTTCAGTTTTCTCATCGTAGCAACTATGTCCGTACCCGACAGTCCACTTTTCATGAAAATCTTTTGCTTTCTTATCAAGACTAGTAAAAGTGTCTTGCTTCGGAACTTCTATATCAAATTCTTTTAAAGCTATTTGTAAATGTTCCTTAAACGATTTAGGTGAACGGGATACCCATGCGAATAAAGTTGCAACAAACTCTTCTGGTAAGTTTTTAATGGCATAGATGTTCCCTTCTGGATTGCTGACAAAAGGAGAGATATCGATTGTTTTTTCTGTTTGTTTATTCTCTGATGATTCAGTTTTTGTAGGTCTTTTCCTTGTTGTGTTTCTCTTTTCTACTGTAGAAGTCTTATTGGAATCATTGATTTCTTCCTTTACTTCGACTTTTGTATTCTTTTCTTCTTGTTTTGTATTTGACATTATTATTCCTCCTATGTAATGCATTAATGCACAGCATAGAGCTGATTGGTTGAAACTACCTTGTCAGGGGTGTTTCACCATCCTTTTTATATTTTTTATTCAGCCCTATGCTGTGCATTAATTAGGTTCACGGTAGGCAGGATTTGAACCTGCGTGGGAAGGTATTTCCAGAGGACCCTTCATACAAAGTATCAACATCTTGGTTTTTTATTTCCTTCCTCCCCGCTCGTCGGGGTGCGTTCGGCCAGCTTCGCTACTTCCGTGATAATAAAGTGGATGGCTTCGCACTCAGTTGTGCCGGGACGCAAGATCCTATCACATAGTTAACGCCATCCAAATTAACTAAGTGATATGTTTGTTACAGCAGTTTTCATCTGCCCACTCTTTGCTAACTGTTTGCGGGGTCAGTTTGAAAGAGCAAAAGTCAACCACTCCCCCAATATCAGACAATCTATTTATCTACTATTGGGGGAGTTCCAACATTGTTGGATGCTCCACATCTGCTGTACGATACCTAGAAAGTAGTAGGTTCCTTATTATTTTTTTACTAAATCTTTCTTATGCTCTAAAAAGGTTTTATTAATTTGATCGTAATAAGATACAATACCTTTGTTTTTTATGTCTTTGGAGTTAAATAAACCTATGACTCTTTTAATTGGTATAGATGATATTGAATCTCCATTAGCATCAGATATTGGCAATTTGATGCGTAAGAATTCTAATGATGGAGCTTCATAATTCCATTCAGATCCTTCAATTGTTTTAATCATTGTTTCTCCAAGTATTAGTCCATAAGCAAATAATATAACTGTCACATCATCAGCTGGTTGATTCCGGGACAACTTAAGAATATGCTTTTCAATTTGTGTAAGAGATGGTCGTGTGAAACCAGGAAGCATATCTACACGAATAATTTGTGGCACTATTTTATCTCTAATTTCATTAACTGTATCTTCAAAATTACTTAGTTCTACTTTTGACATTTAAATGCTCCTCTAATCTCAATTAAGTAAGGTCATTAAATACTGATAAATTACCGCTACCTTCGTAGAATTCAGGCTTTTTACCTTCATCTTTCTTCTGACCGGCATTTGCAAGACTAACTTCAATCTCTTTTGTAACTTCAACACATGATGACCCTTGACCATTTAGTACTTCCATATTGATCTCTCCGCCTGGAGATATTTTAAATTTAACTTCAGTTAATTGCATTTTGGACTCTCCTTTGTCTATCTTAATTATTTTAAATTAAATGATGTGAAAAAATCTAAGTTATCTTCTGGTGTTGGACGACCAGCATTATTCCATGATTTTGCATAATTTAAAACAGCTTCTATATCATTTCTAGGCTTTTCAATCTTATAAATTACTTCATCTTTATAGAATATTTCAATTAAAGAGGTTTCACCATAAACTTCGGTATCATCATATGATTCAAAACCTGTAGAAGAATCAATAGTAAGTATTTGACTAGCCATAGAATGTACTACAACATAAAATTTTTCCTTAAATGCATCCAGTATGGCTTTTTCTTCATCTGTAAATATATTTTGCATAAAAAATCTCCTTTTTAAGCTGTTTTCAATTTAGGTGCTCTTTTTTTACTTTCAAATTGAATCCAAGCTGCAAAAACAAACGTAGATGTTAAGTTAGCTAATCCAGCCGTACTTGACTGGAATGCAAATAATTTCAATAGTATTGTGCTTGCAAATAATCCATATGAAATATTAATAGCCCATCCAAGGATTGGGATTTTTAAAATCCAAACTAAAACCTTTTTAATCTTATATACAGGAGCAATTGTGGCTGCAGATGCTATAGCAACTGTAAAAAGAAACATAAACATATTAAACACCTCCAGTTTTAATATGTAGATAGGGTGGATTAAACCACCCTATGCAAACGTAGTTGCAAGAATTTCAATCTCGCCTTCTTGATTGAATTGAATATTCTCAAAGTTTACAGTCCATCGATTTTCTTCACATGTTTGGATAACTTGATATTTTGAATGTAATTGGCTTATTTTATTTGTGAATTGCTTTTCTGACATGGGAACTTTAAACCAATCAGCTTGCAATTGTAATTCACCGCTTTTATCCTTTATCCATCCTAATGGAAGAAGCTTACCATTAGAAACTACTGCTAGATCAGCTAAGCGCTTTTGACCATAGTAATCAGTAATCGTTGTATTCTCCTTGTACCCAAGACCCATATCTGACAATGAAGCTTTAATAAAATCTACATTTGACACGTTACACTCATAAACTGCAAAATGACTCATAAAAATATCCTCCTTGTAATTGTATATAATAAGAGCAAATGCTACTTATTTTTCATTCTTTCAGGCATATATGTTTCAGCAATCTTTTTAAGCAATTCGCTTCTTTCTTTTTGAACAGCTATTACCTGGTTATAAACTGGCGTAGGCATTGTTTCCATTTCTTCATTTGTAAATCCTTCATTTGTTATCATCTCTCGAAGGCTTTTAAATGTATTAATTGTTTCTTTTACAATCGTATCTTTCATCTTATATTTAAAAACTACAAGATGACTGACTTTCTGGAAAAAGTCATTATATGCATGAGCAAGTTCTCTATATTCACACATAGCAAAATCGACAGCATGTCCTATAATTTCTTGATTATTATAATGATGTTCTTCAACTTTTGACTCGCTAAGCATCTCATAGATACGGGATTTCTCTTCTACTGGATCAAACATATCTTCACCTCAGCTTTTAATTGAAATCAAACAGTAGCTCTTTTGGGTTGACTTCATCTTTATTCTTTTCTGTTTTAATTGGTTTACCATGAATAGCTTCATGCTCATAAGAAGATGCACATTTGGCAGATTGTTTTGCCCATGTTCGTAATTCTTGAAGAATTTCAGGGTTCCTTTGAACGATTGGAATAACTAACTCAGTTTGTTCTACCAAGTCCTTTTCAGTCATCTGATAAGATTCACGTAACTCCTTCTTGTAACCTGCATATGCTCTTCTACCTGATTCAGCAACTACTCTTTCGATCTCAGCACCTGTAAAGTTATTCATTAATTGAGCTACACGTTTAATTTGATTAGGCTCAAATGTGTTTTCATCTTTCTTTTCACCAATTTCATATCCACGTTTGCGAAGATGAATCTCTAAA
This sequence comes from Oceanobacillus profundus, assembly GCF_003515705.1. Classification (GTDB taxonomy): domain Bacteria; phylum Bacillota; class Bacilli; order Bacillales; family Amphibacillaceae; genus Oceanobacillus; species Oceanobacillus profundus. The sequence continues at coordinate 50,044 of NZ_QWEH01000007.1, forward strand.
ATATCTTCTCTTTCTTCTTCTGAAGGAATAGAGACAAAGAAAAACTCATCAAATCGGCCAGCACGTGTTAACTCTGGAGGTAATTTAGAAATATCATTAGCAGTTGCAATAACAAATACAGGTGCTTCCTTATCCGATAACCAAGTTAATAATGATTGAACAACACGGGATAATGTTCCTCCATCTGATCTATCTGATGAGCCCACTCCACTAAGACCTTTTTCCAGCTCGTCAATCCAGAGAACACATGGAGATACATCTTCGGCAAGCTTTAATGCACGATCAATATTCTTTTCACTCTGGCCGACTTTCGAGTCCATGATTTTTGACATATTCATTTTTAATAATGGCAAATTCCAAAGATGTGCTAATGACTTTGCCATGAGAGATTTACCACTACCAGGAACACCAACTGTAATAGCTCCTCTTGCAGGATCGATATTATAGTCACGTGCTTCTGGATCAAAAGCATAGTAAGCATCGTTTAACCATTCTTTAAATATATCCATACCACCAACATTGTCCATGTTACCTAACTTTGTAATGTATTCCAATAAGCCAGTTTTGCGAATAACTTGCTCTTTTTCTGCCACTATCTCATCAAGTAAAATACGTTTATGTTTTGTAGCAGATTTCTTCAGAACATTATTAACTTCTGTACGTGTCATGCCGACCAAAGCATGGATAATAGCATCTCTTTCTCGACCTTCTGGCGTTGGAAGTTCTTTGCTTCTCAAAAACTTTTCCATTCCTTCTAAAAGTTCAATTACATCTTTTCGAGAAGGTAAATCATATCGAACAGTTGTAATTGATTTTTCAAGTTCTAAAGGTATTGATATCTGTGGAGACGTACAAATAATTGGCTTATAGATAGAGCTTTTACTTTCTAAGTAATCACGCAACGCTCGTTTTGCTTGTGGATTAGACCAAAGATCATGTATATCTTTTAAAATAAAAATAGATGGCTTATCATGAGCCGTAATTCTTTTAACAAAACTAATCGGATCATAATCTTTAAAAACTTCTTCTTCAGATAAAAGATCAACACCACCGCCAGTGATGGACCAAGAGTATATTTCAAATGACTTTAACTCAGCTAATGCTTTCATATCTTCAAGAAAACGCTCTTCTTCGTATGTTTCAACAAGTAAAGCTTTCCGCCTTGAATTTAATAGTGTTTGAATTTCATTAATACCACTCATTTCAAGTGTGTTTTCACTCATTTATATTTCCCTCCAATTTCAAATTTCAATGTCTGCAAACTCATCGACAATTGACTGTTTTCTTATTGCACTTTTAATATCTTCTAATACTTCATGACGTTTACTAATAAGATCGGTTATCCTATCTGGATCCTTTACTTCATTTAACTTAATTAAGGACTGTTCTTTAACTAATGAGTATTGAGCATCTGACTCTTTAAAATCTTCTACTCCAATGATTTTGCAGCGCAATGAAATGTCACAAAAATCTCCGTCATCAATGCTTGTAATATCTTTCTCTTGACTAGGAACAACAGTGAAAATTTTATTATCTGCTAGTGAATAAAATTTAAAACAGCATTTTTTAAATTCTGTCTGTTTAATTATAGTTGTTTGCAATATATCTTTAATATGAACGGAAAGATCATCATTGAAATACTGAAACTGTAATCTTTCAAATGTTGAGATATGGTTAGTTCCATTATTAAGTGAGATTAACCCTACACCGCCTTTAAAGACATATAGCTCTTTTAACTGAATAAGAAACTTATCACTATATCTCTCTTTAAGATATGAATGAAAAACTTCTAACTCCTTCTTCATGATAGGATGACTCTCTATTTTATGATTTATATTGTCAGCATCGATTTTCTTGATTGTATCTAATAATATGGCCTTAAATGTATCAATTCTTAATCGCAATTTTGTAAACATGCTTTTATCGATATAAAATGGTATAGAAATTATATCATCTTCCACCTTTATCTCAGATGTAACAGTATGTTTTTTGCTTGTTTTTATATCATAGTATAACTGATCAGAAAATGGATTTATATCAGTTACTTTATTCAAATCAATTGTATCTTGATCTATAAGACTCATCATGACACATCTTCCTTTTCATATTCTTATAAACTCTCATCTAAATGCTTTTTATATCTGTTTTCACATAAAGAAGAGCAATAATCTTCCGTTTGAGTAGAACCCCCACAAGCTTTACAATGGTTACTTGAATTAAACTCATTCATATACTCATCAGCATACTTGTAGATAAATTGATTGTCTTTATTTTGGCGTGTCATTGTTTCAGATGCAAAAATAACACGTTGATTAGCGGAACCTATAAATCCACCATCATGCATATACTTAGCAATCGTTAGACGCTGCTCATGCTTGTACTCACCATCAACAATGATATCAATGTATCTCATCAATTCGAGAACATCATCAGTAGTAAGTATTTCAAATTTAACTAAAGTTGGATTCCCTTCTGCATCTGTCTTCTTAATCTCAAATGAAGCTGAATAATCCTTTAATTGTTCTAACATGGCATCCTGGTGTCTTTCTTTAGACCAATAAAAATTCAACCCGTGCTTCATTAAGACATCTAACTTATACATTGTATACATGACAATATGAAAGGTAGGATCTTTCTTCTTAAGTTCTTTTGCGACTTTGCCAATAGCTCTACCTTGTAAAATTGGCTCTCCACCGCAAAATGTTACTTGACGATTCCATGCATCTCTATCTATAATCTCAATGATTTCATTGATTGTCAGTTTTCGATACTTACCTTCAAACGTCCATGTTGTTTGATTAAAGCAACCTTCACAAGGACTAACAACTCCACGAATACAACCCTTTGTAAAGAGTTCTAATCGTTTTCCAGGTCCAGCAGTTAAGGCATTCTTGGTCACACCAATAAAACGCATAAAATCTACCATGTAATGCACCTCTTTTATAAAAATGTAATGCCTTACTTTTATTAGTTTAAAACAAAAGCTTAGGAAAAGCAACCAAAAATAGTGATATTTTGAAAAAACTGCAGATAATCCTAGATAATTAAACGTAACACACTGTGAGCATACGGATTCTAGGCTTATCTGCAGTAATCATTGCATATTTGAAATTATAACAGTTGCTTCTTCAATATGACTTGTAGCTGTTATGATATAATCTGTACATTCATTTATTAAATCTACATCTAAAGTATCAATAGCAGTTGGATAATTATCTACGACAAATTGATAATTATCAGCTGCAAGCAACAATTCGCTATGTGAATCTTCAAATTTCTCTGGAGGTTCTAATGATCTAATTTCTCCAATTAAACTTTCTAACTCTAATAGTTCAAATGCTACTGAAATCACCCAATCCTCACTATAAAGTAAGGTTACATCTTGACCTGCTTCACCTGTCAATATTGAAAGAGATTCCATTGTACTAGCAAAGCCTGTCATAACTTCAACCATAGCTAACTCATAGTCCATTTCAAGTGATAAATCAGAACTTGATTCAACTGTTTCTGTAGATGAAGTTTCAGACTTATTTCTTGATGTATCTTCTAAATCTGATTCTTCCTTTTCTACTTCTTGTTCCTCTTGTTCGCTTTCTTCTGGTGTTCTTTCACCGCTTCCTTCTGCTGTCTCTTTATCACTGTCTTCTGTGGGAGCTGCTGTCTCTGAACAGGCCGCTACAGTGAATAATAACATCATTAAGATTAGTACCATGTAAGTTTGTTTTTTATTAAATAGCTGTTTTAAAATATTCATTAAAAATCCTCCCTAAAATTAAATAAAGGAGAACTTCTCAAATAAGAAATTCTCCTTTATAGTGTAGTTATTTTATGTTTGATCTGATGGTTAAGCTTTCAGTAGGCATTGTTAAAGCAAATCCATTAGGGAGTTTCTCTTTAAACTTAGGAAGCTCCCTTTCGATTACTTCTTCTCTTATTTCTTTCTCACGCTTTTTCGTAACTTTTTTACTTTCACTCAACTGCTTCTCTCTATCTACTTCAAGCTCTACTATAGAGCTTACAATCTCTTCAAATTCATTCATGTAATACTTTTCAGATAATCCTGTATCTAAAGGACCTGGCTTAATAAACTTTTCTAGCATATTCTGCTCAGCAAAATGCTGTCTAACCTCATCTTCATTTTCAACTTTTATTTTATGGGGTTTCTTTTGTAAATATGCAGTACCAATATCAAGTGATAATTTTTTACCTTTATTATCATTTCGAACAAAATTATCTACGATAGAATCAATTGCTGCAATGTCTTCATTTTTTTTGTTAATTCTACGGTCCCAGTCTCTCATGATCGCAGATTTCATTGCTTTCATTTTTTCAATATCTTTTTTATTATATTCACGAGCCAACATCATTTTACGAATTGTGTATTCGTCCAATTCAGAGCGTACATATCCTCCTCCTTGTTCTACATTTCCAAGCATTTCTGCCATCATTTCTTGTAAAGATCCAGCTGCTTCTTCTCCTTCAAATACTAATGCATCAAGTAATTCTGCACTCATATTATATTCTCCTCTCAGACAATTGTTTTTAAATTTTTTAAATCATAAAATAAGCCGTTAGGCGTTAAGAGAAAATTTTGTATCTCTTAATCTTTTTAAACGTTTCTCAATAGAGTTAACTGAACGATTTAATATATTAGCAATATCTTTCTGTTTCATATTTTGGTTATAATACATATTCCATAGCTTTGTATCTTTAGCTGGAGTCCAATACTTCCCTTTATTTGAAGGTAATTGCACATCTATGGATATTTGCTCATCTAACCATTCTGGTTCTGGATTTAAAACTCTTCGCTCAATTCGTGACCAAATATAAAGATCTCTATTATTGCTGGCCCAATTCCAAAACCTTTTTACATCAATATAGTAAGGTTGGTTTTTTGAATTATTTCCTTTGAAGTAGAGTTTTTCACCTGGAAGACCTTTTTCATGTATATGCCTTATTATTGTACTAGTATCCACATGAAGTGTTTTAGCTAATTCATTAGCAGAAAACATTCCAGTTTCTATGTGCTTTGTTGCACCCAATCTCTCCAATTGTCTTTGGACAGATCCTGGAGTTCGATTAAGACGTTTTGCTATAGCCTTAATTGTCTTGACTCTCCCTACTAGGAATAAGAGTTCTTCGTTTGCTTCTTCTGTCCAAGGATTTATATATTGATTAGACAAATGAATCCCCCTTTTATTCTTCTTTTTGCAATAAGCGAATCTGTTCTACAAGGGTTTGAATAGTTTGAACGTAAGATAAGATAACATCAAACTCAATTGCCACATAATCAGTATCAGATCCTTTGAAGCGAAAAGGTAGAAAATAATATTCTTTTCCCATTTGAGAAGCTTCTTTCTTAATACCATCAAGCCACTCTTTCTTGATAGTTATTTGCTTCACTCCTCTTGCATCTCTAGAACCTCTTTCTTTAAACTCTGCTAAGGAAGCTGTAATCTCTTCTTCCGTTATCATATCTCCTAATGCAAAGTGTAAGGCTCCACTAGCAATTTGCCTGCGAGCGACTTCTTTCGCTTGTTTTACAGTTGTATTGTATTTTTTAGTACCTTGATTTTCAAAATCAATTCCTTGTTTTATGTGCTTATTTTGATTTGATCGAGTTCGTAGTGTTGTTTTTTCTTTATGGGGACTATACATATTAAAATTAAAGCATTTATAGCAAGATTTGTTTAAATTTGCGCATTCTTCTGCAAATTTGCACTCCATGTTATACACCTCGGTTAAATTAAGGAGGAGACTCAAAATTGAGAACTCCCCCTTAATGCATTTCATTACCATTTTGAAAATTAAGCTTCTAATAAGCTTCTTTCTAGATTTAAAAGTGAATTGTTTGTAATTTTTGCGCCAGACTTCACATGAAGGGTTTGAATAATCGACTCTAAGATATAATAATGTCCATTAAAGACATCCTCTAAATCAAATAAATCTATATGATCATTTTGCTGAAAGGGTAATACAGCTTCAGGAACAGGATATCTTTGAGCGAGTTGTATCCCAGCAGCTCTTCTAGCAAGATCATTTTGGCCTCTATAATTATCACGCAAAACATTTTTTATAAGGCGTGTAATTGCATCCTTATTTCTACGAGCCTTTGCAAAATAGAAGTTCACTTCTGAGAAAAAATTCGCAAGGTTTACATTAAAATCATGTAATGTTGTAGTATCATTTACAGTTGGCACTAACAACTCATTATTTCGACAACTTAAATTGTCGACGATGGTTTCCCACTCATTTAAATTTTCCATTAGCAATCTTTCTAATATCATCTATAATCACCTATTAAAATAAATTAGCAACCTCATTTGTCCTTGATCCCATAGAGATATCATTAGCAACTTCAGAAAGCTTAAATAAGTAAATATTCTGTAATTCTTTTTTTATCTCACTTGCTAGTGATGGAGTTAAAGATATCTCTTGTTTTAACTCTTGAATCAAGCGTTGAGTATCATTGCTTGATGAATGATACTCTATTTCTTGAATCATTTTAAATAACTCATTTGCAAAATATAAGACTTTCTCGCTGCTAGCACCAGTTGTATGTGTTATGGATAACAAATCGTACACCCCTCAGTTTTTTTCTTTGAAAATTAATGCTTTTGTGTCTTCGCCCAATTCAGTTATGCCAATAATATTCTCTTCACTCAATATTGATAAACCATTTTCATATGATTTAACAATATCTTGAAGCCCTGTAATTAACCCCTGTTGCTCTTTAACTTGTTTTAGCAAGTGATCTTTTTCAGCTTGTAAGGATCGGATTGTATCATCTTTTGTTTTCATTAGTGCCTGAAAGCGATTCAAGCTACTGTTTAGATCTGAAGCCATTGTAAGAATGTCATTAACTTCTTTCTCTTCATCTGGAACACCATAGTATATAATCTCATTCGATTCGGTCTTATCACTTGAAGGGACTATACCTATAATACCTTCAGATTGAAGAATTCGAACACTACGATGAACTGTAGCATCACTTAACCCAATGTTCTCACCAATTTTGGCCATTGATTCTCTTAAGCGTCCATCAGTCTCCTTTGATTTTTCTTGAATATAGTCATGCACTTTCTTAGCACTTGGCTTTAAGCGACCTAATATTTCATTCTCATTCCTTGCCATCGTATTACCCCTCCAGTTTTTTCGATAACATTATTATTCACATAAGTCCTCCATTATAATACATTACATTTTATATTTTGTAAAAGCATTACAATATTATGCACTAAAAATTAAATGTTATTTGAGATAACGATAGAAAAGGAAATATATAGATCGTTTCGTATCATTAAACTTTAATTCCACGGATGTCTCTAATTTCCTCTATCTCTTTATCATTGTATGTTCGATAATTGTTTTTTGGATTCCTTCTAGGCTTGGGAATTAGACCTCTTTCTTCCCAGTAGATAATGGTATCTCTGTGAACTCCAACTTTTTTCGCTGCTTCTGACAATTTATACTCTCGAATAATTGTAATCACTCCTTTGTTGCTGTAAACGAAATTGCCACTGATTAAAAGCCATTTGCATGTGTTGAAATAATTCCTCGTATTTAGAAGGCTCATGTATTATATCTTCTAAGGAATGTGTTACCACAAAATCAGAACCATTAATAAGTGTTTTTCCTTGACCAGGAAAATCTATTTGATCAGATAATGAATTTGCCGGTCCATAGCCAAGAGCAACTATCATCTTTGGTTGAATGACGATAACTTCAGACGATAGGTGCTTATGGCAAGGATCTACAGCTTCAACAGACTTCTTAATAGAGGTTAAATAAATATGATCTAAATCTACATGCAATTGTCTAATAATGTGAGATAAAATTTGACCATGTTCAGTTTCAAAGTGAACATCATAAGGAGTCTCACCCACAATCATAAAAGATGCATGCATATTGTTTAATGGCAATGTATAATCTCCTTCATGATATGAACACGTACTACAACTCATAATACTTGTTTTCAAATGAAAATGAGAAATTCCATTACTCCTATTAACAAAGGAAGGATAAGAATTGTAATAATCAGGTTTAAATATAATAGGAGATATATCTGACATATCAAATGCAAAATCATCTTTCATAAATGAACTCTCCTTTATTCAGTTAATTGTAATTCTTCTTCTATATCTTCTTCCATGCTTGTAGCATCGATAAACTGTACATCTTTTGGTATACGGCCTTGAACAATATCATTGATATACTTAAATAATTCAGGTGACTCTTTCAATACTCTCTCTAAAGTATCCTTACCTTGCCATTTTAATTCTTTACCTTGTTCATCTAAGTAAGGAGATTTAGAATCTTCAGGATCTGCTCCTAAGAAGTAATAAGCTCCTTTTCGATGAATGATACCCATTTCAATAGCAACATTCATAATATCTTTTGATGTGTCAAATAAGGTGTCATAGTAATAATCAACTTCAGATTTTGTAAATGGTCTAGCTACTTTGTTTTTCTTAACAGAAAGAGTCATTGTTTGACCATAAACCATATCACCTTTTTTAATTTCTTTCTTTCTTACTTCTACTCGAATAGAAGCAAAGAATTTCAATGCACGGCCTCCTGGAGTCGTCTCCGGGTTTCCGTACATTACTCCAACCTTCTCACGAATCTGATTAATACAAATAATTAATACATCGTTTTTTAATGCTGGAGCAGTAATTTTTCGAAGTGCTTTAGATACCATTCGTGCTTGTAAACCCACTTGATTATCTTCATTACTTCCTTCAATCTCTTTTTTAGGAGTTAGAGCAGCAACTGAATCAATAACAACAAGTCCTACTTCACCGGAGTGAATCATTGCTTCGGTAGTATCAAAGGCTTGCTCCCCATAATCTGGCTGATTAATAAGCATTCCAGTTTCTTCTGAAACATCTACTCCTAAACGCTCAACATGGAGTGGATCTAAAGCGTGCTCTGCATCTATATAGCACACATTAGGTCTTTTGGAGAAAAGGTGATTAGGATCTTTAGCTAATTTTTGATATTGAGCAACAGTTTGTAGAGCAATTGTTGTTTTTCCGCTTGATTCTGGTCCATATAATTCTATAACTCTACCAAGTGGCCATCCACCAATTCCAAGCGCATAATCAAAACTAGGTATAGCAGTTGGAACTGGTTGGACTTTAACACTTTCTGTATCTTCAAACGAAAAGACTGTACCAGCCCCTAACTTTTTGTTCATCATATCTTTAAAGTTAGACAAAATTATTTCACTCCCTCATATGTAGCAATGAATTCATCGGAAGCATCTTTTGCTTGCTTAATGGTTTGCAAAAGCTTTCGAATTTCTTCTGATTGCTCTGGGTTTTGTTTTGCAATTTTTGTTAGTTCTGCTCCTCGTTGATTCAAATGTCTAGACGCATGCTGCATAGTTGTAACTAATACATGATCGGGAGCTTCTTCTTCATCTTTAGCAAAATCAAAACAAATGTCATACGTTTCTTTAAACATTTTTACTTTTGCGGTTTTTGATGGTACGCCCTTATCTAAATAGTAAGCATATATGCCTTTCAAAAAACGATGAAAGGCATATATTGGCTTAGCTGGTTTCCTACTCATCTGACAACAACTCTCCTTATTGTCCTACGAACTGTCCTTGAGGTGGTCCAAATTGTTGTCCTTGTGGTTGTTGAGGAGCTACACCTGGTCCACCGAAACCACCTTGTGGAGGTACAAACCCACCTTGTGGTTGCTGTCCTTGGAACTGCTGTGGATTTCCTTGATTTTGGAAATTGTTCTGCTGTGTCTGTTGTTGCTGTCCAGAACCAGAATTATTACCTTTATTTTGACCAGCACCAAGTCCCATTAATTCATTCACACGAATTGTTGGGTAATAGTCATAAATTGCTTTACCATTTGGATCTAACACATCTTGACCATTGTTTTGACGCTTTCTGCGTTTCAAATGAGGAATACCTTTCACAAAAACTTGACGACCAGACTTACAATAATCCATTAGGAAATCATGCGTAGACGATCTTCCACCTTGATTCACCCACACTTCAATATTCCAAAAATCTGTTGGAGCATCTTGTCCACGATGATTGTTTGCAATAGTTGCTTTTGCGACTTTTGCACCACTTGACATGACTTCTGATTTCGGGTCTTCTGTTAAACGAGCAATGATTGTGATTTCAGAAAAACTTGGTGAATTTGAACCTCCACCATTACCACCTGTATTTTGATTAGGGTTAAATTGACCTTGAGGTTGTTGAAACCCTCCTTGAGGTTGTTGGAAACCTCCTTGTGGCTGTTGAAATCCATTGTTATTAAATCCGTTATTCATAATTATTTCTCCTCTCAGTTTTTGAGTTTTTATTTTTTCTACTGAACTAGCCGACAGGCGTTATTAGTTTACATATTGCAAATAGTAATATATTGAATTTCCTTGAATTTTAATATCAAAGATTTTTACCTTTTCAAGACCTTTATTAGTCTTAACTTCAAGTTCTAAATCGACTTCTAAATCTTTATCTTTTGGATACATGAAATCTATTTCATATCCTTCAGGAAAAATAAGCACATTTCTCATTAAGATGCTTCTTTAATGTCCAATACTGCAGCATCAAAAGCAACAATAGAGTAATCTTTTTTATAGTCATCTTTAATTTTCCGAAGGAGAACATTCACATATCCATTAAAAGTAAGGTAGTTTCCAACTTCAATAAAATCAAAATTACTTTTCATCATAGGAGAAACAAAAATAAATATTGTTCCTACATGATCATCTAATTCTAAGATATAATGTGATGAAAGCAGCTTGATGTCATCTGTAATAGGAGGTATTATTGATAAAATTTTTCCTGCTACCACAACAGAATCAAGATGATTACACTCATTCTTAATTTGCTCTGAAAAATGAGTCGCATATTTTTCCAACTTCTCGAACAAAATTAATTCCCCCTATCACCCTTCATTTGACGATGAAGTTCTTCTAAAATCATAGATAAATCTTCTTGGTTTATAAACTTGTTTTGAAGTAATAAATTAAGCATTGCATTTGTTAACATATAAGAAGAAAAAATCATTTCATCTTTTGAAGGAAGTAATGAACCTTCTTCAAACATGGTAAGCTTTACTTTATTTTCCTCTTCGTTTTCATCTGGAAGCACTTCTTTTAAAAAATTAAGTTCTTGCTCATCTCTACCCAAGACAGACATCTCCTTTATAGTATCTTTAGTTGAACTTGATGCTTTCCACTTGTAATAGATGCCTGGTTAATATAAATATCAACCTTATGTCCTTGGATAGCAGACCCAGTATCATCAGCTCTTCGCTTTTCAGTGCTGCCATCTGGGTATTTAATCATTACCCATGAACCAAGTGGAATAACATCAGGATCTACGGCTATTGTCACTCCAGATTCTACCTTCTTTCCACTAGCAGTTACACCATATCCAATGTCTCCTGGATTTTTGCCAGTTGATTGATAGTTAGCATCATAATACGTTGCTGTAAAAGTTCTCCACTCTTCATCCTTACTAGTCTCATGGGATAACAGTTGTAGATTACTCTCTTTAGCAGATTTTACTTCTTGTTTTGCTTCTAAATCACTTTTCAACTTTTTAATATCCTGCTCCAAAGATTGACGCTCTTCTTTTAAACCATCAATCTTTTGTTGCCGCTCTTTCAATGTTGAATTTTTATCCTCAATCTCTTGTTCAGCTTCAAGTAATGAACGTTCAACATTTTTCTTTTTTTGCTCTAAATCATTCAGAGCTTCTTGGTAAGACTTGTTCATTTCTATGACATTTTCATGTTCCCTTTTTAGCTGTATATGAGCATTTATTAGAGAATAGAGGTGATATGAAGCGACACTAAGCGTAATCAGCGCAATTACAGTGACAATAATCGCTTTTCCTTGCAGTTTCTTCATAATAGAACTCCTTTTAATCTCCCCTGCATCTGACACTATGTTATCACTTTCCATAGGTTTATGCAATACATTACATAAAATAAAATGAAATACATTACACTCTTTTTGTTAACAGTAATCTACTATCTCCCAAATCATCTACAATTTCATCTGTCAGTACAGTTATTTTTTTAAATTCCTGGTCAAACGATGGTTTACTTTTATACCCTAAAGATAATAACCCTGTTTTAAAATAGTGATAATCTATAGGAGTTATATAAACTATCATAGGTAGAATACCTCCTTAAATTAACATAGCCTAATAAGGAATTAAAAACCCTATTAGGCTATGTATATATGTGTAGAAAACAATCTATTATAAAGTTTCAATCCTTTAATTTAAGATATACCATACCCCTGTAAGTGCAGAGTCAAATGGAACTACGAAATCTGTTGTTCTTAATTTTGTAGGATCAAATGTAAATGACCTATCTTCATAATCCAAAGCTATTTTCTTCCCTTTTAGGAAAGCATTATGTGCATCTTCGTAAGAAACCATAATATCAGTCTCTTTCTTTTTAAACACATCGTTCATTAAGTCTTCTGTCAATTTGATAGGGCTACCGTCAAGTGTCATATAATGAACTTTATCATCCACGACAACCTTTTTAAACTCGAATCCAGTGTTCTTTCCAATAAAAGTCTCATTAATAACAGGATGATTAACTACATCATAGATTGTATACAAATCTTCTTTCTTATCAACAGTCTCTTCTTCCATTAAATTAATACCGATTTGTGACAAAAAATTTATAATACGTTTTTCGTCTGCTAAAGAATTTTCTAATTGAAACATTTAAACACTCCTCTATTTTTATGGTAATGCATTTCATGTGGTATTATAACAGTTTCAAATAATAATGTCTATTCTTCATTAGACATAATATAACCTTCTGGTATTGTTACAGGCTCCATTCGATTAACTAATGCACTTCTTTGCATGCGAGCCATATCTATGATCCAAATTTTATTTCCATTTTTCATAACATCAACGCTTCTTTAGAGTAAGAGTCGGATCTTAACCATTGAATAGTGTTGAAATCAAGTTTTTCTGTTTTTGTTTTAGGTATTTTTAATGATGATTTATTTCTTGTATTTGAAGTTTCAATTTTTGGAAGCCAATAAGACATATTCTCTTTGTTATTCTTTGCTGCAGCATATTCATCTCTTTCCATTTTTTCAAAATCTACTTCTGTAGGAAATTTAAAATTAGGAATACTCATTATCCTTTTTTAGCTCCTTTTACAACAGGGACAACCTGCTTTTCTTTTTTATCAATTAACATTTCTGTTCGTTCCTTAGATAGCTCTGGAAAGTCCATTTCTAAATAAGAGCGTAAAGTTTCTAATGTCATATCGCTTTCAGGAACAGGTACTTGGTGTCCAGCATAATAAACAGTGTACTCTGTATCAACCTTATCTTCTGGCTTAGCTTTCTTTGCATTTGAAGATTTCTTCTTCTTAGGTTCCTCTTTTTTCTCTTCAGGAGCATCAAATAACGAAAACTGACCGTTTTCTTCTACGTTAACTGATTCCTCATTTGTTTCTGCAGCATTATCATCTTTCTTTTCATCTGAATCTATTTGCTCTAACTGTGTACCAAAAGTTACCTCTTGTTCTTTTTCATTTTCAAATTCTAATTGTGACATATAAATTCTCCTTTTTTATTGTATTGATTAATTTACTATTAATGAAGTGCTCCAGCCTGCAAATGTTTTACCTGTTTCTTTTAGCTTGCTATAATCAAATTTTGTATGTTGCGTTTCTTCTAAAATTTGACGTAATGGCTTATTGAACTTATTTGTACTGCCTTGATGATACAAATGATCATTAAATGGTTCCGATAACCAAGTCATCGGGTAGGTTTGCAATTGAACAAGGTCCTTTACTTCTTGATTATTGTAATAACATAGTGAACCATTCCCTTCAAAAACATTTGCATATGGAAAAATATATAAAAGTGATTCATCACGTAAGAAACGATCTTTATAGCAAAACACGTATTTATTAACAATACGATTATTTCTCACAAATAAAGCAAACACTAAATTTGGAACAGGTACTTGTTCAAAAGAATGATTATGATATCTAATATCCACATTCACTTCTGGATGGTTTAAGAAAACAATATCAGTTTCATCGCTAAGTTTTGAATATTTTACAGTATTCATAGGAAGAGATGGAGATACAACTACAGGAGTTGGCTTCTCAATAACTTCTATATCATCATCAGCCTTCATAGATTCAATAAGTTGCTGAACAAGATCTTGAACATTCATATAAATTTCATGCTTCGCACCTGCCTTTTCAATTATAACTTGAGCTGGCTTAAACTCATTTAGTATGATGGTTGCTTTGTTCAACTATACTCCCCTCCTTCAAATAAAACTCTTTAAGAAAATTTTGAGTATTAGATAGTAATGGAAAGAATGACATAGAATCTTCCAATAGGATTTCAATCCCATTACTTGTATATTTTGCTTCTCCTGTCATTGAAAAGTCAAAGGAAGAATGGATAGCATCTCTTAAATCCTCTAAAAATCCTTTTTGATCCTTTATACAATCTGATATAACAAAATTAAGAATGAATCCAATATCTATAACATCCTCCAATTCGTTAAACTCAATAATAGGATATCTTGTTATTATTTGATCTAGATAAAGTTTAAATGCATGATATGGTGAAGTACTATTGTAATTAAAGTATTCAATTGCATAATTATTTACATGCATCATCTTACTCATTTGAATGACTTGAACTCTTTCTAACATATCTAACCTAAACTCTTCTGATATCATATGAATGCAACACTCCTTTGGATTCCCTTCATCCTTGACAGTTCATTAATACATGTAATTATTTTTTCTTGTTGAAGAATTTCATGGTCATAATCTTCAGGCTCTAAAGTCATCTCCATTGAAGGCCAATAAGTTATAAAGTCAAAATACCACTCTAAATCTTCTTCTGAAAAATTAGACAAGAAATCCTCTGTTATCATCGAATTTCTAGAAATAATATCATCCATTGTTAATAACCGATCATAGATATGAACTCTTTCACTATCTAAGGAAGTTGTATTACATATTTTCTTACCAAAAGCAGATAAATTAAATTCTTGTTTCATGAAACCATGTCCTTTGTTAAATAAGTTGGTGAAACAATATTATTACGAGCATTAAAATTTGTGTAATGCGATACAATTTCATGGTCTGCAAGAATAGTATTTAAATAACCATTCATAATAAGAGCAGCCATCTCATTTGTTTGCATACGCTGAGGGTAATTAACTACTTGTTGACCGCAAGCTTCCATTGGAAGACGAGAATCTTTGTCAGTCAAAATGTTCTCATATACACCTCCGACAGGAGCAAGAATGGTTTTAGAACTCCTTCGATAGCCGCAGACTACTTGACCTGAATACCCACTTTCTTTGGATGCTTCTGGATCTACAGAGTCAATACCACTATCTAAATAAATTATCGTATTAGATGATTCGAAATACTTATGCATAATCTGCCTACTTGCATTATTATCGACACAACCGATTAAAATTTGAATAGGAGAACCGAATGAATATTCAATATTAAAAAGTTCATGTAAGTTATCAGGTGAGTTAATATATTCATCTTTATAAAAAATTGGAATCTGATATGCATTACTGTATCTCTCAGCTAATACTTTTGCTTTTGGCTGGTCTAAATCTTGGCTAATAAATGGCTGTCTTTGTAGATTTTTTGGCTCGACGATATCTCCATCAATAATTTTATAGGAGAACTCAAGGTTCTTATCCTTTTCTGAAAGAGCATATAGTAATTTAGATAAACGTTGAACCAAATAACCACCATTTCCACCAGCACCTACTTGAACAATATTGAAAAAATTTCGTGAGTAGTTAGAAGATAAGTCTATTGTTGGGTAATACATTTCAGGCTCCTTTCACAACATTAAATAGTCATTTTATATTTACGATAATATTTATAGATATCATGATTTTCTTCAATTACTCTAAAATTATTTAATTTCATTGAAGACTCATCTTCAATGCATTCTTTTTCATCATCGTAAGCCCGCTCAATAATTGTGTTTATCGAAAATGATATTTCTTTCATTTCAAGATTCTCCTTCTAAAATATCATCTATTTGCAAATCTAATTCATGTATTGTGCCTTTAGAGATTCGTCCTCGATACTTATCATGGTCATATAAATCTTTTTGTAATTGTTTTAATCCTTTCAGATAACGACTATTCTTTAATAGTAAAGTTATATATTGATGATTTGTATAATTACGGCCTTCAGGAGCATGTGATTTAAATACTCCTTCTAGCTTATCTACTTGTTCTGATAGTTCATCTTTCTGCTGTAACACTTCCATGATTTCCATCACATTGTTTTGAATCTTTCTTGCCATTTCTTCTAAATGCTGACTCATTTCATAGCCTCCAATAATTTACTTGCTTTACGTCCACCATCAAGTTTGATAGATGATGGTAAAAAACCCTCCAGGTAGTTACGTCCATCAGCATAAAACTGCAAGACTAAATTATAGAGCTGAATATCTTCAAGAGCTTGATTATGGTGTTCTGATAAAACTTCAAATCTTTCTTTCAACTTTATTTTTTCATCTACCTGTTTATATAGCCATACTAGTTCAAGTGAAGTAACTTCTGATAAATGTTTTTCTCTTATTCCTGTCAATACTTCCTCCTCAGTCATTTAACCCCTCCAATGCTAAGTTAATTTGTTTAATAAGTGCCCAATGCTGTATGCTGTATCCATCTTTTTTATGTTCAATTGCTTCTTTTCGTATGTTTTCCAAGGCCCGCTTGTAGTTCTGATTTTCATCCCGCAAATCATTAATCATGTCGGCTAATTTTCCCATCTTTGTTAAATCTTTTAGCCTTAAATTCTCTAACTCTTTCACACGTTCTGCTTGTTGAATTACATATTCTGCCTTTTCGATATCGGAATCTTCCATACCCCACTCTTCTCTAATAGCATCTATCATACTTAAGACTACAAGTTTTGCTTCTTCCAAGTGTTCACTCATTCTAATTCTCCTTTCAAGAGGTTGATTAGTTAGTCAACCTCTATTTTTAGCTTTCTCTTTTCGCTTTAGCATTTTATTTAATGCTAATTTAGTAAAGTCTTGTGATGATGGCTTCATTCTTCCACCTTCCAATATAGACGATGCTAGTGAAGCTTTTCTTTCCAATGTTTGAATCAAATCCTCTTCATATGTTTCTCCCATCACATAATACATAATTGTGATATTCGGATTCGGATTCCCTGTACGGTCAATTCGCCCATTACGTTGTTCAATCATTGTTGGATCCCAAGGCATATCAATATGAATTAAGTATGCTGCCACCTGCAAGTTCAAACCAGTAGAAGCAGAATCAGTACCAACAAAGACTTTACAATATGGATTATTAACAAATTGCTCTTTAGCATATTCCTTATCCCGCTCAGATATTTCACCTGAATACATGACGCTATTAGGAATCTGATTATAAATAAGACGAACCATTCTTTCGAATCTAGAAAAGATAACAACTTTAGCATTTGGCTCATCATGTTCCAGTTGCTTAAAGAAATCAATTAATTGTTCTAATTTTGGAGACTTTTTCATCTCATTATCAGTTAGGCTCAATTCACTTATCATATTATGAGCTAACGATGATTCCGACATTTTAAATAGCTCTGGGGAATCTGTATTAGTTAATAAGAAACTCGTATAACCTTGTATCAGACCATCATAATACTCTTGCAATTGTTCACCATACATAAGCTGTCCATTAATAACTTTCCCATTAGGTGGTGAGCTACGAGACTGATCTTTTATTTCTTCAATCTTATCCAATAAGTAGGATTCTATTTTCTCCTGTGTAGCGGTAGTCTCCAGGAAGATATGGTCATGTTTCACTTTTGGCAGCTGTTGTTGAATTTCTGGCATCTCTTTAGTTCTTCGAATAAAGTGAGGAGCAATACGATAGTATAATTCTCCTTCATTTTGATAGCCGTTTATTCCAAAGCGTGGATGATATTTACAGTATCTTTCTCTAAAATACTCCCATGGACCTAATATGTCTTCATTTATGAAATGGTATAAGCTCCAAATTTCCTCTGCTTTTGATTGTATTGGTGTAGCCGTAGCAATTATCCTATATGGAATATTAGTTAACTTATAAGCTCCTTCAGCATTTTGTGATGGGTTAAGATTCAACATTTTATCGGTTACACCAGTTTTTATTTTTTGAGCTTCATCTAAAGCAACAATATCAAAATTCATAGAATGAATTAGCTTTAAATACTTTTGATTACGTAGCATTTCATAATTGATAATTAAAAAGCGACAACTTTTATCCTTCTTAAATTGCTTCATTTGCTTTTCTCGCTGTGAAGGTATTCCGTAAACAGGTATAGCTGACTCACCCATAAACTTAGTGACCTCTTTAGCCCATTGTCGCTTAATGCTACTTAGTGTAACGATTAGTGCTTGTTTAGCTTTACCTTGATTAAATAATATTTGACAAGATCCAAGGACTTGATTCGTTTTACCTAACCCTACGCCATCAAATATAGCAGCATTTCCTCGATCTGCTAAGAAGTGAGCACCCACTTTTTGATACCCATACGGCTGTAAAAGCCAATTTTTAAAATCATGCTCATCTTTCCACTTTAGATGCTTTGTTACTAACTCTTGTTTAACAGGTAAATCTTTTACTATTTCTTCTAACGGCTGCATCCAAACAATTTGATTACCAAATTCATGAAGTAGGTCTTCAATTGTCTCTTGAGGAAACATCCACTCACCAGTACTTGCCTTAAATGATCTTTGTCTAATATTACGTATTTTTTCTAATGTATATTCAAATGTTTCCATATTATCAAGAATACGGACATATATGTTCCCATATTGTTTTCGAACTTGAATCAAAAAAGATTCACCTCCAAACATAACTAAAACTATTATAACAGAACTTTTGAGAAAGCAAATAAAAATAGGAGATATTTAGAGGAAAAAGTTTATTAGAGGCTATATAATGCGCTACAATCATCATGTAACGCATTATATAGTTTATTATCCTAAAATACATTACCTGTTGGGACCATATTTTGTGTAAAAGCATTAGGAGCTGTATTTGATTGTACATTATTAAATGCATTAACAGGCTGCTGCATATTAAAAGGAGAATTGGAAGGTATTTGATTATTCCAATTCGAGCCTGATTCATTTGACGTAAACAATTCATTAGATTTCTCAAGGACAATCTCAATGATTGCTTTTTCATATACAGATGCAAGTAATTGACGCTCATTTGATGTCTCTTGAAGATATACAATATCCGTTGTCACTTCATCAATTTGAACAAGTCCCTGCTGATTAACTTGACCAGCGGCTTTAATTGTAGAGATGCCATCATTTTTATAGATTGGAACATAACGTTTTTTCTTAGGTAACATTTGAGCGTTATATCGATCAACAAATACATCTGCTTGTTGGTTATAAGCAGAATCATAACCTACAAGATAAGGTTGATTTGTCTCATTTGAAATTGTAATAAAGAAATTAATTGATAATAAATGAAGAGGTGAAGCATCATCTGTTATCGTTAACTTAATGTTTACTCCATTCTTCCTCTCTAAAGCAGTAAACCACAACTTTTCATTAGGCTGATAAGTAGCAAAGTTTGTATCATATCGCTGTTCAACATTAACTCCTTGTTTAAATTGTGAGTATACCTGTTGCACCAGTGTATATAGATTATTAAATTGAGGAATACGAACTTCTGAGAAGTGACCAAAGTAATCCATTGCTCTACCATTAAATTTAGATTTATCAATTTTATAAAGAAGCTCCCATCCAGAAGT
Organism: Oceanobacillus profundus; assembly: GCF_003515705.1. Lineage (GTDB taxonomy): Bacteria > Bacillota > Bacilli > Bacillales > Amphibacillaceae > Oceanobacillus > Oceanobacillus profundus. The sequence goes on from NZ_QWEH01000007.1 coordinate 69,850, forward strand.
AATACTAGTTGAGTTATCTCTAACAACTACTGGATACTTCCCATATTGAGGTGTATTGTGAACTTCTACATTTATATTTTTAGATACCATTTCTTTAATTTGATTTAAAATAGCTGACATGTATATCATCTCCAATTATTTGTTTTTTATTATGTTGATTCTTCTATTGATTGTAATGCGTTACTTATACAAGTTTAAAAGTATCCTTTTTCTCTAAAGGAAGCATACTTTTCACCAGCAATTACAATGTGATCTATAAGCTCTATACCTACAACTTCCCCTGCCTTTTGCATTCTTTGTGTTGATTTAATGTCTTCAGGTGAAATTGTTGGACTCTGGCTTGGATGATTATGTCCAATAATTATACTAGCTGATGACATTCTTAAAGCTTCTTTATACACCTCTCTGGGATGAACAAGACATGCATTTAAAGAACCCTTGAAGATTGTTTTCTCACCAATGACTTTATGTTTAGTATCTAGAAATAAAACAACAAAATGTTCTTGTTTATAATGTTTAATATAATGAAAGTAATCTACAGCATCTGGAATATTTAAAATAAATTGATTTGATTGCTTTTCACGTTTAACTAGTCGCTTTCCTAATTCAATAGATGAAAGAATCCTAGATGCAAGTGCTTCCCCCACTCCATTGATAGAAATCAAGTCATGATAAGATAATTCCAACATACCAATTTTTTCATCTAACTGAATCAATGTAGATACGATATCATCTGTCATAGATTTTTTAGGAAGCTGGCCAATTATCAAAGTAAGTAGCTCCCTATTCGTTAAATGTTCAAATTCATAACCTTTACTCATATAGTGTGCTTTTGCTTCTTTCACAAATATTGACATGTAATCACTTCCTTGGATTTAATAGATAGTATCTTTATCAATGATTTCTCCAACACGATTCTTCTCAATATAGTAAATACGATTTCTTTGTAATGCATTAGGTTTACTCATTATGCTTCCTAAATATCTATCTGCTTCCTTAGAGCAGTCAAATCCTTCAAATGTTTTCTTACCTTCATTTTCTGATAGAATTTCAATCGTATGAACGATAGTTGAACCAAACTTTTCTTTTTCTGTATAGGCTAAATCGAAAGCATTATCTAAATCCCAACGCTTTCTCCAACCGCCAAATTCAACATGAAAACCTGGGAACTCACGATTTGAATTGTCAAGAGTATCAATCATTTTGATAGCTTCATCATAGCTTAAATCACCAAGATCTAATTGAACAGTTGTTTTACATTTTGAACATACTGTAGTAGCCATACGCACTTTATTTTCAACTTGAGACATATTATCTCCTCCTAAATTTATTTCTAATTATATCTTCTAAAGCATGTAAAATTAACAAGAAAGGGAGAAATATCAATTCTCCACTTAGACAAATCAAAATAAATAAAAATCCATATATCATACAATCATATTTGATAATACATCTAGTCTTCCCTCAATTGAATCAAGTTCTGACTCAATTAATAATATTTGTGACATGAGAAGTGTAGCTGCTTGATGATTATGATTAGATAAAGCAAGTTCAACGTCCTCATCAAGTTTTTCTATCAATTCAAGTAAATAGTTTTTGTTGGTTTTTAATCCATTGTTTTCTAATTTTGAAGCTAAATGTTGGTGTGATTTAATTTTTATCATATAAACACCTTCCTATATTTAAATTTAATTATTGAATTAAAAAAGAACTACTTTTAGTAGCTCTGTAAGAAGAAATCATTACTATAAAAAAAAGGAGTTGCGAGCTCCATTGTAGGCTCATGTAATTAAGCCTACTAGCAGACCGTAACTACATCGATAATATTGGATACATAATTATACCTATTATGATACCTGTTCCAATTAATCCCAATGTAATATCTAAAAGAGATAAATCATTCCAAGGATGCTTATTGTTTTCACTCATACTGTTACACCTCTAATGTGATTTCTTTACCAGTGGTATTAAATAAGTTTCTCCTGCATAAACAACACTGCTAGATAAATTATTTTCATCTATTGTAATTTGAGCCAAGTCTAAAACATTATAAGGACCATTATAATCTTTATTTACTTTAGAAATAGCGGTTACAATAGTGTCCCCCTCTTTCATCTGATAAGAAATAAAGTCTACATCATAGTCACTTGGCATAGCTTGTCTAATTGCAATGAAAATTAAAATGACAACAATGAATGCTATTAAATAAATTTGAACATCAGTAGTCCAATAATCAGCTAAACGTTTTCTTCGCCTTTTTAACGCACCTGAAGCTTCCATTAATATTCCTCCTATTTAGCTATGATATAGCTACTTCATATAATTCCTTTTTGGCTTTCATGACATACTCACTAGACTTATGAATCGTATACAATTGATTCTCTTGATTCGGGTATGGCTTTTCATAATGCACTTTATAACTAATTGTTTTCTCTTGAAGTAATTGAAATACTTCTTGCCATAGATCTGCATGCTTTAAAAAACCACCATCCTTTCTCCTCCACTCTTTTTTCTCCCAGATAAACATGTTTTTATTTAATCCAGCAGATACATTTGGAATGTTTGTGTGAATATGAATGATAGAGCGATTTTTAATATTACGTAGGCCCTCAACGATAGCTTTAAGAGTCATACGAGTAACAGTTGTGTCTATTGCATAGCCACCTATGTTCTTTTTATATGGAGTTCCACTTATGACAGAGTAAAGCATAGTTGCATATCCACCATTACCATCTTTATCAGCAGTTCCTGTCACATACATATCAATGCGTAGTTGATCAAATTCTTTCTTGCTCATACAGCAGTCCCCTCTCTTGTAGTCTTTCGTACATAATGATTAAAATAATGTTCTAAAATTGGTTTTAAGATAATCGGATTATTAACTATAGATATGAATTTCTTTCTGGTAGTCTGTAAATCTCCCTTATAAATGTAAAAAGAATAAGACTTATAACGAATCAGTATTGCAAATTGGTTTCTATGTGATTTGATATGATAATTAACTTTTGATAAATCGATCATTATTGGTTCCTCCTTCTTTCCTCTAACTGCCGATAGGCAAAAATTATCTACTTATATAGCCTATAAGCTATGTAAAATGATATATTTCGAGTTATTCAATAGCTAAACAATAGAGTATATCAAAGTTCGCTTTATGAACTATCATATATATCGAGTTCCATCATAGCTTATGAGATATGAAATCTTACATATAGCGAGTGTTCTCATAGTTGGTGTATTGTTTTAGACATTGACACATGACATAAGTCGAGTTCACTCATAGGAATTGATATGTGACTTATGAGATGAAACGAGTTAATAAATAGCTTAGTATGTACGACCATTTACACAGCTGCTTACGAGCTATTAAGGAGAGCGAGCTTTTCATATGGCTTTAAATATGGTTTAATATAGCTATATGAAAGGATGTGAGGGTCATGGAAGTAGAATTTGTTACATTGGGGAATGCTTCAAAAATAATTGATACACCAGCTCCAACATTACGTGGTTGGGCAGACAAGCTAGAAGAGCTGCAAGTTCATTATTTAGAGCGGAATCATAGAGACGAACGAATCTTCTATGAAAGTGACATCAAGATATTTAGATACATGGCTGAACAAAAAAGCAAATATAATAGAAAGACAACAACAACAGATATAGCCTATGTGATTGCTGAAAATGATAAATTTGAGTTGCGTCAAAAAGGTAGTGTTCCAGCAGTGCCAAAACATAAAGCTCAATTGTCAGAAATAGACTTAGAGCATTTAGTGCAACAAAGAGATTTTCAAGAATTCATAGGTGGCATCATTCAACGTGCAACAGACGGTCTCTCGGAAGAGATAAGCGAAAAAGTATCTAATAATATGAGAGTCGAGTTAAATAACAAGCTCGATGATATTGAAGAAAGACGAATTAAAAGGATGGATCAATACCTAGCAGAGCAGCGTGAAACACAAAAGATGATAGAAGAATACTTGAAACTTCCTGCATACAAAAAGATATTTAGTAAGAATCCGATGAAGAACACAAAAAAGTAGTAGTGCTAATCAAAGCTCTGCTACTTTTTTGTTATTTTGTTACAAAATATATTGTCTATAAATATATTGATATTTAATCACGAAACAACAAAATATTTTCTAACTCTTATAAAGGAAGATGTTTTTCTTATACTTATGAGAATAATACTCCAGTATTTCATGGCTTCGCTTCAACTCATAAGGGGTTAATTTCTGACCTATGAGGTAGGGGAAGCCGATCTTAATTCCTGGTGATACTTTTTTTACATCATCAGGAAGAGTGAGTAAAATATCAAACATTTTATCTAAAGATGAAGGGAAAGCACTGTAATCTAGATGACGACCTCTGCCATAAGAGTATTGACCATATAGATTGAATATAATAATAGGCTTGTCAGACTCATAGGCAAAAGATAACTCACCTAATTTTTCTTCAGGTGAGTAGGGGAGTTGGCTATCCATTGATTGAGCCATTGGATATTTGTCGTTAATTTCACTAGCTATACCATAATCCATATCTGAAAAACAATTCATAACATGAGCTATGACCGTACAATCACTTGTTAGCAAATTAGTGTTCACAGTATATAGCATAACTAATTCACCACTCGTATAACTATCCAGCCCTTTGGCTTATTCAATAATGAACCGGTATATACAATAGATTCAACAAAACCACTTTTTGGGCAGGTTCTCTCAATCAGATATTTTTTAAAATACATAAAATCACTCCTTATAGATATTCTTCACATACAGGACAAGAAATCTCTTCTTTTTCAAATATTACTACACGTTCATTTGAACAAACAGAGCAATCCATAAAAAACATCTCCTCATAATTTAAATATCTATTTTAGATTCCAAAAAATCTTGTATGTGATAGGGTGATAGCTCACCATCATAAGTCACTACACAAGGACATTCTTTACGAAAGAAAAAGATATCAGTTGTAAGTCTTTCAATTTGAGGATTCTTAGTTGCATAATACAACTCACTTTCAGCTATGATATGAAAGTCATAGCTTTTTAATAGTGAGGTATGTATTGGTTCATTGTTAGTTGGTTCTTCATTATAAAATGATATTAATGTTTTCGTATTTAGCTCACCCATATATTCTATATTATGAGATTGAGAGCGAGCTATATATAGGCTGTGATTCTCACGTTTATAAATTCCGATATCAACCATATCGAATCGGAAAGTTACTTTCTCTTCCTCTAAAAGATGCTGCCAGATAGGGGAGGAGATTATAGAGCCAATGTATATGTCATTATTATTCATATTTTATCAATCCATACTAATTAGTAATTTCCTCATTGTTTGGCTTAAAAAATTCAACACAATCAACTTTAACAATTTTCAAGTCGCTTCTATGTGCTTTAAACTTTTTACCATTTACAGATTTAAAGGTAAAATTATTGTGCTTATTATTATAGAACATATCTTTATCGAAATGGGGATCAATGTTTTTAAGATACGCTTTAAAAACCATACGTTTACTTCTGTATGTCCATATACTAAGAGTTACAACAACATCTTTTGATTTAGATATTTCTCTTAAAAGCTGTTTATAATTATAAAACTGCATGTTTATTTCCTTTCTCAACAGAATGAACAATATAGTTATCTTCATTGATTTCTAGACAATTGAGTTGACCACTATATGCACAGCCACCATCAATTCCGATACGTTTTCCAACAAAAAAAGGTTCATGAGAGTCATGAAAATTGATACACGGTGTATGGCCGTGTACAATTGTGAAATCATGAGGATGTTCTTTTTTATAAAAATCCTCTCTAATCCAAATCATTTCTTCAGCTGGAGTAAGAATCCAATCAGATAGAGATGGATCAATACCTGCATGAACAAATAAATAGTTATCTAATTTATGGAAAAGAGGAAGGTGATAAAAGAATCTAACATGCTCACTAAAATTATTGTTAATAAACTTCCTTGCTTCATGTAAAGATTCAAAAGTCACTCCTTCAGTAAACCATTCATACCCAACATAGCTTTCAATTGTAGAAAGTCCACCATTTGATAAAAACAGTTGATCATTAACACCACTATTTGTAAGTAAAAAATCCAAAAACATTTGATCGTGGTTACCACGTAATGCAATAGCTCCATCATCTACTAGATTCATAATTAAATCAATAACTTGCTTTGACTTCTGACCACGATCAACATAATCACCAACTAAAATTAATTGATGTTTATAAGAATTATAATTCACCTTATGCAGTATCTCCTTAAGCTGGTCATAACATCCATGTATATCACTTATTGCTAATATAGTCTTTTTCATATAAATCCTCATTTCTTAGGGTTCTAAAATATCTGTCAAAGAAAGTCCAGTATTGTCAATAATCTCTTTATCAAGAGCTTCAAAATACGTGTGTAAACTGCCTTCTAAATTAATATCTAAATAGCAAGCAGCCATTATTACACTGGTTAAAAGACTAGATAATTCAGGACCTAAATCAGCAGTATTTCTTTTCAAAAGCTTTGTTGATAACTTACCTAAATCAGATGTGATTTTCAATATTTGACCAGATGCAAGTTTAAATCTTTTACTATCACTAGTTTCAGATAGCGGTCCATCAAAATGGTCATTCAATGCTATTAACGCTTGCTGTATATTTTCAATTTGCATATTTAATTTTTCTCCTTTATTTATATAGTATTTATGTTATGTGTTTAACGACAGTTATTATTACCAATCATAGTAGGGGAGGTATTCAGCAATTTCTACATCTCTATCAAAAATAATCCATTCTGCTTCCATAACTAGACATGTAGATATAACATAAGCAAGACTATAGGGAAGAGACATTAAATCTATTTCATCTGTTATAGGAATAAACCAGCCATACTCTGATTTTGGATAAATGATTAAGTCTCCAGGGCCAAAACCTGTAGAGACCCATTGTTCTATTTGTTGAGCCACATCTTCTTTAAGATGAGAAGTAGATAGCTCAACAGCTTTAAATGTTCTTGGTGATTTAATCATTATAAACAACCTCCTTGATATCGTTAATCTTACAGATTTCTTTAATGATACGTGTTTGTTTATCTTCATCCATATCATAATCCAAATCATAAGTATCAAGAGTATCAAAATCTTCTTGCTCATTATCACTGTGGAGATAGACTTGAAAATACCCTTCATCACTAGACTCCTGAAGTGATACGTGATAAATATCCGTAACTTCTTCTAACATTTCCTCAATCTTTTCTCTTACATCTGCTTGATGTCCTGATAGAATCATTTCACCCTTTACATATAGCTCATAATCTTTTTCGCCCCACTTATAGTAGTCTGGCTTATTTTGCTTACCTGATTTATCTAGCAATTCCATAGTAATATAGGGGACATCTTCATCATTGTGCACTGTTCTATAAAACGTTTTAAACTTTTCTTCTATATTTTTATCTTCTAAAGCCTTGTGTTTCACATGTTTAAGGAAGTCGTAATACATAAACTCACTGACAGACACTTCCTTTCCTTCAAGTAAGCTTTCTATATATCCATCAAATCGTTCTTGGCTCACAATAAAACCCCCAATTATTATTTACTTCACAGCATTAGCCGACAGGCGGTTTAGATTTAATCATTTCCTTTCTGAGTTTCAAAACCTTTGATCTGCCACCATCCGTAGGATTCCTTGTCTGCTTCCTCATCATAATGTGCCAGTTGCCCAGAGCTATAACCTTTATTAATCATATGCTTGATGTAGTCTTCATCAATTTCAGATAGATTCTTGTTCTCATCCATTTCAAACCAGTATTCGATTTCATGAAATAGAAGCATAGCCTTCATAATTGTACTCTCCTTTACTATTGATACTGTTCAATAGTTCATTTCTTATGTGCTCCTTTTCAATTGCTAACATAAATGGATATCACCAAGAACTTTTAGTTTATTGTAATCACGTTTATTACTTTTTGCTTTTATAATATATATATATATATAATGGCAACTACTATTATAATCTTTATCTTCAACCTTTTTTATGATTTCAGTCTGAATACTTTTTGCATTATATTCCAAGTAGTCAATTACTTCGTTATCATCTTCTCCCCAGGTTTTAATCCTAAAGGATTTATTAAATAGCATGATTTTCTCCTTTTTTAGAAGACAACACTAAGGGAAGGGGATTACCTGAAGCGTCAGTCTTAGATAAGACTTCAATCATTGCATGTTCATAAAATAAAGTTTTATCTATGTTGTTATGCTTTGAGATAACATCATATGAATACTGACGGATTTCATCGTCCGAGAGCTCAGTCATATTAGAATGATAGAGAGTATACGTAAGAGTTAACTCGTCTTCTAAGATAAAGCTAACTTTATATTCTTGTTCAGACAATACTGGAGCGGCCAGTTTAGTTTCTATAGAACGCAATTCATTAGTAAATCCATACATGACGGCTAACTGCTGAATCTCTTGACTACCAATAAAAGAAGCCAATAATTTATTGTTGATAGATTTATTCATTTTCATTCTCCTTTTCTCGATAAAATTATAGATTTTAAATTAAAATGTTATTTTCAATAATCAAAATACCTAAAAAACCAGATACAGTTGAGACTACTTTCATACTCCCTTTCTCTACTATTATATGCCCCTTATTTGCACCAAATAGAAAATCGTTAGGTGATTCATACTGTAGCTCTAAGTTATCAATATGAAACTGGTTACTTAATGCTCTCTTTATTTTATCTAACATTCTCTTCTCTCTCCTTTTTGGATAAAATTATAGTTTTAACCTGTTTTTAAATAGGATTGCAAATGATTCTTTGAAGCTCTCTGCTAAGTTTTCATCAAAGAATCGAACACCTTCAATAAAATCATAAACTTGATTTTCAAATGTTCTTGCTTTGTCTTGATTATTTGGTTTAATAGCCCATTCCCAGTAACCAACATATTGTTTAAACTCTTTTTCGATCTCTTGATTTGATAAAATTCGCTCTCTTTCATAATCCAATACTTTTGCATCTGTTTCTGAATTTTTAACTCCAAATGCTTTACGGATGATGCTAATTTGTATCATTACACGTTGACTTTGTTCTCTGGTGTACAATGGTTGGGTATCTAATTCAATAACTTTTTTCATTAATTCTTTATTATTCATTTGTTATTCCTCCAAACAATTAATGTACGTGCCTTTCTAGATATAATTTCATAGCATCAAAAAACAATTCAGTAAGAATATATCTCTGATCTACATCTGTTGGTTCAATAATATTATTATCTATAAAAAACTTAAGTGAATTAACATATGCCTTTTCTTCACTTTCAGGAGAAATAATAGCAACTTTAGAACGTTCATCTTCAATCTTAACTTCTTCAATCAATTGCCATGCAAGTGTAGCGATAGTAATAGCTTCATGTTTTTTATTCATATCGATAGTCAATGTAATTACTCCTTTATATTTTATTCGAACTATGCACTAACTTTTTTTAAAACATTCTTCACGATATAATTGCCCATCTATCAATAACCAACCTTCTTTATACTGTTGTGCCTTGTACATTTCGCCTAGTATAAAGTCGTAATTGTTATGCCATTTAACATAAATAACATCCATCGTCTAACACCTCACTGGTTCGGATTTTATTCGGACTATGCAGTAACTTTTAATTGTTCGTTTGCTAATTTAATGCCTAATAGATAAGCCACGAAACACATTGGCAACTTCTTTCCGAATTCGGATAAGATTGAAAAATCTTCGCCATCGAAATAATAAAATGAGTTGTCCATATAATAATTAAAAAGCTCTCTTTCCAATTCTTTTGGTGTACATACGGATTCTATAGTGCCTTTCAGAAATTTATATATTTCTTTAGCTTCTTTAAGCGACTTATCTTCTGCATCATAAGTATTTTCTTCATACCAATCTTTCAAATCGTTTTTGGCTTTCCGTTCATCAAAATACCAGCGTTCTCTTGAATGGCATGATAGTTTTCCTAGCAAATATCCTAGATCTATATTGTTAAAACTTTGCGGAGTAGCTATCCATGTCAAATTGAAAATTGCATCACCAATATCTCCTGAAACATATAATCTTGAACCGCAGAAAATATATCTTACTGAATAAATAGATGTTCCTGGCTCTCTCCAATCTAAGATAGTTATACCGTCATACTCAGTTATTTTTGCTTCATGATTATTGAACCATTTATCCTTTATTTCCTGTTCCATTTCTTCAATTTCTCTCATTTTTACCACCCTTTCAATGCTTTGTATTTTCTATCAAATTCGAATTAGTTATTCTCATAAAACATTATAAGCTTCGATGGTTCTTGTTCCACTGGTTGAAGTTTCACTTTCGTATAATCAACCTTATATAATTCATCAGTGTCTACTTCAAATCGACCCATCTTTTTTACAACAAAAGCCAAGAAGTGTTGGGCCTGAGCTTTCTGCCTTTCTAATTCTCTTATTTGTTTCTCAGTTTCCTTTAACCTGTCGATAACATCTTGAAACATAACAATCCTCCTATACAAATAAATTAAGTTCCTCTATCTTTTCAAACAGATTAGTATATAAAGTAGAGTTCTTTGGAATCTTAGTAAACTCTGTTCTGTTATCATCAAGCTGTTTCATCTTAAAGAAGTCTGATGATAACAGAAAACCAAACAATTCCTCATCGTTATGTCCAAGAATGGAAGACACATCATGTAGCTCTTCAAAGTTATGTAATAAGCAATACAAGTAATCACGATAATATAGATCATTTTGAAGAACAAACTTATCTGTCTTAAGAAGACTATCCTCTAAACTTTCAAGGACAGATTTATCTATCCAATGAATAGGGTCATGCAAGTAACTTAGATCTCCATCTTCATCAAAAGGAATTATATCTAAAACATCGTCTTTAGCATTGCTCATATCAAACACTCCTCCAAATAGTTAATCATACGTAAATATATTTCCGGTCACGCAATAGCTCTTCAGTAATTTCACCAGAAGGAATAGCTTTCTTAGCTAACTCTAATAACTCAGAGTCCTTACCTTGAATGACAATACGAACTCCTTTTTTAGAATTATATACATTTACTTGAACGGTATCGATTGTATCAAATCCTTCAAGAATACATTGAACACCATATGAAATAGGCTTTCTTTCACAAACAACAGCATTAATGCCAGAAGCCCAACTACCAACAAATCCATTAACTAATGCATTAAACAATTCGTCTTTATTCAATAGAAAAACCTCCAATATAATATATCTACCATGAAATCCACATAGCAACTACGTCACCATTTTCAAGTCCTAATATTTCAGACATTGCCTTGAAATACATTTCAATTTCATCTAACTCAACATTTTCTCGATGATCCCAATCTATATGCATTCGTATGTACATATCATTATGAACACGATACCTTGAGAGGATGTACTTCTTCCAGAAATCATCCTTACTCATATACCCATTAGCCTCCATATGATACATAACTTTGAATAAATCAAAGACACGATTATCTTTAATCTCTAAGACATCAGTATTACATTTAGGGCAAAACAACTCATAGTGCATCTCGAGAACATAACCACAATTCTTACATTCTCCGTAGTGCATAGTAAAAACCTTCTTTCTCTAATTATGGAATATTCAGACACTTACACTCCTCCTAAAAGAAAAAGATATACCTCTTACTAATAGGGGAGAGACATACATACTTAACCTATAAAGAAACAATACTCACAACAACCATGTGCTTGAAAGAAATCTGACTCTGTATTATCACAAGAGCAATCATCATTCTTCTTTGATTCATCTACAATATCATTAGACTGCATTATGCAACCTCCTCACATAAGTCATCTACATAATGCCATATCTCACCAACAAATTGGTCAACTAAATCTCCATCAGCTTCAACAAATACACTCATTGAAGTCTTATTAGAGTAACCAAACTCTTTTACAAGTTTACGTAAGAAATCTTCTAGGCTACTATGATCATGAAAACTAATCATTCTATTGCTAACAACTAAAGTATACTCATGCATAAATTAACCTCCAATATAATATAATGCTTACAATCATTTATTATTAAGTGAATAAGAAGACATTAACTCCTCTTGTTTACAAGCACAACCACCAAAGGGGTCTTCCAGTGTACGGCATTTCAAACAGCAAGAACTATCCTGCATTTCATCAATAATATAATCAGATTGCATCAACATAAACAACACTCCTATTATAATAATACTTCTACACAATTAGCCGACAGGCAATTATTCAATACTATACAATTCATTAAAATAAACATACCATTCATCTAGCTTAGATAATATGCGTTTATTAATTAACGTATAACGCTTATGAGAACTTTCAAGAAGCAGGTCTTCATAGTAATAGATTACCTCATGATAGTTATATAAATCTTCGATGTTATTATCCATTACCATACACTCCTGCTGTTTAAAGAATATTCAGACATCTATACAAGCCACCCCAATTTTAAAAGAGTGGTTAATAATACATATCAGAGAGGGGATAGTATGTAAGTATAATATAAAGACTATGTAAGAAATATTAATCCCCTCTAACTACTAGAAACTATATAGCAAATGTTATCTCATCTTTACCAACAGATTCATCTACTACATCAATAGAATGAAAATACCATTCGTCTATCTTTCTTTCTAATCGACTAAGCTTTCTTTGATCCCCTTGTGGTTTCAACTTGTTTTGAATAAGCTCTTCATAATACCCTAACCTATAGTGGAACTTGGCACATTCTCTCTCTGTCATGCTAATACCTTCTCCTTTGTTATTCTATCTCTTTTATATATTTATATCTTCGTAACTGCCGATAGGCATCCCAAATTAAGTTCGATTAACTTACTATGTAATACACTACATCATCATAACACACAATACATTAGATTATAGTAAATATCTATACGAACACATACGAACAAATAGTGAACAATTTGTGACAGTTAAAGTATAATGTAGCGAAACCTTAGGAATTCCCCGTCTTAATACTATGTGAGAGGGTTTTACAACAAACATCGAAAACTAACAGTGAAAACCTCATACTTACAGTGTAGGCATAATGAAAAAAGATAGCCTCATCAAAAAGATAGCAAACTACTAGAGAAAATGTAATACTCTTCAAGAATAGTCCTCCAAGTATAGAAAGCTACGACACCATCATCGAGTTAACCGGTACCTCCCAGCCATAGCGTGAGGATGATGTCGTCCGTGGCCCCCGTATGCCCTTTTGGAAACAGCATAAATCTAAAACCTTCGAGTCAATGTATGTACGTTTGACAAGGGAGTAAGAAAATTGATACCACCAAGCTTTCATATAGTATTTCCCTCGTGTTCCGCTTCCATATATAACCGCCATACATATAAGTGACATCACCATAAAATACATACTTCTTACCACAATAGCATGACAGTGCTCATACTTCTTAACACTAATAAAATACGCCAATACTATATAGTATGCTGTCAACATATCACCTATAGATGACACACCTTACATAGTACACTGACAGTATGGTCGCCTGTAGTAAACTTGGGGAATGTAGGGTGCCGGCAGTGTTGCCGATAATAATAAACCCACCACATGTAGGAGCTACCACACCCACTGGGAGGTGAATGAGATTGTCTGACGGGAGTTGCAATGTTACCGAAGGTTAAATGTCACGTTGGCATCAGGGAAGCTGAGAGAGCCTTCTATTTAATCCTGAGCGGTTTAGCGATAAGAAGGATGGTAGCATGCGGTGTGTGTGGGTGTTGAGTAGAACACGTACAATGTGTGAGTGTTCGGATGGTGGCGTACGGATAATGCGAGACTGATATATACTTTTGCTCGGTCAAAGTATGCTATGTGTGTGGTGAAAGGCGAACAATGATAGGGAGCGGATGGTGTGGATAGCCTTCTCCGAAGGTAGAGAGGGAGGGAGAGAGGGTAGTATGTTGAGGGTTATCATATATGAGGATGTAGCATGCACACCCGAAGGGTGGGAGAACCCCTATCCGAAGGAGTTCTCCATTGTCATACTTGGGTGATTAAGCTATAATTACAGTTATTAAGCGCCTAGCTTGATTAGCTTCCCTACTTCTAGGTTAACAGTGCGAGTACCTTTGCCGAGGTTACAAGCATCTACTGATAACATGAACTTATCATGACCTAGTAGTGGGGAAATGTTGTTTCTTGAGTTATATGCAAAACCTACTTCAGTCTTATTAATGAATAGCTTATACTTGTCACCTACACCTTGAATAAAGATGCTTTGAGTAGATAAGCCTTCTAATACTGTGTCTAATGTAAACTTCTCTTGAATGTCATCTGGAATACATACAGCAACAGTGAAGTTATTATCAATCACTTGATTAGATACAATTTGATCTTGCTTCGGTTTATTCTCCATGTAAGAAAGAGTTTGAATGAATGCTTCACGTGTAATCGTCCAAGGGAATGAAAGACCTGCATCTTGTTTACGATCTACATATGTTGCATAGTATGCTGCATATCCGATATCTTTAGCTGGATACTGGCTCATTAGTTCTGCTACTCTGTCACGAGCTTGTTCAGCAATCGTACCGATGTGAGTTGAAACCATCTCATCGATTTCATTCATTTTAAGTTCACGTTCTCCTTCTTCAAGGTTGCCACTCATAATCTTATTCTTATATTCTTCTGCTCCTCTGTATGTTTGACGAACAGCGCCACCGTAACCTGCTTTGATTTGTTTTACTTGATTCAATAGCATGTTAAAGTAGTTTGGATCTAAGTTGAATGAACTGTTCATCTTAGTAAGCAATGAGTAGCTGTTAGCATCTTGATACATAACTTCTATTTTGTTAGTAAGCTCTTTATCTTCAAAGTCTTGTACCATTTCCATTAGTCTAGATAATACGGATCCTACATCATGTCCGTCTTTACCTTTACGGCTTGCCAACCAGTTAGGCTTATTCCATACTCTTCTGCCTAATCCTTTATTGAAGTAAGATAGCTCTTCAGGTGGGTTAACCATGAAGTCTAATGTTTCTTTCATCACTTCTTGATAAGCACCACCGTGTTTAGCTGCATCAATTTCCCATCCTTGTACAAGGCGAAGAATGTTGATCCAGTTTTCATACTTGTTAATACGTTGTAGCATATTATCTTTCTCTTGAGGTGATGCATCTTTAATCATATAGTCATAGCCGATACCACGAACACCATCAGCTAAGATACTAGCGATGTTTGTTGCTAATCCGATTTTGTTAGGCTTCAACGTTCTGATAACATAGTCGATACCTAGTTTATGAATCTCTTCATAAAGAGCGGTTGTTTTCTGTCTATCTGTGAAAGTAACACGATAGTTGCTTTGGCTAACAACCATGTCAACTGGTAAGCGATACACACCAGTCATTGGCTTAGAGTATGGAACACCATCTCCAAGAAATTCTACTTCTCCATTCACATCTGTGAAAGAGATATCCATTAATGGTGGGAATACTTTACGTTGTAATGCTTCTACAACTGCTGGCTCTGTAACAGTTAATGCTGTATCACCATCGTTGTCTGCTCCACCCATTGCGAATGTAGCAAAGTCATGAACACTCATAACTAGCAAGTTACGGAATCCACCTTTACGAGAAGCTTGATTATACACTTCAATACCACGATTACGTAGTACTTGCCACTCACCTTTAGCAATCATTGGATTACGACCAGCCGCTACATACAAAGGTGATTTATCTTTGTGTGCAGATGGGATGTAAGCTTCATTTGGTTGAATGTGATAGTCACCACGATTAGTAATCATCAGTTGACCTTCATCATTACGCACTTCATATTTTGTACCAGCTTCTAGTACAGCATATGGATCTTGAATCATGTAGCGGTAGTGTCCTTCTACTGGAATGTTACCAGTTTTCCACTCTTGAATCTTTTCTTTCAACACATCTAATGCATAACGTTTCATTTGTACATCATCGTAGGACCATTCGAACATATCCAAGAAAGTAGTAAACGTGGATACACGAGATTGATCTAACAGATAGTGTTCTACTTCTGCATCAAGTAAATCGGAATCAATGACTTTATCTAATCCGACATACTTCTTCATAAGAGATGGATCATGCAATGCATTACCGATTTCATCTAAATGTGGTTTCAATACATTCCACAAGTCATTAACATTGAGTGAAGAAGCTTGAATGAATTGATATGGCATATCAGTGTAAGACTTAACTTTACTCATTGGCTTGTTGAACATAGCAATACGTAATTGTGGTACAAAGTTAGGGTTAGATTTGAATAGTAACTCAAAGCTACCTTTTACTGCTGACTTAAGTGCAACTACATGTGCATCATAATAGCTGCGTAAGTTAGGAACAAAGATCATTAAGCCTTTTACAAATGGAGTAATACGAATTTGCCATGCATCATTGAACTGGCCAAACTCCGCTCCAAGTGTATGATACATTTCTTCATCACAGAATAAAGCTCCATCAGCTGCAGTTAGTGTAATTGGATGCTCACTTGCATCGAATACTCTGAACTCTTGACGTTCCTTATCCCAAGCACGGTACGTACCAGTGTTGATTTCAACAAAGCGGTCTTCTACCAATGCAATCGTATGAGTTCCACCAGTTAGATATTGATCTCCAGTCTCAATATTAGTGACTACTTCGTTACCAAAGCGGACTGTCTTAGATGCAATACTGTTCGTACCAGCTAGTCCTGGACGAGTCATCATTTTGTCTACATCGATTACATAGTTGCCATCACGATCTACTTTTGCATAAGCTAAGAAATCATGTCCAAGCACACGATATGCATCGATAGGGGACATTACATTTGTATCAATGAATACTGCTTGCAATAGTCTTGCTTGTGAAGCTGAGCGTAATAAGAAGAATGCATGACTTTCATCACCATGCTCATTCATGTAATAGAAACCTTCTTTCATAACTTTCGTACGAAGCTCTACTAATTCATGATCTTCTTCAGTGTAATCCATTTCATCCTCTGGAAGCTCAATGTACAAGTCTGCAAAGAAGATGTGACGCATTGGCAGCATAACACGTTGTTTAATCAATTGACCATCCTTCGTGAATTCAATTACTTCAGAAGCGGATGCAAAGCTTTCACTTAGGAATGACTCACTGATCTCTTTGTAAGAATCAACATTCACTTCAGTATAATCAATTGTAGAATATACTTTATCTTCACGTAGCTCCATGCTATTTATCTTAGCAATAGGAACAAGAACACCTTTACGTGTTGGTGCATATACACGATTAGCTAGTTTGTGTGAACTAACAAACTCTTTGAAGTAGCGAAACTGATTAGATGGTACATCAGCAATAGATGGATCTTTAAGAATATCAAGTAGTACATTACCTTTTGACATAGCATTTAATACACGAGCAAAGTTCTTAGAGTTACGTGACTTGAATCCTTCAGCAACAGAAAGAGCTGCTAAGATATCTTGTACAGTAAATAGGTATCCATTTTCTTGTAGTAGTGAGCGATTTTCGATAGTTGTGTTCATAGTTAAAACATCTCCTTTAGTTTGGTTGTTTAATTTAGTTGATAAAGATTTCGCAGTTTGATTTTTCATAGTAATCATTTCTCCTTTTATTAGCTATTAGTTGTATAGGCCTAAGATATCGGCTACAATATCTCTTGTGAGATTCTCTTCGATCAGGAAGCAAATCTCTGAACGGTCTACTAAACCGTAGACATCAAAGTGGAAGACCAACACAGGTCTTGGAAACTTATGGTGAGCGTTGCCATATCGTCTCAAAACATGTATGGTAACGCCCTCCAACATATACTTCTTAACATACTTCACATAATTCTTGGAGTCAGACAAGGTGACGTCAACAGGGACATCACCAATGAAACAGTCTGTTCCATAATAAAAATCTTCTTCCTCTGTAGAAGGACGATACTCTTCATAGAAGAGGTCCTCAAATAGATCCAATACGTATGCTTCTACATATTCACCATGACTCATATTGCTACGATAAGACGTACTCATTTCTGCTTCTCCTCTCTTAGAACTGGATAAGTGATTAAGCATTCGATTACATTACTTCTAACCGAATAAACCCCATATCTTGCACGATGTTTCTTGTCATATCCGATAAAGATTGAATATAGATAACCAAAGTCATCGTCATAACCTAAATACTCGCCATTTGTTACTAGTCTTCTAAATGAAACTCTCATAGTTAACACTCCTTTTGTTTGTTTTTAAGTTGATTAAAGTAATACATTTCAAACAGGCATAAGCCTCTCATAGACAGCGAGCGGTCACTCTAAGAGAACCATCTATGGCATCTGTTTAACCCAATACAGTGGGATGTTCACATGCTTCAACGTGCTGAGTGGTCTAAGACCCATGCCTATCTTCGACCACTACATAGATAGGGTGAGGGGATGTTCCTGAAGCAACGACAACATAGCTAGTTAAGCTATCAATGAATAAGCGAATACATCAAACACTTCACTAAGCCCTACAAAGCCTTCATGCATAACTGTTGATATGAAGTAGATAGGTGCTATAGCAAGCAAGATACCTGTTGATGATAAGAGACCAACACTTAAATGTTTGAATGCTGTTGCAACCATATCTCTACCAGTAGCTAGATGCTTGTATCTGTTGTAGTAGGAGATCATCTTTACTCCTGCATAGAATGTTGCACTAACAGGTATAAACAAGGCTCCTTGTGTGACAAGGCCTGCTGCAAATGAAGTTGTTGTCACTAGAGCAGCTGATTTCCAATGCTTAGCCGACAGTTCCTTCACGTTCTTGTAAGCTGAGCCTAGCCCTCGCTTTACAGAAGTGACAGCTTTAGATGCCTTAAACTTACTCCAACCTTTCTTCACACTCTCTAAAACATCAGCAAATACATTACCTTTCATGTCTTCTTTCGCTTGTACTGTGATAATCATGGTAAATCCTTTCTATATGCTCGGTTTTATGTCATGAGCTGGACTAGTTTGACTTGTCTTATCAATGCAGGGATAGTCAATCACCTACAGACACCCCTCCTCTAGGGTGTTTCGACATTAAAGGGATATGATTGTGTATCCTTCAGCATCTACTCCAAGATTTACTTCTGCTTTCTTAACCGCATTAATAATCAAGTGCTGATTGTATCCTCGTTTCATTAAGTCTCCGAAACGAATAACCTTTCCTTGTCCTTTGATTTGCTTGAATAGAGTTACCAGTGTGTTTGTTTGCATTCTTCATCATCCTTTTCAATTAGTAGTAGGGGGTGGGGGCGACAAACGCCTATTAGAAAACCCTATTAAAAAAGGTGCTACCCTACGCAATTTTTTTATAAAAAATGTCCCATATAGGGATTTCCCCATGTTTGTGGGATGACAATTGAGAAAGTTTGTTATACACTGTTTGTAATGCATTACATAAAAGGAGGTAAGTTATGAGTAGATTAAAGCTTGTGGATTTAGAGTCGGAGTCTGTCGAATATAAGGAATTAAAAAATAAAAAAATATATAGGCCAACTGCCATACCTTATGTGTACTTTAATTACTGTTGTGAGAATAAAGGTGACTTCACACTATTGAAATATGACCCTATCTTTGGAACTGATGTCATCATTTCGAAGTCATTAGGTTTTATAAAGATTCCATATAAACTGTTGGAGAAATTAAAAGCCTGGTATAACAGAAAGCTTATGTATATCGCAATTAACCTTCACAACAAGCGAAAGATTGATTTACCTGAAGGAGTTAGGTTGAGCTTATTAGATGTATGGAACCTTAGGAAAGAAAAGAAAAAAGGAGTGAAGTAAACGATGAGAATAACAAATGAGGAAATTGCAAATCTATGTCACAGCATAAACAAAGCATACTGTGAAAGTATTGGTGATTACTCCCAACCTTCGTGGGAAGATGCCCCTGGATGGCAGAAGAAAAGCGCTATTGCAGGTGTAGAGTTCCACATGAATAATGAAGTAACTCCAGAGGATTCTCATGAAAGCTGGAGTAAACAGAAAATATTAGATGGATGGAAATTTGGAGAAGTAAAGGATCCTATTAAAAAAGAGCATCCTTGTTTAGTTCCTTACAGTGAGCTGCCACCAGAACAAAGAGTGAAAGACTACTTGTTTAAAGATGTCGTAGATACCGTGAAAGCATTAAGGGAAAATTAATATGTTAACTTTCATGATAATCTGGGTTCTTACTTCAAGTGTCTCTTGGATTTTGGCAAGAATTTCATTAAAGATAAGTAGAAGTCCAGTTACTTTCATTGATCTACTATATGTCTTAATACCATTTTTAAATATGATTTCTATAATTTTTTCGATGGTATATCTTGTCAGAAAATACATCCAGAAGAAAAATATAAAGGTGAATTGGAATAAGTTTTTTAGACTATGAGACTAATAGTGTGAAAATAAAAAAGGAGAAAAGTAAAATGCGAACACTTTATGAGATTGTTGAAGACATGCAAGCTAGTAAGATGCCAACACATGAAGAATGCTATTATGCTCTGCAAGTATATCGTTCCATGTTTAATATAGAACATCGCAAGTATAGAGAGGAACTAACAAGAAAAGAAAGAAGCTCAAAGTGGTATCGAGAACAATCTGCTGAACTAAGCTTTGATATGTATAAAGCCGCATTATCTACATCACCAAAGGAATGGATGGGGGAGGGAAAATAATGTTAAAACCAGCTTTACTTTTTAAAGATCAACTAGAAAGTAAATTTATCGAAACGGCTTACGAGGAAAAATATAAATATTACGTTAGCAATAACTATGTTGATTTCGAACTAAACCTACAGCGGGATAGTTGGACTGCAATCGAATTTGTCAGTATCGACAAAGATAATAATCTATTAGGATTTCTTGGAGCAAGGATTGATAGAAATTCAAATTCTGTCAGCTCATTGAGTGTAATCAATTTCTATGATGTTAACTACACATTCTCTAAAGATTTTCGACAGTTTTTAGATGACCTTTTATTTAAATTTAACTTCAATAAAATCAAATTCAGTGTTGTAGTTGGTAATCCTGCCGAAAAGATGTATGACAAGTATGTAGAGCATTACGGTGGGAGGATAGTTGGTATTTTTAAAGAGCATGTAGTTCTTACTGACAATCATTATTATGATTGGAAAACCTATGAAGTTTTCAGAAAAGATGTATTAAATAAAAGAGATAAAAAGGGGGTGACAAACAGTGGGGTGGAAGTATGAGGTTAAATATCTAAATGGCTTAGGTGTGAAAGATTTATACACAAATAACTGGTTCGAGTTTATAAAGACTCGAATTGCTAAGAAGGTTATATATTATAAAGTGTACAAATGAAGCTTACGGTAGAACAAGTTTTGGTTAGAAGATAGTTAAAGGAGTGATTCTATGACACAAGAAAAAATTGAAAAAAGTAAACAGGATACATTGAAACACATCGACGAAGTGCGAAATGCAATACAGGCTGCCATTAAAGAATTAGAATGTCGAGCAAAGTATCATGATCAATCAAAGTTAGAAGAACCTGAGCTCTCTATCTTTGCAGAATATGGTCCCAGGTTGAAAGAAACAACCTACGGTTCAGATGAATATAAAAATAATTTAAAAGAAATGAATAAAGCCTTGCAGCATCACTATGAAAATAACACACATCATCCAGAGTATTATGAAAACGGAGTAAGTGGAATGGACATCTTCGATGTCATTGAAATGCTTTGTGATTGGGTTGCAGCATGCAAGAGACATGATGACGGTGACGTTATGAGAAGCCTAGAGATTAATAAAAATAGATTTAACTTAGATAACCAGCTGTATCAAATATTCAAAAATACATTTGAAAGAAATATCTTAGAATAAGGGAGATTATTAACATGAAGAATATATGGTTAAAAATTAAAAGCTTTTTTAAGAAGAAAAAAGAAGTTGAGATTCATCCGAGGTGGCATAGATTCCATGAGCTAGATGCAGACCGTATTTATATACTAGCAGATAGAGCCACAGGTAAAACATTTAATATGTTTTATCATTTATTAGAGAGTGATAACGAAACTGCTTTATGGGTATGTCATTCCTATTTTAATTTAGATTATCTAATAAAGATAATAAGTGAAGAGTTCGATTTAAAACTTGAAAGATCTGGAACAATATTCAATATAAAGTATAAAGGTAAAGAGAAAAAGGTTTATTTCATATCTTCAAAAGGATTTGTAAATACAAAAGGTTTACGTGTGGATGCAGTGTATGTAGACGATGCCAAATTAAATATGAGTCTCATTAATGCCCTTACACCTGTTTCAAACAAATTAATCATTACAGATGATAGAGAATTTAACTTTATTGATTCAAAAGAATCTGTAGATTTCTTGTTTAATACAATGGATGCCCATCTCATAATTAAATAATAATAAATTTAAAAAAGTTTACAAAAGCACTTGTAATGCATTACATTTTGATGTAATATGTATTTAAGGTATGATTGATGAGTTTTCAGTTTTCCAACTCCTTTCGAATTTGTGATTATCATTAGACATGTATCCCCCATACATGTCTAAAAAAATTGGGATATAGCTCAGCGGTAGAGCAATCGGCTGTTAACCGATAGGTCGTAGGTTCGAAACCTACTATCCCAGTAATATGTTCCCTACTAGATGGTAGTTGACTCCATAGCGAGTGTACAGTAACTATGGACGAGGAGGTTCGATTCCAACAGGGAGCGGCATAATGCGGTGTAGCTCAGTTTGTGTAGAGCGCTTGGTTTGGGTCCAAGAGGTCGCAGGTTCAAGTCCTGTCACTGCAATCGATAATATTAAAAGAAATATCGGCTTGGCGATGATAGCTATGCGTGAGTATAGTAAAGGTGGTTTGACAAACTGCCGCTACATATGTAGTCAATCCAAGCACTACGACTTTCCAGGTCTTCATGTAACCAATGGAGATAGCTTTTGAAATCAAAGGAGAGTTCCTTGCGAGGGCAACGCTGTAGCGAGGTGGCATTAGGTGGCACTGATGCGCTCCACGCCAATTTGATTAAAAAGTGAGAAAGAATCGGAAGGCTATCAGTTTGAGGTTTGACAACCAAAGGCGTTAGTCAATGTCTAAAGAGACCTGTCAACTACATATAAGATTGGCACAGTACCTTTAGGGATCGTTCGAGTAACTAGTCGGTGAAAGAACAGGGTGGTGTGTGGTATTTTGTTCTCCAAAAGGGAATGAAGCCACTGGAACAGCACATCATCAGTTGAAAGGATAAATAATAAATTATAGTTTCTTATTTGGGAATAAGAGTCCAATACAACATATTACATTACAGTGAAAGCCTGTTCCACGAAATAACGAAAGCGACTTAATCCTTCACTCCATGAGAATGAAGGGGCTGATGAGTCTCGCAAGGCTCAAAAGCTTTTGTTCCGATTTGCAAGGTTCTCTTAGCGGAGATTTGTAGCGTGGCAACGTTGACTGAATTTGAAGAGCAGAGTAGTTATTTCGATGTGTCATATTATGCTAGACACATTAAACTAAAGCAGTCGTGGTCATTACTTGAGCGCTTATAGGTTCAAGTGGACACGTGAGGAATACATAATCTCACTAAAGATGACTAAGAAAGAGTTTAGTCTCAGCTCTTTCATTACATACTATTTTTCTCGGAAGGAGTTAAGGTTTTTCCTCCAGTTTTTCCTTAACACCTTCCGAGAGGGATAGTAAGTGCACTTCCTGTTCATATATAAACCACCTTTCCGTTAATTAAGTTTTAAATCACTTACTATCTCTTAATTAGGATTGTAAAATTCCTTCCAAAAATGGGGAGCAGCTTTTAGCCATGTAGCTGTTCTTCATTTTTTTTGTTTTTAATAGAGAAAAGACTTGCCTTTTATGGCATATATAGGTAAAATGACATTAAGTTAAAAATGTTAACAAATTAAACATACTAAACATAATAAACATTTTAAACAAATGAAGGGTGGAAGGAAAAATGGCAAACGAAAAGAAGCAGATGCATCTAGTGGCAGTCGATGTAGGTTTTGGGGGATTAAAGTACATGTCAAACAGCAAGCCAGAGCCACAGGTTATACCAAGTGGAGTTGTTACTGGTGTACCAGCAAGTAGACCATTACTATCATCAAGTGATATTAATATTAATGAGTTAGTAGTCCAAACAGAAGAAGGCACATACTTTGTTGGAGAGAATGCGTTAGGTATGCCAGTAGAAGAGAATGTTAGTGTGCGTACAGAAAAGCGTAATCGTGCTCATGATGTAAAAAGCCGAGTTTTATTCCACACTGGAATTGGTTTAAGCTTACCTGATATAGATGGAAAATATGAAGTTACAATTGTGACTGGTCTTCCAAACAGTGACTACGACAAAAGCATTCATGATGATTTACGAGCTTTCTTAGAAAAAGATTTTACAGTAGAGTTTTACTTGGATAGAGAAAATAGTATAAAAAAAGAGGTAAAAGTAGCTAAAGTAATTATCTTGCGTCAGCCAGAGGGAACAGTTACGTATAATCAATTTAGATTTGATCCTGAATCGTTCATTGTGCCGTCTAACAGTCGTGCTGATTATCTTGGAGTAATTGATTTCGGACATGTTTCTACTGACTATGCGCTATTTAGAAATGGAGTAGTAATAGAAGACCCAACCAAAAACAAGTCAACTATCGGTGTAACAGAAGTGTATAAACGTCTTCGTCAAGCTGTAGAATTGAAGTTCAGTGACATGGGCTATATGTTCCACCCTTCAGATCAAGATCTTGATTATGCGATTCAAACAAACCATATCCGTTATCGCAATCAAGACTTTGATATATCAGATGAAATTGAAATGGTTGTTAGGGATCGTGCAAGACCTATTACTGATTCAATTACTACTGCCTGGGGCAATGAAGCGAACCGTCTTCAATTGATTATTGCGACTGGTGGAGGAGCTCATGTTTATGCTCAAGAAGTAAGAAGGAATTTTGAGTCAGAGAATATCCAAGGATTCATTATTATGGAAAATTCTAGGTTCACAAATCTCTTAGGATTCTACATGTATGGAGCATTGGAGCTATCAGATACTTATGGTACTGAAAAAGTAATGGAGCTATATGTGAATCCGGTTAAGGAGTTGCATGAGCATGTCGCATAGTGATAAGCAAATGCTTGTAGCTCGAATCAGAAAAGACGATCATATTTTGAGAGATTACTTTAATGATATAAAACAGAGTGATCGAGCATACGAAGTCAGAAGATTGCTTGAAAAAGCTATCATCATAGAACAAAAAGAAAAAGAAGAAATACGAAAATTAAAAGAGGAACAGTAACTCCATCTCATTTGAAGAGTTATTTCAAGCAATTTAGAGCAATTCTATCATTTGAATATAAGCATGCCAAGGCAGAGTACAAGAGATGTATTCTGCCTTTTTTGCGTGGATTTAGCGACGTTTATTAATATGTTAGGACGTTGTAGAATTAAGATACGGGCCTACTGCACCGCCTCATACAGGACCATTGGTTTAGGGGGATCGAGTGAGTAGAGCCTTTTTTTGATATAGGGAGGTGCAAATCATGGGAAAGACTGGCCCGAAAACAGAAGCTGGATTAGCAACGGTTTCAGCAAATTCAAGAGAGCTTGACCACTCTGCATGGACAAAAAATCCAGAAGCTGTAGAAGCAATAGAAACAGCAAAGCGATTAAGAAATACAAAGCACGGAATGTATGCTGCAGTGCCAATTATCTGTAAAGCAGATGGTTGTCCATATGCTCAGTCATGTCCGTTACTAGAAATGGCACAAGCACCATATGGTGAAAAGTGTCCAATAGAAATAGCAGCTATTGAAGATTTGTTTGGCAGATATGCAGAACACTTTGATATTAATTTAGATAATAAAAAAGCTGGAGATACAGTTGATTTGATGATGGTAAAAGATCTGGTTGATGCTGATATAGGAATACTGCGATGCGATAGTAAGATGGCTTGGGACGCTGACTATATCATACACAACACAGTTGGGGTAACTGATAACGGTGATCCAATTACAAAACAGGAGCTTCATCCTTTAACAGATTATCGAGAGAAATTAGTTAACCGCAAACATAAAACCTTCCAACTGTTGAACTCCACACGTAAAGACAAAGTAGGATCAAAAATAACGGTATCTGCTGATCCTTCAGTACGAGCCGCTGAAATGTTAAAGGTACATGAAGACATGGCTCGGATTGAACAAGAAGAGAAGGAAGCTGAATTAGCCTATTATAAAAAAATGAATTCAAGCATTCCCGATGTTATTGATGTAGAACCAATAGATTTTGAAAAGGAGTGAGAAGAATGAATCCAAGACTTATTGCTAATCAAGCAGTTAACAGTTTTAGAAGCATGGGGAGAGATGTCCGTTCTACTTTTACAGGTGATGGTAAAGACTTAACTTATGCTTTTCGAACCCCAGAAGCAAGAGCGGCTTATGACAAACTTCCATTAGATCAAAGAGCAGGACATAAATGGGATAGAGGTAGCTTTAACCGAAGACGTGCTGCTGCCGCTGCAGGTGCCGCTTACGTAGGTGGAGATGCAACTTACCGAACATTAAGTGGTGGTTCTGCTTATCGAAATAGCTCTGGAGAAAGTGACGTTGTTGGGATTCCAATGATATAGGGGTGAGACTATGGCTAGGGCTGGAAGGTTTATACAAGGATTAAAAAGAGAGTTTAATCCAAAAGATCCTTTTATTAAAAAAGTAGACTATCGAAATGTAAATAACTTATGGACAGGTAGAGAAGTTGGTGGAAAAGGAAAAATTGCAATTGCAGCAAGTGCCATTGGCTTTGGTGGGCATCAAATTTATTCGGCTCCATATGAGCGTATTAGGCAAGAAGCTGAAATGCAAGCTCCTCAATCACTTCCTGGAACACGTGGAGACATGCAAGAGTATACACCAAATATATCTAATATGGAAGTCAGCGGAGACTTAGCATTTGCTCTTCATAATTTAAGGCATGGCGGGTGATATAAATGGCAGTAAAACAAGAACCACAGAATGGAAAAGGTTCAATAAATAAATTAAATCGTCTTAATGCTGGATTAGGGATTGGATTTGTTGGAGTAGATTCATACATGCGTATGCAAGAGGGAGAATCTGCCCCTGTTGCAGTAGGAAAAGCTTTATTAACAAATGCAGTGTGGGCAATGGCTCCTGGAGGAGTTTTAGGTGGACTGGCAATATCTGCAGGTGCCGCTGCCGTGCAAATCGCACCAGATCTAATTAATAAAGCAGAACAGAAAAAAGCTGAATTTCATCAAAACTTAAACCGTTTTGGAAGTAACTATCAGTCAACAGCTGCTCAGCAATCCCTTCAACAACAAGGAATTAATCAAATTCAGCAAGCAAGACAGCATGTCGCTAATGTAGCGAATCATGCCCGTGGAGCACAACGAGTTTATTAAAGGAGGATAAAAACATGTATATGGCAAGCAATGAAGCTTATAACCCTCAAGCAAGCAATCAGCCATACCAACGAGTTGATTCAGGAATTGGAGTGGGTGCTGTAGCGGGATCTTCTATTGCTTTAGCTTCAGCAGCTGCAACAGATTTTGGAATGAGTCGATTTAGACAAACCAGAGAAACTGGCAGAACAATGAGTAATGAAAATGGAAATATTAATATTGATAGTAAAGCGTTACGTAAACTTTCTCCAGAAGATCGAAAGGCTATGGGAATTGATACGATGGCTCCTGTTGAAAAAAGAACAGTAATGGGTAATACTCGTGGAATGTTATTTGGTAATAGTAGACTTGGAAAAGTTGCAAGGTATGCGGGTTATGGACTGGCTGGGGGCGGCATTGGAGCTGTAGCTGGAATGTATTCAGAATAGGCTGTAAGCAATGGAAGCATTAGAGTCAGTAGATCTATCAGAACAAGAAATGGATGAAGTGGAGAGGGAAATACGGAGTGATCCTATTAAGTGGGCTTATTGGAAATTAAAAGACCCTAAAGGGAATCCGTGGAAAGCTCGATGGTACCAAAAACTCATGATTAAAGACATCATGGATGGTGATAGACGTATTGCGGCAAGGATGGGCCGACGTGTTGGGAAAACAGAAACAATGGTTGTATTTTGTTTATGGTATGCCTTTCACAACAAGAATTCTCGTCTTTTAATCGTTACTCCTTACGAGCATCAGGTTCGATTAATATTTATGAGACTTGCAGAGTTAGTTCGTGATTGCGATGAAATGGCTGGTGTGAATATAACCAAAAATCCATTTATCGCAGATTTCCCAAATGGAGCCAAAATCATGGGCTTTACAGGTGGAGCCAATTCTGGTTCCCAATCAGGCGCCAGCGTTCGTGGGCAACGAGCTGATTTTATCTTCATGGATGAAATCGATTATATGAGTAGAGATGGTATTGACGCTGTAACAGCTATTGCAATGGAAGATCCTAAGAGAATAGGAATCTGGGTATCTAGTACACCAACTGGTAAGCGTGATTTTTTCTATGAAGTTTGTACAAATCCAGATACTGGTTATAAAGCTTATCATTTTCCTTCCATGGTTAACCCTGACTTTGATGACTCGATGGAAGCAGAGCTTCGTTCAACTATGACAGCTCAAGGTTATATTCATGAGGTAGAAGCTGAATTTGGTGAAGAGACTGTTGGAGTATTTAATAAGGCAGCAGTAGAAAAGGCTAAGTCACAATACTTATATTCTTACAGAGAACTGAATTCTTATGAGAAAGAACAGTATAAGAAACAGGGTATTAATTTAAAAGATATAACGTACTTCCCTGAATATACAAAAAAGAATCCTGCACCACCTGCACATAGAATTGTAGGGGTTGATTGGGATAAATACGGAACGGCCACTCAAATCATCGTAAATGAGTTCGATGAAGTGATTAAAAAGTTTCGAGTGGCTAAAAGATATGAGATTCCTAGAGGAGAATTCACCTATGATAATGCCGTAAATAAAATTATAGAAGTTAATGATATTTGGAGCCCTAAGTTTATCTATATTGATGCGGGGCATGGGGAATATCAGTACGAAGCATTGAGAAAGCATGGGAAAAACAATCCTGAAACAGGTATGTTAACTAAAGTGAAACGTATCCACTTTTCCCAAAATATTGAGATACGAGATCCAGCAACAAATGAAGTTTATAAAAAAGATGCAAAAAACTTTATGGTAAATCAGACAAGTATTGTGGTTGAACGGAACCAATTAGTCCTTTCTCCTTTTGATGATATGGTATGGAAACAAATGATGGATTATCAGGTAGTTCGTATATCGAAAACTGGTAAGCCAGAGTATACATCAGAAAATGAACATGCACTGGATGCACTGATGTTAACTATCTTGGGTTTCACCATTGAGTTTCCTGACATAACGAAGATACTTGATAAATTTGAGCCAGCACGAAAAGCATTTCGTAAAGATGGTTTACAATCAAAATCAGTACAAGAAAAGGTTTATGGCACTGAAAGTAGTGTATTTCATCATAAGAGTAAGAAGCGAGAATTGGAGCCTAGAGATAATCCGAACTGGCGATTAGAGAAAGTGCCTTTAGGATATTCGAAAAAGAGGTCTAATTCACGTAAAGCAACATCTCTGGCTATTGGTAGGAGAGGTGGAAGCTTAGGATCCTTTAAGAGATCGAGAATTTAAGCGTATTGGAATATCTTAAATAATGCGTTGTTGTCCCCGCTATTTCTAGTGGGTGGAGGATAGAAACTCCCCTGTTTCATTTTTTTGCTTATTTCTCCCAAGGCGTAGTCTCTACTACGCCATACATAAATTTAAAAATAATGAGGTTAATAAAATGGAGAATCATCAAAGATGGTATGGGAATAAAGGTATTGATACCCCATACGAAAGATCACTTATATATTATCGGCCCAATTTAGTTTTTCCAGAGAAAGAATCTAGTCATCCAATGACACTAGACGTAATCAGGCAAATTAGCCGATCTCAAGATTTTATGATGACTTCTGCAATATTAGATTATCGTGCATTGGCTGAAAGGATACAGGAACTGCTAAATATGATTTTTGGCAGGGCAGAAAGTTCTTCATTTAGTGAATATTTAGAGCTGCTGAACGAGAACAAACTAACTGAAGTCATTGAATTTGAAAATAGCCATAATGGATATGATGGCACACTAGATTATGAATTATATACAATGCTATATCTAATGAAGAAGTCAGTCGAAGAGCAAGCAGATTTTCTTGATGAAAACTATCGTACACAATACACAGATAAAACAGAAGATGAGCAAATGATAGAAGCAGAAGGAGAATCAATTAATAACTGGATTCGTACTGAGTATGATTTGTCAGCATTATATGATGAAGTAAGTCATGGAGCGGATTATGATCCTATCATTCAGGCAGAGATTGATGCATTAGAGAAGAAACGAAGAGACTTAGATCAATTGCATACAACAATTGCAGATTCAGCATACACACATCGGAATCGCTATCTAAACTTAGATGAGATTGTAGACAAAGCAGACATTCTTATTAATCAGCCACAACAGTTTATTGATGGCAATGTGGAGTTGTTGATGAATCAATTAGCAAATGCAAACAATCTGCCAGATTTTCGCTCTCATTTAATTCTTAGTTTTAAAGAATATAAGCAAAAACATAATCTTATGAAAAACCAATATATGATGATTGATGTACAGAAAGAAATATATGCTTCTGAAAGAAGTTATACTTACCAGCAAATTATGACCAAAACCAATGACAATATAAAAAATTGGTTATATGAGCAGCCGGAGGATACTGGGAAATCTTTTGACCTATTTGCTAATATCATGGTCGAATCTATCAAACAAACAAAGGAAGTATATGAAAATACGCTTGCAGATTTGATGAGTTTTTATCGACAAGAAGCAGTTTTTTATGGTCGCCAAATAACGCTTATCCAGAAAAAAGAGGAAATTAGACATTTTATTAGGATAATTGAGGATTTAGAAGATGTGGTTAGACCATCCGAGGAATGGATTAAGGAGTACGTTCAGAACAAAGGATATGTGACTAGACAGACTTAGCTAATTGTAATGCATTTCATGTATAATGGTTTATGAAGAATTAACTTACACACCTATCTAGAGGTATGAGGAAGAGGAGGGACATTATTGTCAAGACTGGTTTATAGTTTTATAAACAAACTGATTAGTAATGCGTCAGCTCCTTCCGCTCCATCTGGATCAACAAGAGGTGCTATTAATAGAGATCCAAAAGCTGTAAAAGCCAAGAGAGTCGGTTATCAAATAAGCAATGGCTCTGCTGGTGAAGCAGAAGAAATAGATATTGACTTAGAAGCGATTTCTCAGGCAATAAGGACAGATTCATATCTAACACAAGGTGTTCTAACCTATCAGGAACTAATATTTAAATCAGGATGGACGCTACAGTCTAAAAATGAACAAGTATTAGATTATCTGAAGTTTCGATTAGAGATGATGCAAGTCGCTACAGGAATCAGTTTAGAGCAATTATTCGAGGGAATAGCAAGAGATATTGTTTGGTCAAGCAACTGCTTCATTGTTAAAGCAAGAGCTAGAAACGGTATTGGATTGCCACCTGGAGTAAGCTTAACTCCTGTTCTACCTTCAAAAGAACCGGTTGTTGGATATTTCTTATTACCTCCCCAAACAATAAGTATAACGAGAGACGAAAATGGCACTGTAACTGGTTATACGCA
Organism: Oceanobacillus profundus; assembly: GCF_003515705.1. Taxonomy (GTDB): domain Bacteria; phylum Bacillota; class Bacilli; order Bacillales; family Amphibacillaceae; genus Oceanobacillus; species Oceanobacillus profundus. The sequence goes on from NZ_QWEH01000007.1 coordinate 101,547, forward strand.
AGAAGTTGAAGGTGGAGGCGATGCCATTGAATTTAAACCAGAAGATATAATTCACATCAAAACAAATGTAAGGTCAGGTGCAGCATTTGGTGATCCTTGGATTGCCCCTGTTATAGAAGATATTCGTCTACTTCGTAAAATTGAAGAGAACATTTCCCTTCTTCTTTATAAACATATCTTCCCTGTATTGAAATATAAAATAGGAAATGACGAGCCAGGTCAAGAAGCTACTGATGAGGAAATAGAAGACGTTCAAGCTATGATTAATGGTATGGATAATGACAGTCTGTTTATAATGCCAAACCGACATGATGTTGACGCTCTAAATATCAATGCAATTGATGGAAAACCTTACTTAGATTATTTTGAAAACCGTGTATTTTCGGGAATGGGATTGTCTCAAGTTGATTTCGGTAGAGGGGATACAGCTAACAGAAACACTGCAGATGCAATGACAGGGAAGAAAGCGGACCGCATCAAAGGATGGCAACAAAGTCTCCAGTCTGCAATCGATTCTCTGATCATTGATGAATTATTAATTGAAGGTGGATTTGATCCACTAGTGAATCCAGAATTTGATGTAGATTTTGTCTTCAATGAAATTGAGCAAGAACGATTGATAGCAAAAGAAAATCATGAGATTCACAAATTTAATAGCAATCTTCAATCTTTTGAAGAGACACGAGCAGCGATTGGAAAAGATCCAACTGTTGATGAGTCCAGACTTCACTTTAATATGTTTGGAAACACAGCAAATGAAGCAGCTCAAGCAGCTACAGAGAATAAAAGTCAACCAGAGAACCAAAACGGAAAACGTGATGGTCCTAAAAGGCAGACAGAAAGTGAAAAGCATTACAGTTTAGATGAATCAGATGAGCAAACACCTTTTCAATCTCTCTTAGAGAAAAATATTAAGCAGTCAGCTGACACATTAAGTCAGATATACGAGGATATGAAGAAAAGCGTACTATATCAGATTGAAAGAAGAGAAAGTCGCAACACCTTCCCAATGAATATTAAATCAGGTATGATTCGATTCAATCAATTGGAGCAAGATCGTTTATCTAAGACTATGGAAAGTCATGCTAAAGAGATGCTTATGAGTGGAATCCTATCCGCACATGAATCTGTCAGCTCTTATAAACAGGTGAAAATGTCAGTTGCACATGGTACAATTAGGACCTTTATCACTGAGAATAATAAGAGTTTAGAAGAAAGATTAAAAAAGGTAATCGATTCTCGTTTAAAGACGATTACTTCCGAAAAAGAAGTAGGGTTAGCAATTCACTCTGTTTTTAAATCTCTTCAACATCAAATGATTTCAAGCGTAAAGAGTGCTTATGTGAAAAGCTACAACTATGGTTACGCATTAGGTTTACTCAGTGCTGATGAGTCTTATGCTTCTGTTTATTATGAAGGTGAATGTAAATCTTGTTTATCACGCTCTAAAGAAATTATAAACTTAAAACAATTTTCATCTTTAGATGAGATTGCTATATTTTATCGGATACCATCTTGGCATCCAAATTGCGAATGCGAATTGAAAAATGTTAAAGGAGGTTAGGTATGAAATGCTTTACACATTAGAAGAGCACACTGCAAAGAAACTAGTTAGTGCTGCTCAGTTGAATGAAACTGCATCTATTGCTGCAAAGATCAGTGAGGAGAATGTGAAAGTCCTTCAGGAGTCAGCCAGTAATAAGAAGAAACGTAAGCTTATCGTTAAGATGGAAGCTATTCATACAGGTAGAACTAAAAACTTTACTTATTATACAGAAGAAGGATTAAAAGGCGGTTTAAAGTCTTGGACTACACCTTATAATAAGCCAGTTCTAACCCATCACAACTCTTATAATGGAGAAGCTATTGGTCGAATTCTTAGTGCTGAATATAGTGACAGCACACTTTCTGGTAAAGGTGGATTAGTGTTTACTGTAGAAATTACAGATCCAACTGCAATTGAGAAGGTTTTAGATGGACGATACCATACAGTATCTATTGGAGCATCAACAGATAAAGTTACATGTAATATCTGTGGAACAGATCGATCTCAAGAGTGGTGTGAACACTACCCAGGAAAGCAGTATGATGAACAGCAATGTCACTTTATTGTTGGAAACACCTATGGGAGAGAGGTTAGTTATGTAAATACTCCTGCTGATGAAAATGCTGGAAACCGCTCTGTAGAAGTCATCGATGAAAGTCAATCTAGCAGCACAAACGAGCATCAAAACTTAAAAATCTATCAAATGGCAGAGGGATTATATCAGGATGCAGATAATCCAGAAGTGAATCTATACGAACATTTAAGTGATGATGTTAAAGAAATGCTCAACTCTATGGCCGAAGCTAAAGAGGAGAAAAAAGATGACTTGGAAGATAAGGATAAAGAACTAAAAGACAAGGAAAAAGACAAGGTAGAAGAAAAGGACAAAGAGCCAGAAAAGGACAAAGAGCCAGAAAATCTAGAGGATCCAAAAGAACCTAAAGTTACTGAAAAAGATAAGGTTCCAAATGGAACAGAAGAAAAGGTCACTGAAAATCCTACTGCCCAAGTCGAAGAAGAATTAGATTCTGTAAAGCTTAATGAAAAAGTCATAAAGTTGCAAGCATCATTATCAGATCTACTTTTAAAAAATCAAAGGCTAGAAAATAAACTAAGCACTGTTGAATCAGAAAATCAAGATCTACTGCTTGAAAAGTCAAAGCTTCTAGAAGATAAGCATTTACATTTAGCTGAAAAAGTTGTTGATTTAAAAATAAATCTTCGCAAAACAGATGTTATTGGAAAAGAGTATGACGAAGCAGTTTCTGAGCACACAAAACGCTCTGTTGATTCACTCAATGATTCATTAGTAGATTTATTAGCAGAATCTAAGTCACGCAAAACAATGGAACCAGGAGTTGTAAAAAATCCTGGGTTAAGTGAAGCGGATAAAGATGCAAAGCAAAAAGAGAAATTCAGTCTTGATGAAGGCGTAGAAGGCTTCTTGAAATTGTTAAGAAATAAAAAATAAGAAATAGGAGTTGAAATGAAATGGCATTATTTGAAGGTATGAAGCCTGTAGAGGGCACAGCAGATCAATATGTTCGTTCTAATACGAAGTTGCAAGTGAGTACACACGATTCACCAGGTGAGAAGTTTTTGGTAGACCCTCGTTTAAAACGATTGTTTCAATATCATTTCGGTGGTAATGGATGGGTAGTAATTCCAAAAGGTCGTATTGTAGCTCCATCTACAGATAATAATGGTGGAATTAAAAATGGTAATATTAAGGACTTTGATGGTAATGTATTTCGTCCAGTTCTTACTTTAGCAAACGGCGGTAAAGATGTCGTAGAGATTGGAAAAACCGGTAAGGAACATACACGTGAAGCTAATACTCCAATTGGTGTATCTTATGCAAACATTTATGAAGAGTTTGTAGATGGATTTAATGGCATGCAGCCAACTATTGAGAACGAAATTTACATTGAGTTACCTTACATTCCTAGTAGATCAGATGCTGAAGCAGTTGAGTGGGGAAGCCTTTATGACGCAGATCCAACAAAGCGAATCAAAAATGGCGATTACGTTATCTCTGATGAAAATGGTCGATTTATTAAAGCGGATTTTGAAACACAACGTGAAATTCTAAAAAATACAAATGCTTCTGCAGATGATAAATTCGCAGCACTTGCAGAGATTGCTAGATTACAAGAGCAAGTTCTTGGTCAAGTTTGGACAGTTGAAACAAATCTTCCACCACAGGGTTGGTTAGGAATGCTTGGATGGACTGATGAGCAACGTGCTCAGGACTGGAATCCAAATGGAATGACTGCAGATGATATTGATGATGAGTTCCCAGGTTATCCTTATGAAAGAACATATGCAAACACTGATGTTAAATCAAACAGATACTATCCTCAAGGAATCCCAGGATTAACAAATGGATCAAATCTTGAAATGCCTTTTGAAGACATTTTAATTGGTGAGATTAACCCAGGTCAAAAAGGTCGTCATGATTTCCGAATCCAACAAACTCCAGTAGTAGCAGGGTCACTTGTAGTGAAGATTGATGGACAAGTAGTTGAACCAGACTATATTGATTATAAATCTGGCCTAGTTACATTAGTCGTTGAAACAAATGAAGGTGCAGCACCTCAAAAAGTGACAGCTACATTTAAAGCAACTGGACAAACACCTGGTGTACCAACTGGATGGGACTTTAAAGGCGCTCAAGGAGCAGTTCGTATTTTACTTCAAAAATAACAATGAATTAATGAATTGATAGACATAAGGAGGAACACGTAATGATTAATACAGACACGCTTGAATTAAGTGAATCGTCTCAAGATATTTTAAAACGCATGACTCGTCAATTGAGTCTGGATGAGGATTGGAACCAGATTCCAAAATCAGAGCTTGTTACTGTGAAAGAAGCTTTAAATACACAAGATGCAAAAATATTAATGCCACGTGTAATTTCTGGAATGATGAGAGAAGCGGCTGAGCCCAACTACATCGCAGCTGATTTTCTTCAAAAAGTTAGATTAACAGAGGGACGTTCAATTGAATTCCCATCTATGAGTGCATTAAGAGCTTTTGATATTGGAGAAACACAAGCGTATCCAGAAGACACTCCTAACTTCCAACTACACCGAAATCAAGAGGTTAAGGTTGGTAAGTCGGGGATGATCGTACGAATTTCTGATGAAATGATTACAGACTCTCAATGGGATGTAATTGGAATCTTGCTACGTCAAGCTGGATCAGCTATGGCTAGATTGAAAGAGGAAAAAGCATTTAGACAATTCTCTGCACACGGACATACAGTGTTTAATAACGAAATTCGTGAAAAGCACAAGGAAGCTGGTACGACTGGTATGGATATCGAAGGGAATTACAATAATACCATGTCTACAGAAGACTTAATCGACATGTTTATTGGTGTAATGGCTAATGGTTTCAACCCAACAGACATTATTATGCATCCACTAGCATGGTCTATGTTCTTTAAGAACGATATTATCAATAGTTTGACACATGCAGCACTTGGTGGATCTCAGATTACAAATCTAAAGATTAATCCAGATCAAGTTCAAGGACGTATTCCTTTCGCAATTAACTTGAACTTTACACCATTTGCACCATTTAATCATGATGCGAAGATGTTCGACATGTATGTGATTGATCGAAATCATGTAGGGATTTTACTTGAAAAAGATCCGCTATCTACAGAGCAATTTGATGACCCTGAACGTGATATTCAATCAATTAAAGTGAAAGAACGTTATGGTATTGGAATCTTAAATCAAGGTAAAGCGGTAGCCGCAGCTCGAAACATTGCATTCGATAAATCTTACCCTGCACCAGAACGTATTAAAGTTGTATCTTAATAAAAATAAATGACCGAAAGGGCGAGCGATAATGGTTGCTCGCCCTTTTTCATAGGAGGAAAAGCAATGCCTAAATTAGTAGTAGGTTTATCAGGGAACACAAATAGCTATTATGATGCAAAAACAAACACATATATTACAAAGTTAAATCCAGTTCGTGAAATAACATATGGTCCAAATACAAACTTGTCAGGAATTTGCCATGCTGTAAATTCTCATATTCCAGCGCTAAATTTATATGAAGGTAAATTTCCTAAGAAAACATTAGATGCTTGGAAAGCTAAATATGGACTTGTAGGGAAGCAAGCTTTGAATAGGGCTGATGTGAATCAAGATAAGAGCAAGGATACTGATCCAGAGGAGCCAGAAGTTATTGAACCTCCAGTAGATGACCATGAAGAGCCTGAAGAACCAGAGGTTCCTGAAGATCCAGATGCAGAAGATCCTGAAGCAGGTGCTTAATCATTCTTAATATTTAGGTGGCACATAAAACAAAAGTAAGGGGGTGAGATGTATGGAAGATAATATCTCACTCAAACCAGTGGCAAATGAAAAGCATATTGATCGACTATACCGAACAATTTCTTTACCTGATTATCATCCAAATGATAATATCCGTATAAAAGTTTTAGATTTTGAGAGAAATACAGTTGAAACTTTAAATCAAGTAAAAGTTGATTTAGGAATGGATAGTGGTTATGGTAGTCGCTATCGTGTACGAGCAAAGCTTTCAATGGCTGTTGCTGGTGTAAGAGAATCTTATTGGCTAGAACAGAAAGAAGAGGCAATAGCAGGAATAGATAAGATTAATCACTATCGCATTCGTGGTGTGTCGGATAAAAAGCTGCGAAGTGATTGGGTTTATTCTAATGTGAAAGATGATAAAAATGACACGGTTTTATATGAATTACTTCATGATATATTAGAAGTTTTACTGACAGCAAACGATGAAGACTTAGAGTATGTTATTGATACGATGGCAGCAGACATGATGCAAAGTATTATGTTAGAGGAGGCACCAGAAATTCAAAGTCAATTCTCTGATGATGAAGAACTCAGTACCTCCATCAAATCTGCAAGTGCTTTATTAAGTTCTGTAATGAAAAGGGATTTTAATGAAAACTTAGTAAGTTCTGTTCAATCATTTGTCGAACTTCTTCGTTCATATAATGTTATGGATAGGTTTGAAGAAAAACAGACTGACTTTATATATCTTCTTTTAGAATCCTTCTTAGAGGAGAAATTAGATAATATTGTAAAGAATGCAACCTATGAAGCTATTTTGAGAAATGACGAGGAAATTCACTTATTATTGCAAACAGCTTATGAGTTAGACGTTAAGGGTAGCCTAATCAATGCTCTTTACCGTACGAATATAGATGATCACTTTGTGTCTTTAGTGAATGATACAGTACAATTAATCTCAGAACCAATTGTCTACGAGGAGATTGTATATAAGCAAAATGAAACTTATTACAATCTATTTAAAACAATGTTGGAAGAAATTTATTTGCCATTATTAGTGTTAGATCAACAATCGGTATTATTAGAGAGTGACTTAAAGGATAAGAACTTGTCTAGAGTTACAGAAACTCCAACAGAGATTGAATATATTCATCATAATCACATTGTTAAGGAGTCAATGGTGAGAGATATTATAGAACTTTTAATACATGATTTTGATAAACCAATTCAAGACTTAACAATCGACTTTCTTGAACATATCATAACTCCTGCAAGAGAACACAAATTATCCTTATGGATAGAATATGCTCCTGTTGAATTGATTGAGTACATTACTTCAATTAGCTCAAAGACAAGTCTAGTTGATTCTACAAGTAGATTGACAATAAGTGAAAAGAAAACACCAGACGTATTTGAAAACCTCCACAAGGTTGACACTCAAAAGCGAAAAAGTCTTTCTTATCAGTTTCAAAGTAATCTAGGCGATTTGATACAGATAGTGTCTACATCTGAAAGTCAACCTTATCAGCAAAAAGTCATCATGAGAGTTTTAGATCAATATTTATCTCAGCAACTGATTGATAAAAACATTCAAAATGATCGGAAATCTATTTATTATCAGGATGATGTTAAAAGTAAACAAATCAAAGAAAGTAAGATAGCTAATCTATTTGAAAGAATTTGGTTTAGTGACCACTTGAAGGTAGATAGTAGAAATGAAATCCATGGAAATAGAGATAGATTAAATGCAAGTACTCAAATGAACTATCTAAATGTTTATTTGCCTTATCTCATGGATACTCACATTAATGTTAGAAAAGACAATAATGAAGTTGTCGTTCATTCAATGCCTTCAGATATCTACTTAATGAAAGACATAGATGAAGTGCATTACACTACTGATAGTGTCACAGGAAATTCTCCAATTGGTGAATTTGTGTTGGGTAGAAGCACACTTCAAGGGAGATAAGAATAACAATTATACTATGCGAGGTGTTTTAGCGTGAATTTAAAATCTTTAGAGAAACTAATTGCAGTAATGCCTGAAGGTGAAGGGAAAAAGCAATTGTATGCAAAACTTCATGCATACAAAAAGAAAGTTAATGAAAAGCCAGACGGACTGCATGATGAGTTTCATATGAAGCCAGAAGGCCACATTCAAATAGAAGCTATTAATAGTGAGGGTGAAGTGGTTGGTGTCTTAGCAGACCAGAAGAACCTAGTTGTTGATGGATCAGAAGAAATACTACTTCGAGCATTTAGTGGTGATCCAGCTCGAATTCTATATAAAAACCGAGTACCAAAAAATGGGATAAGCCACACTTATCATGCTCCATTAAATGAAATACTTTCCGTTGAAAATGAAAAGAACATTATTACGCATCATCCTAACGAGTTATGGAAAGTTGTAAATGATGATGACTTTGAAATTGAGTATGCGTATTATCCAAATACTCTTTATGTGAAAGAAGAAGTGTCAACAGAGCCTAATTTAAAAGCTTTCTCTATTCATTCAGAGCAAAATACAAACACTGCTCCATTGACTGCTGAAATATACAGCACATTCTCTAATCTCTTTATTGGACTAGGCGATGGAGAAAATTATGCTATAAATTTGAACGATGATCGATTGCAGTACGAAGGTTTTTCTGGAGATGGTGTTAAGCAAGCTAGTGAAGTAAACAGCCTGCTTTCATTTAAAGAAAAAATCAGCAACTTTGTTGTGGAATATAATGAACATAATAAAGGCGGTAAGCTTGGTGTTCATATCGATGGTGTCCTTGTTGATACAATTGATACTTACAATAGTGAATTGCAAGATGAAGAGGTATTGAAAAAATCTAAAAGATTTAATGTTCAGGACCATCAAACAGAAACAGAAGTCGATTTAGAGTTTACAGGTTTAAATGATGAGCTAAGTGTAGGTAATCTCCAAATTGCTGGAATTAAATTTGATGCTTTTTCAAAAGACATGAATGGATTAATTCATGAATTTGAAAATCACACAAATAAATTCCATACACCGACAGCTTATAACACAACTTCAGTTGCTCCATATACTATTAAGCTTGAACATGCTCCTGCTAAAAAAGAAACAATTAAAGTTACTTATAATGAAATTGAATTGGAAGAAGTTGAGCAGCTTGACCAAGTAATAGAAGGTAAGTATTACGTTGATTATTATCATGGTTTGATTTACTTTAACCGTGCCATGACAGGATTAATGGTTTCCTTTGAGACAACTGGTCAAATTATGGAGCATAAAAAAGCAACTAACTTGGATGCAAAAGATGCATTTGTTACTATCACTGATGAAACTCCAATTGGAGATGTAGATGGTTCAAATAAAGTATTTAATTTAGTTCATGGAGATGTAACAGAGGTTTCAAAAGTTCTTCTTAACGGTGCAGAGGTTCCAGCAGGCACATCTGCAGGACAATATAGATTGAACATAAGTAATGGAACAGTTACTTTCAATACAGCACCAGATGAGGGCAGTGAGATTAAAGTTGATTACATCTTTAAAAAACAAGTTCTTGCCTTTACAGCGGAATACAAAATTGATGAAAATAAAGAAGTGATCTTGTTTGATCAGAATTTTAAGGAATTGACAAAAGGTGGAGACACAAATGCCTTTGTTAACGATGGGGTATTTGTAATTGACACAACTGACAATACAAATAAAACAATCCTTATTGCTCAGAAAGATGATGTTGGTGAACAAATCAGAGATTTGGAGCTATTCTACTATTCAGATGAAAAACCAGGTGTTCCAACAAATTACACCCGACAAGTTGTGTTGAAGCCAAAAGAAGTTAATCAGTATCCTTGGTACGCTTTAGATAAAGGTAGTATTCAGTTTGTTGCAGAGTTTGCAGAAGATGTTCCAAACAGCAGTATAACAGTTCGTGAAATGGGATTATTTGATGGTCCACGTATGGACGATCAAATTAAAGGATTCCCAGGGTACCCTGTAAAAGCATTTTCACTTGTTCGTGTAGGTGAAGCTAGAAAGGATACTGCAACCGGTCTTCGTGTTACTTGGACAATTACATTAACAAATGAAAATGGTGAACCGTTTAAGGGCGGCCTATAAAAATTAATGAGGTGATAAAATGGATACAACTTCTATGAATCCAAAAGGACATGTAAAATTAGAGCTTTATGATGAAAGTGGCGTATTTTTCACAAAAGAGAAAAAGAATCTTGTCGTAACTAGCTCTAATGAAATTGTAGCAAATATGATGTCAAATCCAGCTAAAACTAGTCGTCTACGTCAACAAGACGTAGGTGACACACCAGTTACAGCTAATGAAAATGGAATGTTCGTACTTGAATTAAGTACCAAAGAAAATCAAAAACGAACCGTTTCTCAAGATGTATTATCTACAAACACTGAGACCCTATTTAACATACTTGATTTGAAGAGCATTACAGAAATATTAGAAGTAAAAGTAGGAGAAGAAATTCTTACTGTTGATGAAGAAGTTTTCTTACTAGATGCACAAGAAGGTATCTTAGAGTTTAAAGAAGCTCCTAAAAGCCCTATCCAAGTTAAGTTTTATGAATATGTAGATGAACAAGTATCTATTATTCGGGGTACTGAAAAGGTTCTTGTCGATGGGCAGGAATGGAAACGGGGCCTGACTCCTAATCATGCCGATAAGGTATATGCAGTTAACTATAAGACAGGAGAAGTTTACTTCCAAGAAGTCGTATCAAAAGCGCAAGTAACTTATGATATAACGAAGCATTATGGTCTTAGCTTTATGGGACTAGGCGGAAAGCCAGAAGGTCATCCTGAAAATCAGCCAGTTTCATTTTCTCAAACAGATAAAGCTTTAACTCGTATGGATAATGAATTTGAAAATGCTCGTATGCCTATTCTTTATCCTGCAGTTGTAGAGCAAGGAAAGCCAGAATTAGAAGTTCTTCCAACAAAGCGTATTGAACAAGAGGATCTCGTATTTACCCATACAGCTGAACAAGCAGGAGCGGACGTTGAATTAGAAGTACAAACGGGAAACAAAAAAATTCTAGAAATTATCTCAGCTACAAAAACAGTAGAAGATCCTAACAATCAAGGAGAAACGATTCAAACAGATTTAATTGTTGATGAAGATATTGTCCTTAATGGTAATCAAGTAATTGTTCTTAGAGGTGAAGTTGCAGAGGGTGACACGTTTGAAGTGCATTTCAAACTTCAATCTAATAACTTGCATCTAAATTACCAGTTAGCGATGGCACCAATTGTTGAGCTTGTAAGTGTAGTTCATGAAGATGCAGCTACAAATACAGTAACTGCATACCAAATTCAAGATAGAGGTATGCGGATTGGTTCTGGTGATGTATGGATGATGAATGCAAATGCTGGTGTCCTTCAATTTAGCTCAGATCCAAGTAATGGAGTTCCTGTTCATACTCCAGGACAATTAACCATCGAATATAAAGTGAACTCTGGTACAGTCGTTAAATTTACTGCTGACTTCCCTAAAGGGGTGCCGGGACCAGTTACTTTAGAAAAGACAGATTCATTCACATCTCTTGGAGAAACAACATTTATCTTAAGTGATGTAGTAAATAAAGATGGTGAAGGAAACTTCCTTATTGAATCTGTTACACGTAATGGTGTAGATGAGACATTTACTGTACACCCAGATGGAACTCGTATTGATGTAGATAATGTTGCAAGTGGAGATATTATCGCAGTGACTTTCAAGTACAGCAAAAAAGCACACAATATTTATCAAGTAGCCATGTTTGACGAAAAAGACAGTACAAACAGTAAGATGTTTAACATATCCGGTATTGGACCTGTAACAAAGGATGAGAATACTGGTATGCGAATTACATGGTCTGTCACATTTTAATTAGGGGGTTATCAAATGGAAGCACCCAAACACATGGAGCGAATTAGCTTTTTAGATGGACAAATTTTACATGATTTCCATTTAAATAATATGCAACGTAATATAGCAGAATCTGTAAAAGTAAATGCAACGAAGGAGAGATACGACATTTTAATGCTCGTATCTCCCTATAACTTCTATTTTGCTGAGCCTTTTGTTAATACGAAATACAGGCATCAATCAAGTACAGCAAATTTAAATACATTAACATTTTCCATTAACCAAGACCAATGGATTACACCAGTTATGGAGTTGCCAGAATCTACGAATGAAATGTATTTATATGCAGAGTATGTTGACAATCCAGAAGATAAGAGCTTTGTAGATTTTTACTACCGAACAGGTGAGGGAAATAATTGGATTAAAGTAGATGTAGATACTCCTATATATATGCCAGCAACAAAATATATACAGCTGCGGATTGATTGTAAATATGAAGGCACAACAAGGCCTACAATTTATGACTTTGCGGCAATGTTTAAATAAGGAGGGATCTTATGGCTTTAGTTAGACCTTATCCTGGATTTCCTCAATTTAGAAGGAAAACAGGTGTAATGACAGACTTTTCTGGTTCACGGTTTTCTGACCAAGAGAAACCTTATGGAGATCAGAATGGTATAAATCGTGTATTTGTTTTATTACATCAGCCGCTATCAGACAGCTTACAAGTCTTTAAGGATGGCATGTTGATGACTAAAAATGTTGATTACACATTAAATATACAAGAGAAACGCATTACTTTTTCAGAAAAACAAATTCCGCAAGAAGCATCTGTAATAACTGTTTCTTACAAACACTACTAGATTGGAGGGGATGTTATGAATTTTGTAAGTAAAAGTGTACCCCATCATTTGCAAGAAAAAGTAGCTACTGACCAGCAAATAGATATTTTCTTCTTTATAGATATTCATAAAGGTTCATTAACAGCTGATAAAGTAATCTTATTTAACCTAACTGAAGAGCGAAGCGAAGATATTGCATTTGAATATTCAAATCGAAGGTTGATTATTCGCCCACGTAAACACCTATCTCAAAACACACACTATCAGATTCAATTGATTGGTGGAAGAGAAGGGATTAAAGATATTACGGGTCGAGTGATGGCTGAATCATATCAGAGCGAATTTTATACAAGTGTAGCTACAACCATTCAGCCGCCAACAATTACATCCCCTACTGACTTGGTTGAGATAAGTGGAGATGTATCGTTTAAATGGACTCCTTCACCTGGCGCTGCTTACTATGAAGTTGAAGTATCACGAACCAATACATTTCAAAATTTAGTCTGGCCAGCAAGTGAAGTGAAGATATATGAAACAGAAGTAAGCCCCTATATTAATTATGAAAAAGGCTTGTATTATATGCGAGCACGTTCTGTGAATGCAGAGGGAAAAAAGAGTCATTATACAAAAGCAATTCAATATTATTATAGCGGGCTGCCACAGACGAATAACCGAATCGTCAAAGAGATCAATCCACCTCCTCATATCTTATTAGAAACGAGCGCAAGAGTCATAAGTAACGAGACACCTATCAATGTATTGCAGCAGCACTTTATAAATGAATTAGGGGAACAGAAGAAAGCTTCATTTCACCTGATTCGCAGCAAACCAAAACATAAAGGAACAAATCTTACATTGAACAATAATGAAATTGTGCTTACTTTTAATCAAGAAATAGATCCTGATAGCGTATCAAGTGAAGCGGTTTATGTGTTGGCTGAAAGGAATTAGAAAGCAGGTGAAATTTCGATGAAGGATTTAGGAGTATTAAATAGCGATTCCACGATTTTACTTGAAATACTAACTAAAGATGCATCTGGTAATGCCATAGATATGGATCAACCTGTCATAGCAAGGATTGAAAGGCAAAACGGAGATGGTGTTGTAGCTGTTGATAGTGTTACACTAAATACATCAGAAGATAGGCTGATACACAGCTATTCTTATGCATTATCCTCATCTTTAGAAAAGGGAAAATACTATATTACTTATCAAGTTTCTATCAATAATCAAGTTTATCATAAAGTAGAAACATTTCAGATACAAGAAGCTGTAACTGAAGAAATAGTAGATAATTCGGATAGTGTTTCGTATGGGGATAAATTGAAGCATGTAATGCCTTCTGATTTTCAAACTCCATCAACCTTAGAAGTAGATGGTAAGAAGTTAATAATAAGGTTAGAAGAACCTCTAAATATGAATCATACGTATCAAGTAATCATAACGGATGAGTTAGTCTCAGAACAGTCTCAAAGCCCAATTGATGGAACGTATGGTATCCATTTTACATCAGAGTATAGTCCAATTTATGCGACGCCTTTAGAAGTAAAATCTATACTAAAGAATGTGTTTTTTTACTTTGAGATCGAAGAAGTATATCAAGCTCTTCGTAATGCTGCCCAGAAAGCGCATCAGCTTCTTAGAATGGCAGCTGATCCAAATGAGACTGAATTTGAATTAATAGAAACAGATGAATCTACATATTTTCCTGCAGGAAAGTTTACCGCATATCAAGCATCTATTCAGTTGCTAAATCAATTAGTTATAAAAATGGTTTATGCGAATAGTCAGGATTATTTAGATAATGATGATGTGTCCATTATTCAAGAAGGTGTTGACAGCTTTACACTTGGTGATTTAACCGTTAGTAAAAAATCCTCTACATCTGATAGCTCAACTTCTGTAGAAGAGGAGCCTTTAGAAGTGTCTGTGATTCAACGATTAATAAGAAGCTACCAAGAAGAATTGAAATTCTGGACAGATGCACTGATGGGCAGAAATGCAAGAGGATATGCAAATGCAATTACAGCAACAAGTAAAGGTTCTGTCACTGTACCAGGAAGTAGGGATATTTAGTGGATATAAGGAGAGACATATCTGAAATTCTTAAGAAGTATGGACACGAAGCTATTTATATCAGGCGAAATAAAAAGTTTCGATGTGACTGCTATTCAGAAAGAAGTGGAGGGCAATCTTATGATAATTGTCCAAAATGCTTTGGAACTGGTTATACAGTTACAATTGAAAAGATACGTACAAGAAGACAGATATCATCAGTCCCTGAATCTCTAGTGAGAGCTCGAAAGCAATATGAGCATGGTTATGTTGCTGCAAATGCATATGTTTATTATTTGGAACAACAAGCAAATCCGAAAGATGGAGATTTGATATTAGAAGTCGATTGGAGAAATGGAGTTCCAGTTAGTGTTAATGAAAAAAATATAATTAGTGTTGGTGATCCATTGCGTGGCAGTGGCGGGCGTATAGAGTTTTATAAAGTGTACTCTCGCTTCGAGCCAACAAGGAAGAGTGATAATAATGCCATCACCTACCATTGAATATACACCTTATGAATTTATTGAAAATCTCCCTTCATTATCTATCGGGAAACGAATAGTCATTGTAGGGGAATCTCATGATGGACCATATTATGAACCAATAATAGTTCATAACATGAAGGTTGCAGAAGGTATTTATCAATATGGCCCTTTACTTGAACGATATAGAGATGCATTGCAAGTAGATGATTCAATTGAAGTGATATTTCTACGCATTGAAGAAAATCGTTTTGATAAAGCTTATCAAGTCCTTCTGTCTTATACCTTTGATCTAATCTACTTTGATAATTTCAATTTTGGGAAATCAGAAGAAGATATTCAAAAATATCTGGACTTTGCAGGTGAGAAGGAATATCAAGGTGAGTTGGTGCATGGTTTCTTCTCTATAGAGCCACATGATGACTTAGACAAGATCAATTCTATTATCAGCTCATTTACATTTGATAACTCCATTGATATTCAAGAAATGGGAAAATATATTAGCTTAGTTTTGAATCAGACATCTGGATATGTTGGTGCAATGATTTATGCAGCACTTGTGACTTCCCTTAATCCTGAAGTGTCTCCTGTTAACAAACAGCTTGATATTTACTTGCACACAGAATATACAAAGAATGAATTATTGCAATTCCAGAAACAAGGGATAGTAGCGTTTCGTAGCAGTATCTTAAATGGCAATGTGATTTCAAATGCTACATGTGCAGTACAAACACCAGGTAGTGTTCATAAAAGTATTTCAAACTTTAGAATTAGCCAACATCTTATAAATGAATTAAGTAATGTATTTCATAACGAAATTGGCGAAGTTCAAAACGAGATACAAATAAATAGGATACAAGCATTGATTGAAGAAAAACTACAAGATTTTATTGATTTAAATCGTATACGACAAGGTGATTACACTATTATTGCTAACAACATTCAAGGTGAGATCAATATCGAATTAGAATTTGTTCCTATTTTTACAACATCTACAATGACAGGACATACAAAGCTAAATATTTACCGCTAATGGAGGTGATGAATTTGAGTAATGATGCTTATCAAGATGACAGGATGAGATCCGATAGAGGAGCTAATTTTCTTGATTTTATAGATGTTATAAAGAAGCTTTGGGAAGCTGCTGGAAGGAAAGGAAAAATCACTCGCAACTATACAAAAGAAGATGTAAGTGATTATCCAATTATAACGTATCACGTTGTAAATCGTGCTCCTCATCCTGCTTTTAAAGAAGTGAAACCAAGGCCTCGTCAAACATTATATCATCCAACTGACCCAAATAAATATGAAGAAATTCTTGGTCAGAAACAGCTTGTATGTATTTGTTTCACACTTATAGCTCAAAGCGATGATGTAGCAGATGAGTTGATGTTTGACTTTGAAGATTTCTTATTTATGTATCGTTCACACTTTATGGGAAATGGTGTAAGTGAAATGCTTTTCAATGCGCAGGGAGAAGATACGACTGATAGTAGTCATGGCGTATCTCTTTCAAAAAGAAAAGTCTATTATGATGTAACATTTGATGTTAACCGAGTTAATTATCTAAATCAAATTGATCAACTGGCAGTAAAAGCCGGTATTCAAGATAAATTGAAAAAGAATAAGGAGGGCTACACATGGTAAACCCGTTAGATAGACATGAAAATCTGCCTGGTGTAAGAGTAGAATATGAAAATGGAAATCTTTACTCTGATCAGCAAAATATTAATGCAAATACCAAATCAATCTTGATTTTGGGAACTGCTATCGATGGTCCAGTAGGAGAACCAGTATCTGTACAAGCTATTGGAGGTCCAAAGGCAGCCGAAAGACTTTTCGGTGGAATGCTTCAAAAAAAGGAAGTAGAAACAGGACAACCTGATCCAAATACAGGAGCGCCAGTAACCCAAACTGTTAAAGTCCCACATGAAGGAACATTAATTCGTTCCATGTATGAAGTATTAGCTGCAGGAAATGAAGATGTTCGATTAATGCGTGTTAGTGGAAATCAGGCAAAAACAGAATTAGTTGTCCATGATATTGAGAAGGCATTAGAACAGACTCTAGGAGTTAGTGGCGGTAACGTTTCCTTCTCTAAGCGAATTGAGTTTGGAGACACAGGAAGACTATCAACTTCTCCAATTCAACATATCCGTGAAAAAAGAGAAGATGGAACGTTAGTAAAAGAATTTGCTGGAGCTGTTGCTATTCAAAATGCTGTTCTAAGTGTTGATGCTACATCTGGCCAAGAAACAGTATTCTTTAAGCCAAACGTATTCCGACCTGGAAACAAAATTGAAGTTCAATTTAACTTCAATAAGCGTACGTATTACGAAGTGTTGCGTTCTGATGAGGATGGACGATTAACACAAGATCCTTCTAAGCCTAACTATTTTGGAAGTGAACATAGCTTCTTCTCTGATGATGTGGCTTCTGGGCATACAATTAATGTCTATGTGAATGGAATTGGTATTCCTCAAATGAGTCCTAATGGTCAATGGTTATGGAGACCTGGTAAAGAAGATCCAAGCATTTCAAACCCGCTTACAGATGCCTATACAGCTTTAGAATATGAGCAAGGCGGCATTCGTTTTACAGAAGCGTATCAAGTGGAGGTTGCAAACGGAACTTACCCAGAGTTAAATAGCTCTGCTGAAGTCGTAGCAGATTACTTCTATTACGATGAAGTTGCATTGCCAACAAATAATGAATATGTCGTTCCAGGTGAAGATGCTACGTATACATTAGACTATCTTCCTAAACAAGAAGGTTTTAGTGTTTTTTATGAAATAGCCGGACAAAAATATGAGCTAACACCTAGATCCACAGAAAACCCAAATGGAGATTTCTCAATGATTTTTCCAGGAGAAGGTTCATCTGTCAATACAAGAGTTGTAATTAAAGCTGGTTCCGTGCCTGTAGGAGTTACATTGAAAGCTTCCTACGCAACAAATCAAACAACTTCAGTTAATCCTAAAATCATTGTTGAGGCAGCTTATGCAGGAGAAGATTATGCAAAAGTGAAGGACATTTCTAACCCAGATAGTATTGAAGGTATTGCAATTGATATTCGTCACGACATTACTGCAGAAGACCCTTCTGGTAAAGAGAAGATTATTCATTTCATTAAGCCAGTTAATAAACGTCAATCTGTTCGAGATGAATTTATTGAATATCGAACAAGGGACTTGAAAGGCATTACAAATATAGGAGAGTTTGCAAACTTTGTTAATAATGACTCTCGAAATAACATTGTACGTTTAGTAGTTCCTGAAGGAAGCACAGTACCAATGCAAGGCATTGCAGCGACAAATGGCTTGGTGTATCTTGGTCAGAAATATAATGATGCATTAGGTGAATATGAAACATTTGTAGATTTAGATAAAAAAGTAGATGATCCAAAGCGTTATCCTTGGGTTGGTTCTAACGGTTTCTTTGATCGAAATAGCTTGACTAGCATGATGGAATTATATGAAGTGCTAGGTGGAGTTTTTGAACCAAATCCAACTGCTTATGATGAATACCGCTTAGTGAAGCAAGGTGTCTATAACAAGATTGAGAACTATCCAGTTGACTCTATTGTAATGGCTGAAGCTTATATCAATACACCAATTGGAAGAGAGACATATGGAACAAATGGTCAAATCGTTGTTGTTGAGGACAAATTTAAAAACTTTGCTACTCAATTAGCACAGCATTGTGCAGTAGCAACTGCAAAAGTGAGAGAAACTATTGGATTTATTGGTGTAGAACCAGTTCGTAATGCTAGTTTACTAAGTATTCAAGAGTATATCGAAGAGCTTGCATCCTCCAAAGTGAATGATCACTACTTGTATAACGATAGTACACACGAACACATCTTAAATGATGAGGGAGATCTTATCGATATTGGTCATTATATCAACGTCGTATTTGGGCCAGAAGTTGGATTAGTGAACGATAAGCTTGGAAACTACATTACAAACGGTGTAAGCATCTATGCAGGGTTAAACTCTGTATTGCCAGCTGAAGTTGCTACAACCAATAAAGAGATTTCCGTTCATGGTTTACGTTATCACTTGTCTGAATCACAGCACAATTTATTAGCTGGTGCTAGATTCGTTACATTTGATGAGCGAATTGCTACTAATGGCACAAGACAAATCAAAGTGAAAGACGGCGTGACTGCTGGTCAGCCAAACTCTGATTATACTCGATTGTCTACCGTGAATATTACACATTTTACATCTCAAATTGTTCGATCTGTTGCAGAGCCGTTCATTGGAATGCCAAATGGTCTGGCTCAACAGAATTCAATGTCTACTGAAATTCAAGCTGGTTTAGATCGACTTAAAGAGAATGGTGTATTGCAAGACTTTAAGTTTACGATTTTCACTAGTCCAAATGAAAAAGTTCTAGGCAATGCCTTCATAACTTTAGAGATTGTTCCTGAATTTGAAACTAGACGCATTCACACAAGTGTGGCACTTCGTACAAGCCTTTAATAGTTAGGAGGGGATCTCCCCTCCTACAAAATATAGAAATAATTAAGGAGTGAATAGAATTGAATATGACAACTGAAGAATACTCTCGTACATTTTCTTCCTATTCAGGAGCAGATATTGTCGCATCTTTTAATGGTCGAGTAATTGGTGAGTTGCAGGCTTTAAGTTATTCTGTAAGTCGTGAGGTCGCACCAATTTACACAATGGGTTCAGCAGACGCAAGATCTTATTCTCGTGGGAAGCGTGGAATTAGTGGCTCATTAGTGTTTGTAACATTTGATCGTGATGCACTGATGGAGGAAATGAAAAAAGATTATTCTGGAAAAGCACCTGCAATGATGCAATATCAAACATTCCAAGCAAATGCAGGATCTCTAGAAAATCAGATTTTAAGTGGATTAAGGTCCAGAGCAGCTGATGGTCAAAGCACATATGGGATATCTACTTGGGATGACCAAATGACAAACCTTGGATATGGACCATCTGGTGATTTCAATCCAGATAATTTAACTGGATTCTATGACCCAGAATACGCTGACCAATTAATGCCTTTCAACATTACGGTAACCATGGCAAACGAATTTGGTAATCGATCTGGAATGGAAATTTACGGCATCCAATTACTAAATGAAGGCTCTGGATTCTCTATCGATGATGTAGTAACTGCTAAAGCATATTCTTTTGTGGCACGTAAAATCAAAGGAATTCAGAAGAAAGATAGTTTACGTCAAGAAGGACGTGCTAGCGCTAGGCCAGTATCAGGTGACTTGCTAAGATAATCAAAAAATGAAAAGAGACAGCCTACTTGGTAAGCTGTCTCTTTTTTTAAAGGAGTGATTAAATGAGACTAGTTATAGAAGCCCTTTTAATGATGATTCGAAACAGTGACTATGAACTATATGTAAAGCAAGGAACTGTTCGCTTAAATTTAGAAAAGAATGTCATGAAAGCTTTAACAGATATGGATGAAAGAGGGTGGCAGTGGGCGATATCTAATATTATTGAAATCATAAAAAGCATGGTTGGTTTAGAAAATACTTACTACGCATTACAAAGATCATTAGCGGAATACAGTACTGAATTAAGCGAAGAACAGTCTGCTTGGCTCACTCAGCAAGTAAATCAAATCAGAAGCGATTTAAGAGATAGAGGTGTAAACACAGATAGACCTAGAAGCGCAGCAAGAAATGCTGTTAATGGCTCAGATATTCGTGTCGCAAATAAAACTATCCCTAATAAAATTAATGAAAAGCTATATAAACCAGAAACTAATAACAGTTATGCAGGGTCAGATATCGTAGCATCTATTAATATCCCAGGAAAAGGACCAGTCATTTTTGGAGAATTGACGAATGTGTCCTACTCCATTTTCAGAGAAAAGGTTCCAGTTCGATCTTTAGGTTCTGTAACAATGAGAGGTTATACAAGAGGGATGAGAACAGTTTCTGGAATTCTAAGTTTTACAGTATTTGACGAGAGTGTTGTGTATCAATGCCTAGAAGACTTAAAGAAATTAGGTTATCGCCCTCTAATGGATGAAATGCCTCTTTTTGATGTAACAATTACAATGGCTAATGAATTTGGTAGTCGGTCTAATCTAACAATCTATGGTGTTACAACTTTTACAGAAGGAATGGTATTAAGTGTTGACGATTTGATGACTCAAAATGTATATGAATTTTATGCAATCGATGTAGATCCAATAGCAAAGCTGGAAAGCAAGGAGAGATAGTATGAATAGACAAATGAGAGGTTTTGCTCCGCAGCGAGACTTATATAACCGTAGGGATACACGTGTTGAATACCAGTTATTTAGCCAAGAATATTTTTCGGGAGCAGACATGCACATATATTTTGGTGATATATGGGTGGATGAAATCACAGACTTATCATTTCAAATGCAAGAAGAAGTGCTACCTATCTATGGTTATAATTCCTACACCTTCGATGAGTTGGCGAGAGGGAGAAGAATGATATCTGGAATGTTTACAATGAACTTTACATCTGTCGGTTATCTTCAAAAAATATTAGATCACGCAGACGCCATTAATCATGTGGTAGGTGCAGCTGCTGGTGCTAATCCAATTAATATTAAAAACTATGATAAGTATCGATTGGATGAGATTCTTGCACTTTATGGCAAAGATAGTTTTGAGCAAATTGCAAATGAATATGAAGAGGCCATTTGGGGTAAGTCTGAAATGAGTGAGTCTAATGCACTTAGCCTACCCAATCAACCATATTTTCAACGAAACAATAAAGATGGCTTTGACATTAGAATACATTATGGTCCTGTAGAAGAAACATATAGAAATAATAGTGTCTATCGAGTAGATTCTCAACGTATGAAGCCAAACTTAACTGTTGAAAGTTTAAATGGGGTTCAAATAACAGGATTACAAAAAAGCGCAGGAACATCTGGACAGGGAGCACCTGTTCAAGAGACTTATACATTTATAGCGCAGGATCTAAATAGGACTTCCATTAAAGGTTAAAAACATCTATAATATTAATATGAAATGCATTACATTCAAAGGAGAATTGAAATGGAAGAAAATAATAATCAAGAAGTAGCCGTTGTAGAAGAAGCTGTAAAAGAGGAGGATGTAAAAACTGTCCTCACAGAACGTGGAGAAAAGTTTACAGAAGAAGAGTGGAAATCGCCAGTATTTAAAAATGGCCCAACTAGGGAACAAGTTGAAGCCTGGAAGGATAAATATGAAGATATATATTTCACACCATTTGATGGTGAAACATATATCTGGAGAACATTATATAGAGAAGAATACAGAGAAGTTGTTTCAAAAGCAGATATGACAGTATTTGATAAAGAGGAAACATTTACAGATCTTTGTGTATTATTTCCTTTAAATTATAGTAGTATCAGTGCTCGACAAAAGAAAGCAGGTATTCCAACTACGTTGTTTTCAATGATTATGGATAAGTCTGGATTTGTCGCACAAACAGCTCCAATTAAGTTGTAATTAGCAGGTGATAATATGGCTCTTCCTTTAAAAGAAATAGAAGAATTTAAAACTAAATATGAAGACATATATGAAATTACTATTGGCGATAAAGAAGGAGAATTTTCATATACATTCATTTATCGATTGATTGGAAAGAAAGAGTATAACGACATTATGGATGATGAAGTGGATATTCTACAAAGCCAGGAAAGAGTATGTAATCTCTGCATACTTTATCCTGAATATGATTTTACAGAGGGGTTAGCAGGAATTGCAGAAGTTTTATCTAATCATATCATTCATTCATCCTCTTTAATGCAAGGTCAGCAAGTAGAATTGCTAAGTAACTATCGTGAAGAGATGATGATTTTTGATTATCAAATTGACTGTATTATTCATGAAGCGTTTCCTGAATATCCTATTGAAGAAATAGGTAACTGGACTATTGATAAAACGATGTATTATCTGTCACGAGCAGAATATATCTTAAAAGAACTTAGAGGTGTTCCGCTTCAATATATACCT
The DNA here is from genome assembly GCF_003515705.1 of Oceanobacillus profundus. Taxonomy (GTDB): domain Bacteria; phylum Bacillota; class Bacilli; order Bacillales; family Amphibacillaceae; genus Oceanobacillus; species Oceanobacillus profundus. The sequence continues at coordinate 124,597 of NZ_QWEH01000007.1, forward strand.
CAAGAAGAAGCAATTCCTCAAGAGCAGCAATATCAGAACACCTTTCATGCTAATAAAAATGATGTATCTCCATCTCAAATGGAAGATGAAGGTCTAAAATTGATTATGGAAAATGAAACGAAAAAAGGAAAACAAATCAACACTGAATTAAGTAATGTTAATGACATGATGCCAGAGTTGTCCTGGTTTGCATCAGAAGAAAATCTAAAAGGTGAGTTTGATTAATAGGTGGGTGTTTCTGTGGAAGAAGTAAGAGTTGAAGATTATCAGAATAGAGAACATGACTATCGACGTTTTCTTGCTTCAGAAGCAGAACGTAATGAAATGCCATTTTATCAAAAATTAGGCCTTGGAGTTGCGGCTGCAGCTGGAGCATTAGCGGTAGGATATAGAACAGGTGCTATGCGCCATATGGCAAGATATCTTGATGATGTTGTTGCACCAACCAGGCAGGCAGTACGTGAAGTCTCTTCAGAGGAATCACCAATACTGAAAAACTTAAGCTTGGATGGTTTAAGAGATCGTGGATTGAAGATACAAGACAGACGAAATGAATTAATGCAATTGCGTCAAGAACAATCAAACTTATTAGATCGTAGAGAGTTTGATATGGTTCGTTACCTTCGTCAACGAGATACGCTAATCAATAAGGACGTTCCTGAATATATCTCTGAAGGACTTCGTTTTCAGTCTGTGATGCGTGATATTAGAAACTCACCTTCTATAAAAAGGGAAACTGCTAATCAGATTGAGAAAGGATTGGCATCAGGGTATACCGGCATCTTAAAACGTGGAAGTGCTTCCGATATCAATCACCTATTAAGACAGTCAGGTGTTCAAGATAAAGATGTTCTTGATGTTGTGCATGACGCTAGAAAGAATAACCGGGATCAAGACTTTTCTAGAAGATCTGAAGAAGGAAGAGCTTGGATTGAAAACGTTCAAGAAAAATTAAGGCAGTCAACAGCTCAAGACATTGAATCTATCACAAAGCAAAATAATCCAATTAAGCAGTCTCTTTTAGGTAAGAGTCAACGTCAAGCTACCATTCAAGACGTATTAGAGCTACATAAATCAAAACAAATTGTTTTAAATGAAGATGTACTTGGTCAGATTAAAGATGTAACCAAACACAATAAAGGGTTTCAGGATGCAATTTTTGATAACAATCTATATGTCACATTGAAAGATGGAAAAGTATCAGGCTATGCTGATTATAAGGCATTTGATAATGTCGGAAGAAACACTATGGAGTGGTGGTCACATACGATGCCTGGTGGATTAATGCATTTTCGTGACATGATTAATATGCGAACAGCTAGAGAGCAGTCAAGCTTCCGTATTTTTAAAAGAGGTAGTATTCAACCTATGTTGAATGCTCACATGAATATTAATCCAGGTGAAGCTCTGACAGAAGATGTAGTCTTTTCTGGTGGAAGATTCATGCGATTATTTGATGATAACGCAATTAATAGTAATCAACCGCTTGAAGTGTTAAATCCAAATAGAGAGATGTATCTTACTTCTTCTCGATATGGTACTGTTTCCACAATCACTCGACAAGCAAGTGGTGTTATGACAGATGGTACCCGCAGTGTTATGGGAGTCGATGTAACGAATAATAGACTTTTTAAATCCTTGGATATAGGTGGTCAAGAGAAAGACCCAATTGCATCAGAAGGTTTTAGTGTTTTTAGTAAGTTCTTTGACCCGGAATGGGACAGAAATCGTATTAATAAGGCTTTATCTAAAGGTATTGATTCACCTGAAGAGTATCATTTCTTACAGAGATTTTTAGATGAAAATACGATTGGACTATCACCTAGAGTATTAAATCAAATAGAATCACATTTACCACAGTCATTACAGACTGAAATTAAAGATATGGGAATTCATTTTGGACGAGACGAAGATATGCTTAAGCTATTTAAGCATCTTGGTGAAGGGAATTATCGGACAAGTTTTGAATTCAATCAATTGTATAGAAACTTTGATCGAAACCCGGAAGAAGTCTTAAATAGAACAATGCCCAGAGGAAGAACAAGTGTCATCTTAGGCGGCAGCATAGAAGTTAAAACAGGAATGGATCAAATCAATCAAGAGATTGGTAAAGAATTGGTTCGCCAAATAGCACAGCATGAATCGATTACTTCAGGTGTCCCTGTTCGAGAAGCACAGCATACTTTACGTAACATATTGAAAGACAAAAGTAGTGAAGGACTTTTAACAAAACCTGAATTTCAAAACGCTGAAAGATTAATAAATCAACAAATGTTTGAGCAAGCTGGAAAGAGTTTAAGAGGAAACTATGAGCACCTCATTAGTGAAACCAACCAATTATTGTTAGGCAAAGATAATATCAATCAAACATTCCAACAAGGACTAGATACTTTATCTAAACAAGTAAATCCATTGCTTCATAAAAGCACAAATGCAAACCATGTCAATCAAATTGCAGATGAATACGTAGCAGTTAATAAGTCAAATGTTTGGGATAACTTAAAAAGTATTGATGGAATTAGAGATTTAGGTAGACAATTAAGTTTACGTACTGGTTCTCGAAATATGGAAGACATGACTACATTATCTATCTTTGGATCTTATTATCCAGCATATCGTTTACAAGAAGCTTTAGGCAGTCTTGGACTAGGTTTATCTGGAGCTTCTATGGGAAGTCCGTTGCAAATATGGAGCTCCTTGCTTTTAAAGCGTGGACTTCCGATTGTCGCAGGTGTTGAAGGTTATCAGTACGCTGACTATTTGATGGATGAATATACAGGAGCAGGATTTTCGGAAAGATGGGAAAACTATAAAGCTCATCAGCGGTTAGCTGATGCTGGTGCTAGGGAAGAATTCGATTCAATAGCTGACTTAGAAAGACAACGTATGCTGCGTCCTGGAATTGAACATTTTGAAGCAATGCCATCTATTCATTTACCTGGATTTGGTGAAGTAGGTCCTGGTGTTCTTCTTAATCAAATGATGGGAGCTGTAACTGGAATATCTTCTCCATTATCTGATAAAGATACAATGACAGTAGAAGAGACATACGATGATATCCTCCATGGTACAGATGAGATTCGTAAAGGTCGATGGTGGGCAATCGGGTCACGGACTGCTTATCGTGGAGACCGTATCATTGAATTTGCTCCTAATAGTTATAGGCAAGCCCACAGTGATTGGGAGTATACCAATGTTATTGGAAGCGGAGAAGAGCAGTATGCTCATTCCTTATTTCCAACGTTTGAAAACCCACTAGGAGCTCTTTCCTTTCTAATTGGAACTAGAGATCCTTACTGGTTTGAGAAAAAGCATTATTATGATCGGCCTTATCTTTTAACAGGTGATTTCTTCAATAGTAATACTCCTTTCATTGGAGATATTGGAAATATGACCATAGGACAGATTTTAAAGCCAACACGAGAAATGCATGGAGAGTACTGGGCTGAACCAGAAATCATTCAGGAAAGTGCTGATAGTTTAGGTGAACGGCCATCAAGACCAGTAACAACTCGTATTTCTCCTTCAGGTCGTGTTGAATATAATGTTGAAGCATCAATTCAAGACTATGGAGCGGAAGCACCTATTTATGTTGCCAGAAGAAGAATTGATTCAGAGACGAATGAAGAAACAGGCGACATGATTATTGGTGATTTGCAATCAGGAAAAACAATTTATCTTCCAAGTAGAATGAATGGTGCATATGTTGACTTAGATAGTGCTTTTATTGCTTCTGAGCAAAACATGGAGCGAATGATTGAAACGAGTCCACAAGGGCTGTTTGCACCAACTTATGAGTACCAAAAAGAAGTAGATCGCAGGAAATTAGCAGAATTAAATGACCCTCGAAGTGCACAATGGAGAGCGCAAGAGATGGCAAGTAACTGGCTGGAGCCACACGGTGTATATAACTGGATTTTCATGGATGAGCTACTTGGAAGAGATCCTTATGCAGGAAAAGAAGTTATAGCAAAAGCAGACCAAGCTTATAATGCATCTAACGCTTTCTGGGACTCTGAATTAGGTTCTCTAGGAGGAAGTCTTTCAGAGATTGGCAGACGTTTCATACGAAGAGATAGCGGGCAATTAGAGCATTATAATCCCATTCGAAATCAAATGCCTGACTGGTTACCAGGAGGAAATTATTTTATTAATTTCCAGACAGGTGATCCTTATTCTTTAATACCAAATGGAGTATATCGTTTACCAGGAGAAGCTTATGAAGCGATGAACCCATTACATCCTGATGAAACAGGAAGATATGGAGCTTTTGATAAGCTTAAGATACTGGCAGATGTTGCACCATGGTCAGATGAATATCGTTTCTGGAAAGACTATGTAACAGAGTATGAAGATGACCCAGAAATAAGAAAGCAAGCAGCTGAAATTAAACGTCAAGTATCTCAACGGAATCGAAAATATGAATTCCATGACTATATGTACAAGGATGCAGAACTTGAAAAGGAAAAAGTAACAGTAACAAAATTTTTAGATGATTACACCTTCCTCGCCAAAGAATATGGCGACCAGCCTATTCGATTAGCGGGCATCGATGCTAGATCAAATGCTGAAGGTGTATTAGAGAAATACATCGATGTTGGTGATCGCATCACTATTGGTGTTGATGCTGATGAGAATCATCGTATTTCTGACGACACTTATGGAACAATGAGAGCAGTTGTCTTTAAAGGAATAGAAAGCCTAAATAGGCAAATTATTGAACGAGGAGAAATGAAAGAATCTCAAACAGATTTCTCTGCCCCTGGTGTGTGGGCAAGGTTTACTCCAGAAGAAATTGCTGCAGGTGCAAGATGGGAAACAGTAGCTCACGCAGAAACAGCATTTAATACTAAGTTTTTACAAGTCAGAACCGCTCTAGAAGAATATGAAAGAGACCAAATTTATTTGCAAGACTGGTCAACGTGGCAAAACTTTGGTGTCACTGACTATGCTATTCCTGCCGTTCAACGATTAGCTGGTCGTGACAATCCATTAATTGCAGGTGTTGCAGGCGCTGCATTTGGTGGAACCATTGGTAGAATCTTCTTAGGTGGGGGATCAAGAACCAAAGGTGGGGCACTTATTGGTGCGATTGGTGGAATTGGTGCCAATCTTTATGGAAAAGCTTATGAGTATTCAACTGGTGAAAGATGGATACCAGAGCGTAGGCGTATTGAACATGATATTAATGAGTATTTTGATGTATTAGAGTATATGAAATACACAGGACTCTATGAAAAAGCTAAAGTTGAATTATCTCATATGGGATATGATGCTGAAGAGTTTTTAAATTATGTAGAAGAAAAAGAAGGAAAAACAAAGCAGCGTCGCAGTGAGCTTGAAGAAAGAAAACAAGAACTTTATCTTACTCAACCGAATGGATGGGAAGAAGAACGAAAAGAAATTAATCGGGAGTTGGCTAAGCTAACAGAACAGTGGGATGAATTACAACTTCCAGAGCCAGTTGCTCAAGCATTATATTATAAAGAACAAGCAGAAACTACGTTATATGCTATTGATCCGTTTGAAGATCGACTTAATATAATGCAGGCTTTACCATATAAAGATCGTTGGTTCTTTAATGATTTTGCAAATGCACGAACAAAAGATCGAGATGAGATTTTAGAGTTGATTCCTGAGAACCAACGAAGAATTTATCAAGCCCTGTGGGGAATGGAAACTGAGGAAAGAAAACCTTTATCATATTATGCAGAAAAGTATGCAATACCAGATGCAGATTGGGAAGGATGGAGTCCTCAATACTCATTAGAAGATATAAAGGTTCAAGTTGTTCAAGATAGCGGATTAAACCTATCTGATTTTAACTTTTGGGAAGATGATGTAGAAGCATCTAAATATGCTCCTAGGTTGCCAGACTCATATGATACACCAAGGTTTGGAGGATTTAAGCAAGTTGAAGATAGTATTAGACAAGTATTGGAAGGACAAGGGCTGCATGATGTTCAAGTGACTGTTCATCCAAATAACGGTTCTGAAACACATGCAAGAGTGAATTATCAAAAAGACCGAAGCCAAGAAATTGAAGATGAATTCCGTTACCATATGGATGACTATTTGTAGGATGTGATTAAATGGATGAGATGAAAGAGAGATTAGAATCACTTGGATTAACATATTTGCCACCAGCTCAAGGTAATCAAGAGTTGGTGGCAATGTTCAACCCAGTTCAAAGAAGAGATTATTACCATAATTATAACTATCAAGATAATGTGCAAAAAATGGCCCAAGTTGTGAATCAAAACAATAACAGTAAAGACATTTTTGACAACCAACAAACATATCGGTTGTTGAATAGTTCGCATAGTCGTATGGGGCAAGATCAAATGCGAAAATTTCAAGACTTCTCAACTGCAAATCAATTTTTCACATTTGATATTGAAACACTTGGAAATGCTCTTCATGGTGATAACTTCAGCATTTCTGAAATTGCAGTACAAGGGTTCCAGCGAAATGGAAATAAATTTAAGCCATCTAACCAAAGCTTAACACTTGTTGGATCACCATCGCAGTCTGTACAAAATGATATGATTCAAGTTATCACTCAATTACGTCAGGATCCATATCAATTCAATAAGTTGGAAGATTGGAAGAAGCGTACGCTTGTTGACTTAACAAGATATTCAACTCGAACCGATGGCGGAGTAACACCTGCTGTTTTTGAAAGTCAAAATGGCAATATGATTAACTTTGGTCATAACAGTTTAGCTAATACCTTCTTTAAAGATGAAAGAATGATTGCTTCAAGAGTTATTGAGAAGATGAGTAATGTGTTACAACATGCAGAGTCAGGTTTAGAAAATCTAAGCGAAAATAAATATGGATTAAACTCTAATCAAATGATTGATCAATTCAATAAATTTGTTCATCAAAACAATGATAGTTATTTCATATCCTACAATGGAGATTCATTTGATATTCCAAAATTAAAGGCTTTTGGAGAGCAAGCAGGAAATAATCCTATGCTGACTCCCAATAAACATTTAGACTACTTTCGTGTTATTCAAACAACATTCCCTAATCCTTTAGATTTACATCGCTTATTAAATCAAGATGCAAGCAGACCTAGTACTGGGATGACAAAACTACAAGCATTCCGCAGTACTTTAGGATACGATACGGAAGCAGCGCACAGTGCTACTCACGATATTGGGTTAGAAGGATTAGCTGGAGTTATACAAGAAAGTAATCCTCATATTCAAGATAGAATTCAAAATGGCAAAACAAGCATTGGAGATGGATTTAATTTTCAAACTGAAAAGTTTAGTTGGAATGATGCACCAGTAGAGAGAGGACAGACTTTATTTGCTTTGGGTGGAGTTCGAGCAAGAAGAGATGGCGAATTATCCTTTGCAGCAAAGTTTGATCCAGAAACAGGTGTGTACAATCCGATTAATGATTCTTTTAATACAACTATCATTAATGCAAAAACATTCTATGATCTGGAAGGAATCGTTGATTTATCTGATGGAAATACGAATCGATATGGATTAAAACTTTACGATCAGGATAGAGATTTACACAACTTTATTATTCGTGAAGGCGACAATGCATTACATGAGATTCAAGACTTTATGCAAAATCGTTTCTATAATTGGGATGGTTTAGATAAAGAAACACGTAGAAGAGTATCAGATGCTCGATTAACAGATAGTGCTAGACGGCAGTATGAACGATTGTTTAGTTTGGAGAAAGCAGGAACTGGAAGGACAGGTGGGTTTAATGCTGCTCAGCGAACGTATCAAAATGCAAAAGTTCTAGAAGAACGTCTTAGTGGAAAAGATAAAAACATACAAGGACCTGATTATCATGCGTTAAGGCAGAATCGTATCACTCATGAAAGTATGATGGAGCAGCTTCGTTCTGGATTCGACAGCTTATGGAATCCTGAAACAAAGTCGTGGGTAAAAAATGAGAGAGAAATGGAAAACTTCTTCCGTATGGGAGAAAGACTTATTTCAGAACGGCCAGCCTTTGAACCTGCCCTAAAATATATTGAAAGTCATTTGTCTGAGCCGACACAAAGGGATTTAGCTTGGAATCTATATACAAAGAAAGTAAATGAAGCATTCCCTATGGCAAAAGAGACTATTCCTCTACAAGAATTTGAAAACCGAAGAGTTGGATATACAGACTTTAATACAAATACAAAACACTCTTTAGATATGAGTTCATGGAGCTCAACTGAGCAAAGCATAAGTCGATATGTTTACAGTAGAGATATAAGTCAAAATGGAGATTTAACGCCTGAATTGAGAGAAGATCGATACCGGGAGCGAATGAACCAATTTTTAAAAACATTACAAGGTAACGATGTTATAAATGAAAATACAGCTAACGAATTAATTAATATTAATAATCAAAGCGCTACAGTTAGAAATGCCATTATCGAAGCAACAGACATTTTGCAAAGTAAGGTCTTTGACTTTGATAGCACTGTTCAACAAATATCACTTGGATATAATAATGCTATTCAGCAAATGGATTTAGCAACAAATGAAATAATGTTCCAAGAAGCGGTCAAACAAGTTAGATCCATGAATCAGGTTCGAATCAACCCACAGCAAGTAACAGGTTCAAAAGTTGAATTCAGTCCAGAGGTAGAAAGAGCACTTCAGCGATTAGATCAATCTCGTTTAAGTGGATTGTCACCGAACAACAGACAAGCGTTAGAAAGTGTTTTGTCTAGTGTTGTAGGAAACAGCAAATTTAATCAACATCATGTTGCTTTAAGCATGGACCAGCAAACAGCTAATGCTAGAATTTCCATTTACAATCCATCAAATAGTACAAGCGTGATTGACGCTATCAGCAGTGGACAGGAGCACCCCAATGCCCTAAGCATTAATGTTCCTTTAGTTGGAGAACATGGTGTACATCAAATTGGAAATAGACGTATTAACGCAAGAAGATACATGGATTATCAAGATGGCCAGTTTGTAGTAAGGTCTTCCACTCAACAGCTTGCAGATAATTATACTCGTAATATGAACCGAATCTTAAGAGATTTTGATGAAGGGGATATCGAAGGTGCCAATAATCGTGCCAGAAGAGTTCTAAATGAAAGCTTAAGAAATCTTTCTGGAATACAGAGAAACTTAACATCTAATGATAGCTTCAACATGAACAATAACCAATCTGACTTTTTCAAACAAGGAAATGTTGAAGTTGATACAGCAATGGTTAAAGATTTATATGCAAGAAACAGACTGACAAATGATGATTTTTATACAACAGCATTTGAAGGTGGAAGGTTAAGGCCAGATGTATCAGTAAATGATTTAAAGCCTGCCAAAGCATATGAAGTTTCATTAGCAGCTGGAGATTGGTTAAGAGATAACAATTTAAATCTCTTTGCAGGAACAAATAAAGGTGAACATGTATCTCAAATGATGTTTAACGAACTGGATATTCGAGAATTTCTACCTTATGGTCATTATACGTTCCAAGGTCGAGATAACTCTGTTCAGTTACAAAATGCTCATTTATTAAACGCTCAAGTGCAAGAAAACATCTTAAATAATACAGAAGGCTATGTGAGCTTTAATGAACTAGTTGCTACTAATAAACAACGAGAATGGGTTAATCATTGGAGACAAACAAATCCTTCAGACGCAGCAGGAATGCAAATAAAAACAGCCTTCATTAACGATGGAACATTAATGGATCGAATAAACTCACTTTCTGAAACAGAAAAAGGTTTAGATCTTCTGCGAGAAGAGGGAATTATCAATGCAGATGGATCATGGAACCACACAAAAATCCCACGTATATATGAACAACAAGGATTGATTTCTCAGGACTTACAAGAGCAGGTTAAAGTAACAGAGCAGAAGATTTTATCTGAAACGGACGATGTAACACTATTTCGTAATTCAAGAAATGGAGATACTGTTCAACCGGGGCAGGCAATAGGATATGAAATGATTAATGGGTATCAAAGAGAGTTGCGATATCAAGGTCCTAACCCAGGTACCGTTATCCAGCAGAATGGTCGTGTAGGTGTTGCGTGGGAAGAAGATGCCTTCAAGTATATCGTTGAAGGGGAGAAAATGACAGATGTTCCTATCAGCAGACGTTTAATGTCCGCTATAACCGGTGATGATTCCGTCAGTATGATTCTTAACCCAAACATTAAAAAGCACCGTGACTATGGTATGTTCTTGTCAGGAAAAGCAAAAATATTAGCAGACTATGCGCATCAATTAAGTAATGATTTAGTTCAAGCTACAATAGATGCTCCTGTAACAGATAAAGCAAGCAGAAAAGCGTTAAGACGTATGGAGTTAGAGACTCAGTTTAACCGAACCATAAATCTCGCTTCAACAGTTGGTCTTCATTGGGATGCAAGTAGTAGGTCATTCATTCAAGAAGGAAACCCAAATATACCAGCAAATAGTTTTGAAAATATATTTGAAGAGCTCGGTTTGGTGGATAGGGATGAGCAAGGAAATGTTCTCCGAAGAATCGACCAATCATCTTTAGGTGACGAACTTGCGATTCTTGAAGCAAGAGTAAGTAAAGTAAGTAATCACAGTAAAATGATAGATGAAACAGGCCGAATCGTTTTAGAAGTGGGTCATGATAGAGATGGTAATATAACGAAGAAATACCGTCGTAATGATTTAGGACAGTTTGAGCATGGTGGAGTGAGCTGGGGTCATCGAGAAATGGGGGTCTTTAAAGACCTAAATCTCACTGAAACCTATAATAAAGTATATGAAACGATGATGACTCAAGCTCAACAGAATAATAGATTAAATGAAACAAAGAGTATGATTGCAGCTGTTAGTGGAGCTGTCAATGAAAACCATACATTGGTTTCTGATGCTTCGACATTAAGTGTTGATGATTTTAGATCTCTTCCTGAAATTGATCGTGATACAAATACGTATCAACAGACTATTTTTGATCGAGACTACATTGAACGACTGCATGGTAATAATAATGCTCACGGATTTTGGTTGGAGCTCCCAGGTGTTCAGCAAACAAATGGCGACACAAGAAGAGTGACTGCAAACATAAATGGAAGCAGTGGGGAAAGACAAGCATTAAATCGAATTTTCATTCCATTTACTAACTTAGAAGGAGCTAATGGAGAAGTTCACTTAAGAGAGCTTCAACGTAGCATTGGTGACATTTACAGGAGAGCAGCAGATGTAATTGGCGCAGGTTCCATTGATGAACGAGCACGCTCGATGGACGGTTTGCAGGGTGCTGTGGATCGATACTTTGATCAAACAGTAAAAGATATCACTTCTTCTAAAGGACAAACAGGGAGCAGTGTATTGAAAGCTAGCATGCCTTCATCTGGAAGCGGCCTGTTTAAATTATTAGATCCATCTGTATCAATGGCGCTTGAAGGTGAATTTACATTTATTTCACCAGATGATGCGAAGGCGCTAGGTGTTTATGATAAGTTAAAAACAATTGAGGAGCAGCGGGTAGCTGGAAAGAGTATAGATGATTTAATGGTGATGAATACTCGTTATCCAGTGTTCCATAGTGATGCTGTTCAGATTTCAAAATTGCGTGTAAGTGAAGACGCAAGAAAAGGAGAGTTTTTAACTACTTCTTGGCAATCTGATTTAATGAAGGCTGACTCCGATGGTGACTATAACAACATTGTTGTCTTAGATGATGATAACATCCAAAAAGAGTGGAGAAGACAATATAATTTACAAGAACAAAATCGAGAACAAGCATATCTGGAACAGCTAGGAGATTCTGCTAGAAGCGGACGAGGATTTAATGCAGAGTATGTGCTTGGAGATAATGATGCATTTCGTCCTTTTGATCCAAATACGCAAGAGGAAATGGCAGCGAAAATTGGTAAACGGGTAGTTGGTTCTGCATCTAACTTAAACTTATATATGAGACAAGTTGCTGACCAATATCTAAATCATGGTTCAGAAGAGCGCAGAGCTATTTACGAAATGGGTCAGGATTTAGAGCAAAAGCTTATTTCTTCAAAACATGGATTAACCGTAGAAGAGGGTCGTGCTCCTGCTATTGAAATGATTAATTCGGTATACAATAATAACTTCAGTGAAGCCAGAAAAATACAGCAAAAGTATTTTAAAGAAGACTTCAATTTAGAAATGATGGAAAAAGCTTTCTCTGGTTTAAGTAAAGCATATGAAAACCTAGACCAAGGCCTATATAATCCTTCACTAAAGTTTGGTACATCACGAGGATTGAACACAGATGTCGGATTAAAAAATATCCATGACTTACTTCAAGGAGAAGCGGCCATGCATGAGACTGTTCAAACGAACAGCACATTGCGAATGCTTCAAAACATTTTAGGAGTAGATAATCAGCAAACATTTACAGACATGGAAGGGAACTCTCATGTTCGAGTAGACCCATATGAATCCAGAAACGCCCATATGCGTTCTGATCGATTAGGTGGCATGCAAGGAGCTATTCAGGAATATGGAGTAGATTTATCCGGCGGCTCTGAAGGATTTGGAAACAAGATTTCAGATTTGATGGATACTGTTAATAATAATCGAAACTTTAAGTGGGGAATTATTGGAGCGGGGCTTGCACTTGGAGCTCTGGGAGGATACAATATTCTTAGACATAAAGATCCAATCGAGGCTCCACAAGATGAAATGCATTACACAGTTAACAACTCACCTGTTCAGCCAGCAATAGATATGAATCAAGGGAGCTATTCAGCAAATGCTGATATAAGTGTTAATGCACGAGGTGGATCTTTAAATGACAACGAATTGGCACATATGATAAATCAAGGAATGGTAGATTCACAAATGAATCCTAGCAATCCACGAATAACAATTAACACAACTGATAATACACAGCAGCTTAATCGTTTCTGGTATAGAGATAAGATTGAGGAGAATGTGTAAGGAGGTTCTTTAATGGCTACAACATTAGCAGTTGATGACCGGGATTCCCGTTATGGGGTCCTCGGTGATCATTATATGCGTATTGGAGATACACAGTTTTATTTACCTCCAACAGATATAAAAGTACATCGAATGATGAAGAATCAAAAGGTTTCTGTAATGCGAGGGAAAAACAGCTTGCCGAAAGAGTCTGGCTATTTTGATCGAGTAATAACACTAACTATCTTCTTCCCAGATGTAAGGTCTATAAATGATGAGTTAAGACCTCTATTGGCACAAAGTAAAAAGTGCCCATTTTTACCAATAGAAAACACTTATTTAAATGATGCACATAAGGTAGAAGCAATTACAATACAGAATGTTACAGTGCAAACCACACCAGGTTTTCCTAATACATTGCAGGCAATTATTCAATGTTATGCATTTGAACCAGCTGCGTACATATATGGTTCTACTGAAAAGACATTTGATGAGATGTTTCATTGGCCATTATTTAGATGGTATTATGGCAGGCATTTAAAAAAGGTAAAAGTTGTTGATCCTGTCTTCAAGCAATTGTTTGGCAGTAATTCAGATAAGCAATTAACTTACTTTGAGCCTGTAAGTGGAGAGGTGACAAACGATTTTCAGTTTCGTATTGTAGCTGAAGATGATTTGTTAGCAATACGTGAATGGAACAAAGAGAAGAAAGAGCTAATTAAGGCTTGGCAGGAAGATAAGAATGGGTCTAGCTTAGGTGATTTCTTCAAAAATGCTATCAGTTCAAAGAAAGATGGAGCTAAGCCTATAACGAAAAAAGGCAAAGAACAACAGTTTAATGAAGAATATGATGAGTTATATTCAAAAGCAATGTATGAATATGATTTGCATTATGAAACTTGGGACTTAGGAAGAATGGAGCTAGAAGACTTTAGCATAAGTTTTGAAAACTCTATTTCATCTTATCAATTGCAGATGCATCAATCTCCTGCACACCAATATTTAGGTTCTCAGGATACTGTAATTGTAGCACGATTTAAGACAGATGATATGGAGTCTGTTGCCAGTTTAGAAGATCTTATGAGAAGGACATCCTATCTGACACGTGAATACCACAAAGAAGTTTCAAATGGTTTCCTTGAGATTGACCATCAATTAGCAAGGCTCTATGGAGTGAAAAGTGTTGTCATTGATGATGTAAGTATCAATACAATAGAAGGTATGCCAGGTGTGTATGACATTACATTGACCTTAATGGCTTATAATCGTGCTGAAAAGAAAATGCATGAAGTAAGTGCAATGACTTTGGGGTTAGACTGGGATGCAAGTGGTACTATTGTAAATCCATACTTACAAAATGCGATGGCAGGATTTAAGAAAATACACACGTCTATTGGAATACAGCAAAATGCAGAACAACAAGCTATTTATAATGAACATGTTATTAATGCTTTTCGTGCGGCAGAACTTTATCCAGACTTAGAGCTTCCAACATATGATGAAGTAAGAGAAGCTGGATTTAGTTTAATAAATAATAACAATGGAGTCTTTGTAGATCCAGACTTTTTTATAAAGTATGATAGTTTTCAAGACTATGCTCAGCTATTAAGCGAATCTATTGATTCAGGAAGCAGCGACATCAAAATGTATGATGCCACTGGAGGAACTGCTACGGTTACTAAAGGTGGATTAAAGCTTGATGAAGTTGCTGATAGAAAAGTAGAAGAAATGAAGACTATTACAAAAAACAGTGTTCCGAATCTGGGTGTTTCTGAAAACGTCAATGCAAATCAAGATACTACAAATCGTTCTACCCTTGAGATGGAAGCCTTAATAAGAAAATCTGCACAGGTATATGAAATTCCTGAAATCTATCCAATAGCTTTTGCGAAAGCATTTGACTCCAAGTTAAGGCATTTTTATGAAGTGGGAGACAATCCTGAACTTGGTGGGATCTATAATAGTAGTGCTGGCTCTCCAATTTTTATGGGGTCCAATTTAAACCTTCTAGGTGGAGATAGATCTGCGGATTATGCAGGTGTTATGCGTGTTTCCAATCAATATGGGGATGCTAAATTAATTAGTAAAAGCATAGAGTATAATGTTGATGTTGGAATGCGTTACATGAAGTACTATTGGGAAGTTGCAGGTTCCATGATGGAAGATGAGAGAATTAATACAGATCGCTTGCATCAAATGTTAGATATTCCTAATACGAGTTTAGACGATAGCTACAAAGCGCAATTCATTCTTATGTCTGCTCTCTATTTGCAACATGACCGAGAAATTCTTGCAGTGATGAATAAAGGGCAAGAACCGAGAGCAAGTATCCTTCGTATTTATGAGCACTTACTAGATGTATTGGATGGAACAGAAGCATGGGGATATGAAAAGTTGCAGAAAGAGTATGGGAAGCTAAAAGTGCAAGATTACAAGGCCACCATCTATACCGTTGATGATGACAATCCAACTCTTAATATTAAGCAATCTGATATCGATATTGAAGATACAACAGAGTTAGAAAAAACAATGATGCATGATATGCTTGAATATGACCGTAGAGGGAGACTTGTTAGGGCTTTCCCAACATTTTTTATGACATTTATTGATGAAGGACAATTTGTAGGAAGTGCAAAAATGTCAGACCAGTACTTTCACTACAGAGCAATTAGTGACATTACATACAATAATAGTCGGAAGCAAGCTTCCAGTACACTAGTGTGTGAATTAAGTAATGTATTCGGCTCCTTAAGTGATAGTGAGAAAGCACAAGATTTAACGCATACTTCATTTGGCGATATGTTCCTTGCATCAATTATGCCAGGCGCTGTTGCAAAAGCTCAAGAGAGAAGCAGACATCGAAATTCTAACTTCTATAAGAGTATTTATCTTCGTACAGGTGTTAGGGTTCACATGAGAATGGGATATGGAGCAAACGCTGCTGAACTGCCAACTATCATGAATGGAACTATAACAAGTCTTCAAAATAATGGAGCAACCATAACAATGATTGCTCAAGACGATGGAATAGAGCTTACGAATAAATTAAATGCAATGATGGATATTGATCCACAAGATGAAACCAGTGGATTTTTAAGCTCCAAAAAAGAGCCAACGGAAATTATCGATGAGCTATTAACTGACTCACGAGGATTATGGTCAAACATTTCTGCATCACTAAGCAACAAAGAATATCAAGATCATGCACTTGGTGTAATGCATTTCGGTGAAACTGGATTACCTCAAGGAATTGCAGACTTTAAAGATTTATTTACACTTGGAATTATGGAGAGCAGGGATCGGGCTGAAGTAAATATGAATGTTTATCAGACGACGGGGCTCCTTCATGAAGATCAAAGCAAATGGTACAACCGATTAAAGGATGGTCTTGGAATTGGAGAATCAGATGAGGTAAATATTAATATTAACCTTTATGATAAGACGATATGGGATGTTCTAAACATTGGAGCATCAGTCGGGTCTGACATGATAACAGCGGTCCATCCATTTGGTTTAAGAAGTACTATCTTTTTAGGGAAACCATACTTCCCAATCACCTATGGATATAAAGTTGACTTAGAATCAGAAAAAGTTGTTGGTGAGAAAATCAAGTCGTTCAAACAACTGCATTCTTACGATAGTTACACATCCATTATTAGTAATGGGATTAAAGCTACGGAAGACAATATGTATACTGTTGCAGTAGGGGCATATAACAATGAGGGTAAACTGAATGTAACCCCACCAGTTTATGTAGATAGTAATATATGGCCAGAGAAACAAAAGACAGTAAATATTGATACAACATTGAATGCTAAAGGAGTAGCAGCGTTAGGGGCAGTTCCCTTTATTGGAGATATGTTAAATAAACCAGCTAAATGGTTCTTTGATGAAGGTGTTGCACTTAAAATAACTGCTGCAGGACTACGTGATTTTGTAAAAGATATGTATGATGGTTATTTGACGGTTCCTGGTGATCCCTCTGTGAAGCCTTACGACACAATGCTACTTCAAGACTTTTATACAGATATGGTTGGTCCCGCAGATATGAAGGAGATTATTCACGTTATGAATCACGATGTAGGATTCATAACAATGATAAAACCTGATGTAATTGCCTACAATGAAGATCAAACTATTTTTAATACCATTGCACGAGCGATGACAGTTGTAGCTTATGCTGCCACTAGAATGATTGCCCACAATATTTTAAAAGCAAAAGGATATACAGGTTCATTTCCTATTTTAAACGCAGTCTGGTCAAGCACAAAAGAAAAGATGGGTAAAGCTCATCGAACATTTAAAGGAACCGCTTCTAAGGTAACAAATAGAATACCGCAGCTTGATATTGACCGATGGAAGAAAAATGGAACATTTGATAGTCTCTCTAAATCCTTTGGTAATGTTTCTAAGAAAGACTTAGAAGACCTGTTGAAGAAAGGGCAATTAAATGCATCTAAAACAATAAAAGATTTCAATAAGAAGTATCCTAACTTAAATAAAAAAGCAAGTACAGTTTTATTGAAGGGTGAAAAGGGAGCTAAGAAAGTTTTGAGTGGTGGAAAGGCTTTGGGATCTGTAGTTAAAGGAGCTTGGAAAGCAAAGCACGCTTTATTAGGACCTGCAGGTATTGTAACTTTAGCAATAGAAAGTGTAGTTGTATCAGCTCTTAGCTCAACAGTTGGTGAGTTTACTGAAAGATTTTTAATGAATAGGCAAGCTGTAATTATTGTTCCTCTGAAAAAAGATGGATTTGAGTTCACTGCAGGTATAAATGGAAATAAAGGTTCAGTCGAATCCATACCAGAAGATTTAACAAAGTTTTATGAACATCTTCCTGGACCGCTTTTAGATATGTATATAAGTGCAGAAAGTGCAAACAGTGAAGATGCAGGAGCTAGATTATTTTCAATTCGAAGTGCTTCATCTCAAAAAACAGTTGATTTAAGCACCATTTTGAATGGACGGATATCTTCCAGTCATATGTATAAAGATAATGGACTTATTGAAGAGATGTATAAAACAGATGTAGCAGCAGCAGAGAAAGAGATTGCAGAGCGCTTAGAATATTTAGTTAGCATGACACAAGAAGCTCAAAATGTTCAATATACTCATCTTCAAGAAAAGGATTTGAGTGCTCAAAGTATTTTCTCTAACTTCCTCAATCTGTTGTTTAAGGGCAGTGATACAGAGACCGAGCAGTGGGATGGTACAGGAAGTATTTCACTTAATGGTAAAGCTGTTAATCTATCAAAGTATTTTAATAAGCTTGGACCGATGATCGATAAAGAAACAGAAAGACAAGGTGTTCCCCAGTATGCGGAAATATTAAAAGCAAAAACAATGCAAGAATCTGGTGGTAATTATGAACGATATCCAGATGTCATGCAGTCATCAGAAAGCTTAGGACTCCCTCGAAACTCTATCGGTTTAAGTCGAAGTTTAGAGCAAGGTGTAAAATACTTCATACAGATGATGAATTCAGCAGGTGGAGATGTCGCCCTAGCTATGCAAGCTTATAACTATGGTGGTGGATTTATCAACTATGTTAAAGAGCGTGGTGGAGCATGGACACAAGAATTAGCAAATGCTTTCTCTGACATGAAAGCAAGCCAATTGGGTTGGAAAAGATATGGAGATAAAAATTACATTAAAAATATCATGCGCTACTATGAATATCCAAAAGGTGGAACAGATGACGCACCATCCACAATCGGGTCAGAAGGAAGGTCAAAATATCGATTGAGTTTAAGTCAAGCTAAAAGTCAATTGATTGAAGCTAGAGAAGCTAATGATAGAAAGTTTAATGTTACATTAGTTGGATCAAGTACAAGCTTGATGAGAAAAGGCACATTTGATTTATTAAATCAAATAGCTCAGGATTATAAAAAGTCTACAGGGAAAACAATTAATATTACAAGTGCTTATCGAGCAAATGATCCAAACTGGCATGGTACTGGATATGGGGTAGATATTGATACCCCCAATACAATGAGAAGACTTTCTGGAGGAAAGCTTGGATTTCCAAACGGTAATGATAAAAATGAAGCAGTCAAGTTGATTGAAGCATCTATTAAAGCAGGTTTTAGTGGAATTTATTTTGGAGATTGGTTCATTATTGAAAATATGAAACGCAAATATCCCAAAGTACAATTCACCTATGAACCAAATAATCATCATAATCACTTGCACTTATCATACCCTCTCAAAGGATAGGAGGTAAAAGCTTTGAGTCGTTTAAGAGAAAGTATATCGAAAGAAGGAGCAAAGCAGTCAAAGGAAGAGAGTTCACATGGTCTAATCGGCCATGTGATTCGCTACCATCCTGAATCATTTAAATGTTACTGTGATGAGCATAAAGATCAAGAGTTCAAAGATACAGAAAGACATACAGCAGATGTCAAAGTATATCGTGGGAAAAAAGATGAGATATTAAAACGTGTCCCTTGTATGGTATACTCCCAAGGAATAATTTCAAATGGGTTAGTAAAAGGAGATCGAGTATGGGTTCAGTTTATTAATGGAGATACTGCTTTCCCAGTTATCACAGGTTACTATCGTGAACCTTCTCAATGGGAATTGACAAAGAACACATTTCAATATGCTGCTGCAGACTTTTTAGGTGGACTTTTAGGAGGTGATTAACTTTGGCTAAATGGAAAGACGATTTATATGAGTTTGACCAAAATGTAGATTCCAATATTAATGATTTAGATACGGAGCGAACAGAAGCTAAAGTTAATGATATTGGGATGATTAATCAATCGAATGGTGTTGGCATATTAGCACGAGACAATGGACGATTAGAAGGTTACGCAGATTATGGATTAGGTTTTCGTATGGATCCTGAGACACAGAGTCTTTCAATTTTCGCACCTAATCTAAGAATCTTCAGCAATAGTGTGGAAACACATGATTTTAATAAGCAAGTTACTTTCATAAAAAATGAATACAAAGATGTTCTTCAAATCATACACCAAAAGGAGGATAATTAATGGCTGGTAATTATAGTGAAACGGATATTTCTTTTTTTGGACAAGAAATGATTAGAGATTTTGAAGTCATTCCTCATGAAAAAGGATTCTTCCTTCAGTGGGAAAAGTCTGAAGAAGCAGGAGGTTACTCCATTTATCGTAAACCTATGGGAACAGAGGGATGGGAACTAGTAGTGACATTAGAAGATGGAATAACAAGTTACTTAGACAGTAAACCTCCAATTGACCTACCTTACGATTATCGTTTGTATCGTATTCTTGAAGGAGATTTTATGCTAGGTGAAGCTGATAATGCAGGCGGTGTTGACTTTAAGATGACCACAGGACATGAATCAGGAGCACAGGACGCTACTAATCGGTTACGGACACAGAAAGGTGATTGGAGGTCTCATCCAAATTTAGGAGCTAATTTAGAGCTGTTGGAAGGAGAGTCAAACACACGAGAAACCGGTGAAAGAGGCGTGGAACAAATAAAGGATGCTTTGACATATGATTCACGATTCTCAGATAGTGATGTAACTGTTCGTGCTGTTCCAACTTCTATTGAGCAAATTGATTTCTACGCTATCATAGATAGTGATAACAGAGAGCCAATAGTAGTTAAAGATACATTAAATTTATAAAGGAGTGATGGGTGATGTTAGTTAAGAAAAGCGGCCAAGAAATCATACGTGATGCAATGAATTTAATAGCAGAAAATACACCAATCACGAATCTGAACTCTGGAAGTATTGCAAGATCAATTGTTGAAGCAACAGCTGGCGAATATGAGAATCTGTATGAATTTGCAGAAGCAGTTCTTCATAATGGCTATTTAAGCAGAGCAGATGAGGAGCATTTATTATATTTTGGTGAGTTATTTAATTACCCTAGAAGGATAGAAGTTGTCATTGACCCCGAAACAGGGGATAGAATAGAACAGCTTATTACATTAGACACCTATCGTTATGAGCTTTCAAAACAAGTAACAGCTGCAGTGTCTTCCAATGAAGAAGCTTTGCGATTAGCAATCTTACCAATATCAGGTGTGCAATCAATTGTTGGTAAAGAGTATACACATGGTACTGGTAGCTTCAGTTTCATCATAACAACACTTTATGGATTTGATGCAGAAGCAGTTAAGGTTGATGTTGAGAATGCAATACAAGAGAAGAAAGGCTTTGGAGTTAGGCCAGAGGTTGTGTTGCCAGCAGATATCCCACTTGAAATGCAGCTGCAGATTATTTTTAAAGAGAGCACCCCACAGAAAGATAGCATACGCTATAAAATTCAATCAGGATTAATGAATTACTTCGGTAATTTCAAAACAGATCAAGACTTTATTTATAATGATTTTGTAAAAGAAGTAATGGATATGGACGAAAATATTGTGGATTTTAAGCTTAACTATTTCTACCTTAATGATATGCCCGCCTTGCTTACAAATCACACGGTATTAGAGGAAGAGCGCATTCGACCACGTTTAATCGATGTTTTATAATTAAAATATACTAGGAGGGATATGTTTTGAGTAATCCAACGAAAATATTAGAATATGATTTAGGAATTGAGCTGCAGAATTTATTAGATGAATTAAAGCTTGTGAATGAAGATATTAAACTCGCAAACGCAGAAAGTGGCAAGAAAATATCCCAACGTTTAAAAGAAATTGAAGAAAATGTAATGTCTTTCAATATGAATAAATTAGAGACAGGAAACTTCAATGAATTCTTTACGTACGATGCTGACAGTAATGTTATTCAACATGAAGTTACTGGTGATAATCCTTCTGTAACAGAATATGGTTATAAAGAAGATGGAAGCGGAGAGTTGAAAGATTCAACTAAAACTTTTATAGATACAAATGGTAATACAATAACAATCCATAAAACGTATATGTATACCGATGGAAATATTACAGGTATTGCAACAAGTACAACTGTAACACTACCAGAAGCATAAAGAGGTGATTGTATGGACGTAGTTTCACTTGGAAAAGCAATGAGTACATTGCGAAGTATTCAAGAATTAAATGATGCAATTATTGGCCAGAAAGCAGAAGGGCATTTCAAAACTGTCGATCATCGGTTGGATTGGATAGAAGGACAAGCGGAGAAATTGATTGTGAAAGGAAGCAAGCAAATTGGTTTAAATCAAGGTTTGTCTTATAACACTGAGGTAGATAATAATAAAATAAAACTACAAGTAGTGGGAAAAACTATAATAAATTCAGAGACGAATTTGTTATTAAATAACTTAAACAAAACCTTTGGATTTAGTTTTTCTCCTAATTTGTTTCGGTTTAGTAATCAGGGAGAAAGTGCAATGTTTGATGGTGATCTAGGAAATTTGGGAGCCAACTCCTCTATAAGCTCAACTTTTCCTGGATGGTTTCAAATTTCTTTTCATGAAGCTAAAAATCTCTCCAAAATGAGATTTATTTATAATGGGTATGGAAAACCAAGAGAATGGAAAGTAGAAGGAAGCAATGATGAAATAGAATTCGATCTTATTTATCATGAAACAAATGAAACCAAAACAGAAATTGACATATTAATAGAAGACCCAGTTCCTTATCAGTACTATCGCATAACATGGAACAGTATAAGATCTGGAAATAGAATGACAGTTAATGAAGTTGAATTTTACGAGCAAGAAGAAATAAACACATATTTTCCACAAGGAACATGGACTTCTCCTGTTATAGATTTAGGTATAGGATGGAAAGAAACAAAGTTAGTGGATGTGTTGAAGCAAGAAACAGCAAATGCTACGGTTACACTAGAAGTGGCCACCTCCACAGATGGAGTGTCTTTTACACCATTCACACTTTTAGATGAGTCCAATCCACAACAATCAAGATACGTAAAGATACGTGCAACACTATCAGCAGATGCCGACATTGGTGGAGAAGATAAGACTCACGACTTTGACCAGTCCAGTGAAGAAAACAGATTCACCTTGAATGATTATGTAGAAGCTAACGGTGAATTAAAACTTGTAACGTCTTACACAAGCATAGATGAAACACCTACACCAGAAGGAGTAGGGCAAGTATATGAGTATGTCATTGATAAGAGCAAGTTTAAGAAAATAGAAAGCATTTCAGTAAACTAAAAGGAGAGATATAAAATGTCTATAGATGAAACTTATTCGAGAACATATATAGCATTCTGTGGTGCAGATTTAATGGTAACAATTAACGGTGAAATCGTAGGAGAATTACAAGAGCTAAATTGGGAAGAAGATTTCTTTGCTTCAGACGAGTATACAATTAATGGGGAAGCTTTATTCGTTACTTTTGAATACGAGCTTGATCTATATAAACTAGCTAAAGAAAAAAGAGAATTCAATATCTGCATTGCTTATGCAGCTGAATATGGTAAAAAAATGTATTACAGAATTTATGATTGCTTACTAACAAAGCGAGCAGGAAAACATGCTGTAGATGATATCGTCATTAATGAAAAGTATTACTTCAAAGCAAAGAGAATTGAAAAGATAACAGGTGAAAAAGCAGATTTTATATTAAGTAAGTAGAGGTGAATTGATATGCCAGTACCAGCTACAACGGGTAGTTTAAAAACAAGCATTCACGATATGGAGATAGGGGATTATATAGTTGCAAGTTCTCATAGAGCAAGCTCTTCATCTGTACCAAGGTTAAATACTAACATGGGAAATGAACATGTGTTAAATAGCGGTAGCTATGAAGATGTGTATTCAGGAACAACAACTGGATCTATTCTTTTCTATTACGTGAAAGTAGCAAAAGGTTTGCTTATAAGTGATCGTGTAATTTACCATACTATTTCGTGGGATTTACTGAATACAAATAAACTTATACAAGAATTACCTTGGGACAATGGAAACATTATCCCCATTATGACAAGTAATAATTCTCCTAGTGGAGTGGCTAGTGCGAGTGGGGAATATGTAGAGCCTCTTAATAACAGTAAGGTTTACAGAGCATGGGAAGCTTTTCATGATAATTATACTGGTTGGTTATCAGATACTCCTGGAAGAGGTTGGCTTTCATATCAGTTCGCCAAAGCAGAGATTGTAAACGGCTATAAATTTAAATCCTCAGGTTCTATGTATAATTTAGAGCAAGCACCTAAATCATGGACATTTGAAGGCTTTGATGGTGAGAACTGGGTCATACTTGATGAACAAAAAGATGTAACAAATTGGATTGAAGGTGAATATAAGTCATTCAGTTTTTCAAATTCAACTCCTTATTTAACTTATAGAATACTTGTCACAGAAAACCAGAATACCAGTAGAGTTGTTAATATAGGGCATTTAGAAATGTATGACACAGCAGGCACTATACGCTCCCTTACAGGAGGAGTAGCTTATGCAGATGAGAATGGAAATAAAAGTACAATGGATCAAAGCTTTGGAGCATGGCCGACCAATAATGAATGGGATCGTTATATTGTAAACTTTCCTGAAGAGAAGATACAAGTAGGTAAGACACTAGATGATGTGTTTCATTCGAGTAATATTAGAGCGTGGACTCAAGACACTCCAGATGTAAACCTATCTTCAGGAAGTCCTTCTAGTAGGGTTACAAGAGGAGGAGGAAGTGGGGTAGAAAATGTTGTATTCTACACATCAAGTGGAGCCACTACAACAAATGGATTTCGTCCGTGTTTTGAGTATAAAGAATAAAGGTAGGTGAATAAAGAATGGCAACAGTAGGAGAACAATTACTTCAGCCAGAGAGTGGTTGGAGAAGATATGATGATACACATGAATCTATTAAGTATCATGACTTAGTAAATATAGGAGCTTCTTTGTCAGGAGCATACAATGGAACTTATTCTTCATACAATATTCCTGAAGGAGAAACATTTGCTAGTTTTAAGTTTATTGGCAGTAAGATTAGATGGACTGCAAGAATAAATATAGGTTACTCCGAGAAGGCAGATATATATATAGATGGTAACAATATTGGATCTGCAAGTCTTCAAGGAGATAATGCATATCAAATTTTAGTGTTTGATTTTTCAAACTTAGAATACAAAGAACATATCGTAAAGATAGTGCTTCCTCAAGGTGGTACTGTTAATTTAGATGCTATTGATATAGACGAAACAGGAGAACTCCTTCCACCACCTGCTCAAGTAGGCGACCAACTTCTTGATCCAGAAGAAGGTTGGAAAAGATATGATGATAGACATCCTGCTATTAAGTATGAGGGAAATTGGATTCGAAGTAATATAACGGGTTACTTTAACGGAACAACTACAGGGACAGATTCAAATGGCGAGGATTCGTACAGCTTTAAATTTATCGGAACAAAAATAAGACTAGTTGATGCTTTAGCAGAAAATCGCAGTTCAAGTGTTAGAGTAATAATAGATGGGGTTGAGGAATCCTATTCAGCTTATGGCCCATCAACAGCAAGAGCTACTCTAGTTTATGAAAAAACAGGGTTAGAATTTAAAGAGCATACGGTAGAAGTGATAAATAGTCTAACAAGATTTATTGCTCTTGATGCTATCGACATAGACGAAAATGGTAGATTCCTTCATGAATCGGAAGCCCTGACACCAGATGAATTAACAATCGGAAAGCGCATCCGAGCACACTACTCAGCTCCCACAAGTGGTCAAGTAGGAATCTTCTCTAATCTAGGAGAAGAAACATATGTAGATGGAATTAATGATTTTATTCCACCAGAAAGTAGCACTACACCTGATGGGGATTTCTATTATATTTGCGTAGATGAATATAATGGGAAGAAGATACTTGTTGCAGATCGAAATATTCAACACTCAATTTCCTGGGACACATTGAACAGTGAAGGAATTCCAAATACGGGTTTGCCTATCACGATTGAAGAATATGATCCATCTTTATACTCCTTTACTACTCGTCTATTAACAGGGGGAATTTCAAGTTCCGATAAAGACAATGAATGGGATAAATATATTGTAGAAGGAACAGGTAATGGAAGATATGTAGCGGGTGATGATGAGGTGTGGCATTGGGACATTAGTGTAGGTAATCAAAATACCTGGTTTCCTAGAACATGGACTTCATCAACTCCGTCATCAAATGCTCAACATCGTGTGTTAAGAGGACAATCTTTATCTGGAATAAGCCCAGCGGGGGTTGATGCTTTTTACACAGCTCTTTCAAATGAAGCGTCTAATGTTAGAGCTTTCCGTCCCGTCCTAGAAATAGAATCACTTACTCCTCCTTCTATTAATAAATATTTATTTGAAGATAATGGAGAAGTGAAGAAGTGGGATAGTCTAAATAATATTTGGATTACTATTTCACCTGCTCCAGCAACCGAACAACTCTTCCTAGAACAAGGAATGGATAACTTGGACGAAATAACCGATGAAGGATTACAACAACTTGTATCGTCGAGTCCAAAACTACTTCATTATACAGATGATGCAAGTAAAGAAAGTTCTACTATGAGTATACAAGCTGTACCACATGGACAATTAGTGTTTCCTGAAGGAGATATAGAGGTCTCTGGGGGAGTAGAAAATATAAATATAAATATAGAATTTGAACCCTATGTGTTTGAAGGCTTAATACCAACATTAAATTCTAATCAATCTAATATTGGAGAAGTTATATATAACCATGAGTATAGTTCAGGTTATAGAGGATGGATGGCTTTTGACGATAATGATAATACCAGGTGGGCTGGTTCAACTAATCCAATAGGATATATCGGTTTTCGTTTTATTGAACCTCAAGTAGTATCTAAATATTACTTTAAAGCATTAGCTCAAAAGCCATATAACTACCAATTCGAAGGTCGCAATGACAATAGTAATTGGGAAATATTACATGAAGTAAAAGGTGAAACATGGTTGAGCGATGAGATTGATAAAACACATATAATTGATAACAATGAAAGCTATTCGCACTATAGACTTCATATTTTAAATTCAAATGAATTCGGCCCTTCTATTTCGGAGCTAAAAATGTATAAGAAAAATAGTTATTTAAATCTGAATTGCATAGTTAGTCCAGATCAAAGTTTTACATGGTACAGCTTTAATGGAGAATGGCAGCCTATCGAGCCAACTAAGGAATCAGTCAAACTAAACGGCATGACTCCTGACGTTGTAAGCAACCTTACAAAAGAACAAATTGATTCTCTTTTAAATGGCTCAACCACGTTACGTTTTGCTTACTACCTGGAACAGGAAGAGTTAACTGACACTGTATACGTAGACACACTCACTATTTCTTCTCCACCGGCAGCAAGCGAAACACCTGTATTAGAAGGAATAAACTTAACGTACGATGAACTAACCATTGAAGGTCGTATGAAAGACTTAGAGAAAACTAATGCCATCAATATGGCTAAGCTAAATTTTAAAGCAAATGCATTAATACAATCTGAAAGATACAATCTACATGATTTAGTTATCGACACTTTTGAAGATACTACAGGTGTAGAAAGTATGACCGCTACTTATAGTAATGAGGAGAAGGCGTTCACAGGTACAGGTGAAGTCATTCTTCTCCCAGAACAGGTGGATGTGTCACCTCATACACTATGGATAGCTACAGAAGGGAGTAACGATTTAGTCTTTGAATATTTAAGTGATAATCAAACATGGGTAGAAATTGCAGAAAATAACCTCCATGAATTAAATGAAGTAAATATTACAGAACTAAAAATAAAAATTAAACTTCCAAGTAGCAACTCCAAACTTTCAGCAGTTTCAGTTGGTTGGGCTTAAAAAGCCCTTCCTTCTTTTTATTTGATACGTTATAATATTAACAGTGAAATGCACTACATTATTAAACCACCTTACAGAGGAGGTATTAAATGGACGTAATTAGTTATCAGAAGGCAAGTAAAGCAAAAGAAGAAATTAGAAACACACAGGATCGACTAGGCATGAATGGAACAGAGCAAGAGTTAGATATACGTGATATTTACAATAATGTCGATGAGCGAATAGCTGAATTAGAAAAGAAAAATCCAGAAGTAGAACTATATAATAGAGTATCTGATGTTTCAGCTCACACCATGATTAATTTAAACAAACACAATTTACGTGTAAGCTCTCTGTTAAATCAATCACGATATAGCTTATCAGACATGATAGTTGATGACTTTATCGATGAATCAGGTATAGACAAAAGTATGTCTGTAAATTATTTGTATGATGGTTTAAACAACATCATTAAGATTGCTGAAGGGGAGTCACAAGCAGAAATTGTTACTGTTGTTGAAGAAGTTGAAAATATCCCCTTACAGATAGTTGTGTCTCAAGCTACAATTGAACAGCATCTTAAATTACAATTAATTAACTTTGAAGATGGAATGCATGACAATACGATAATTAATGGCGATAAAATTGAGCTAAGAAAGATTGGTCAATATGAATCTCCTGATTTACAAAACCTAATACCAAAAATGACAAGTGATACAAGTCCAGAAGGATTTGTTTTCGCAAGCAGCCACTATTCAAATAGATACCCTTGGTTAGCTTTCAATCACGATGGCTCAGATTTTTGGAACACTACAAGTCTAAACAACTATGTTGGATATCAATTTACAGAACCTAAGAAGATTGAAGAAGTAGCAATCACAGCAAGAAACGATACTACCCCAGACAGAACTCCAAGTGAATTCATTATACAAGCATCTTCTAATACTACAGATGGAACTAATGGAGAATGGGTAGACCTTGTTCAATTTAATAATGAAACAAATTGGGAACTAGGGGAAAGAAGGATTTTTTCAATAGATAATGAGTCTTCTTTTATAGCTTATAGAGTACTAATTTTAAATGCTGTACGAGCTGATTATCCTTCAATTGCAGAGATTGATTTTTTAGGAAAAATAATAAAAGATATATATATTCCTAATGGAATATATGAATCAAACACTATTGATTTAGGTAATAGTCCAAAGAAAATATCTATATATCAAGATGATCGAAGCTTAGTCCCTAAAATGAACTCTTATGCAGACCCAGAGGGGCTTGTCTTTGCAAGTGATTACTACACTCACATTAATGAACCTAGATATCCTTGGTTAGCTTTCAATCAGGAACCATCAGATTTTTGGAATAGCGAGGGTGTAGGTGGTTATGTTGGGTATAAATTTAAAACTCCTAAAGTGGTTACTAAAATATCTATGACAGCAAGGAATGACTCAAGTCCAAATAGGACACCTAGTAGTTTTTTAGTTCAAGCATCAAATGATACTACAGACGGACACGATGGAAACTGGTTCGATATTCAAAGAGTATATGGAGAAAATGATTGGGCACTAGGAGAAATAAGAGAATTTGATATTGATAATAGGAATCTCTATAACGCCTATCGAGTAAAGGTGTTAAGAGCAGATCGGGAAGACTTTCCAACAATTGCAGAGTTACAATTCATCGGATATGGAACATTGGATTTAAAAGAAGAGGATATAAATATATCTATAGCTAATTCCTTAGATGATGTTATTTTTTCTGATTATGAGTCAATAGGCTCAGATGGGTCAATAAATTCTCCTGATAGATTCATAAAGATAAAAGTAGAACTTGCTGCTGAAGGAGAAAAATTAGAAACACTTGTACATGATTTTACAGAAGAAGAGAAAGCTGATTTTGAAGAGAATAATTTTATTGAATTTGATGAAGCAGCTAAATTAAAAACTTCCTATAGTGATCCAATGGAAGTAGATACTTATTTTACAGGAGAAGGGGCATTACTAAAAAAGGCTATTAATAAAATTAAATTTAAAGCCATTGAGAAAGTAGAGGTAATTAAGTAATGAATGAGTATAGACCTGGATTATTGTATGACAAAACAACAATAACAGGAGAGAAAAATATGACTGATGGTGATATAAATACATCTGATTTAATTACAAATGAAGGACTTATATTTATATTAGATAAAGTTACTTTTGTAGAGAAAGTATTTATGGCTGAAAGTCATCCTTGGAGAACTAAAGTTGAGTTTTATCGTGATATCGAATTAAATGAATTAATCACGTACATCGATCCTTCAAACGCAAATATGTCAATAACAGGAGCCTTTTATAATGTACATGCAGATAAAGTAAAAGCCATTAAAATTCTTTCTGTTTCTGCTGATTTTACTAGAAATATAACGATGTTTGACATCTATGGAGTTCAAGAAGTTCTAGATAAATACCTCTTCCAAGATGGAGAAGAGATAAAGAAGTATATAGATATTATAGGAGATTATATTCCAGTTATTCCTACAATGTCTTCCAATAACAGCCCTGACGAGTATGTTGTAAAGTCTATACAGGGGGTCCAGACTTCTTCTTATGCATATAAAATTTTCGATAATGACAGTGAGACCTCTCCTGGATATAGTGGTGGTAATGGAGTTATTGCCATTAGTCTTCCTGAAGAAAAAAGAATTCGTTCAACTGAAATTTCAAACATAGGCATTGATAACGCCCCTGACTCGTACATTTTGGAGGGAAGCAATGATGAGGTAAATTGGGATATATTATTTGAAAATCATGAGTTAACTTGGAATCAATTAGAAGTTAAAAAATTTAATTTCTTTAACGATAACTTTTATAAGTATTATAAATTTACTGTCAGTAGGATCAGAACTCCATACACCAGGGTTGCAAGTATTCAAATATATGAGAACAAAACAATTAAGACTTGGCAAACTATCGGGACAGCTCCCGCCACCAAAGAAATGTTCGACACTCATGGTATGACTGATCTATCTATAATAGATAATGAAGCTATACAAGGTTTAGTATCAGATACACCAGAGTTATTGTGTTGGACAGATGATAGTATGACAGTAAGCGAAGCTGACATCATACCAAAAATGGGGCCTTCTAATATAAATGAAGACTGTACAGTGTCAGCTTCTTCATTTAGCGGCAGTGGTGAAAGTTTTGGTCCTTGGAGAGCATTTGATGATAAGAATGATTCCACGGAGGCTTGGCTTTCTAATAATGAAAATGCTGGAGCGTGGTTGAAAGTAGAATTCACAGATCCCAAAATTATTAGAAAATATGTGATTGAGTCAAGAAGAGATACCTGGGGAGGAAGAGGTGCACCTAATTCCTGGAGTTTTGAAGGAAGTCATGACAATGAAGAATGGGTTGTTTTAGACACACAAGTAGGACATGATGATTGGGGAAACTTTGTTACTCGTAAAGAGTTCAATATAAGCAATAGTGTTTTCTATAAGTATTACAGAATACTCGTATTGTCAACAAATGGAAGTAGCGCCGCTATAGGCGAGATGGAATTATATGAATTATCTCAAGTAAGTCGAAAAGTTAACTTAACAGCTATCCCACACCCTCAACTACTTCTCCCTAAAGAAAATATAGAAGTAGGAGATATAGAGAGTGTAAAGTTAGAGTCAACGGTTTCAGATCAAGGAGTACTTAAAATTATTGCAAGTGGAGATAGTGGAAGCAATTGGCATGGTTTATCTGAAGTGATTGGTTATGGTAATCTTTCAAATTTGCCTTTAGTAAAAGACATCGGATTTACGCTGGAAGAATTTAATGTTCTTACAAAAGATGAGTTGTCAGCAATCTTCCCAAATGGAAGAGCAAGATTTGCATTCTATCTAGAGCAAGAATCCTTAACAGACGTAGTGGAAATAAACTCACTCACCATCAATGAAAAGCAATACACCATGACACCAAGTGTTGAAAGTTTATCTGTCATGTATGAGCTTCTAGAAGCAGATAAGCCCACATTATATGTTTCTCGTGATGATGGGGAAACCTGGACTCAAGTAAAAGACGATAAATTAACAGATATATCAAGTCAGCCAGAAGGCAATAAGCTTCGTGTGAAAGCAGTATTAGAAAATGGACAAGAAATACATGGATTAAGTTATGCATGGATATAAAAAAGGAGAGAATAAGATGAATAAATTTAGATTTAATAATGGAAAATATGGCATTAATAATGGACATGTTGCTTTATCTTGGGAGAATAAAGGTGAAGTAATTTTTGTAGACTCATTGAATCGCTTCCTATCAGTTGAAGAATTAGAAGAGAAAATGAAAATATTCCCTGAAGGACATCAAAATAGTTTGCATGGTACAATCATTTCTAAAATGTTAAAAGAATATTATGAGACAGAATTATACCAAGAGGAAGAAATTGAAGGAGATCAAGATACAGACAAAGTTTCACTTTACCCTATTTTCACAGTGTATGACAAAGACAAAAATGAGAAATTCATCGTGAAGAGAAATAAAGACAATGTGTTAATTGAAGGGAAGCTAATTCCTGAGTTGCAGAATATAGCTTGGAGACCAGTCTTTGACGAGAAACTTATTGCCTTATTTGCTGAATCTGAAAAACAATCAATTTTAGAGGTGAAATAGAAATGAGTAAATATAAAAGTCAATTAAGAATACCAACTGAACAGTTATCAAGAATATTAGGGCTTGAAGAAAAGAGAGTAAAAATTACACATGTTGAATATAATCATGAACGGGATCTAATTCAATTTATATTTGAGGGAGAAGAAGAAACTAACTTAACTCCATTAGTCGGTGAGTTTCAGACTATACCTGCTATTAATGGAGACTGCTTAAATGAAATATTAACAAATCACTTCAATAAAATAAATGACCAAAGCATTGGTGAAAAATAGTCTTACTACAAGAGGTGGTTATAAATGGATATTCTTTCATATGGAACAGCAAGTAAAGCCAGTAAAGAAGAAAGCAACACACGAAATAAAGTATTAGGAGAGGGAGTTACAGGATCCTTCTCCACCGTAAAAGAGCGTATAGATAATATTGATAATGCTATTGGAAATGTAACTAAGCAAGCAGATAACTTAATCATCAAGAATGCTGTCAACATTATGAAAGCAAATGCAAAATTAAATGCAGTAGCTCAAAGTAAAAAATATGAAATGCATAACATGATATTTGATGACCTACTTGATTTAAGTGGAATTGACACTGAGAAAAGTAGGGATTATACACATGATTCAGTGACTGGTCTAATTACAGCTGGTGAAGATTGTGTGATTGAGACGAAAGAAGAGATAACTCAAATAATCCCTGAACAAATTGTTTTACACATCGAACACGTAGGAACATTGCTATGCTCCATATCCCGAAACAATGGGACTACATGGGAGTCAATTATTCCAAATGAGCTCTTCTATTTTAATGATTCTGTTAGTTTATCAGGTAATAAGATTCGCATTAAGGTGAAACTGTCAGTAAGAACAAAGCTATTAAATTACGCCTTAACTTGGACATAAGGAGGAAAACAAATAGTGGTTAGAGAACACATTAGTTTCATTCCCGCAGAAAAGAAAGAACAAAAACAAATAGAAAGTATGATTAAGACTGGTGAAATTAATCATAGTAATTATAAGACGTTAACACCAGGACAACAAGAAGAAGTTAATGAAATTTTATTCAATATTGCTGAAAGCCAAATCACCCTAAGTCAAGGAGTATCTGCTGTTGAATTTGTTTTATATGCACATATTCGATTAATGCGTAAAAAAGTTGAAGGGATAGCATTGTCCGCTCAAGATAAAAAGATTGAAGAAGGGTTACAAAAAGTGTTAGACCTTCATGAGATTACAACAGAAAATATTTCAATCGATGATTGGCTTTTTGATTATATGTCATATGCTGAAAATGCAGCGAAGAAAATACTTAAAAATCGAGAAGAACATGTTTTACGTAAAAGAAATGTTACTGGACAGGTTCAATAAATGATTAACGGCTTTCCTTAAAAAAGAAATAGTTATTTAAATAAAGGTGTACTTGCTGTATCGTCAAGTACACCTTTTCGTGTTATAATTGTAATGCATTACAAGGAGAACGGAGTGTGTTAGATATGCCTGATTTAGACGAACAAAAATATGTGCGAGTAGGCGAATCAACAGATACAGACTTAATTATTAAGGGACCTCAAAATATCATTGTAAATCAAGTTGTTTTAGACTTTGAAGAAACCTATATTTTTCCTAAAGAGCCATCTTTATATCAGAGTGAAGAGCCAACTAACTTACAGTTTCACTTAGAGAATATAAATGAAAAAACATCTGTGACAATTCCATATCGTAATCGATTGACCCATACGGAAGCAAAGTATGCATCACTCTACCAATATGATATTGAGCTAAATAAATGGGAAACAATTGATTTCTTCCATAATCAAGAGGAGAAGACATTCGAGTGTGAAGTAGCCAAAGATGGATATTTAGTTGTATTCACAAACACATATTGGTACTCAACAATCACGCAAAAGCTTGCAGATGAATATCCTCAATGGACAAGGATTCGTAAATACAAGGAAAGTATAGGACAGCAGTTTCTAAACTTCTATGGAATGAATTTTGAAGAAGTCGAATCCTGGTTAAATTGGATTGATGACCAAAAGCATCTAACAAAGACAGATGTTCATGTTTTAGATTGGGTCTATGTATACCCATTAATAGAAGTTAAACAAAATGATATCATTCAATTGTTTTACCAAAAAGAGAGTCAGACACATATTATTCCAATCATCGAAGATATTAAGGGCTTCTTTAATAACGACACAAACCAGGGTGGAATGATTGATTATGAGGATCGTAGGTTTTATTCAAAATCAATGATTGATGAAATTAGAGGGATAGTTCGAAATGAGAATGGTATCAAAGAATTTAAATCAAACCCTATACCCTATCACATCTGGAATACCTTTGATGAATTTGGATTGCTCTTAAATGTAAAACGTCTTCATCTAGAGAACAATAAAGATTTCAAGGAAAGATTGTTAGATGTATTCCGATATCCTGCAAATAGTTCTAAGACAGGTATTGGACATGGCATAGCAAGAGAGTTAAATCTCATTAAGCGAACGAATGGAAAAGAGCTCCTTTGGGAGAACGATCAAAAATCATTGCTGATACATAATAGGAGCGGGCTTCCGATTGACATTGATAGCCTACGAGTAGACTATCAGCCGTTAAGCGACGATCAATATGAGATTCTTAATAACAAGCATATTTTAATTCATCCATTAAGGAGATATCAAAAGCATATTATCAGCTTCATTTATGGATTAGATAAGCATGAATTGCATAATAAGAATGATATTAATTTACAAAAGATGATGTATCAAGAAAACGGCCAAGCAACTGGTAAGCTAATCGAATGGGTGTCTTATATCAATACGGTGGCTCCAATAATGTGGAATCGGTTTAAATGGGATGAAGGATACTGGGATACCGTTTCTAAAGAATTATCAGGGCTTGGCTATATTCCAAACATGTGGGATAGTGACATGTCAGTTTGGAAAGATTATAAGTTTCTTATTAATAGATGGGAGGATGGGCAGATATGGAAATAGATGAAAATGTTAATCCTGATTCATTTGAAAGAGACGATGCTTATGAATTGGGACGAAACGATGAAGATTTTGAAATAGATCCTTGGGAAGATAAAAGAAGCAGGAAGGACCCTATTACTTCTAAAGGTCAATCAACATTACTTCACACTCAAGGAAAAGAGAGCTATGAAGAAGTTAATGCCATTCGTTCAGGGATAGGAGATAACGATGATTTATATGTTAAAGTCCCTCAAGAAGAAGTCATTGAAGAATCCTTTCAATATGCGGCACGTCATCGAGGGAGAAAAAAGCACGAGACTGTTATTTACTCAGAAATACCTTTTGAATATGGCATTCACTATAAAGGGGAAGAGCTAGTAACTGATAATGAACAACCTTATGACCATCGTGTTGATGCATATCCGGGTAAGACAATGAAATATGAGGTTACACAAAAAGACCCTCAGCCAACGAAAAGAAATTGGGAAGCTCAGATGAATGTTCATTCTAGGGTAAAGCAAGACATTTTAGAGTATGCGGTTAATTGGAAGGGAAAAGCAGCCACTGAAGCTGTTTCGGGTGCTGCTGACTTGTTTACAAGTGCCAATGGACACTTTATCGGACCTGGGCCAAGATCTGTTTGGAACAAGTCAGGTAACTTTGTCAGGGAAATTGACAACCGCTCCCATGCTAGTGGAATCATCGCAAAAGAGTTTTATGATTGGTCAGATTACGAAGCTGAGTATGAATTTAAAACAGTAAAAGCAACTGGTCTTCGTGATGATCCAATAACAAAACGTGTTACCTCTGATGGCCGTTTAATAGATGAGCCAGGTGCAGATGATGACGTATTGGGATTCATTTTTCGTGCAAAGAGTAACCGAAAAGATTTTTACATTTTTGTGTGGGAAGGTGACGACTTATTAATTAGTGGATGGAGACCAGGAAGCCTTAGTGGATATAATATGCTCACAGGTAATATTTCTGGTTCGTATTCTCATACGAAAGCAGAAAATCAATATGCCAAATTTATGGGCAATACAAACCTTTCACGTATAGGAGTAAGCAACTACTACAGTGGAATGCGTTTGTCATCTGCACAGTTGGCAAACTACCGATCCCTGCAGAACGATCAAGGTTGGGGTAAGCAGCATTACAGAGTGTATAAAGTAACCAATGGCGTTATGCGTCAAGTGAATCTAACTTATAGTGGTAACGGCAGAGGTTGGAGACAAGATTGGGCAAACATGAATTGGAAAAATAGTGTAAAAATACGATGCACTGGCAGAGAAGTTAAAATATATACACAAAGCTACAAGCAAGGAAACTATAAGCCAGATGGATATCAGCTTGCAGCACGATTTAATGTAAGTAGTGGCTTTAGTAGTGGGAGTGTAGGGCTTGCAACTTTCTCTCAATCCGTACAGTTTGAAAAGATATCTGTAACTAGGTGGGATAATATATCAGGTAGAAAGCCTGAAACAGGGTGGAATACGTATAAAGACCCAGGTTCTAAACAAATATCTTCATCGGGTAGAAACTATGTGAATAGTGATGCAAGAGCAGCCGCTAGAAGTCAAACTGGTTTAAGGAATCCAGATTATGAAATAACAAGTGTTACTGGTGTGATTAGAGACAAATCAAAAGGAACAATGAGTGCCTCATTAAATAATCCAGTGACAGTGCGAACAAATAACCCACAAGATGCAGGAGAGATACGGACTCATGCTATTGTAAAAAAAGGAAGTGTAACTATCACTCCTGAAGAAATATCACCAGCTACGGCTCAAGTTGTTTTCACAAGTGCTAATTCTGTTTTTGGAAAGGATTTAAAGAATTATATAAACAAAAATCCTAACCTTATCTTTGAGAATTATGATTTGCAAATTAATGTTCCTTCTAATCCGCTAGATGACTGGGACCTAGAAGGTGAACGGTTCACGATGTGGAGAAGAAATCCAAAGGTCATTGAAACAACTAAATCATTTGAAGATAAAGTCTACGCATACCAAGGATGGATTCAATCTATTGATTGTAGAAAAGAATTTGATGGTTTAAAGTGGGCAACGTATCATTTGAAGCCAATCGACCAAACAATCAATGATGATTATGATGAGATTGAATTGAAAAATGAAAAAGTCTACATGAAAACAACAGAATGGTATATGGGAACATATCCAGCTGATATCAAAAGTGATGGAATTGTTACAAATAAAAAACATGTATTTGTTGATATTCCTCCAATGCCAGAACACTATGTGGAACCAACCACAGAAGAAGTGATGTATCATGGATATGAAGATGTAGAGTTTCTTTTGATTCAGATTAAGCCTAGCCTAACGAATGAAGTATGGATGGGATTCAAAAGCAGCTTTAATGAAATGAATACTAATATTACAGCTCAACCTATCAATATTATAAATGGGAGACCCATTATAAAAACAAATAAAATTAATGACCAAGTAGAAATACATTGTGAAGATAGACCAAGGCTAGTTCCTTGGACATCAGGGAAGTACATCGGCTATGGGAAGGTTAACGGTAGAAGACCATTCTTTAAAGATGGATTAGGTAAAGCAGATATGATTGATGTTCCTACCGATGTTGTTTATATACCTGACCATTTAATTAGTGTTACAGGACCATATATTGACGTAAGTGATGAACGAATAAATTACAGAATTCATCAAACTAATGATACAGTTGATTTTTCTTCAAACTATATGGATGCATACATTTGGTTTACAGATTGGTATAGCGAATGGAAAGAATGTAATGATATTTTTAAAGTAAAATCGAATGAAGTTCTTTCCATAGATGACCCAATCAAATTAGACTTAAGCAATGACCAAACATATGATATGGCTGACACTATTATTGATAAGTTTGAAGTGATTAGTACGAATCCATTTGTTGATGTATGGACAGAAGATGTAAGAGGAGAGGGAGCAGGATGGCAAGGTTCTTATTATCAGTTCCCGCTAATTTCCAATATCATTTCTGAAAGTGTGCAAGTAGATGGCAATTATCATGAAATGATTCAAAACTACACAGTAAAGAATTACATGACTGATGTTGCAGTAACCATTCAATCAGATGACCCTATTCATATTTTAGAAGTTACACTTGATGGTGATCCAGTATCAAACAGTAGTAGTAATGGTTGGAGCTACAGTAATAAAATCTTAAGATTACAGGGATCTGCTATTAATCCTGGGGAGCTTGCTATTCATTATAGCTCAGGAAGTGTTAATAGGCGTTACACTTTAAATAAAAAACATGGGCAGGGTATAACTGTATTTCATAAAGGTGAGGTTTTACCTTCAAGTGCATATCAAATTGTAGATGGAAAAGAAATTTATATACCTAGTCAAACTTTAAATAAGTATGATTGGATACATGTTCAGTCATACATTAGTGAATCTCAATTCAAACCGGGAATGAAAAACTACCTTGGTGATTTTGTTGGAAGTCGTATGGACCCAGAAATATGGTTCGATTGGGGAGATGGAACACCGCTGACTGCATTTCAAACAGAACCTATACCAATGACGCTTCAAATGTTTGCAGCATCATCAAAGATTCCATTTCAATATGATTTAGAGATGGAGGCAGTATACCCACGACACGAAGTTGTAGATATATCAAACTTCACAGGAGAATGGGAGCAATTTGATACAATGCCCGTTGAAGAAGGCGGTCTAAATGGGCCAGGAGATTGGCATGGACCACCTGAAGAAGGATACCCTGAAGTGACAAATCTCAGGAACCAAAATGGAAACTCTGGTTGGTATAATCCAAATCATGCAGATTTAACAGACTACACATTCGAATTTACTGTGCAGGTACGTGGTGGAGATGACGACATGTACGGAGCTATCTTTAAGTTTGATGAAGATACGCTTAACCATTATTCATTTGAGTGGGATGCATATCATTCAATTGGCAGTGGAGGTACAGGAGTCAGGGGAATGGCAGTATATAAAAACATATGTCAAAATCCTGAGAATAAAGGGATTGGAAGATTGGAATATACAAGAACAGAACTGATTCATCTGCCTATATCTTGGACTGCAAACGCAAACGAAATCAATAAGATAAAGGTTAGTGCAATTGGAAATCAAATCAAGGTGTGGACAAATGATATACTTCGGTTTGATATAGTCGATACTGACGAGCCACTGATGAAAGGAGCTTGGGGTCCAGTAACAAGATCGCAGCCTAATACTTTCTTCTGGGATTTTTCTATGGAATATTTTGATCGTGTAACACCTAAGGAAGAGCCAAGATTCAGAACACCTATGACATTTGAAATAGAGCGACCTGTGATTGATGAGGAGCCAATGATTGAAGTTCATTTAAATAATCAAGTGCAAAGCTATTTACTAGCTGCATTAAATGATTTTG
The DNA here is from genome assembly GCF_003515705.1 of Oceanobacillus profundus. Taxonomy (GTDB): domain Bacteria; phylum Bacillota; class Bacilli; order Bacillales; family Amphibacillaceae; genus Oceanobacillus; species Oceanobacillus profundus. The sequence goes on from NZ_QWEH01000007.1 coordinate 164,173, forward strand.
CTTTAGAAAAAGGATTGACACAAAATGATATTGTAGCTATTGAGTATTATATTAGAAGTGATCAAAGTCCATATAAAGCTTACTTTAAGCACAATCAATCAGAAATAGGTGTGCAAACAAATATAGGTGAGGCAGAGGTGTATGCATTGGTCGAGGGGCAAGAGCCCCCTCAAAGTCCACCAGTGAATAAAGAGATACCTAATCAGGAAGAGCCAGAGATTGATCCAATTAAATTACCTGAAGCAAATCCAAAAGATAATTTTGCAGCTAGTTGGAGTGGATATTTGTATGCACCTGAAACAGGAATCTATGATTTTCAAGTCAATGTAGATGATGCAGTACGAATGTGGGTAAATAATCACTTAATCATTGATGAGTGGGTTGAGAGTAAGGGTTCTAATTATTCGGCTTCAACTTACTTAGAGGGAGGGAAGTGGTACCCAGTTAAAATTAACTATGCTGAAGTATTTGAAAAAGCTCATATCTTCCTGGAGTGGAAAACACCATCAGGTAGCCTGCAGCGTATAGGAGCTGAGAATGTCACACCATACCTTGGTTATAAGATTAAAGCTGAAGTAAAAGAAGAAACACCAAAGCCGTGGAATCCGCTCATTCATAATGGATATTATTATTATAACGAAAAAGAAAATTATCTGTATGCAAAAGAGATTAGATATACGATAGAAGATGAAACAAATCAATTCTTTATAACACCACGGCCACGTCAAGGTAGCCCAATTATTCTTGAATCGAACCAAGGAGTGTTATATCGAAAAGTTAATTTCTATAATGAAAGTGATGAGCTCACATTAACAAACAGAGAAGTATTCCATGGTAATTATCGTAACAAGTACTACTTGCAGTATAGTGATATTGATCAGTCAACTTTAGAAGTATTTGTTAATGAACAAGCAGTATCGAATCTCTTTGATGCTTCAGACTCATCCATAACCTTTGCTTCAAGCTATTCAAAAGAAGATAAGATAGAAATAAGATATCGATTAAAAAACAGCTTTTATATTGATATGAATGCAAACGTGCTAAAAGATGAAGCAAGAGTTCAAGTCCATAATCCAGAAAACATAAAAGGAGCCACAATTAAATATGAAGGGCATTTCACAAGTCCTTTTTATAGAGAGAGTGGAGTCCTTTCAAACCCGATATTAAACCATAATCATAAAGGGTTCCTTTATCTCACAAATAAGCTTGATATAGAGCCGAAAAATGTTAAAATTAATGTATCTCCAAACACTATAAGTGTACAAGGTCAGGATAAGGTTAATGTGACAGCACAAGTATTTGATCGTCATCATAATCCTGTTCAAAATAAAGAAGTAAAAATCTTGCGTGATGAAATTCAAATTGCCAGTGGAATAACAAATGCAGCTGGTGAGTTTTACTATCAAGATGTTCCACTCATTAATGAAGAGCTGTATAGTGTTTACAGAGTGGAATGCGATGAGATTGAAAATAGTGCATTGCTTAACTTCTTTGTTGATCGTAAAGAGAAGCGTAGTTACATTGAACTTAAAGCTGGAAAAGGTTCTTTAATTGCAGGTTCACAAGATAGTGTAGAAATATATGCGACTCTACGGAGTGATACATGGCATATACTTCCTAATCAAACAATTCGTTTTGAATGGAAAGACACACATAATGTAATGCATTCCGAAGAAGTTAAAACAGACAGCAAAGGATTAGCTCAATTAAGCATATCTAGTAAAAGTCAGAAAAATGGGGTTGTATTTGTAACTGCTACTTATACAATGGAAGAAGAACATGCTAAAAGCAGCTTATATATTAAAGTTATCGGGGGATAATTCCCCCTTTACTTTAACCAAAAAGGAGTGATATGAGTGGCAAATGAAAAGCATATAAAAGCTTATCAAGATAAGTTAGAAGATGGCACATACACAATGCGTATAGGTGATGAGGTACCGGAGGGAGATGTTAATCTTGCATACATACATACGCCAAGATTAGATAATGAAGAAAATATTGCAATGGTTAATACATCTCATATACCAGAGAATGTTATTCCATATGAACAAAGGGTTTCTTTAGTTGTACCAGATCATGAGGGAAAACTCTCCTATGCTGAGTTACAAAAAGGATTGGATTCTATAAAGGAAAAACCACCTTATTCTTTGTTTCCTACAAAAGATTTTAATCTGACAAGGCAATTTAAAAATAATCGATTAACAGTAGAAGATGCATTGTACTATAAATTCGAGATAATGTATCACTATGATAGCCGTATTGGACAACCAAACAAAGTTGAGAAGTATACCGGTGATCAAATTAAATTAACAGATGAAAATGGACATCCATTATCCAATCAGATTAAATATGATATCTACGTAATGGCGATGGAAGAGAATCCTCATATTTATTGGGTTAAAGTTTATTTAGATAAAACAACAAATGAATTAGATACTTTTAAGATACGATACAATCACATCGATAACGTTACTTCTAATCGTGATGTTCAGTCAGCTAAAACTGAATTAGAATTATATCGAAATCAAAGCAATGAGATCGTTGCTTACGGAAGATCGAGGCAGCTTGTAGAAGGTGGAAAGCTACGTATCATCAATGGGAATAGCGCATATGAGCCAACAACAAGAGAAGTCTTTGATAGTGCAGATGCAAATGATGAGGTCTATCATTTAGTTGAAAATCCTACACAAGATGGTTATGAGGTGTATGTTCCTCAAAAGGCTGAGGTAGACCCAAGACAAAAGCGAATATTTAATTATCGAATTGTGGCTAAATACAAAGATCCAACTGGTGTAGACCAGGAAGTGACAACAGGATATATTAACGATTGGCTTATTCATCCAAACGCATTATTAAATCATGAAAAGTATGAGTTCACACAGGATTGGAAACAGCTAGGAATTCCGTATGGAGAGAGTCGGTTAAATGTTAAAGATATGATTCAAATTGCTCAACCAATTGGAACACCAACCGTTCCTCAAGAAGCAGTGTATGAAATACAAGATGCTGAGGGTAATCTCATGTACTCTACCACAGATGCAAATGACAATCCACTAGTAACTTCCATTATTCAAGAAAGTCAGAATTACTTTGGAGCAGCCAGAGGTGACGGATTAAGTGACGATACTTGGTCAAATGCTAAACATCCAAATGCCATACTAAAGAGCTTACCAATCGACCATCAAGTTAGTGTAATTGCTGAAAGGCAAAAAACCCAATGGGATTATAAGTTTAAAGTAGAAGGCGAAGGGTTTATAGGGGTGCCAACCGTCTATACTGGTAACTGGTGGGTTGATGCAAATATAGGAGTTTATAAAAATCTGTCTAGATCTCCTATCAATTTTGCAAATAAAACCAATTGGAATACAATCGGAACAAGTAATGTAAACGATTGGGCAATCAAAACAGGTGCAAACGGAAAGAGTTATCTTGATTTAGTAAAAAATCCTAATGATGTAAATGTCGCTGCCTTTTATCAAAAGAACGGACCAAAAGGTCAAAATATGAACAATGCAAAAGACTATGAATTTAGTGCAAAGTTGAAAGTAGAAGATTCAGGTGATGATGACGTTGTAGGGATTGTTTTCCGTGTACAAGGTTCAAAAAATTATTATATGTTTGCATGGGAAAGAGATGCATTACTTTCGGATGATTATTACTACAGTAATGATGAATATCCAACAAACGTATCTACTAAACCTGAGATGAATGAAATGAACAGAATATTGCTTGGTTCGGGTGGATGTAGTGCTTTTCGCTATGACCCAAATATTCAATATAGTTCTCCAAAGACAAGTAATGAAAATTTCATCTTTAATGATTGGAATGATTATACTGAATATGGATTTGGCAATAACAGAAAAAGAATATTTAAAGTGTCCCCAAGAACAAGCGGCTCTGCATATGTAGGATATAAATCTGCAGTAAGCGATCGTACAGGATGTTCATTTACAGACATAACCAACAAAGGTTACTTATATGAAACAGAAGAAGGAAGTAAAGGATGGACTCAAGGAAAAGAATATAAAATCACAGTGGTTGTTACAGGTGATGTATTTAAAGTTTATATAAGTGAAAATCCAAACTCTAATGATAAAGGTATTCTTGTATGCGAAGCAAAAGACAACACATATAAAAGCGGAAGCGTTGGTGTTAGTAGTATTTCACAACAGTGGGTTCAATGGGGTGATATGACATACAACGAAATGGAAGTTACTACGGTTTCTACCAACAAACATCCTGTTACGTTTAATAGCAGCGAACAGGTTAGAACTAGTGAAAAGCGTGTAACAGAGCTTTTAAAAGAACCTATCAAGCAATCTGGAGCGAGCAATTATGAAGTCTTCAACTACACAGCATACAGTGATTATGCAGATATATTCTTAGACATCGATGAGAATGGCTATGGGTATGTATGGGCAAGAACAACAAATAAATCTGCTGGAGGCACTAATATTGAACCTTGGTATACAGGTGATAATAATTTAGATGTATTTGGAAGCGGGCATGTAGAGTATCATGAAGATGGCCACTTTACCATAACTGTTAATCCAGAAAAGCTTCCAACTGATAAGGTTCCATATTTCGTGGAAGGATTCCGATGGAAAGAGCCAGTTATAACAAAAGGAGAAAATATTACAATCCGCTTAGGGGACGACAGAGAGAGTGTAGTTGTAGAAGCATCGGTTCCTCCAATAACACCATTAAACAAATGGACGACAATTTATCCTGAATCCATTCATAAAGCAGATGGCGTTATTCCTATTGCAACTCTTTTAGAGAAAAATGGAATAATTGAAAAGTTGAATATTCCTAAAGATATACCTATTCACGAAATTCTACTCCGTATTGAGCGTGGAGAAGCAACAAGTACAAGTGCAGCTGTAAACCAGGAGCATCGAGTAAATTATCGATTCAGGTTAGAGGATGATGGACTAGTAAGATATCCAGTAGATCAATTTAAAGATCAATTAGGGGTTAATCGATTACGTTTATCTAACCTCTACCAAGAGTTTTTCCCTGTGGAATTCGAAATTGACTATCATGTATTAGTTCCCAAAAATAAAAAGACAAGCATGCAGAGTTTGTTTTCTCGAAACTCACCAGGATCCGTTATTATCGAGCCATCTCCAGATGCTGCATCTTGGATAATTGAGAATGGCAGATTAGTTGATAAAGCAAACAGAACACAATTTGTAGCAGCTTACAATCAAACTCATTTAGCTACGAAGGAGCATGCTACTGATTTTTCTTTCCGTACAATAGGAAATGATGATGATGTTGTAGGTGTTATTTTCCGAGTAAAGGATAAAAACAACTTCTATATGTATATAATGGAAGGCGATGAGATTAACAGAAGTTTTGGAAGCAGATTGTCTAGTGTTCAACCAGGACCGCTTCATGAATGGAGTTTAGATCGTCCAGCTGACTTTTCTACTTTCGCTGATTATATAGCTAAAGGTGGATGGAGAGTTTACCATCAACGTGTATATCAAGTTAAAAATGGACAGAAGAAAGTAGTAGCTGAAAAGTCAACCATTATAAATAGTGGCCATGTTCTTAATTGGCAAAACAATATACGTGTAGAATCAAGCGGAAAAACAACAAATCTGTATTTTCAAACAGGAACAATTAATGAAGCTGATTGGAAGCGGGCATATCAAATAGAAACTGAATGGTCTCAAGGTGCATTTGGTGTATGTAACTTTAGTCAAAACGTTGAATTCATAGATATTACAACAAGTGAATTGATTTCAGTCCAAGGTAAAATTTCTAACTTAAATTATACTGGTCGTCCAAGTGCAATAATGGCTAAGAATACTAGAAATTTCTGCGATAATGACGTAAGAAATTCCATGAAGCAAAATGGTTTTGCAACAACAGCAAACTATACTCCTCTGTCTTATTCAGCTAAAGTTACAAATGGTAATGGAGAAGTAAGTATATCTGCAACAGGTGAAGGACCTATTCAAGTTTACTCTTATATTGATCCATCAAAAACAATCGCTGATGTGGATTTAGTTGCTTGGACACATTATGAAGATTTAGAGGTGGCGCCAGTATTTGCAATATCGGCAAATGAAGATCTTAAAATTGAATTGGAAAAACCACAAGTAGAACAGAGCAAGCTGGAGTTGGAAAACTGGTATATGCGAGTAAAAAATGGACGCTTTCAGAAAAGGCTAGAGCTTCCATACTATGAGCCAGAGGAGCGAACACCTTCTATCTATGAAACATATCCAGAGCTTAAGAAATATGCGCCCAAAAATATCGATGATGTTGAAGAGGTTATTTTAGAGTATGCTATCCCAGAGTACAGTAATCAAGAGTTTCATGATAGACCAATTAAATTAGTCGAACGAGAAACACCGATTATTCTTAATGAGCATGCAATACAAACTAAACACCATCCAATAACATTGTTGTCGAACGATCAAATCAGCTATGTCGAAGTTGAAGCATTCCGAAACAATCAAGCACGAACCTTGCGAATAAGGGATATCGATGCAGCCAAAGGAATTGTCTACCTAATTGACCGTATTAGAGATCAAGATGAGGTAATTATTCGATATGCTTATGACGAGCATTGGTATACTTATCGTGGATTTAATAAGGCAGAAATAGAAACAAGACATATTCCAACAGAGGTTCCTATACAATCCCAGGCTACGCTTGAAGTTCATGTTAAGGGAAGAAAAGAAACGATTGAAATTATAGAACCTGCTAAAAAAGTTGTTTTTGGAATCATTCAAGGTGACTTTTCACTAGTAAATATTTATCCTAATTCTGAAGGAATACGTAATTATAGAAGTCTACTGCCTCATCAATGGGATAGAAACAGAGATGAATTCAATATTATTAATAATCATATAGACTTGTTGATTACAGGAAGATTTAGATTAGGAGCAAATGAGACAACAGGTTATCCTCACGAGTCTGTTTATACTGACTTAAAGCAATACTTCTTTGAGAAGAAGAGGAATGGAATTTATTTTGTTCCAAGATTCTTTACTGAAGGAACACAAAAAGAAGCAATTGCTAATAGAACCCTTAATGAATTTGGATTATCAGTCCATTATGTCGGTGACTATAGTTCAGAGGACGCACAGATTGAAGTTAACACAACTCATCCTCTGTTTGCAGAATACGAAGAGAGTGGGTATCCAACTGAGATTCTAGGAGACTCTGAATTTATTATTACGAATTCAAAAATTACTCCTGTGGCTTGGTCAGATTCAACTCGTCAGCATGTAATTGGAGCTGTATATGAAGATGGAAATCAACGTGTACTCTTCTTCGTCAACGACAGTTTGAAAATTTTCAGAACAAATGATGGTCTGAAGCCTTTCCTAGATTCATTTGTATATAACGTATTAGGAGAAACAGAGCCAACAACAATCACTCATGTTGAAGAAGATGTGAAAATATTTGGCCCTATTACTAAAAAAGATAATCAAATAGCTATAACTGAAAGATACACTGAGGAGTTTAAATCTTCTATCTTGATTGACCCTTCAAGTGTTTTCGGAAAAGAATGGGATGAATTCATTGACTATTACAGTCAACATGAATTAATCCTAACACCGACTGTATCGTATCAATCAAGTGGTGCTCCAGTAAAAACTAGAACCATTGGTTATTCTGGAGATAGGAAGCCTATTGATAGCAGGAATATGAGGTATATGGATTCGTTTCTATTTGAAACAACTTTTATTGTTGATCCAGTACTTGAGCATAATGTCTTAAGTAATTACTTCTTTCATTTAGACTTAAACCCTAGCCCAGGACATACGCATACAATAAATACAGATGAGTTCTTTAAATGGATACCGATTGATACAGATTTGCAATCGTATGAAAAAGAGGATGTAGATTCGAAAGAATTGCTTGTAAAGCCTATTCACATATACATGCGGCCTATATTTATCAGAGATAAGGAAAATAAGATAATTGAAGGAACACAAGGTATTTCTAGCCTGCGACATACGGACCAAGGACACTTATTTGATGAAAAGGACTATAAATACGATCACAGTATGTTTAGATTAGGAAAGGTAATCCTGCAAGCAAACTCTGACATGCAAAGAGATACTACTGTTTTAGATACACGGACTCGTGGTGGCGGATTAGATGAAGCTTTATCTCGTAAGATAATTGAAGAGGTAAATAAAGAATCACTTCATCATTGGGATATTGGATACTTTGATGGCCAAGCTTATCAAGAAAATGGAGTCATTATTATTCGTCTTCCAAAAACAATCTTAAAAAGTGAGGAAAATCCACAAGGCTTTACAGAAACGGAAGTACATGCAGCAATTCAAAAACATAAAGCCTATGGCGTTCTCCCAATTGTTGAATATTATGATCCAGAAACGTTGAGAAATGATACGTTACCAGATGACCTGGATAAAGTAAATACAGAAATTCATGAAATATAATGCCAATGTAATGCATTTCATGTTAAAATATAAAAGAAGTGAGGAGATTATATATGCCAGTTTATAGCACAAGAGAGCTAATACCATTTGTGAATGGGTTGGAAGAAATGTTGATCAATGTGGAAAAAGAATTAAATACTTGGTCAACATCCAAAGGGGCTATTATTAATAGCATACCGAAAATCACTCAAAACACAAATCTCTCTACCACTGCTTTAATTAAAGCAGATGAAGCTTTATCTGAAATTGGTTCTGCTACATTTGAAATTATAGCTAATAGAGGTGTGCGATTAAAAACATTAATCGATGAGTTAAGAAGCGAAATGATTGAAATAGCTAAGAATACAGAAGGCGTAGGGTCTGCATATACAGACCCTCGCATTAAAGCAGAGATTGATAATGCAGTGAGTTCTGTTGATGGTATTATATCTGATGGATTGAAATTAGACTATCGGCTGCAGAAGATTACCAAAACAGCAATGGAAGGAAAAAGTATTGCTGAAAAAGATATGATTATTCCTACGTCACATAAAGAAGAACAAATGACTTCTAAAGAGACTCAAGCTCCTTATTTTGATGGTGTTCGATTTGTTGAGGGAGAGGTGACAGTATTAGATGAATATAAGCGCCCTATTCTTCATCCAGTAGGAGAAATCATTCACGGAACCATTGATGAATCAGGAAAAATTGCATTGAATTATATGCCTTTACAGCCTGTAGTACTTTATTATCCAATCGAAGTTGATTTCAAGGATGTACCTAAAGACATGGTGTTCTTCTTAATGGACACCTTAGTTGCAAAGAATTCAGAGTACATGCAACAGATTCTTATTTTTAGCGAGCAGCAGCAAAACGTTTTGCGTGAAATACAAGCAATGAAGGGTAAAGACTGGACAGTTGATTTCTCCATTATGAAGAATCATCAAGACATTATTAAAGAGTCTATTACTCCGAAAGGTCTTCAAATCGAAATGGTAGATGGCCAAGCTAATTTAACTTTCTCTTATAATGATCATCCAAATATTAGTCACTTTGAAGTAGAAAGATGGAGTGAAGAAGAGAATAAATTTGTTCCCTATGATGGGGGGCAGGGTGTTATTCAAAAATAAAAGGAGTTGTAGTGATGTTTATGGTCGTATTGTCTTCCAATAGGAGTTTAATTGTAAATGCTAGCTATGCTGAGATAGATAAAGAAATTGGTGCAGTATTCTTTAAACAAGAGGATGAAGAGATTGTTTCTTTTCATAAGTTAGATAAAATAGAAGGGTTTTATAGATATCAACTATAAAACCAATATTAGAATAAGGCATTTTACTGCCTTATTCTTCTTACATAGAGGTGATAATAAATGAGTAAGTTCTTAAATGACTTTTTAATAACCATGCCAGGTACACAAAGGAATATGCTGCTTCAATTATTGCAGGAAAAAGAAAATAACGGTTTGATTCGTTCAGACAATGAATTTAAAAAAGAGATGGAACGATTAATTGCTCAGCTAGATGAAAGTGATGGACAACCAACTTTTCAAGCCATTCATCAAGAAAATCGGACAAACTCTACAAAATATAATGCTAATCTCGAAGCCATTGCATTTGATCTAGCAACTATTTTTGAATCATCCAATACAATTGAGCGGCTTCTAGGAAATCATCATCAGCTGTCTCGGTCATCCCTTTCAGAAATACGTAAAAAGATAACTGACATGCGTTCTAAAGTAGAACGACTAAAACTACTTATAGATGACGAAGGCGGGTCCACAGACCGTGTGTATGAAGAATTTCAACACAATACGCTTTCTGAAGTACGTGAAGATATTTTAGAGAATTTACGGAAAGAAAGATTTGGTGAAAAAAGAGATTCTATCTTTAATGCTGAAGTAATTGGTGGCGCATTACAACTAGCTGGCATCGAGTCTACTAACCAACTTAGGACTAATTATGGTCGAACAATTGCCAATATTAAGGTAAAGAACCGCATTGGTTTAATGGCTGATGAAAGTAATTATCCAATCGAAAATGCAATTGATGGATCTCCATACAGCTTCTGGGCTGAGTCAGTACTTGTTGATGATGTCATCGTCCAAAATATTGAACACCTATGGAGTCATGATTATCATGATTATCCAAAGAGTGGAGCAATGTGTGAGGTCGAAATAGAATTAAATGGACTATCTACTGTGTCAGAATTGCGCTTAGATCCTTATGCAACCTATCCATTAGAAGTAGTGAGTATTCATGGCTATGAAAATAAAAATAAAACAGGTCAGATGTATGAGCTAATTTCACCAAATCATCAAAGCCAACATCAACGGAGTAAAAATTCTGTAGAGCAAATGATATTTCAGTTTCCCTCAGTGGAAGTATCATTAATTCGCATATTAATCAGACAGCAAAATTATACAAAAGAAAACTTTATGATAAATGAAGAAGAGTTGGGCGAATCCAAGCTATGGGATTCTTTAGCATCTAATAAAGACTTAGTAAATGATTATGCTAATCCAGGAGAAACAGTTGCTGAGTTTGATAAAAGAAATGAAATAAATGGATGGAGTGTTTATCTTAGTAAACTAACAGAGTGGGCTGAAATATTTAGGCAAGAAGGTCTTGTTGAAGCAGCTAAGCGAGCAATGGAAGTAGTTCGGATTGGTGATTATAAAAACCCACTCCTCTTATCACTATACGCATTGGATAGTAAAGGTGATAAAGAAAAAGTAAATGACAAAAGAAGTCCATTAATGAGCGCATCATGGAAGCCTGTCAATAAACTTTCTTATTTGTATGGAGCATATGATATCAGCCTATTTGGAAGAACGTATCATCGAAGTTCTATTCATATAACTAAAGAGCTTCCGTTGTCGAGCAATGCTCACACTCTTTCTCTAACAACAGATGAAAAGCATCACTATATTTCAGTAGGGCCTGATGAAGTGGATTCCATCACGAACATGCCAATACAGAATAGCTCAAAGATTACAGATATTGAGTATTACATTACAGACAGAAAACATCCAGAAGCATCCGAATGGAAGTCAATCTTACCGGCTAATCACAAATATGTTGAAGGAGAGTTACTACTTGGCGATGATGGGTTGGATCCATGTCAAGAATTGCTTGAAGCAGGCACGATAAACTTTAGCTTAAGATTTCCTTTTGTATCAAGAGAAACACTTGTAGTGAAGCGTAATGGTGTTCCAATGAATAGAAGCATGTACTTGCTGTGTGATAATGCACAAAAGGTTGGTATAAAACGAAATTATTATTCACCGACTAGCATTTATACAGTTGATTATAAACCAGCTGAATCGGCATACTTCATAGACCTAAAAGATGATATTGATATTGAACCTACACAGTTTATCAATGATAAGGGAGAAGTGGGAGAGAAGTTTCAATCTATAGATCAGCATAACAAAGTAATGCTATCTCACATGCCTTATCTTCATAGGGATTATCTATATGACTACGAAGAAACATCTGGTCGTTACAGCGATAATAAAAGTGTCTTAAATGCTAGTAGTTTCACTTATCCATTGATTGTTCGAGTGCAGGGAGAAGAGTATAAAAATATTACTGATTATACAAATAATACTTACGATCCAGACCGTTTAAAAGAAAACAATGGTAAAGCATTTGCACACATTAAAAATGAAATCATATTTGGTCATCCAACTGACAACACTCCATTGGAAAACATAAGTGTTGATTACTTTTACATGACAACTAGTGTAAGGATGAAAGCTATTTTAAGAAGAAATCACGCTGGTCATAACAGTGTTACACCAGGTCTTTTTAGTTATAGCTTAAAGACACAATCATATGACCAAGACAGATAACAGAATAGAGGGTAATGATGAGTACAAAAAACAATGATTCTAGATTGCTTTACTTGCAGGCTAGATATCACTTCGAGAAAGCAATGAAAAAGTTTGAATCTGGTCAGATAAAAAATGAGCCACAATTAATTCAAACTGTATTTCAATCATTTCAATCATTCTTCACAGAGATGGGTAAGCCACATATGATTCCACGGTATGCAGAAGAGGAAGGGCCACCGTGGAGTGAAGATTACAATAATATGATGGATGAGATAAAAGAAGACTTAATCTTACTGTTTGAAGAAATTGATATACTTGGTCGCAGCTTATACTCACATTTTAATCATAATGTTATGCAAGAAGATATTGTGGAGATGGAATATCAAGGAGTTTTGGATAAGCTTAAGGACTTAGAGATGTATGCTGGATATTCTCATGAAGGAGTTATACGATTTGGACGTGATGACTTTTTCAATGGATTTAAAATTGATTATGATCGAATTACAGGAGTTCCATTAGAGCTTACTTCCACAGGAGTATCCTTGCCACTCAGCAGTGAAGTTAAAAATGTTGCTGAGAGTGCTAAGATAACCATCGTCCCTGGAAATCAAAAACATGATGATTATATTATAGGATCGGATTCAAATGGGTTTCCTGGAAATAATAATGAAGTCTCTATGGTATCAGATGATTTATTAACTGGAACAACTGGATATCAATTCATTGGAAAAGATGATAATCACGGAAATTATGGCACGATTATTGATGGGAATCCGAATACTTGGTTTGAGTACGAAAAAGTAAATTTACGAGACCACGAAAAAAGAAAAATTACTAAAAACCTTGGATGGGATTATGTTGTTCATGGAAATAAAACATTAAGATTTGCAGAGGACCCTGACAATGGAGTCCTACGTCTTCATTTACAGATTGTATTAGAGAAAGAAGAAATCATTAACCAGGTAAACTTGAATATGTATACACCACCTAACTATGGAGCAAGACCAGCTATTGTTAAAAACATTCTAGTCTCCAATGAAACAAATGCACCTGTATCTATTTTAAGCGGAAGTAAGCAGGATACAGACTATAGTTTTAGGTTTGATCCTATGAAAGCTAAAGTCATATCTGTACTGTTAGAACAGGAGCATAAATATTTCACAGATCTTGGACACATTTTTTATGAGCAAAAGATGAATGTAGACCGCTCAACAGACTATGTGTTTGAAACCTTATCACATAAAGTGAAAGCAGAGTATGCTCCTCGTGTTGATGGGCCAAAAGTCAATTTAGAGAGCTTAGGGGTTCAAGTTGATGTTAATGAAACAAATATTCAAGCCATATACCCATTTAAGCAAGCAGAGGAAATAGGATACTCCATTGAGGATGTAACGAATGACTTGCTGCAACAAGTTGATGAAACCACCATTGAATCAGGGGTGGAACGGTTTGAAGGATGGAGATATTGTATTGGAATTCGAGATATAGAAATCCTGTCCTGTGAATACCAAGACCGTGGTGAGTTAGTTACAAAACCATATTACTTCGACAAGCCTGTAGAACGCATAGCTATATCAGCTCAAGAAACGATTGGAAACCTGTTAGCAAAAAACAGCATGATGAAATATAACTGGGTTAAATATTTTATTTCTATTGATGATGGTAAAGAGTGGAATCCAATAACACCCCTTGAACATGAAATGATACCGGAAGACCCACCAAAACTATATACCATCCAGCATGTTTCTTCAGAAGATGAGATTATTGAAGAACAGTATGGATATCTTGAGACAACACAACCTATATATTCTATGAGATTGAAAGTTGTTATCGAGCGGCCAGAGGATGAAGAGTTTGGTGTTGCAATGTTTCAAGCAAATGAAAATAGTAATGAAATACCGAATAGATATGCTAGTTCCTCATTGCAGCAGTTTAGCTTGCAAGTGCAAACATATTCGGTAGATGAGGACAATGAAGCTTCGACATTTACAGTCGATCATAGAGACTCAGGGTATGAATCTTTACCTCCGGTATTACCACCAGATGTTATTCCAACTCCACCGTCAGAGGATGTGGATGAAGATGACAGTGGCATACCCCCAGGTGGAGGATATGATCCAAGTGCTCCAAATGATCCAGTCATGATTAACTTAAATAATAATCCAGAAATATTTTGCTATGAAAGAAGTTTAAGTATTAGCGGAACAGTTACAAGCTCACTCCCTATTACGAGATTAGAATTACGTATTAATAATGAATACATTGATTTAAGCACAGTTGAAAGATATAATTTACAGCTACTTAATTATTCGTCAACAGATGAAAATTGCATAGCGTGTCAAAAGCAAGCCAGTGATGGTGTTTCTATGCAAAATCTTCAAGCATTCAACAGTAGTGATACTCAACGTGTATTTAATTGGAATATACCTTACAAGACTCTTGTAGAGTTAGGCCTTGATATTGGAGATACTGCAGCAATTCAAATCATTGCAGAAGATGAAGAAAGCATTGATACAGAAACTTTACATCTATTAGTTGAAGAGTGTCCAGAACCTGCAGAGTGCTATGAGTTGCTTTCAGTAATTATTCATTACTTCAATGAAGATGTAAATGAAATTAGAGAATTAGAGTTAGCAAAAGAACTGTTGCCATATGAGCATGATAATGGAGAGGGAGTAAACATCACAGTTGGTTGGGATAATGAGCTTCATGCTCCTGTAGTGATGATAACAGATGGCTATCATGAAGGAGAAAACGCATTTATCTTACACGCTGTGGGTATTCGTTACATGGATTATGATTACGAAGAGCAAGTAATATGGTCCCAAAATATTGCAAGGAAATCAGCTGGCGTAATAAATGAAGATCTTATGTTAGGTGCTCCTGATTCCAAAGATACATCTTGGCTTCAAGAAGTCTCTCAAGGAAACTACGAATTCACACCTAGTTTAAATCGCATTAATGATTATGTCATTATGAGTGTAGGAAACGAATTTGTAGAAAACCATTGTCCAATTGAAATACATTTCAATCCTGAAGAACATAAGAAACCAGAACAACCTCCAGTTAATTCAGGAGAAGAAGATATCTATGAATGTATTCAAATCAATAAAATTTTTGTTCAGTATTATGATACAGACCAAAAGAGGTTGCGAATAAAAACAGTTGATTTAGATGATGCGTTTAAGACAAGTTATTCTTTCCGAATGAATGATAATCAAATTAATGCGATGATTGGATGGTATGAATATCTTCAAGGAGCATCTGTCAGTATTCTTTCTGATAATAATCAGCCACTACATGTAAGTTCTGTCGGAGCATTAATAAGAGATAAACAAGGTATCGTTCGAACCATCTGGGCAAATGGAACTCGTATAAAAACAAATTTCATTGAAAAAGAAACATTAATGTATGGTCCTAAAAAAGAAGCCAGCAATCTAAGTTGGATTGCATCAAATGGAAGTGTTCTTTTGGATCAAGCTCCATATCTATACCGTGAACAGTCAGCCGTTGTCTTTTCATTTGAAAAGGAAGTAACTGAGAACTTGTGTTTATTAGATAATCCTATAGATGATTTACCTGATAAGCCATCTTTTGACTTGCTGCCACCGGTTATTCAAATTGATCCAATTGTAGATCCATTCTATTATCATAATTTAAATAATGAAACAATCTCTCTTACAGGAAAGATTACTGATGAGACAGACTTAAATAATTGGATTCTACGAAGTCTTGAAAATAGCTGGGGAGAGACTTTTAATGAAAAGAAATTAGAAGTAACTCTTAACTTGGATATTCCAATTAACATACCACCAATTGTAGAAGAGGTTGAAGAAAACAATAAGGTAGATATTGTTTTTGTTATGGATACGTCTGGTAGTATGAGTGATGAGTTGGAAAATGTTAAAAGCAATATGAGTCAATTTATTAGTTTACTGAATAACAGAGATTTAGATGTACAAATTGGTTATGTTGGAAGTCGTTTCAATGAAAGCCAGTTGCGTAGAGACATGACTCCATCATCAGAATTTAACTTTAATGATTTAGCTTTAAACTCTGGTGCCTGGGAAACATTAAATTGGAGGCAAATAACAGATACAACATATGGTGCTGCCTCATTTTATGGTCAGCTTCGACCAGATGCAAAAAAACACATTGTACTAGTTACTGATACTTACATCAATACTGATCTAACAAATGATATTATTGATGATTTAAAAATGAGACAAATAACAGTTAGCGTCATTTGGAGGGTAGGAATTGAGGATGAACCTGACTATGCTCTAATTACTGACAGTACGAACGGATTATCAGCAGATATAAACAATCCCAATTTCTATGAAGAAATGGAAGGTCTGGCACAGAAAATCATTGATTCAACTTCTCATATACCAGATAGCTCCCAGGTCATCATGATAGAAGCTGTTGATGAAGCGGGTAATAAGACAACTGAGAGCATTGTAGTTAACTTTACCGATTATAATAACCCTAATAATTAGAGAAGAGGATTAGCAATGAGTATAGGTAGAATACAATTAAATCGAACAATAGAGAAAATTATAAAGCACTACTTGAATCATGGGCGCTATCCTTCTTTTCAAACAATCACATCACACTTAAGTTCGTGGCTCCGTAAGCATCATCCAGGAGCCCCTACTTTTAAGCCGAATAAGGCCAGAAAAAAGGAAGCGTCTAATCATAAATCATATAATCAAAACATTAAAGAAATCCATACAGACTTATCTGATGCTTATCAAGCAACAATTGGACACACGAAGCAGGTTATGGATAACTTCGATTATATTGAGACAGAACGTAAGAAGCTTAAGCATGATCTCCTATTATTAGAAAAGGATATCGATAAGTTGCTTATGCTTGAGACAAACGTTGACTATCGTTACTTTGAGGGTGAAATAATTGGATTTGAAAATGCAAGCTATGTGAATCAAGAATTGAGTAGCATTTCATTGGACTTAGAAAATCAAAAAGTAACTTTAAAAGATACAAATCATCTATCAAGTAAAATCAAAATCAATCCAAGTCTTGCGAGCTTCAAGACATTAATGCCAGCAAGTCGAACCGCTGCGCTAGAGAGCCTATCAAGAGCCTTTGACGATAAAAGCAATACTGCTTGGTGGGAGGTTGTGAAAACTAAAACACCTGGATCAACTGAAGATGAATCAAGCAGCGGAATGCGAGCAGAATTAACTGTTCTCTTTGAAGAGGTAACTGTCGTAAATGAAATACGATATCTTCCACATCATGGAAAGACCGTCTCTACCAAAATAGAATTCACAGCTGATGGAAGGTCATTCCACCCGCTCCCAGGAAACCATAACTTTAGAGATGTAACAGACTTAGAGGTCTGGGAATTTGATCCAATAACCACAATTGGCTTTAAATTTATTTATGAGAAAAAAGAACATGATGACCGTTCTGCAGGACAATATCAATTTTACTTTGGAGCAAAAGATATTTCCTTCTTTCAAAAAAAATATGAATCAGAAGGCATATTGTATACAGAACCAATTGCTTTTAATATGCCCGTGCGTGTATTGAGTATGGAAGCGAATCATAGTCTTCCATCAGGAACAGCTGTCGATTATGAAGTAGCTGTCTATCGAAATGATAAAGTTGTTAATGAATTAAATTGGCATCCAATTAGCTCATTAGATGATGCAAATCCTAGATACAGTCAATACATCGAGTTTAATACAAAGTATTATCGAACCGCTCATATGCAAAAAGCAGAAGCAACCGGTGAAATTATAAACGGTATGAGGTTATTCCGCTTAATAAAGGATAATGGAGAACCTATTATTTCAGAGATATGGGATAGTGTTGAATTAGGAACTGAAAAAGAAACATTTGATAACATCAAAAATGCAAAGCTGTTTCGTGGAATTAATCAATGGAAAAGAGAAAGAATCTATACACCATTCAGTGGGGAAGTACCATTAAACCATGTATGGAATGACATATACAATAAGCGACCAGAAAACATTAAAATTGATTACCTACCTATTAGTAATACATTAGATTTAACAGGATCCGAAGGTGGGAAGCGAGATAACTTTTTCCGATTCACAACCTGTGTCTATGTAGATGAAGAGAAAGTTCAACCGCTTAGTCTCTCACTCATTAAAACACTTTCTAATGGAATACGAAATCGATTAGGGACCTATGCTGTCTATATTAATCAGCAACGTCAGAAAACAACACACGATGAAGTAACAATGACTTTAAATCCAGGTTGGAATGAAATTATGATTCTTTATCACTGGGGAAATATGCAGGAGAGGAAAGACTTGCCTGCAGACATACTTCCAGATGAAACCTATCTAGGAAAATTTAATTTCTTAGATCAAACTAAAATTCGTGCTGATATACAACCAATGACATTCATTGAGAAGGACAGACTTTTTTATAATGTGTCTCCTAATAACCGGAGTTATTTCACAATACATGAAAGACAAGTAGTTTTAAATTACCTGCCAAGCAATTGTTTATTCCAATTTAGATATGAAGCAGACATCTCTGAGGAACTAGCCATGCAAGAATTAATCTTACGAGCTACTTTAAAAAGAAGCAATGGCAATTCCAATGCTACACCATCTATTAATCAATTAAAATTAAGAATCCGATGAGGTGAAACAGATGCAGCAAGTCACTATACAAAGTAACAATACTATTATAATCGGCAAAGACACAAAGCTTACTGCTCAAGAAATGATATCGAAAGAAGTAAAGAGTTTTAAGTGGAGCTTTGACAATATAGCTCTGATTGAAAAAGAAAGTAATAAATCTTCCTTAACCATTGAACCACTATTGTCAGGTAGCTATTCTATTCAATATCAGGCAATCGTAGAAATAGATAGTAACCAAATTAATTATGAAGGAAAACTAACGATAGAAGTAAATAAAGAAATAGCAATAAAAACCAATATTGAACAACCTAAAGAGATAATTGAAGAAGAGGGCAAGGATGTCAATCCTTATCATGCCCTCTTAACAGAACATATTCCAACGACTGAAGGACAGCTTCCTCATGTTATAAAAAGAAATGCTCGTTATCGGGGACCAAGAGAATCTGATAAGGTATTGAATCGTAACTATGAACAAGCTTTTGACTTGCGAAAACACACAAAAATAATTGAAAATCAAACAGATTTGTTAAATAAGTCTTTGGATATTTGGTTTCTTGGTGAATTGGGAGATAAAACCATTAATCGTGCAATAAAAGCAGAGAATGTATATCAGGCATCTTCTCAGCAGTCAAGATACGGACTTAACAGTTCAGAGCTTGTAAGCGGATATAGGGATATTGTGGTAAAATTAAATAATGAGCTTGTTGACACTTCACATTATTCTATTGAAGGAAATGATTTAATTATTGATATAAATGCTGCAGGAATTACAGAAGAGACAGCTGTTCTTCATATTAGCTATGATGTAATTATTACAATCAAAGAAGAAGAAATTCAAGGACTTCATGCTTTGATGAGTAGATTTTCAAATATTGATGAGCGGATTTCTGAAATGAAAAGGAGGTATATGACATATGAAAATGCCTATCAGTAAGCCTGGCAAAGCACGATTTAGAGGGCCAACATCATCTAATGACTACAATGTAACAGAAGACGACTTATATCTTGATTTATTGAATCTGTTTCAAGAAAGTAATAATAATAAAAATAAACTAAGAGAAGCATTTCAAGCTATTCTTGCAGAAAATATTGCTTTACAGAACTACGCTGAAAAGCTTGAGAGTGAATTGAATGAGCTAGAGGTAAAGCTAAATGTTATTGATAAAAGAAATGAGTTTTACAATGGTCGCTTCTTTAAAACAGGTTTTGTATCCGATATGCGCACTGAGTATTTGCTAGCAGATCAGAATGAAAATGATACAGGCTTGCGAGGGGAAATCGATATTCATCATCGTTTTGCTACGCTGCCATTGATTAGTCAAACACCTAAAACACATGTATTAGATAAAAACAATAACATCATTGTGCCCGATTCATTAGAAGTTGAAGTTACAAGTCAAACAAATGGTGACGTAGAGGAAAACAATATTATGAATGCCTTTAATGGTGATAAGCACTCATACTGGAGAAGAGAGGTGTCTTATGATCCTTTATCTGCTCCACAGAAAGAATCTGTCACTATAGAAGTAAACATTCCCTCTAATTTAGTGAATAATTTAAATATCAACACCATCAACATCAACCCTCATCCAGAGAGAGGAGTTGAAATAACAAATGTAGAAATGCATTACAATAACGCTTGGGCTACAATTGACGGATTCAGACAGGATGAACTATCAGATACTCGTCAATTATCTCCAAAACGAAAGTGGTATTTTGCAAGTAGGCCGGTTCAAAGGATCAGGATTACATTGACACAGCACTATCCTTTACAAGTTGGAGAAAAAAAGGTATTTGTAATAGGTGCACAAGATATTGGTATTCATCTAAGTTCATTCGATACAAATGGTGGTTTTGTTTTAGTCCCAGTCAATATGGCAGATGTAGGTATGTACTCTATCGATAGTGTAGAGCCAATCTTCTTAAATGAAAGAGCATTGAGTTATTCTAAAGTTTTAGATGATCTTGAAGGGAATATTTACGACTTCAGCATTCTTAAAGAACAAAATGGATATCTGCAAGCAATAGGAGAAAGTGAATGGACGAATCAAATCAGTAAGCAGCTATGGGTTAAAATACACTTATATCCAGACCCAAATAATGGAGTCAATCCATGTCTACACGCTTTGCGATTACATTATTCTAAAGTATAAGTACGAAGTTTATTAGAGAGGAGGATAATTATGTTACGTTTTTCATTTGAGCGTATCTTTTCTGTCAGCAATCTGACACCAGAAGCCGGAGCACTTACATCTTTAGGATTGATATTTGGTCCCTTTATTAATTACTTCTACGGAGATGGGAGGGGACACTTCATCACAGCTTTATCTATGATTATTTTAATGGATTGGATAACAGGTGTCATTGCTTCTAGAAAAGATGGCACGTATACATCAGAATACGGCATTGAAGGCATATTTAGAACCATGGTTATTCTGATGTTGCCAGCATTAGCGAATTTCCTTGATAAAATGTTAGGTACACCAGGATTCCTGTTCTACGGTATAACATTTGGTCTATCATACCATATCTTACAGAGTTTTATTGCAAATTCCGTAAGAGCAAAGTGGGATAAATGGATTCCAAATAGTGTGATTGAAAAAGCAGCTTCTGAAATTAAAGCAAAAACAATTAGAGCTGAAAAAAGAAAGTCAGTTATTGAGCAATCTGAAGGTAAATAGCTCAATTCGTAGAAATAACAAGCATTTGAAATGCATTACAAAATATTTGCAAATAAATCTTGCTATAGGTGTTTGTATCTGTTAATATAGGAAATGTAATACATTACATTTCGAATAAAACAGGAGTGAATGATGATATGAATAATGTAGCAGACCGTTTTTTACCACAAACGTTAGAAGATATTACAACAGTTAAAAAAAGATTAAAAGAATGTAAAGAAGAATGGCTAGAAACGAAGCCAGGAAGAGGACAAAAATATATAGGTCATAACACAGCAAGACAGATTCTTGATAATGCAGTAAAAGATATTACATATTGGGATTTTGGCATTATCAAGCAATGGAAAGAAGAAGTAAATGCTTATAACAAAAACCAGAACCAATGGTATTTTGATGGATATGTATATCATGTTCAAGGTTATATGTACATTCCTGGAATAGGAAGAAGAGAGCAGTTCGGTTCTAAAGTCGCTATAGGTGGAAAAGATAACCAAGACTCTGCATATAAGGCAGCTACATCTAATTGTTTCACAAAGTGTGCTTCCATGTTCGGAGTAGGAGAAGATATTTACTCTAAGATTAAAGTTCAAGATGAACAAGAAGTTCAACAAGCGGCTTATCAACAGCAGCAACAATGGGGTCAACAAGCACAGCAACAACAAAACTACAACCAACAGCAAAATTATCAACAGAATTATCAACAACAACCACAACAGTGGAATCAGCAGACCCAACAGCAAATGCAACAGCAACCAATGCAAGAGACACAACAAGTACAACAGCAGCAGGGGTTTAATCAAAATCAGCAATGGGGTGCAAACCCAAATTTTCATAATGGCCAACAGCAATATAATCAGCAACAAGAATCACCTGCTGTTGGCCCAATAAATCAGAATGATTTATTAGCAGTTGACAGATCGGTTTACAACAATCAGGTGGAAGTCCCTTTTGAGAATGTGCAACAGCAGCAGTATCAAGCTGAAGCGAAACCAGAAGCGGAACAAAGTCAGTATCAAGCAATCGAGCAACAGCCAGCAAAAGAAGTATCTTACGGAGCACCTGTAGATGTTGAGAAGACTGAAAAAACAGAAAACAAACCAAGCGGAGAAGCTCCAACAACTGGAACTAATCCATGGCAAGAGCAAGGTGTTATTGTAGAGTTGCAAAAATATGCACAGCATAAAGCTCGTTTAAATGCGGAGGATGACGAAAAGATGATTCCTTATTTGAGGGATTACTTTAAAGATGAGAGTGCAACATTCTCCACTATTACGCCAGAGAATTTACCTGCATTCAATGTTTACTTAGAGAATATTTCGGTTTAAGAAGGTGAAATGATGAATCAAATTTATGACCTTGCTTACTATTTTACAGTAAATGTTCTAAGAAAACCGGAGCACAATACAGCTCGTATTCATAATGCTTGTCAATCAATACAGAATCTTTGTGGAGTAGGGTGGACCTTAGACGCATTAAAGGCAGAAATTGATGCATTTCAAAGAGACTATCCTTCACTTCTAGCAAATATTTATCATTTAGAAGAAGTGATAGGAAATAAAAAGCCACCAAATAACTTAATTGAAGAAGATGTGTTTTATTATCATAATCATTTGAGAATAACATCATCTCCAAGTAAGCTGGTTCTAAATAAAGAGACACGTCAATACGAACGGGTAGAAGAAGAGTTCTTTCTTGAAATGAAAGCATTCTTTACAATCGAAGACTTATTAAAATACTGGTATGAATCAAACGGAATGAGATCGACCAACCATCATATAAAACAAGATACCGGTCGTTTCAAATATCTGTTAGATTTTTACGACATAGATGAAGTATTATTTATGATTGATATTGCACAGCAGCAACGTGCTTTATTTGACTTAAGGCCTTTAACCAATGCTTTTCAATTAGAAAAATATGTAGAAGATGCAAGAAAAAAGATCAAAGAAAAACAAAACATACACTTATTGAAAGGGATTAATCATGTTATACCAAGAAAGGTAGTGTAATTGTGGGGGAGCAAGAAAATATATTTGTGGAATGTGGAGCAGATCTGAATCACTTTAAGTATAAGTTTAGAAGAAAGCAGTTTATGTGGCCAAGTCAAACTGAATTATTCCGTCAGCATTATAATAATATCGGTGTATACCAAACTGTCATGCATTACATTGACCCAGTATGGATGCAAGATGATAAAGGTAAAGTGGTTATAGATGCAGCAAAAAGCTTGAAGTTTGGGAATTTCTATCTAGATTTTGATTATCCAATCACCAGTGATGAAGATTACCAAAAAATTAAAGCAGATGTATTGAAGGCGATCCGTTATTTAACAATTATCTTATCAATTGATATTAGTCAGATTCAATTCTTCTTCAGTGGAAATAAAGGGATTCACTTAGTAGTTGATGCTGCAGTGATGGGGTTAAAACCACATCAAGCATTAAATGAGGTATATCGAGACATCGCAAAAGACATTGCTAAGTTTTGTGAAAATGAAACAATAGATTTACGTGTATATGACAATAAACGTATGTTTCGAATGCCGAATAGTGTAAATAAAAAAAGTGGTCTATATAAAGTACCTTTAACTGTAAAGGAATTTAAAGAATGCAAGTACCAGGACATATTGGAAATAGCAAAAAGTCCAAGAGAAATTAAAGCACCAACAGTCATCTTTTCTCCAAAAGCAAAGCAAGCTTTTGAAAAGTATGTGGACTCTTGGACAGAGAGATTAGAGAACGTTGAAAAGTTTGATGGAAAAATTAAAGAGTTAAAAGTATTACCGCCATGTATTAAGCGCATGCAAGAAAAGGTGTTTAAAGAAACCATTGATGAGCGTAACAACAGTGCAACTGCATTAACGAATTTCTACTTCCAGCAAGGAATGGAAAAAGAAGAAGCGCTTCATCGTATGACGATATGGGGAGAAGAGAATTGTGTTCCTTCTCTTAAAAGAAATGAAATTGAAGTAGTTGTAAACTCTGTGTATCGTGGACATTATCGTTATGGATGTCAGACATTTAAAGAGCTAAGCGGGGTGTGCGAGCGTGAAATATGTCCACTGTTTAATGATGCTTTTAATGTAAGTGAGGGGGAACAAAATGCAGAATGATACATCTTTTCAACAAATGATGAAGCAAATGGAGCATCAAATGAGACAAGATCAAGACGCTTTTGTCTATGACAATGAGAATGATAAACGTATTCATATATCGGATCCTCATAAAGCATTAGGTGAGACATTTAACACTCATGCAGAGCGCATGCTTCACCGTATTGGTCGTGTAGATAATTACACATGGAATAGAGATGAAAATGGTGGAATAGATACAGGTTTTACAGATTTTAACGAATCTGTAGATGGTGGCTTGCAGCCTGGATTAATATTATTCGGAGCGGCTCCAAACGTAGGTAAGTCTGCTTTTATGCTACAAATGATGAAACAAATATCTCGATTAAATGAAAATGTTTATTGTGAATATCATTCTCGTGATGATAGTATCTACGAATTAATGCCGAGATACATAGCATGTGACCAGCACATTACCATTAGTCAGGCAAAAAATCCCAAAAAATATGCAGATGATGAAGAGATTATGCGTCTGCGTAATGAGGGTTTAAAAAACCTATACCGCTATTCAGACCGCTTTGTCATGATGGATGCAGAAGAAAGCCCGCAAACCATTGAAGCATTAGAAGATCATATAAAGGATTTAAGAATGAATCTTCCTGAAGGTACTAGGATCGTATTAGGAATTGATAGTTTTTATGACCTGCAGACAGATAAAAAGTTTGGTGGAAATCAGCAAGAAGAAATTAAATACATCGCTAAAACTTTAAAGCAATATGCTCAAACATATGATTTAGTTGTTATGTGTACAGCTCATCTGCGTAAAACAGGGAACAAAAGGCCAATCAATGATGATTTAAAAGAAAACAACGTTATTGAGTATGAAGCAAACTTATTGTGTTTGATGTATAACGAAGTAGGTATTAAAGAAGAAGGTGCTGATATTCATTGGATCAGCGAGGATTCTGAAAAGAAAATGCCAGTTGTTGAAGTGCGTTTCAGTAAGAACAAAATGGACTCTTACAAAGGGACTCGATTTTTTGAATTTATACCTGAGCAATCACTATTTATACAATCATCCGAAGAAGCGTCAAAACGTTATTCTTCACTAATCTATCAATAATTTGAGGGGGAATTAAATTGATTACACATTTTGTATCTAATGAGTTTTACAGCAGTATGTTAGAGGAGCTTGAAAATAAAAAGGAAAAAATAGCATTTATCTTGCAGCACTTTCCTGATACAAGAGAGAATGACAACCTACTATGTAGCATGTATTGGAAGTTGGTTGAAAATGTAGAACATGTTGACGATATCGCACGAGCTACTAAATCAGAAGTAATCCGAAGAGCAAGGCAAAAAATTCAAAACGAAAGAGGGCTATACTTACCATCGGATCCAGATGTTATAAGGCGTCGTCGGTTAACCGCAATAGATATGAGAGAAAATATCCATACAGTTTAGGAGGGATTCTTTTGAGCAAATCAACTCATTTGCAAAAATTCGTAGAAGATATGATGCGCCAAAAATTTATGCTTGATGATACACAAGCTAGCTATAAAAGAATGCAAAGCCGTATTCGTGAAAGAATTATAGATCAAAGTGAATTTATTAAAGAAGTAGCAGAAGAAGCTAAAGAACAATTTGTGTTCCGCAAAGAAGAAGATGAAGGTAATTTACAAAACATTAATCAAATTATAATTGAACAGCATGAACTGATTGAAGCTATTGTAAGAGATGTTTACTTTCATATGCTAGAGTTATCAAGCTCTGAGATTAATAGTTCTGGATTTGTCACTCATATTATTACTGTAGATGAAAACACGGAATATGACAAAGAGAGCAAAGTTATTAAATTTGAGAATGCAGGCAGAGCAGAAATTCCAATTGCAACAACTCTTCGCAAGTGGTCTGATGCATCACAATTAAGAATACTTCCGAAAAGAAATAATGACAGGGGAGCTAATTAAATATGTTATTCTCTTACTATTTTGATACAGATAAGCAGCATGTTGTAAACTGCGGTGTAGATATTACATCTGTAAATGAAAAAGCCAGTCGTGAAGTCGAAATCATTTTCACAGCTTACATTGAAGAGTTGTCAGATGGCTTATTGTTGAAAAGAGAAAGCGTTAATCGTATTTTTACTTTTCCATTTAATCCTTCAGATTCATCTAATCATGATATTGATTTTCTTCGCAAGCGATATGCAGATGAACAGAAGTGGATACTTGAAGTAAGGAATAACAAAAACTCTTCTCAAAATATTGCAATTGGGCTTGTTTCAGATACAGCGACCAGGAATCCGCTTGGTTTAGATATTATCCATGACAGTAATCTTTATGATAGTGAAGTTAGAGCAAATAACTTATCTGAAATAGATCAGCAGGAAAGAGGGCCAATTATTAAACAAACAATGGCTTATGCTAACTTTACAGAACTTGGGTATCCTAAAGGTTTTATTTCTCGGACAGGACAGCAGGATAATAATCTTAAGCTAATAAAGGCTAATGAATTTACACAAAACTTTTTAGAAGATATTCCAGAGAATGTTCCATTTGTTATAGAAATGAATATTGCTCCAGAAAGTTTTGATATGAAATACGAGGGCGACTCTTTTCTTCAAGTCAACGTCCCAGGATTAGGTGTCATGAAAGCCTATCAAGATAAAATTACTTATTTAAAAGACACACAATCTTCAGGACAGGAAATTGTTACCGCCTTTGATGAATTAAAGAATCTATCAGATTTTTATAGCAGCGGATTTACATCTGACTCTAACCTTTTAATCGAAGGTGATGGTAGAGGAAGTTTGGTACTTCGATATGGGAATAAGCAGATTCATACAACATACAATGCAGAAACTGTTTTAAGCGCATTTGGTATGAGGGGCGCTATAACAAGTAGAGCCATTGAGCTTCCACAAGAGTTGCTTTCAGAAAACTGGTTAAAGCATAAGATTGACAACATTCATGTATTTTACAATAAATAATTAGGAGATGATTTCATGTTAATAGGACCTACAGTTTCAGTTGAAGAGCTAGAAAAGGCTATGGAAAATAAACAAACTGCTAATAAAAAAACAGAGGATGTCATAATTGGTGAACTGGAAAACCTTTATGTCAAGCTTGGCACACTTGATAAATATATCTTTGAAGATGGTCAAAGAGTTTTAAATGAAAAACATTTCAAAACCAAAACCCTCTATGAAGAAAAGGAAAAAGAATTAGAAGAAATCCAAAACAGTATCAGATTCATAAATAAAAAATTAGACGAAATTCAAGAGCTTGAAAACATGAAAGAAATTGAATTTGATAAAGCCAAAGAAAGAGTCACACTCACTTTAAATGATTGCATCCTGTTAGGTGTTGAGACTGACTGATGAATAAAATCGATCGTGATGCACTTAGAGAGCAATATGAAAAAACTAGGATAAAGCGTGTGGATTTAAATGCTAATAGTCGGGACGTTTATGGAAATGAAGATATGATGAACCTTCCAAGGCACCAAACAAATTGCCCAAGCTTTGTAGAATGTCCTATTGACTATAAGTGCAGAAATTATAATCCAACATATGTAGCATGCGTTACATGTCCCCTTCATAAGACAGATGGAATTTGTCATAAGAAAGAGCTACATAATGAAAAAACTTACAACATGATTATCACTCGTCAAAGAGTTGATATTGATAAAATCGATGCAATACGTAAGCTGACAAAGCATTAAAAAAGGAGAATTTTAAATGACTGACATTTTTAAAAAAGAAATTGAAGAATTAGAGAATATGGATTTTCAAGTATTTGTTAGTAATGCAATTCAAATTGCACCAGAAAGTTTTAAATCTGATGAGTCTTTAATTGAGTATACTCGCAAAGTATTTCGTGTTGTAGATGAAATGCTAGCAATTGATAGGATAACGGGTTATGTTCGTGACGCAATTCTTGCAGGTGTCTTGCTGTCAGACTTAGCTGTCAATGAAGACCCTAAATATAGCAGCATTCATCCTTTATTAGTAAGACCATTAATCGAGGACTTTAAAGGTGATTTAGCGGTTCAGTTGTGGGAAGCTACCTTGAATATTGTTGAAGCTCATGAAGGTTCTAAAACACCAATTGATAAACTTGCACCAAAACCAGGAACTCCTGAGCATTTAGTTGCTTTGGCAAATCAGATTGTTCGCTCTGAATCAATTGAAGTAAAAATCTAAAATGAAGGAGTGTAACCATGCATGTTGGTGATGTCGTAACATACTTTTACTTAAATTATGATTTTCAACACGTAATTACGGAAGAAGATTTAAAGAAGGGTTATATAACGATCATACGAGAAGACATCAAATGCAAGATACACCTGCCATTACATCTATTAACAATCATTGAAAGGGGGTGAACAATATGGAAAATGAAGTACTACAAGACGTTATGCTTACTGCAACTATACTTATACCAATACTTGCGGCATTAGTGGAAGTATTAAAGAAAGCAGTTAAGCTTCCAAAGAATTTATTGCCATTAATTAGTGTCGTTCTAGGCTTGATATTAGGAGTTGTTTCATACAAATTCACAGACCTTGATTTAGTCTTAAGGCTATGGGCTGGAGCGTTTGCTGGTTTAGCAGGAACTGGATTGTTTGAAGCACTTAAAACAAGGATTGGTACAACGAAATAAAAATAAAATGCTCTCTATATTTAGTGTGGAGGGCATTTTATTTTGTCAACATCTTGATTTATTTTTTATATGACTTATAATTATAGATACTGTTATGAAATGCATTACAATTATGATATAGAGGAGATATGAAAAATGCGTGTAGAAACTGAAGTAAAGTATGATTTTTTAATTGATTACCTTGTTAATGAATCGTGTAGAGGTTTAAAAGTAGATAAAGAGTTAATAAAAGATAAAGCTATGAAAGCTAACCCACTAGAAGAAGAAAAAGTATACGACACACTAATTAAAACAGCACTTGAAAACATTGACGAAGCAAATGGGGATTATACATACTTTGCTAGTAGAGTGTATTTGAAAAACTTATATAAACATGCTGCAAACAACCGAGGATACGTATTAAAAGAACATGCAAGTCCTTATGGTGACTTCAATGAATTAATTGCTACGCTTACTCAAGAAGGAATTTACAATCCAGTCCTAGAACAAAAATACGGTAAAGCTGAAATAAAAGAGCTTGGACATGAAATTAATCCTTACCAAGATTTACTTTTTGATTATCTTGGCATTTATACACTTTCTACACGTTACCTGGCAACGGACCATGACAAGAATGTATATGAGTTGCCACAAGAGCGGTGGATGATTATTGCAATGCATCTTATGCAAGACGAAGACCCATCAAAAAGATTAGAACTTGTTAAAGAAGCATATTGGGCTCTAAGCAATCTTTATATGACAGTTGCTACACCAACATTAGCAAACGCAGGAAAAACGCATGGGCAGCTATCCAGTTGCTTTATTGATACAGTAGATGATGATCTTCATTCTATCTATGATAGCAACTCTGATATTGCTCAGATCTCCAAAAATGGTGGTGGTCTAGGCGTATATATGGGTAGAGTTCGATCAAGAGGAAGTTCTATCAAAGGATTTAAAGGAATGTCTAGTGGTGTTGTGCCATGGATTAAGCAGCTGAATAATACAGCGGTAAGCGTTGACCAACTTGGAGCACGAAAAGGTGCAATCGCTATTTACTTAGATATCTGGCATAAAGATATTGAATACTTCCTTGATTTAAAGTTAAACAATGGGGATGACCGCATGCGTGCCCATGACATTTTCACGGGAGTTTGCTTGCCGGATTATTTCATGGAGCAGGTTGAACAGCGCGGTGAGTGGCATCTATTCGATCCACATGAAGTACGCCAAGTGA
>NZ_QWEH01000008.1 GCF_003515705.1 Oceanobacillus profundus
CAGTTAAATAAAAAAGAGCCTATACAGACATAGACTCTTAGCTTAAAGTTGGTCAAAAAGAATATCTTTCAAAAGAGTGTAAGGGGTACTTGACAGTTTCGTTCATATCAGTCTACGTATATTTCCTCCGCTAGTATATGCTCACCAATTATTACTTGTGGAATTAATAAAAACGATATCGATGCGCTACCAGTCCGGGTGAGCGCAGGGCGGTGACTCCAGTGGGAATAGCACGTGTCTGAAGACTCACCGGAAGTGGGTTTCTTCCGGAGAGGCTGAATCCGTGCCCACGGAAAGCATCCGCCCGAAGCGATCCCGGACGGCGATTATTGCACATACTTGAAGAAAACAGCCAAGAAGTTAGTTCGCAGTTTCTTTCAACTCCTGATTTATTAAATACTTTCTCATATTTTGGTTTGAAGTTGGGTTGGACTTTATTTTTGTTATAATTTACAAATTGCTTGAAAAAGGTTACATTTGAATAGTATATTGTGATTCTAACCTAGCATATCTTTAAATAAACAACTATTTTAGGGAGTAGTGCTAGGTGAATAGAATGATACGAGATACGATAAAAGTGTTTGTGATTTTTACAATGTGTACCGTCATATTTTATGTAGGCTTACAAATTATGCATCGGGAGTATGAAGAAATTCATCGTTATGATCCTCCCGAAGGCCCAGCTGTTAAGGTGTTTCATTCACAAACGAAGCTATTGGAACGATTTCAATTATTTTTTAAAGCAGGGGAGTAGTATGTATGTTGAAATACGCATTGGAGGATTTTATTCACTTTCTGCAAATCGAGCGCGGTTTATCAGAAAACACACTTGGCTCCTACGGACGTGATCTTAAACATTATATCGAACATATCGAAAAGGAAGCAAAGAAACAATCATGGGATCAGGTAACTAGAAATGATATCATAAGCTTCTTATATGTGCTTAAAGATAGTGGGAAGTCGACAGCAACCATTACAAGACATGTTTCATCTATTCGCAGCTTTCATCAATTTCTAATTCGCGAACAGATTGTGACGCATGATCCTAGTTTACATATTGAAACACCGAAAAAAGAAAGAAAGCTTCCTGATATTCTGTCTCAGGCAGATGTGGAAAAATTACTCGATATTCAAACGAACTCTTCACTTTCCATACGTAATAAAGCAATGCTCGAGTTGCTTTATGCAACAGGACTTCGTGTATCAGAACTAATTTCATTGAAGGTTGGTGATTTACATTTAACAATGGGATTCGTTCAATGTTTTGGAAAGGGCTCAAAGGAAAGAATTGTTCCATTAGGAGATGCAGCAAGAAATGCTTTAGAGCAATATTTAGATCTTGCAAGAGGGAAGCTTGTTAATAACAAATCTGAATCAGCATTGTTTGTTAATCAGCATGGCAGAGCCTTATCGCGACAAGGATTTTGGAAGATCCTAAAGGGGTTAGCAAGAGATGTAGGCATAAATAAAACGTTAACACCACATACGCTAAGACATTCCTTTGCAACTCATTTATTAGAAAATGGCGCCGACCTACGTGCGGTTCAGGAAATGCTAGGACATGCTGATATTTCGACAACCCAAATTTATACGCATGTCACGAAAGCGCGATTAAAAGACATGTATAAGGCATACCATCCAAGAGCTTGAACTTGATTTAACAGTGGTCTGACATCCTACATCATAAAAATGAAACATATATTCATAGTGATGCGGGAATATAGTAACAGGAGGTTTGATAGAGATGAATCAATTTAAACGTGTATTTTTAGTTGTTTTAGATTCAGTAGGAATTGGCGAGGCACCAGATGCAGCACAATTTAATGATGTTGGTGCTGATACGCTAGGGCATATTGCAGAACATATGAGTGGATTGAATATGCCTCATATGGGTGAATTAGGATTAAGTAATATTAAGGAAATAAAAGGAATTGGCAAGGCTATTCATCCAAAAGCACACTATACAAAAATGCAGGAAGCTTCAAATGGTAAAGATACCATGACTGGCCATTGGGAAATTATGGGCCTTCATATAAGCAACCCATTTCGAACGTTCCCGGACGGATTTCCAGATGAGTTATTAAATGAATTGGAAGAAAAATCCGGAAGAAAAATTATTGGGAATAAGCCCGCATCAGGTACTGAAATATTGGATGAGCTTGGTGAAGAGCATATGAAAACTGGTGCGCTGATTGTTTATACGTCTGCAGATTCAGTACTGCAAATCGCTGCACATGAAGAAATTGTACCGATTGAAGAGCAGTATCGTATTTGTGAAATTGCTCGCGCGCTAACATTGGACGAAAAATATATGGTTGGCCGTATTATTGCACGACCGTTTATTGGTAAACCTGGTGCATTTGAACGAACATCAAACCGCCATGATTATGCATTGAAGCCATTTGGCAGGACTGTAATGAATGAACTGAAAGATAATAAACTGGACG
This sequence comes from Oceanobacillus profundus, assembly GCF_003515705.1. Taxonomy (GTDB): domain Bacteria; phylum Bacillota; class Bacilli; order Bacillales; family Amphibacillaceae; genus Oceanobacillus; species Oceanobacillus profundus. The sequence continues at coordinate 2,448 of NZ_QWEH01000008.1, forward strand.
TGATTGCTCTAGGGAAGATTTCCGACATTTATGATGGAGAAGGAGTAACCGAAGCAGTTCGAACAAAGGATAATGATGATGGCATGACAAAGCTAGTAGCGTCAATGGATCAGGATTTTACCGGTATTAGCTTTTTGAATTTAGTTGATTTTGATGCAAAATATGGACACCGAAGAGATCCAGAGGGTTATGGAAAAGCATTGGAAGAATTTGATGCAAGATTGCCTGAGGTTTTAGAAAAATTGCAGAAGGATGACTTGTTAATTATTACTGCAGATCACGGGAATGACCCGACACATCATGGTACAGACCACACGAGAGAATATGTACCGTTGCTCGTACATCATAAAGCGATTTCAGAAGGAAGAGCATTGCCAATTAAAGAAACTTTCGCAGATATCGGTGCTACAATCGCAGATAATTTTAACATACCGATGCCTAATCACGGAAAAAGCTTTTTAAATGAAATTAAATAGAGGGGAATCAGCAAAATGAATCATATAGCAATTAAAGAAGCGAGCAATTATGTGAAAAGTAAACTAAAAGAGACACCAGAAATTGGCTTAATTCTTGGTTCTGGTCTAGGAGTTCTTGGTGAAGAAATTGAAAATCCGATAACCATTGCTTATAAGGACATTCCACACTTTCCAGAATCAACAGTATCTGGACATAAGGGGCAACTTGTAATTGGAACGTTAGAAGGTAAGCAGGTTATCGCGATGCAAGGACGTTTTCATTACTATGAAGGCTATTCCATGAACCAAGTAACATTTCCAGTACGCGTCATGAAGGATTTAGGAATCGAGTCCATTATCGTAACGAATGCCGCTGGGGGAATAAATGAGGAATTCAACCCCGGAGACCTCATGCTCATTACAGATCACATTAATAATATGGGTGATAATCCTTTAATCGGAAAAAACGATGAAGACTTAGGTGTTCGTTTTCCTGATATGTCCCAAAGTTATGATCGAGAATTCATAAAGCATGCAGAAAGCTGTGCAGCTTCACTTGGTATTTTCGTTCAAAAAGGAGTGTATGTCGGCAACACTGGACCAGCATATGAAACGCCTGCAGAGGTTAGAATGCTGAGAACGCTTGGTGGAGATGCTGTAGGAATGTCTACCGTACCAGAAGTTGTGGTAAGCAGACACGCTGGCATTCGAGTGCTTGGTATTTCTTGTATTTCAAATATGGCTGCAGGTATATTAGATCAGCCGTTAACACACGATGAAGTAATAGAAACAACTGAAAAAGTAAAAACAAATTTCCTGCAATTTGTTAAGAAAATTGTAAGTACATTGCCAGCGTAAATATGTACGAACTAAAATAATAAAAAAGGTGATTATAAATGAGAATGTATGACATCATTGAGAAAAAGCGAAACGGTGGGGAATTAACCAAGGAAGAGATAACATTTTTTATTGATGGCTATACAAACGGTGAAATTCCAGATTATCAAATTAGTGCTTTATTAATGGCAATTTATTTTCAGGACATGACAGAAGTGGAACGTGCAAGCTTAACGATGGCTATGGTTGAATCGGGCGATCAAATTGATTTATCGGCGATTGAAGGGATCAAAGTAGATAAGCATTCTACTGGTGGAGTTGGTGATACAACAACTTTAATACTTGCACCTTTAGTTGCATCACTTGGTGTACCTTTAGCTAAAATGAGCGGAAGAGGCCTTGGGCATACAGGGGGAACGATTGATAAATTAGAGGCTGTTCCAGGATTTCATGTAGAAATAACAAATGAGGCGTTCATCGACTTAGTGAATAAAAATAAAGTTGCGGTAATTGGTCAGTCTGGAAATTTAACCCCGGCTGACAAAAAATTATATAGTTTAAGAGATGTCACAGCAACCGTAAATTCAATTCCACTAATTGCCAGTTCAATTATGAGTAAAAAAATCGCTTCTGGTGCTGATGGCATTGTCCTAGACGTTAAAACCGGTGCTGGAGCTTTTATGAAAGATCTTGAGGATGCTAAAGAGCTCGCACATGCAATGGTTTCTATCGGGAATAAGGTATCAAGAAATACAATGGCTGTTATATCTGATATGAGCCAGCCGCTAGGGTATGCAATAGGGAATGCGCTTGAAGTAAAAGAAGCAATTGATACACTTCAAGGAAAAGGTCCTGAGGATCTAACCGAATTATGTCTTACATTAGGAAGCCAAATGGTTGTACTTGCTAAAAAGGCGAAAAATATTGATGAAGCACGACAGCTATTACAGGAAGCTTTAACAAATGGAAAAGCGTTCGATAAATTCAAACAATTTTTAGAGTCACAAGGCGGAAATGCAGAAGTAGCTGATAATCCGGAGTTACTGCCACAGGCGAAATTTAAAATCGATCTACCAGCTAAATCTGCTGGTAAGGTAGCAGCAATTATTGCTGATGAACTAGGTACTGCTGCAATGATGCTTGGTGCTGGCAGAGCAACAAAAGAGTCTGAAATTGATTTAAGTGTCGGAATTGTGCTCCATAAGAAGATTGGTGATTCTGTTACAGAAGGAGAATCCTTACTTACGATTCATTCTAATCAGGAAAATGTAGATCAAGTCATTGAAAAGTTGTATGAAAGTATAACGATAACGACTGAGCATATTGAAGCTCCAACATTAATTTATCAGACAATAACGGATTAACAAAAGGAAAAAGCGCACGGTTGTGTGCTTTTTCTTTTTTATTATTTTCGGTGTATGAAAATGCCAATATTCGGCAATCCTTTCATTATAGAGGATGTTCAAAAAGTCTGGACAAAAACGACATTTTGGCGTTATCAAATTGGAAGATAAAAAAGTATGGTTACTAGCCAATTTGCCTTCTCTTTTTTGAACACGCTTTTATATTGATTGCTGGAGGTAAAAGATGATGAATAAGTTTTTAAGACTCATTACAATTATGATGGTAATAGCTTTTGCAGTGCCTGTTTCTGCTTTTGCAGAAGAAAATAACTCGGAGGAAGAGAATAATGGACTAGCTCTTGCTCCAGATGCAAAATCAGCTATTTTATTGGAACAGGATACCGGCGAAATACTTTTCGATAAAAATGCTCATGAAAAGTTACCGCCAGCAAGTATGACTAAAATAATGACGTTACTGCTCATTATGGAAGCGTTGGATAAAGGGAACTTACAAAAAGATGAAATGATACGTGTAAGTGAACGAGCTGCTTCCATGGGAGGGTCGCAAATCTTCTTGGAAGCAGGAGAGGAAATGTCTGTTAATGATCTATTAAAAGGGGTAGCCATCGCATCTGGTAATGACGCTAGTGTTGCTTTAGCAGAGCGCCTTGCTGGAAGTGAAGAAGCATTTGTGAAAAAAATGAATGAACGCGCAAAGGAATTAAAGCTTGAGAACACGCATTTCCAAAATTCCACGGGCTTACCTGCAGATAATCACTACAGCACATCCTATGATATGGCGATGATTGCAAATGAACTATTAAAGTATGAAGCCATAACAGATTATACTTCGGTCTATGAAGATTATTTAAGAAAAGGACAGGACAATGAGTTCTGGTTAGTAAATACAAATAAGCTTGTTCGGTTCTATCCTGATGTAGATGGATTAAAAACAGGGTATACAAGCGAGGCGAAATATTGTTTAACTGCTACAGCTAAGCGAGACGATATGCGCGTTATTGCTGTTGTAATGGGTGCAGAATCTCCTAAGGAAAGAAATACGATGGTATCCGGTTTACTTGATTATGCATTCAATCAGTTTGAGACAAATAAGCTTTTTGATAGGGACGAAAAGATTACCGATATCCATCTCTTGAAATCAAAGCAAAAGAATGTTGATATTGTAACAAAACAATCGATTAGTACCCTTCATAAGAAAGGCGAAGAGGAAAAGGATATCCAGACAGAGGTGAAGCTTCAAGACACCTGGAATTTACCAGTTAAAAGAGGAGATGAAGTTGGTAAATTATATGTGAAGGATGGGGAGCAGGTACTATATGAAATACCTTTAACAGTTGAAGAAGATATTGAGAAAACAACCTATTTTTCACTATTAAAGCGCACGGTGCAAGAAATGGTGAAATCACGCTAATTTCATCTAATTTAATTGAATAGACACTTCTTTTGTCAAGTAGCAGGAATTAGACCTCCCAATAAAGAAATAGATTCAATACAGTTCTTATAAGGAGGAATAAATATGGGGCTTCATTCAATATTTGATGTGAAGGGTGACGTCTTAATAGTAAGACTATCAGGTGAATTGGATCATCATGAAGCAGAATTGTTACGTGATAAGTGGAAAGATATGTTGTATGTAAATCCAGTTAAGCATATCATACTCAACCTTGAAGAAGTAACGTTTATGGATAGTTCCGGACTTGGTGTTGTACTCGGCCGATATAAAGAGGTTATTCAATTAGGTGGGGAAATGGTAGTATGTTCCATTTCACCACCTGTAAAGCGCTTATTTGAAATGTCAGGCCTGTTTAAAATTGTCAGACTTGAGGAGAATGAAGAATTTGCATTAGCAACACTGGGGGTGGCTTCATGAAAAACGAAATGAATTTGGAATTCTCAAGTGTGAGTGAGAATGAAGCTTTTGCTAGAGTGACTGTCGCGGCTTTTATAGCACAGCTGGATCCGACAATGGATGAACTGACAGAAATTAAGACTGTCGTTTCAGAAGCGGTAACGAATGCGATTATCCACGGCTATAATAGGGAAGCACATCATAAAGTTTATATTACATGTACATTGAATGATGAGGAAATTGAATTAACAATTAAGGATAATGGAATTGGAATTCCAAATGTAACAGAGGCATTAGAGCCGCTGTATACATCAAAACCAGAAATGGAAAGATCAGGAATGGGATTTACAATCATGGAAAACTTTATGGATTCTGTTGAGGTCATTTCGAACCCTAACGAGGGAACTGCAGTATATATGACAAAGCAGCTATCAAAGACCAAAACAGTCTATAACTGAGGGGGCTGCCATGAATGTAAATGTTAAAAACACCCGCCAAAAGGAACAGCTGTCAGATGAGAAAGTGAAAGAATATATATTAAAAAGTCAACAAGGCGATAAAGAGGCAAGAGACCTTCTTGTAGAAAGAAATATTCGCCTTGTGTGGTCGGTTGTTCAACGATTTATTAATAGGGGCTATGATCCAGATGATTTGTTCCAGATTGGCAGCATTGGGCTGATTAAGGCGATTGATAAATTTGATTTGTCTTATGATGTACGGTTTTCAACGTATGCAGTTCCAATGATTATCGGTGAAATTCAACGGTTTATTAGAGATGATGGAAGCGTGAAGGTAAGTCGCTCACTGAAGGAGACAGGAAATAAAATTCGTCGGAAAAAAGACGAGCTAACAAAACAATTGGGAAGGTCACCGACAGTGAAAGAAATTGCTGATGCATTAGAGATCTCATCGGAAGAGGTTGTCCATGCGCAGGAAGCTGCGAAATCACCTCATTCCATTCATGAAACCGTTTTTGAAAATGATGGCGATCCGATAACGCTTTTGGATCAAATTGCCGACCAGGATACAAAATGGTTCGATAAACTTACATTACAGGAAGCAATCCAGAATCTAACTGAACGTGAACGGTTGATTGTCTACTTACGCTATTACAAAGACCAGACACAAACAGAAGTAGCAGAAAGGCTCGGAATTTCCCAAGTTCAAGTCTCAAGGCTGGAAAAAAAGATTCTGGAGGATATGAAGAAAAATATGGATTCTTCCTAATAGATCTTTCTTTAAAACATCACATCTGTGGTGTTTTTTTGTTCGATTTAATATGACTTCTAATTAATGCGTATTGAGAGATTGTGCGACTAACCGCTCTGGAAACACACTACGCTCTTCGCGGGTGACCCGACGCTCTTCGTACTCCGTTCTACAGTGTCTCACTCTGGCCGCGTATCCCGAAGAAGTCTACGTGTGTTTCCTCTGCTAGAATTGGCTCATTAGCTATTTCTAACATAATTTACCGAAACAAATTTTTTGCTCAAACCAGTTCGGGTGAGCGTATGGCGGTGACTCCTCAAAAATACAAAACAATTTTCTTCGTGCGATGTAAAAGCTTGTCCTGCTGGAACAGCACGTGTCTGATGGCTCGTAGGCTGGAGGGGTTAAAGCCGTTCCCTTAGGTGCCCGGACGGCGATTATTGCACATACTTGAAGAAAACAGCCGAGAAGTTAGTTCGCCAGTTTCTTTCAAAAGAAAATTTAATAAAAATCATGATATGAAAGCGAAAAGTCATTTTGAAAAAGGTTTTACCACATTTGTATGATAAATTTATCACAACTGACAAATACTAAACGAAACAGTAATAGCTTAAATGGAAAGGAAGTTATTCCATTGGCAGAGATTATCTATCTTCGAATGAAAAAAACAGTGGAATTAAATACGCTTAAACAGCTTATGCTGAAGGATATTGCACATATATCTGCTGCAAATATCCGGAAGTATAAGCTGGAAAACACGCCTGTATACAGACTTACCAAAAAGGATAAGAACATTGTTATTATCGACAGCTTCCTAATCATAGATCATTTAATAAACGAATATGAAGGGTTAGAAATCCAAATCTCTGGGCCGGAACAAACCATTGTACGAATAAACACGCAAAAAAAACCCTTAAACATATTGGTTGCATCATTTGTATGGATTTTGCTATTCATTGGTACAGCGATGACAATTATGAACTTCCACTATGATGTTAGTATGCAGGAGGTACAACAGCATCTTCATTTCCTGCTAACTGGCGAAGAAAATGAATTCCCATTATGGATCCAGATTCCGTACTCTTTTGGTTTAGGAATTGGAACATTGTTATTTTTTAATCATTGGTTTAATCGAAGGTTTAATGAAGAGCCTAGCCCGCTTGAAGTAGAGATATATAAATATCAACAAGACCTTAATAGTTACTTAAATCATCATGAAAACAAGTTAAATGATACAGAACTTAATCGTTAACTTCTTGCAAATGCTCATTGGTTTTAGTGGGGGTCTTGCTGTGGGGGCTGGGTTTGTCGCGTTTATAACGGTACTTGGTATTATCCCAAGGCTTATTCAATTAAGTAAAACAGAAAAACTAATAAAAGTATACAGTGCAAGTGTCATCTTGGGGCTTTTGATGGGAACTTATTTTTCATTTGCGGAAGTAAATTTGCAGCAGCCGATTGTAGTACTACTGCTTTGGGGATTGTTTCACGGGATTTTCAATGGAATGCTTGCTGCAGCTTTAACGGAGGTATTGAATGTTTTTCCAATATTATCCCGCAGAGTGCGATTGGACCATTATTTATTAGTTCTTTTAATGGCAATTGTATTTGGAAAAATATTCGGATCCCTATTCCAGTGGACCTATTTTGTTAAATAAGAGGTGAATAAATTTGGGTAATAAAACTTCTATGAAAAAAATATCACCAAAAATTGAAGAAAATAAAGCCTATATGGAAGATAGACTAGGAATGGGCTATTCCTTCGATGTAGGGTATAGAGAATTAATTATACTGAAGCGGAAAATCAATATTTACTACGTTACTGGATTATGTGATACATCTACTATACAAGAAATAATGGAGCAACTCATCGATATTAATGATGTTGAAACAAATTACAAAATGGTCGCCGAAATTATCGAAAACCGTATTGTGCATCAACAGGTTACTCTTGTAAAAACGATGGATGAAGCTGCAGATCAGATTCTTTCGGGTTTGATTGCCATTTTTATCGATGGAGAACAATTTGCATTTATAGTTGATGTCAGGAACTACCCGGGTAGAAGCCCAGAGGAACCTGACACGGAGAAGGTGATTCGAGGCTCAAGAGATGGTTTTACTGAAAACATAATTGAGAATACTGCCCTCACACGAAGAAGATTGCGTGACGAAAGAATTCGTAATGAAATGTTAAAAGTTGGAGAACGTTCGAAGACAGATGTTTGTATTACTTATTTACAAGATATTGCGGATGATGATTTGATTACCTTAGTGAAAGAGAAAATGGACGCAATCGATATCGATGGAATAACAATGGCGGAAAAAACAATCGAAGAGTTTATTATCGGGCAAAATTGGAATGTCTTTCCGCTTGTCCGCTATACGGAAAGGCCTGATGTAGCTGCAAGTCATTTGCTTGAAGGACACATCATAATCTTCGTTGATACGTCTCCCAGTGCCATTATCCTGCCCACTACTTTTTTCCATCATTTACAACATGCAGAAGAGTATAGGCAGGCACCATCAATTGGTACGTTCATACGTTTTATTCGGTTTTTAGCTGTGTTCGCTTCCATGTATCTACTGCCAGTCTGGCTCTTATTTGCGCTAGATCCAAGCCTGCTGCCAAAGGAATTATCATTTATTGGTCCGAATGAACAAGGAAACATACCAGTAATGATACAAATTATACTTGCATACATTGGGATAGAATTTCTCCGAATGGCAGCAATTCATACACCGACACCATTATCAACTGCCATGGGATTAATTGCTGCAGTATTAATTGGTCAAATCGCTATTGACGTTGGTTTATTCAGTCCAGAAGTGATTCTTTACGTGTCTGTTAGTGCGATTGGAGCATATGTTACTCCGAGCTATGAGCTAAGTGTTGCCAACAAAATAATGAATTTATTTCTCGTCCTGCTTGTTGGTTTGTTCGAACTGCCAGGATTTGTGATTGGAATCTTAGTGAATGTTCTATTTTTAGCAAATATCAAATCACTTCGAACACCGTATCTATGGCCATTATTGCCATTTAATGCAAAAGCAATGTCCCATATTCTCTTAAGAAAGCCCGTTCCAGATATGTATACTCGACCAAGTATTGTACATCCGAAGAATAATTATAGACGATCTAATAAAAAGAACTAACAGTGTTTAGTTCTTTTTGTTACTTGCGCTTTTATGTTTCAATATGATAAAGTATTCCTATTATTTCATACATTAAAAGTGGAGGAGTACATATTATGATAATTAATCATCATCCGTTTCAAACGAACGAAAACGGACATCTTGAGATTGGTGGAGTAGACACGATAACACTTGCTGAAAAATATGGTACACCACTTTATGTTTACGATGTTTCCATGATTCGTGAAAATGCAAGAAGCTTTGTCAATACATTTAAGGAACTGAACGTAAAGGCAAAAGTTGCATACGCAAGTAAAGCATTTTCTTCCATTGCAATGCTGCAAGTAGCGAAGCAAGAAGGCTTATGTCTAGATGTTATCTCTGAGGGAGAATTATATACAGCATTACAAGCTGGATACCCAACAGAACGAATCCATATGCATGGAAACAATAAAAGTGCCGAAGAAATTGCAATGGCAATTGAACATGACATCGGTTGTATTGTTATTGATAACTTCCATGATATTAAACTCTTGGATGAGCAGCTAAATGCCCAAAATAAGACAATGGATGTTCTTATGCGTGTTACACCAGGGGTAGAGCTGAAAACGCATGAGTATATTATGACAGGTAATGAGGACTCGAAATTTGGATTTAACCTTCAAAACGGTCAAGCAGTTCAGGCTATAAAACAACTTTATAATCATAAAACCATTCGACTTAAAGGGCTCCATTGTCATATCGGTTCACAAATTTTTGAAACAGAAGGATTTCAGGTAGCTGTAGATATCTTATTTAATGAACTTGCTAAATGGAAAGCAGAATATGATTATGTACCAGAAGTGCTTAATCTAGGAGGCGGTTTTGGAATTCGTTATACCAAGGCTGACCAACCGTTAGGGCATCACGAGTATGTAGAAGCAACGGTACAAGCTGTCCAAAAGAATTCGGAAGAGTTAGATATCCCGATGCCCGAAATTTGGATTGAACCAGGTAGATCCATTGTTGGTAATGCTGGAATAACGCTTTATACCATTGGCGCGATGAAAGATATTCCTGGAGTAAGGGAATACGTTTCCGTAGATGGCGGTATGACAGATAATATCAGACCTGCACTATATCAAGCGAAATATGAAGCTGTTATTGCCAATAAACCGTTGGAAAAAATAACGAGGGAAGTATCAATCGCGGGTAAAGCCTGTGAATCAGGTGATATGTTAATTTGGGATCTACCAGTTCCAGATGTAGAACCAGGTGATATACTAGCTGTATTTTCTACTGGAGCATATAGTTATTCAATGGCAAGTCATTACAACCGATTCCCGAATGCTGCAGTTGTGTTTATTGAAGATGGAATCGATAAATTAGTCGTAAAACGGGAAACATATGAGGATGTAGTCAAAAATGACTTGTCCTATGAATAAAGAAGCGGCGATTCTTTCCAATCTAAATAATTAATGATAAAATAGTTTTGGATTTTACTAAATCAATGAGGAGATGTTGTTATATGTCTAAAAAAGGATATTTTCTATTAGAAAATGGAAATAAAATTGAATTTGAACTTTACCCAAACGAAGCACCAAATACGGTTGCTAACTTTGAGAAACTTGCAAATGAAAATTTCTATGATGGTTTAACGTTTCACCGTGTCATTCCAGGATTTGTAAGTCAAGGCGGATGCCCTATTGGGAATGGTACTGGGTCAGCAGGGTATACTATTAAATGTGAAACAGAAGGAAATCCACATACACATGTAGAAGGTTCTCTATCAATGGCACATGCAGGCAAAGATACAGGAAGCAGTCAATTTTTTATTGTTCATGAGCCACAACCGCATTTGAATGGCGTACATACTGTGTTCGGACAAGTAACATCTGGAATCGAGCATGCCAAATCCATGCAAAATGGCGATGTGATGAAAGAAGTTCGAGTAATCAGCGAATAAATACATTATTATCTAGGCAACTTCCATGAGTCTTTATTTATTTGTGTGCCTTGTTTTGATCATTGCACCAATTTGTACTTTCATTCATGAGCTTGGTCATGCATGCGGTGCAAAGTTGGTAAAAGCAGATCGTATTAAAATAAATTTAGGAATAGGTAAAAGACAATGGACAAGCGCAATGAATAACCTTGAGCTGACATGGCGTTCTGTTTACTTCATAGGTGGAGTAACCAAAACCGAGAGGGAAAGACCTTATAATAATTCAGAAATTATTTGGATTACATTTTTTGGCCCTATGTTTAATGGAGTGGCTGCGACGGTTATCTATATTATACTGGAAGTAAATACAAATGGTCTTTTACAGTTATTCTTTTGGTTTAATGTATGGATGGCTGTTGTGAATCTAATTCCTTTTAAATTCAAAGGGAAGCAAACAGATGGATTTACAATCTTTAGATTGATCAGCAGAAAATAATCTATTATACAATCGTATGATTTATGTGAAAATTGTCAATGCTTGAAACTGGAAACCTTTTTCCAGTATGTATATTTGACAAACACATTTAATAGTGCCATAAATATAATATAAGTATGTTTATAAAACAGTTTTCCATGTTCACAGATCATTTCTTAAAGATCAAAAGGTTTTATTAATGAGGGGTAAATATGTTAATTCGTTATAAAAAAAATCATGAAAAGATTGCAATGGGTCTATTGTCTTTTATGCCTGAAGAAAAGAAAGACGTTAAGAAATTGCAACAGACCATTAAAGAGTATGAATCCAATGATGACTGGCATCTTCATTTATGGAAAGAGGAAGATGATGTATTAGGTGCGATTGGAATTAGGATTGAAAATGGTATAGACGCAATCGTGCAGCATGTTTCAGTCAATCCTTCTCACCGAAATGCTGGAATCGGTCAAAAGATGGTCAATGAAGTCATTCGTATCTATCAGAACAAATATGCTGTTAGTACGACGGATGAAATACAGGATTTTTATAATAAATGTACACTAGCAGAAGACAGCGCAGATGCTTCTGATAGCTAAGCACAAAAGCGGAAGTGCCCAGTTAGGGACGTATGGACTGCGCCTCGAACATTCCTACGTAGGAGATTTATTCCAAAGTATAAGATGAACGATAACTTTCATCTTTTGGGAGAAAAGTCAAGTTCATCTAAAAGGAAACATGCCTCAGTAAGGGGGATGCTGACGTTAGGCTTGAGCCTGATTTAGTCGGCCATCCTTTACCTGGAGTCGGTGCCTGATTTGACCACAAGGGCATAAGTGCGACTAAGCCTCATATGTCTTTGACAGTAGGCAAGTCTTCTTTATCGCGTCATGAGGAAAGTCTCGCTGGGTGCTATAGCTGAACGTGGCTGCTCTCGTATAAGAAATCAGTCGATTTTATATTTCCTAACCAATAAGAAAAACCAGCCCCCTTTTCATAAGGGCTGGTTTTTCTTTGAAGCTACAAATTTTTATCTTACATGAACACTTAGCAGAGTTTCGGTTTTGTTCTAATTTATGATAACCGTAGTGCATTAGTAGCCTTCATAATTCCAGTGCTTTATATGCTATATAATTTTTCGGCTATCTAATTAGAACCAAGCACAACCGACAATAATCAAGAGAATGAACAAAACTACAATTAACGCAAAGCCTCCACCATAACCACCATAACCTTGACTCATAACGAACTTCCTCCTTTTTCTTCTTTCCAGAAATGTTTTGTGGTAACATTTATCTTACGCTAATAGCTTATGTTAAAAAAAAGTGTGTTGTATGGGCGCATATGCCAAACTATAAATAAATTTGTAACAAAAGAAAGTCAAAACACTTGCTGCGCTTGCCTTCAGGGTAGATCATGGTAAACTTAAACTTTCTATATTTTAATTGATACAGAAATATTGCAACGCTTCACCTGGGAATTATTAGTAAAAAGACTCAAATTGTACAAATGAAAGGAAGGAACTACTGTGAATCAAGCATACGAGGTAAAATTAGACGCATTTGAAGGTCCGCTTGATTTATTGCTGCATTTAATCAATCAGTATGAAATTGATATATACGACATTCCGATGGCACAGATAACGAAACAATACATGGAGTATATACATACCATGCAACAGCTTGAATTAAATATTGCAAGTGAATACCTAGTTATGGCCTCCACGTTAGTAGCGATTAAAAGTCAGATGCTACTGCCTAAACAAGAAATTATTGAAGATAATGAGATGGAAGAATACGCAGAGGATCCGAGAGAAGAACTGATGCAACGACTGATCGAATATCGGAAATATAAAGAAGCTGCTGAACGGTTGAAGGAAAAGGAGGTAGAAGCAAATCAAATATTTACAAGACCACCAACTGTTTTCGATGAATTAACATTCGAAAAACAACCGGTAGTACAGGGAGATGTCTCCATTTATGATATGCTCGGTGCTCTGGGGAAAATGTTTGAACGTAAAAAGTGGAATAAACCACTAGATACTACTGTACAACGGATGGACATACCGATTGAGCAGCGGATGCAAGATGTGTTGACCAAAGTAAAGTCAACACAAGGTAAGGGGATTGAATTCGATCAGTTATTTCCCTATCCATCAAGAACTCATGTAGTCGTCACGTTTATTGCAATTTTAGAGCTTATGAAAGGTAAGGAAATCTATTGCAAACAAACGAAGCATTTCGATACATTGTATATATTTGCAGAAAATAAAGCATAAAGCTTTCTTTTCTGCTTCATTACATAGAAGGCATCGCTTAAGGATAAGCCCATGCCGATTTTTCTAATATTTGGAGGAATAGATTGTGGAAATAGAAGAATTAAAAGCCGTTGTCGAAGGATTACTTTTTGCTAGTGGAGATGAAGGCATTACGATAAAGCAAGTGTGTAAGGTACTAGAAGTGTCAGAATCAGCAGTTGAACACATTCTTGAAGAACTGACATATGATTATGAACGTAAAGACCGTGGCTTAATGATTATGAAGTCGCATGAAGTACTTCATTTAACAACAAAGCCAGAGCATAGTAATTATTTCAAAAAATTACTTGAACTACCACAGACCAGCAGAATGTCACAAGCTGCTTTAGAAACATTGGCAATTATCGCCTATCAACAGCCAATAACAAGAACAGAAATTGACGAAATCAGGGGTGTTAAAAGTGATCGGCCAGTTCAAACACTGACGGCGAGATCGTTAATTGAGGAAGTAGGTCGTAAAGATAGTGTTGGACGGCCAATACTTTTTGGAACAAGCAAAGATTTTTTAACCTATTTTGGTTTAACTTCTCTTGGCGAACTTCCACCGCTGCCTGAACCTTCCGAAGAGGATAATACAGACAGTAACGAAGCTGATTTATTTTTTGAGCGATTCAGTGATGAAATTGAGAATAATTTTAATGAATAAAAATTTGAGCCTTACATACTGGCATGTAAGGTTTTTTTATTGTTCTTAAATCATCTAGCATAACAGCGTGTCCCGTGCATAAAATGTAAGGACATCTTTTTTGATAAATAGAAATAAAACTTTTTGATGTAAAAGTGCAGCGAATACTTTCACCTAATAGCTTGCAATCCAAAGTATACATGTTATTAAAAAACAAAGAATGATCCTTTAACGAATGCTAAAGATTTCTAAGGAGGCATTAAACGATGCGATTTCTCATACTCATCCTTATTCTCTTAGTTGTGCAACTTGGTTTTCCAATTACAGGACAAGCAACCCCTGTTGTTTCTGCCAACAACGCCATCTTAATCGAACAATCCACAGGCAGGGTGCTTTATGAAAAGAAGGCACATGAAGAAGCGTCTATAGCAAGTATTACGAAAATAATGACCGCAATTATAGCAATTGAATCCGGGAAAATGGATGAGATGGCTACCGCCTCGAGAAGCGCAATTTATACAGAAGGATCATCCATTTATTTGGAGCAAGGTGAAGAAATGAAATTAGAAGACCTTGTTTATGGTTTGATGCTTAGGTCTGGTAATGACGCGGCAATAGCGATAGCTGAACATGTAGGGGGAAGTGAGGAAGGGTTTGTCTATATGATGAATGAAAAAGCTAAATGGCTAGGGATGACAAATACACATTTCGATAACCCTCATGGTCTTGATTCAGAAACCCATTATTCAACGGCATACGATATGGCAATACTTACGCGCTATGCGATGGAAAACAATACATTTCAAGAAATAAGCGGTTCGGAAAATTATATCTCTGAAAATAGATCATATAGCTGGAAAAATAAAAATCGTCTGCTTACACAGTTTTATGAATATTGTACAGGAGGGAAAACTGGATACACGAAGCAAACAGGTAGAACCTTAGTAACCACTGCTGAAAAAGACGGTATGAAGTTAATTGCAGTGACACTCGATGCACCAGATGATTGGAATGACCATATCTCGATGTTTGAGTGGGGATATGAAAATTATCAGATGGAACCACTTTCAGACGAAGGACCAATAAAATACAGGTTGAATGAAACAAATTTAACGGTAAACGGTTTTGTAGAGGACGAAATATCCTATCCGTTATCTGTTGAAGAGATAGAAGTATTGACTTCGAGTACGTTTCTGCTTTCAAATTATTTGACGACAGATGAGGAGATTATTGGGAAAACTGTTTTTTACTTGGATGATGAACAATTGATGGAAACACATATTTTCCAAAATCGATTGGATCCTAACGATCATGACTTCAAACAGACTTTTACGTCAATTTTAATACAAATAATTGGATTGAAGTAAAATGATCAATATAATTTGGGCGTGTATGGCAATTGTAGGTATTGTTTTCGCAATGTTTAATGGAACAATGGATGAAGTTAACAAAGCAATTTTTGAGAGCGCAAGCGAGGCAGTAACATTAGCCATTAGTCTAATCAGCATTCTTGTTTTTTGGCTAGGTATTATGAAAATTGCAGAAAATGCTGGGATTCTAAAAGGAATTGCAAAGGTATTTCGGCCGGTTATCGTAAAGCTGTTTCCTGAGATACCAAAAGATCACCCGGCAATCGGCTATATCGTATCGAATATTACAGCTAATCTCTTTGGTTTAGGCAATGCTGCAACACCACTTGGAATTAAAGCGATGGAGGAAATGAAAAAATTAAGTGGATCAGAAACTGCATCACGTTCAATGATTACTTTTCTCGCATTAAACACATCTGGTTTGACATTAGTTCCAACAACTGTAATTGCAATCCGTATGCAATATAATTCTGTATCCCCGACTGAAATTGTTGGTACTACGATTATTGCGAGTGGAGTTGCGGTTACCAGTGCTATTTTAATTGATCGTTTTTATCATTATAAAAGTACATGGAGGAAATAGTTATGGAGATCATCACGCTTGTAAGCACCTGGCTTATCCCAACCTTTTTACTCGTCGTATTGTCCGTTGCAGTAATCAAAAGAGTTCCCGCATACGAATTATTTGTAGAAGGAGGTAAGGAAGGTGTCAAAATGGCATTTTCTTTGCTTCCTTTTTTAGTAGGTATGATTGTATCTATTGCGATACTTCGTAGTTCGGGAGCATTGGAAGCTTTTATTAACAGCATTACCCCATTGCTGCAGATGGTTGGTATACCAGCTGATATCATGCCACTTGCATTAGTGAGGCCAATTTCTGGCACAGCTGCATTGGGCATGACAACCGAATTGATCGCTACACATGGACCTGATTCGTTTATTGGCCGGTTAGCATCAACAATGCAAGGAAGTACAGATACTACGCTCTATATATTAACAGTCTATTTTGGAGCAGTTGGAATAAGGAAAATGCGCTATGCTTTAAAAGTTGGGCTGCTGGCGGACCTAATTGCTATACTTTCAACCATCATTATTGTTAAAATAGTATTCGGGTAACTAAAACTAGCGTTAATGCCATATTAACGCTATTATTGTGTAGAAAATAAAGTAGAAGTATGGTGATAGAATGGCAAATCAAAGTGAACGACTACAAAAAGTAATTGCACAAAGCGGCATAACCTCTAGAAGAAAAGCAGAACAGCTTATTATAGATGGGAAAGTCCGTGTAAATGGACAGACTGTAACAGAGCTTGGCACAAAAGTAACAAGTGATGATGAAGTTGAGGTGAACGGTGTCCCACTGGAAAAAGAATCACATGTATACTACATGCTATACAAACCAAGAGGAGTTATTTCCAGCTTGAAGGATGACAAAAATAGGAAAGTTGTAATTGATTTAATGGAGGAAGTGACAGAAAGAGTTTTTCCAATTGGCAGATTGGACTACGATACGTCAGGCATCCTGCTATTAACAAATGATGGGGAATTTGCTAATCTTTTAATGCATCCGAAGCATGAAATAGACAAGGTCTACGTCGCTAAAATTAAAGGGGTTCCTGATAAAAAAGAGCTCGGTAAGCTAAGAAAAGGGATTAAAGCAGATAAAGATATTTTAAAAGCAGTGAACTATACGATTTTATCTACGGATAAGAAAAAAAACACAATGGTGCTTGAATTAACCTTGCATGAAGGGAAAAATCGTCATATTAGAAGAATGATGGAGCAGTTAGGCTACCCTGTCATGAAATTAAAAAGAGAAAAATATGGTATGCTTACGTTGGATGGATTGAAACCAGGAGATTATCGCCCTCTGACACCGAAAGAAATAAAACAAATCAGGAACCAAGCTTCCAAAATTGTTAAAGAATAGTCAAATTTCATACTATATTTCGATGATATAATACGGTGTGGGAGTGATAATTTTGAGTTTGGATCAAATGAAGAGTAATAAACAAAAGAAAAAAAGAAACCGGTTCATTTTTAGAACAGCGATTCTTGCCGTTTTAGTAGCGGCGGTAGTTTTTGCACTCGTATCCCACTTAAAAGAAGATAACGGGGGATATAAGGTTGGAGATAAAGCACCAGACTTTAAGTTGCAGCAAATTAGTCAGAATCATGATGCAGAGGCAATTCAACTTAGTGATCTGGAAGGGAAAGGCGTCATGCTTAATTTCTGGGCAACATGGTGTAAGCCGTGTAAAGAGGAAATGCCCTATATGCAAGAGCTTTATCCTGAATATAAAGATAAAGGAATTGAAATCGTAGCGGTAAGTTTGGATGGAACAGAGCTTGTAGTTGATCGATTTATAGATGATTATGGCTTAACATTCCCAATCCTTCATGATAAAACAAGTGAAGTGAGGGATCTATATAAAGTCGTACCATTACCAAGCACTTTCTTTATCAACCCTGATGGAGAAATCCAAGAAGTCGTTAATGGAGCACTTAGCTTAGAAAGTCTTGAAGGGTATTTACAGGAAATACAGCCGTAAACAAATTGAGCATGAAAGCTATTGTGAGGGATTTAAATGAATAAAGTTAAATGTGAGTGTGGGCATGTTAACCCCGAAGGAACGGTTTTATGTGAAGCCTGTGGCAAGCCTATTGAAGGCAACCAGCACATAGATGGAAATGAAGGAAATAAATTACTGAATATGCGCTACGATGGAACTGCCCGTCGCTCACAAACCTACAACAAATCCATTATTGATAAAATATGGAGTTTCTTTTCTTCCGTTAAAGTGGGGGTTTGGCTAATTGTCATCGCACTAGTGGCGTCAATGGTCGGAACCATCTTTCCACAGGAAATTTACATACCAGCAGATGCAGTGTCTCGAGATCCTGCTATTTTCTATGAAGATCGATATGGCATTTTAGGATTAATTTACTATCAGTTGGGCTTTCATAATTTATACAGTTCATGGTGGTATATGGTATTAATTGCACTCATTGGTATTTCGCTTGTTATTTGTAGTCTGGATCGCTTTGTACCGTTGTATAAAGCGTTAAAAAGGCAGAAGGCAAAGCGCCATGAAACATTTTTAAATAGACAGCGCTTATACAGTGAGTCAGAACAAGTCACTCCAGATGATATTGAGACAGTTAAAGAGAACTTAAAAAAACAGCGTTATAAAATTACAGACGAGAATGGGCATATCCTTGCCGAAAAAGGCAGGTTTTCGAGATGGGGTCCATATGTTAATCATATTGGGTTAATCATAATTTTAATTGCAGCTATACTACGGACTACTCCGTTAATGCATACAGAAGAATATGTTTGGGTTCGAGAAGGACAGCAGATCGTTCTTCCTGGAACGAATGGAGAATACTATATCGAAAACAAAGAATTTATCATGGAAGTTCATGACGAAAATGATGAACGATTTGCACAAGCTATTCAGCAGGAAGGTGTAGTACCAAGTAATTTCCAGACAGATATTGTAATTTATCAAGAAACTAACGCTTCGGTACCAGGTGCTGAACCTGAACTTGAGCCAATATTGGAAGAATCAATTCAAATGAATAAACCAGCTAAATTTGATCGATATACACTGTATCAATCTGGATACCAGGTAAATGAATTTACAAATATGACCTTTAAAGTTCATGAAACAGATGATCCAGAAGAATCTTCATTAGGTTCTTTTACGATAGACTTAACAAATCCTGACTCTATATATGAATTGGATAGCGGGTTCCGCGTTCAAGTTGATCAGTATTATCCAGATTACATATTAGATAATGGAATTCCAACTTCGGAAACAAATTTTCCTAGAAATCCAGCTTTCGTCTTATCCGTATACCCTCCGGAAAGTGACACACCTGAAATCAGCTTTATCGGAATCGGGAAAAATATTGACGCTACTGGAGAAAACGAATACAAGGTAGGTATTGAAGATTTTGAATTACATGATGTTAGTGGTTTGACACTACGTGTTGATTTCACGTTGCCGTTCTTTATATTAGGGGCCGCAATATTCATGATCGGAGTTATCCAAGGGATGTACTGGCAACATCGTAGAATTTGGATTCATCCAAAAGAAAATGGCATCTTACTTGCAGCTCATACAAATAAAAACTGGTTTGGTATTAAAAAAGATATTGAGAAATCAATTGAAAATACACCAATTACGATGGCCCGAGACCAGCAGGAATTAGACGAATAGCATGCTATTGGGATATACCGAAGATGGGTAACTTTTTAAGACGAACAATGCACAAACTTAGCGAAGGAAATATACGTTGAATCCTGTAGGAGGAAAGGCATTAGGTGAGACACCAAATTGCGCGAGCATTTGAGCTCACCAGTCCACACCGGGGGCACCATGTATATTTTCCGAAGCGGGTTATTTGCACCAAGTCTCTACTGTTTAAGGATGAGGAGGAATTTTAATGGATTTACTTAATCTAAGTAGCACAATGCTTTATACAGCATTTATTTTATATTTGGTTGCTACACTTTTCTTTGGGGCAACAATTAGACAGGATAAGTCGGAAAGAAGAAAGAAGAGAAAATCCGGAACCATTGGTATTACCATAACGATTATCGGTTTTACTGCGCAGCTTGTCTATCTGATAACAAGATGGATTGCAAGTGGACATGCCCCGGTTAGTAATATGTTCGAATTTATGACATTTCTAGGTATGTCCATGGTTTTAGCTTTTATTATTCTTTATTTTTATTACAAGTTAAGCTTTCTTGGATTGTTTGCACTCCCAATTGCAATGATCATTATTGCATATGCGAGCATGTTTCCAACTGATATTTCACCATTGGTACCATCGTTACAAAGTCATTGGTTATATATTCATGTAACGACTGTAGCTTTAGGACAAGGAATTTTATTCATAAGTTTTGCAGCAGGAATCATGTATCTAATTAGGCAAGTCGATCAGTCTAGTTTGAATAAAGGTAGCTTATGGCTTGAAATCGTGATGTACGTTATGTTCTTATTTATTGGTTTTATCGTGATCACCACTTCTTTTAACATAATGGATTATCATGCTGAATTTGAATATACGGAAGCTGGTAATGTGACGACAACAGATTATCATTTGCCAGCTATTGCTGGTCCAAATGAGGGAGCATTATTAACAGAAGGTGTTATGGAGCCGTGGTTTGAAACTCCAACCTGGATGCAAGGCGCAGACGCCGGAAGAAAATTCAATTCGGTCATTTGGTCATTTATTACTGGTACAATTTTATATGGACTCGTACGATTAATTATTCGTAAACGAGTTGGAGCAAAACTTCAGCCGCTTCTAAAAAATGTAAAACCGGATTTATTAGATGAGATCATGTATCGTTCCGTTGCCATTGGTTTCCCAGTATTCACACTTGGCGGTCTTATCTTTGCAGCGATTTGGGCACAAATTGCTTGGGGAAGATTCTGGGGATGGGATCCAAAAGAGGTATGGGCACTTGTAACATGGTTCTTCTATGCAGCTTTTCTTCACCTTCGTTTATCAAGGGGCTGGCATGGTGAGAAATCCGCTTGGTTAGCAGTAGGTGGTTTTGCAATTATTATGTTTAACCTAATTGTTGTTAATCTTGTATTAGCAGGCCTACATTCGTATGCTTAGATGTGAAAACAAAAGCGCGGGGGCGCCCTGTAGGCTGAAAATGCGACGTCCTGTGCGTCGTAGTGACGTACGAAGGAAAGAAGTCTCTCTAGTAGTTGGGCGGTAAAGCTGGACGTGTCTGTTAACAAACGGGGTATCATTAGGATACCTCGTTTTTTTATACATTTACTTAGGATTGGTTTATACTATATACAGTGTAAAGCATAGGGGGAAGTTAAAATGGATGATAATATTAAGATATTAGTTGTTGATGATGAGGAAAGAATTCGTAGACTCATCCGTATGTATTTAGAACGTGAAGATTATATTGTTGAAGAAGCAGAAAATGGAAAAGAGGCCTTAGATAAGGCATTAAATAATGATTATAATGTCATCTTATTGGATATCATGATGCCTGAAATGGATGGTATCGAAACATGTCAAGAGCTGAGAAAAGAAAAAGACACACCTGTTATTATTTTAACCGCTAAAGGAGAAGAAGCAAATCGTGTGCAAGGATTTGAAGTTGGGGCAGACGATTATATTGTAAAACCATTTAGCCCTAGAGAAGCTGTTTTACGAGTAAAGGCATTATTACGAAGAGTGACTGCCGCCTCTTTTCATGAAGCTGATACAGCTTCAAAAAATATATTAGTATTTCCGCATATTACAATTGATCATGATGCCCATCGTGTTTCAGCAGATGGTGAAGAAGTTAGTCTAACGCCAAAAGAATATGAACTGCTATGTTTCTTAGCAAAATCACCAGATAAAGTATTTAATCGAGAACATTTATTGAAGGAAGTATGGCAGTATGAATTCTTCGGTGATTTAAGAACAGTCGATACGCATGTGAAAAGACTTCGTGAAAAACTAAGCAGTGTATCCAAACCAGCCGCTAAAATGATTGTAACTGTCTGGGGTGTTGGTTATAAATTTGAAGTTGATGATGTATAATGTTTTGGCGTAGTGTAGTTGGTAAGCTATCATTAACGATTCTATTACTTGTTGCATTTGTTTTATTTATCTTGTCATTCTTCCTGATGGAGTTCTTTGAAAATTTCCATATACTTGAAGCGGAAGATGATATGTTGCAAACAGCTACAAAAATCTCCTCACTCGTTGAAAGGGGAGAAGATAGAGAATTTATCGAGGAAATGACAGAACTATTAAAAGATCCGTCTAGTCGAATTGTGATTGCGTA
This sequence comes from Oceanobacillus profundus, assembly GCF_003515705.1. GTDB lineage: Bacteria > Bacillota > Bacilli > Bacillales > Amphibacillaceae > Oceanobacillus > Oceanobacillus profundus. The sequence continues at coordinate 24,828 of NZ_QWEH01000008.1, forward strand.
TAATCAAGATGAACTTTGGACATCCACAAGTAATGATGGTGATTTATTGGAAACCGATGATCATTGGATTGAAGAAAGCGAAGAATTTTCACAAGTACTTCATAACCGTCGGGAAATACAGAAACAAATTATTCAGCCCGATGAGAATAATGAAATTATGATTGTTGGTTCACCAATTGAATCAGGTGGAGCGGTCTTTGTTTATCAATCGTTGGATGTGATTTATCAAACAAAAGCACAAACCTCAAAGTTAATTCTCCTTAGTGCAGGAATTGCGATTATGTTGACTACTTTTTTTGCAGTATTTTTATCAACAAGGATTACTTCTCCACTAATAAAAATGCGAGAAGCGGCATACAACCTTACTAGAGGAGAATTTAATACGAAGGTTCCTGTTTTGACACATGATGAAATCGGTGAACTTGCAACAGAGTTCAATCGCATGGGAAGACAGCTTAAATTTCATATTAATGCTCTAAGACAGGAAAAAGAACAGCTTTCAAGTATTGTTAGTTCGATGGCAGATGGTGTGGTAACATTAAATCGAAATGGCGACATTCTTGTCATGAATCCGCCAGCCAAAAAATATATTGAAAACTGGTATTTTGAAAATGACATTGCAGATGAGCAAAACCGGAAACTTCCAAGTGAACTTAATGAGGCGCTTCAAGAAGTTTTTGAAAGCGAACAGGCAGTGCTTCGGGAAATCAGCCTGCAAGGTAGAATTTATGTTATGTTAATGACACCTTTGTACGACCAATCCTATATTAGGGGCGCTGTAGCGGTTATCCGTGACATGACAGAAGAGAGACGCTTAGATAAGCTGCGTAAAGATTTTATTGCCAATGTTTCACATGAATTACGTACACCAATCTCTATGCTCCAAGGTTATAGTGAGGCAATTGTAGATGATATTGCGGATACAAAAGAAGCTAAAAATGAACTTGCGCAAATTATTCATGAGGAATCTTTAAGAATGGGGCGACTAGTAAATGAACTTCTTGATCTAGCTAGAATGGAGGCTGGACAAATACAGTTAAATTTAGAAAAAACAGCAATTGAGTCCTATGCAAAACGTGTTGTTAATAAATTTAAAAGTCTAGCAACAGATAACGGAATTGAGCTGTCTTTATCATTGGATATCGATGTCCCGGAAGCCATATTTGATCCTGATCGTATTGAACAGGTTTTTACGAATCTAATTGATAATGCGTTACGCCATACTTCAGAAGGCGGTAAAGTCCATGTTACAATAGCTAATCGTGAAAATGAGCTTTATGTAGAAATTGAAGATAGTGGTAGCGGTATTCCAGAAGAAGATTTACCATTTGTTTTTGAACGTTTTTATAAAGCGGACAAATCAAGAGTTCGTAATAAGGAGAAGAAAGGCACCGGTCTTGGTCTATCGATTGTAAAGCATCTTATTGATGCACATCATGGTGTGATTCTTGTTAAAAGTAAGTTGAATCAGGGCACAGCTTTCAGCTTCAGACTCCCGCAGAATAAACAAAATCACTAGAACTTTTCTATTCTAACGTCATATGCTATGATAATTTTGAACTGGAATGAAAAATTATATACATTGAATTTTGGTATTCTAAGAGAACATCAGGGTATTATTTCTTAGATTAGGGAAACCAGTGGAAATCTGGCACTGTCCTCGCAACTGTAATTGATACGAAATAAGCAATACCACCGTAGTAATTACGGGAAGGGCTTAAAGTAGGTTTGAATCTTAAGTCAGTAGACCTGCCAAATTCAATTTATTTTTCTCAATGCTTCGAGGTATGAGTGATTGAGACATTCGAATACATATAGCTTTTTGTCTATAATTATTTGTTTGTCTAAAAATCCAGCTCCTCTTTGTGAGCTGGTTTTTTTTGTTCCCGAATATTTCCAGTTAAATACTTATAAAGATGGGGAGGAATTAAGTTGAAAAAATGGATTTTTCAGTTTGCGGTCATTGTAATGTCAGTTGGATTGCTGTTTGGTTGTTCTTCAGATGAGAATACAAACCAAAATACGTCTGTAAGTACGAATAACTCTTCACAATCTGAAGAAGTTGCAGAAGACTCTGTACGGATTACCATTTCTATTAATGAAGGGGAAGAATATGTAACAGAGGAAGTGATTCAGATAGAAGAAGGTGATATTCTGATGGATGTTATGGAGGAAAACTTCTACATCGAAACAGCGCATGACGGTCAGTATATTACAAGCATTGAACGAGTTGCTGCTAGCGATGAAGAGAAAACTGCATGGATGTTCTTCGTAAATGATGAAATGGCAACAGTTGGTGCAAGTGACTATGAGTTATCGCCTGGAGATGTCGTTGTTTTTGATCTACAACCCTGGGAATAAGTAAATGAGCACATACAAACTTACAATCCTTGCATTATTAGCTGCTTTGGCAGTAGGTGGAAGATATATCTTTCAATTTATTCCAAACGTACAGCCGGTAACAGCGATCATTATCATTTGTGGTATTATACTTGGTCCAACATCCGCTCTTCTTTTAGCAATTTTAACTACATTTCTTTCTAACATGCTTTTAGGCATGGGATTATGGACCTTGTGGCAGATTGTTTCCTGGGGTATTATTGGGATAATGAGCGGACTATTGGGTAAAATGCTAAAACGAGTTCCATTTCTTATCATTGTGCTTTTGGCTATATTCAGTGGTTACTTCTATGGCTTTATCATATCACTAACTACATACCAGGTTACAGGGAAATTTTGGCCATATTATATTGCAGGACTCCCTTTTGATACAAGCCATGCAATTGGTAATGCGGTATTTATTGTACTTTTGTATCCGATTATCTCCTTTTTATTTACAAGATATGCATATAATAGGTTTGATGTAAAAAATACCGACTGATATTCAGTTGGTATTTTTTCTTCATTTACATTATAGTTTAGATGAAACCTTTTTATATTTATAACGACTATATAACTGAACGGGAGGGTCTTTATGAAGGCCGTTTTCGATAAATTTTATGATACCTACCATCAAGACCTTTTCCAGTATATTTTCTATATGGTGAAAGATAAAGAAACAACAGAGGATTTGGTTCAAGAGGTTTATATAAAAGTATTAAAATCATATGCTAATTTCAAGGGTGAAAGTAGTGAGAAAACATGGCTTTTCTCAATTGCGCGTCACGTTACATATGATTATTTCCGTTCATTAAAAAGGAAGAGAGATAGAATATTTGAGTTTTTTGATTGGAATGATAAAGGAGATGTAATTCCTGATCAAAGCAAGCTACCAGATGAGATTGCTGAAGAAAACGATCAAATCAAACAGGTGTATACATACTTAAACTACTGTACACTTGACCAACGGAATGTAATAATACTGCGTTATTTGCAATCATTTTCTATTCAAGAAACTGCTGAAATACTTAATTTTACCGTCAGTAAGGTGAAAACGACTCAGCACCGTGCATTAAAAGCATTAAAAAAAGCAATGCTTGAGAAAATCAACGGAGGAGGGGATGCTAATGCGACACAATGAAGAATATGATAAAATTATCGCTAGTTTAAAGCAGCTACCTGTAGTTAAGGATAAGATGGATAAATCCGATTTATACAGTCGCATCTCCCCAAAACTGAAAGATAGCCAGAACGTAAAATCGAAGAGAAAGGTAAAAGTGGTGCCTATTCTGGCAACTGCGATGGTTGCTGTACTTCTGGCTATCATTCCATTTATACTCAATAATTCTTCAACTCAACAGGCAGATTATTCCATGAATCTTGATGTTGCAAATACGTATGATTATATGGAAGAGTCAGGAAAAACGGAGAGTAGTAATGAGCAAGAAGCCCATTCAGGCGGGATAGCAGATGATAGTCAAGAAGAGTCTACTGAGACACGGGTGGCAATGGATGAAGCACCAATGCAAAGCCATATTATTTCTGCTGATGAAGCTGGTACATTTGTATATGGTGCTGTAGCGGATGCACAGAATCAGTACGTTATTCCGATTACTTTTATTGTGGAGGACTCTGTAAATGTTGCTGCATTCTATAATCAATTGGCAACATATATCCATGAGGATTCGTGGAATACGGCTGAATATTTACTTGAAGGCGCCTCATTTGAACTAAATGAGGTGGATAAAGAGGTATTTATTGAGCTTGAAAATGGATTTACCCTTGAAGAAGGCTCTACAAATGCTTATATATTTGAACAGATGCTTGCTACGATGTTTACACCACTTGGTATTGAAAAAGCTGTTTTTAAAAATGGAGCTGACTTAGGGTCCATAGGTTTTATAAAGGAAATGGTCTTGTATCAAGATGAGGCATTATATAAACTTTATAATAATGAGTTTCTAATCCCGATACCTACCTCGAAAGAGTTGTCAATTGAAGAGGCTATTGCTGAAATGAGTCAAAATAAGCCTGAGTTTAATGTTAGTCGAACTATACCAGACGATGTTCAATTGGAAGTACAATCAAGTGGCAGCTTATTGGAATTAACATTTGCTGATGAGCAAGTGCTTCTTGACAATCAGGATATTTTAACAATGGTCGAAGCCATTTTAATGACTGCAAAAAGCTTTGGGTTTGAAGAAGTACAATTTCAGAATTCGCCTCTGCAACAAGTTAGTGAATATAATCTATCCAAGCCTATAAGTGTTCCAAGTGCAGCTAATCCTGTCGATTTAAGAGATGAATAAGCAAAAAATTAAAAAAAGTGTTTTTGAAATTATATTTTTCAAAAGCACTTTTTCCATGTATACTAGTAACAACAATTACCCAATTATGATAGCATTGTTAGGATAAAACTTGAGTTTATGTTTGACTATACCTCAACGGATTACCGTGAAACGGATGTTCTGCAATTTTAATTGAATCAGTTGGACATCCTTCATATGCATCGAATAAATCTTCCTCACAGCTTTCTGGAATTATAGAGGTACCTGTATTTTCATCGATGAGAACATAAGAAAGTCCTTCGTCATCATAGGTGAAAATCCTGGGAGCAGCTGCACCACATGCACCACAGGCTATACATGTTTCTTTGTCTACAATGGTGTAATTCACTTTATGTTTACCTCCTGAAATCAAAAGCCTTAATCCTATTCTAAAACTGATTGCTATTCATTTCAATACCCGGTTTGTATGCATCTTTTAAAAAGGGGGCAGTCATTCTTGTTTTTTGAAAGTATTATTTTAAAATGCCTTTCCCAGCTAAATGGAGAAAGGACCATATCCAGCGTGTTTCATTTATTAAATGGAAGTAAATCAATTCAAACGATTCAAGACGTGCATAATTATCAGCTTAACATGTTTTATGGTGTTTATCGCCATTTAAACAGGAACCCGTTCAATCAAAGTGTATCTTTTTTGTTAGAAAATGAATATATACATGCTTCTGAAGGTGAAGTGAACACTTTTCAATTAACAGAAAAAGCATTACCATTTCTAGCTCAGTCCGAGCAGCAATTTCCATTCGAGTATTTCAATGGATTACAATACAATGAAACTGCAGACATGTTTTATTTACGTTTACTGCTACTCATACAAACATTAACCAATACAAAAATGAAATTTTATCATTTTATCCCGATAACTGACCAGCCTTCCGTTGAACAATGGGTTAAACAAATTTATAGGAAATTAAAAACCAATGAGACACATGCATTGCAAGGGATTTATCAAGAACTGTACCAGTTGTTAGAAATATTTCCAAATAACTTTGCCTCATTATTTGTAGATCGATTAACGGGATATAAAACTTATGGTAAGAGCTTGACCCAATTAGCAGAATTAAATATGCTGTCAATTGCAGATGTGAATCTTATACTGACAGGCATTATCCATAAAATAATTGCCATAATCGAAGAAAAACGAAAAGAGTTCCCTGTTCTTTCCTTCTTATTAGGTGACTTAACAGAGAAGATCCCGATTACAAATTCTACTAATCAAACCTATCAATTGTTACAAAAGAAGTATACGCTCGATCAAATAGCGCTGATGAGAAATTTAAAAATCAATACAATCCATGATCATATTGTAGAAATTGCTTTATATGATCCATTATTCTCCTTAGATCAATACATAACAAAGGAAAGGCAACAACAAATTATCAATGTAGTCAATCGGAGAAGTACGTTTAAATTAAGAGATATTAAGAATGCTGTCCATGATGACATTAGCTACTTTGAAATTCGACTTGTATTGGCGGCAACGAAAAATAAAAGCACTGGAAGATGATATTATTGAAATAAGGTGATAGTATGCAACAACACACGCTTAACTTAGAAGAAGCATTACAACAATATTTTCAATATGATGCTTTTCGAATTGGCCAAAAAGAAATAATCCAAGATATACTGGCAGGCAAGGATGTACTTGGAATTTTGCCCACAGGATCAGGAAAATCCATTTGTTATCAGTTACCAGCCAGAATCCTGAAAGGGGTGACGATAGTCGTTTCTCCTTTAATTTCCTTGATGATTGATCAAGTAAAGCAGTTAAAGGCCGCTAATTTTAAGGAAGTTGTTGCTCTTAATAGCTTTATGACACCAAGGGAAAGGCGAAATGTTTTTCAAAATCTTATTAATTATAAATTGATATATGTTTCACCAGAGTTGTTACAGCAGCAAGAACTAATAAGAAAGCTGAAAGAAATACATGTGGGTTTGTTTGTAATTGATGAAGCACATTGTATTTCACAATGGGGGCATGAATTCAGACCAGATTATTTAAAACTTTCCGCAACGATTAAAGAGCTAGGTAATCCAACTGTACTTGCATTAAGTGCAACAGCAACCCCAGAAGTTCAATCTGATATAATGAATGCCCTAGAAAAGCGCCAAATGATCAAGCGAATTTATCCAATGGACAGGGAAAATATAGCATTTATTCTAGAGGAAGTTGCAAATGACCAAGAAAAAATTGACAGACTTATTTCCATATTTAACATGTATCAAGTACCGGCGCTGATTTATTTTACAAGTCGTGCCACAGCAGAAAATATTGCGAGCATTTTGACGCAACGACTTGCAAATAGGGAAGTTGCTTTTTATCATGGTGGTATGGAACAGGTAGATCGCATCAGTATCCAGCAACAATTTATGAATGATCAATTAGACATCATTTGTTGTACGAGTGCGTTTGGAATGGGGATTAATAAAAGTAATATTCGTTTAATCATCCACTTTCATATTCCATTACAACTTGAAGCTTATATTCAAGAAGTAGGAAGAGCAGGAAGGGATGGTAAATCCAGTGTAGGTATATTGCTGTTTTCGCCGAGGGATGCGATCATTCCAAATCATATTATTCAAAATGAACTTCCAGATGAAACGGATTTGAAAAATGTATTCAATTATTTATATACAATCTGCCACACGGAAAGGGAAATTCCAGCAGATGAACAAATCCAAGAACATTTACAATTAAATGAAATTCATTGGAAATTTTTTAAGTATCAGATAGAAAAACATGGTATGATAAACAATAATTATATTATCTATCATGAGAACAATTGGAAAATAGCCTACCATTCCATTGAGCAAGTGATTAAAGAGAGAATGCAATATAAAGAAGACAAACTACATGAGGTATTAAGTTGGGTGCAATGTGAAAGTTGCTTGCGAAAAGACCTTTATCAATCTTTTCAGTCAACTTTTCGAAAACCAATGGAACAATGCTGTAGTAATTGTGGGTTTTTATGGAATGAATGGCATCCAGAAAATACAAAAAAAATAATAGAGCGGCATGAAGACTGGAGAGAACGCCTTAAAGATCTGCTGTTAGTTGGAGAAACTTATGAAACAAGCTGAAATAATCAAGCAATTATCCGATGCAGAATTAAGGAAACAGCTATTTTTATCACAGGGCATATTCATATGCATCAGTATCGGGTTGAGCTTTTTTCTTTTTGATCGTTTTTCGGACTGGCTGTTTTATTTTAACTGGAATTTTCGTGAAATTTTGATTTACGGAGTTCTTTCGGGTTTTTTCGTAGTTCTCATTGACCTCGTTCTATTATGGATTACTCCAAAACAATTTTTAGATGATGGCGGAATTAATGAAAGAGTATTTTATAATCAATCCATTCCATTTATTTTAATAATATCACTCGTTGTTGCTATTTCAGAGGAGTTATTGTTTCGAGGGGTCATTCAAACAGTATTTGGTTATATCATAGCTAGTATGGTATTTGCACTTGTCCATTTTCGATATTTGAAAAAGCCGGTTTTATTTATTTCGGTAGTTGGTATTAGTTTTTTGATTGGATATCTATTTGAGATTACTGGAAACTTACTTGTGACAATTACGATGCATTTTATTATAGACTTTCTATTAGGTTTAGTGATTCGCTTTAAAAAGTGAGGTGCTTTACAGTGAATGTAAAATCAGAAGAACCAAAGGATCAAGCAGACGAACTTCGTCAATTATTTCAAGAAATTGAAGATGGACAGTCCACTGAGCAGCGTGTGGGAAATAAGAATTCTGAGCAGGAAAGTGAAGCAAAGCGAGACATTGATATTTTAAACCTCCCGCCCAGAAAGGAAATTCATTCAAAGGATAGTCGAACAAGCCTTAAATTAAGCGGGCCGCTTATTCGATTATTGTTTGTGATTTTTATTTTAATTGTTGGACTAGCTGGTGCATACTACATATGGGGAAACGAGCTTTGGGTACTAATTCAAAATCTGTCATAATGTTGTGGATAGATATGGTATATAGCACACAGAATGGTCAAATGACTTTTCCAGTATAAGAAGCCAAGGAAAAAGTTATCATCTTGCATAATTCGAATCATACTAATAGTAAAAGTAACGCTATGGAAAGGTCCAAACCATTTGTATTTTATATTTTTGTAAGCAAAACTTCTACATTTAAATAGAATTAAGAAATTGTGCTGTACTGTTCAACAAATGACGAAGTTGCATATAATAAATGAAGTGCTTTCCATTATAATTCGTAGTTATGATGAAATTAGAAAACCATTTAAAAAGCGCCTAAATGAGGGGGATGCAGTATGCGTATTGAACGTTTATCAAATGACCAATTTACGATTTTTTTAACGTTTGATGATTTGATTGAACGAGGTTTTACAAAAGACGACCTCTGGCATGATGCATCGAGCGTCCGCAGCCTTTTCAGTGATATGATGTATGAAGCGAGTTCAGAATTAGGTATTGAGCTTGAAGGAATATTACTCGTACAGGTTCATTTAATGCAGGCACAAGGAATGCATATATTCGTCACGCAACAAGAGGAAGATATGTATTGGGATGATGATTTCATAGAAATGAAAGTAACGCTTGATGAAAGCAAGGAATTAATTTTTTCCTTTGAGGAATTTGAATCGGTTATCCAGGTCACGTCCTATTTATCACCATTAGCGATTGAAGGTGGTAAGGTATATCATATGGATGAACGATATTATATGATCTTAGATGAAGATGATTTATCCGATGTAAATAAAGAGGATATTATAGGGATTATGTCGGAGTATTCAAACCCAAGCATTGTGACATCCTATCGCTTACATGAATATGGCAAAATTATTTTCGATTCACAAGCAGTCAAGAATATCATCAAGTTATTTTATTAACACAACATTGTAGAGAAATAGTGGATGTCAAGGGAGTGCAGATAATGAAGATAGCAGTATTATATGGTGGTGTTTCAGGTGAGCGTGAAGTTTCGCTTTCATCAGGAAAAGGAATCATAGCAGCCTTAGAAAAAAACGGACATGAAGTTATTGGAATTGATTTTAATCCGAATCAATTGCAGGATATTATACAATTAGATGTAGATTTGGTATTTATTGGACTCCATGGGAAATATGGGGAAGATGGAAGAATTCAGGGACTATTGGATATGCTAGGTATACCTTATGTTGGTTCAGGGGTTCTTGCTTCTGCCTTAGCGATGGATAAAGCAAAAGCAAAACAAATTTTTAATATGAACCATATTCCACAAGCTAAAAGCGAAGTTTACAGGCTTTCTAAGTCGAATCAAGTTGAACAGATTGGTAACGAAATAAAGACAGCTTTTACACCACCATTTGTTATAAAACCGAATAAAGAAGGCTCTACGCTTGGATTAACAATTGTTACAGATACCAGCCAAATTGAGGAAGCACTAACAAATGCTCAAGCAAGTGACGATGCGATTCTAGTAGAAGAGTTCATTGCTGGTAGAGAGTTAACAGTGGCCGTAATGGGAGCAGGCGGGAATGAATTCGCCTTACCAATTATCGAAATAATTCCGAAAAATGCTTTCTATGACTATGAATCAAAATATGCACCGGGCGGGAGCGAGCACATTGTTCCAGCAATTATAGATGAAGCAACAGCAGAACAGATTAAAACATACGCAGTTCTAGCCCATCAATCGTTAGGCTGTGAAACTTACTCAAGAGTAGACTTTATTTTAAATAAAGAAAATGTGCCAATGATTCTGGAAGTAAACACATTACCAGGTATGACGCCAACTAGTTTGTTTCCTGATGCAGCGAAATCGATTGGAATTGAATATCATGAAATGATCGAGAAATTTGTAGAACTAACCATGCATTCTAGACAGGTATAACGAATTAAAAAATGAAACCTATTTTTATTGCATATTTAAATTGAACGTGTATACTAAACTCTGAGTGGGCTATATAAAACTTTTATATATATTGTAGGAGGTAAGTTCATGGTAGCCGAAAAAGCAGCAGATTCTATCAAAGAAAACCAAGAAAATACAGATGTTTTAAGTTCAACACGAACTGTTGTAAAAACTGCATTAGAAAAATTAGGTTACCCGGAGGAGGTTTTTGAGTTACTTAAAGAACCTCTGCGTATGATGACGGTTCGCATCCCAGTACGTATGGATGATGGATCGGTTAGAGTATTTACCGGATATCGTGCACAACACAACGATGCAGTAGGTCCGACAAAAGGCGGAATTCGTTTTCACCCAGATGTAACGGAATCAGAAGTAAAGGCTCTTTCTATTTGGATGAGCTTGAAAGCTGGAATTGTTGATCTACCTTATGGAGGAGCAAAAGGTGGAATTATTTGTGATCCACGAGAGATGTCCTTCCGCGAATTAGAAGCGTTAAGTCGTGGTTATGTTCGTGCAGTAAGTCAAATAGTGGGCCCTACAAAAGACATCCCTGCGCCAGACGTATTTACAAATTCTCAGATTATGGCTTGGATGATGGATGAATATAGTAAAATAGACGAATTCAATAGTCCCGGCTTTATTACGGGAAAACCAATTGTTCTAGGTGGTTCACATGGCAGAGAATCTGCTACTGCAAAAGGTGTTACGATTGTATTGAATGAAGCAGCGAAGAAAAAAGGTATTGAGTTAAAAGGAGCAAGGGTAGTCGTTCAAGGATTTGGAAACGCTGGAAGCTTCCTTTCCAAGTTTTTGCATGATGCAGGTGCAAAAGTTGTTGGTATTTCAGATGCATACGGCGCGCTGCATGATCCGGATGGACTAGATATTGATTATCTCTTAGATCGAAGAGATAGTTTTGGAACCGTAACCAAGCTATTTAACAATACAATTTCAAATAAAGAATTATTTGAGTTGGATTGTGATATTATTGTTCCAGCGGCTGTAGAAAATCAAATTACACAGGACAATGCACATAATATTAAGGCAAGCATTGTGGTAGAGGCTGCCAATGGTCCAACAACAATGGAAGCTACTAAAATTTTAACAGAACGGGGCATTCTTCTAGTCCCGGACGTATTAGCATCTGCTGGTGGGGTTACCGTATCATACTTTGAGTGGGTTCAAAATAATCAAGGATATTATTGGTCAGAGGAAGAAATCGATAAAAAGCTTCATGAAATTATGATTAGATCTTTTAATTCTATATATAACACAGCTGAAACAAGACGTGTGGATATGCGTTTAGCAGCTTATATGGTGGGTGTACGAAAGATGGCCGAAGCATCTAGATTCCGTGGTTGGGTTTAATGAAGCCGTTTAGCTGTATTGTACCAATTGATTTAATCCATATGTGAAATAAAAAACTCTTATCGGATAAGAGTTTTTTATTTTAGTGGCAGAATACGCACTAAACTGCCATTCGTTCAAAAGTTTATCATTACTAAATTTTGAAGTTTAAAAGTTATTTCAACAATAAAGGAAGTGCCTTATATGCAAATGGAAAAAGTAATTATTATTGGTGGAGGCCCGTGTGGTATGTCATGTGCTATTGAATTGCAACGATACGGAATTAATCCATTAATTATTGAAAAAGGTAATGTAGTAAACACCATTTATAATTTCCCTACGCATCAAACCTTTTTCAGTTCTAGTGAGAAGTTAGAAATTGGTGATATGCCGTTTATAACGGAAATGAAAAAACCTGTTAGAAATCAGGCATTGGCCTATTATCGTGAAGTTGCGAAGCGGAAACAGATTCGTATGCATACATATGAAAAAGTGAAGGAAGTAAAAAAGGATAACGATATATTTCGTGTGATGACGGAAAAGGTTGATGGGCAAGAAACGACCTATCAGGCAGAAAAGGTCATTATTGCGACTGGCTATTATGATCAACCTAATTATCTTCATATTCCTGGAGAAAATTTGAAAAAAGTAATGCATTATTTTAAAGAGGCACATCCTTTCTTTAATAAAGATGTTGTTGTCATTGGAGGGAAAAATTCTGCTGTTGATGCGACATTGGAACTGCATAAAGCCGGAGCTAATGTAACAGTTCTTTATCGTGGAGGTGAGTATTCAAACAGTATTAAGCCTTGGATCCTTCCAGAGTTTGATTCGCTCGTTAAGAAAGGGATTGTAAAAATGGTTTTCCATTCACAGGTTACAAAAATTACGGAGGATGCAGTTTATTTTGAAGCTGATGGAGAAATAAATGTAATTAAAAATGATTTTGTATTTGCCATGATTGGCTATCAGCCTGATATTTCATTTCTAAATGCAAGTGGAGTAGAGGTTGATGCATCGAACGGGAAACCGAACTATAGTTCAGCAACATACGAAACAAACGTAAAAGGGATGTATGTAGCAGGCGTTGTGGCTGCTGGTTACAACAACAACGAAATATTCATTGAAAATGGGCGGTTTCATGGTCAGGAAATTGCCAGGTCAATCATAGAAGAAGCTGGGGCATAACAAAAGTGTTTAATGTTAAAGACGAACGATGCATAAGCTTAGCGCAGGAAATATACGTAGACTCCAGCGGGAGGTAAGGCATAGGTGAGACACCGTAGTGCGATAGCACAAGGGGACTCACCAGCCGCCTTTGGGTGCACGAATTATATTTCGGGAGCGAGTTATTTGCATTAATCATGTTCGGTTTTTATTTCATAAAAGTACTTTTGTCTCAGTCTCACTATAACTTAAAAAAAGAAATAGTGGGTAAAGTCACCCGTCGATGACCTTACCCACTAATCTTAGTATGTTTTTTAGGTTATAAGGATTACTATAAAGTTACTGTGGACAGATTCGGTTCTTTAACAGCTCCATCCCAGCTAGCGATCTTGGTCAGCTTCGACTCCTTACGGTCCAAGAGTATTGACTTGATCGTCTCCATAAGAATGTGTGAGCAGTGGTACACGCAGCGGGCGCAATTCGTACGTCGCTAACCGAATGCGTCTGCTTTTGTGCTCTATAGTGTTTCAAATAGTTCTTTTAGATGGTTATAATTAGATGTCTTTTCTAGAGCAATTAATAAACGAATTCTCGCTTTTGGACCAGATAACCCCCTGGCAAAAATGACTCCTAACTGTTTCAGCTGCTTGCCTCCACCGTCATAGCCATATGTCGGTTGGACAACACCTTGGTAGCATCTAGATACTAGTACTACAGGTATATTGTCTTCAATCAGTTGTTGGATTGGTTTAATTGTATCCTTTGGTAAATTGCCTTGTCCAAGACCTTCAATCACGAGACCATCCGGTTTTGCTAGCCGAATTGATTGCAAAAATTGTTCATCCATACCAGCAAAGGCTTTCAGCAGAAATACCTTTTTCGATATTGTTTGAACGGGCTGTACTCGGCGAGTGCGGATTCTTCGATGAAAAAGTATAGAATCCTTTGTAATTAAGCCAATTGGTCCAAATTGCGGACTTTGGAAGGTTGCTACGTTACTAGTTGATGTCTTTGTTACGTTTTTAGCAGCATGGATTTCATCATTCATCACAACTAATACACCTTGACGTGCTGCATCTTCATCGCTGGCAACGCGAATGGAGCTAATTAGATTGTACAATGCATCAGAGCCGATTTCGTTGCTCGAACGCATCGCTCCTGTTACGATAACGGGCTTGTCAATTTCCAATACAACGTCTAGAAAATAAGCTGTTTCTTCTAATGTGTCCGTGCCGTGCGTTACAACAATACCATCATAGTTAGGAATGAATTCAATAATTTTCTTTGCCAATTCTAGCATGTGAACTGGCGTGATTTGAGGGGAGGGTAACTCAAAAACAATTTTCTCATCAATTGTTGCGTAATGTCCTAATTGACTACCTAATGCACTTAATGGATGGATGTCTGCTGTATTTACTTCACCCGTCTCTTTATCTTCCAGCATGGAAATCGTCCCACCAGTATGAATAATGAGTATATTTTTCATGAAAATCACCTGTTCTTTAATTTCTATTTTCATTTACATGACTTAATGATACGATAAAAGTAATGTAATTGGAAAGAGGTAAACTATTATGATTGCAATTTTATCAGCTGGAATTGCACCGATTGTTGCATTAATGTCATTCATTTATTTAAAAGATCGTATTACGGAACCAATCCCTTTAATTATTCGAATGTTTATACTGGGGGCTTTATTGGTGTTTCCAATTATGTTTATCCAATATGCTTTTGCAGCTGAAGGGATAAATAGTAATCGAATCATTGAATCTTTTTTTCAGATTGCTTTTTTTGAAGAATTTTTTAAGTGGTTTATTTTTATGTTTGCTATCTATCACCATCCTGAATTTGATGACCATTATGACGGTATCGTTTATGCTGGATCTATTAGTATGGGGTTTGCATCTGTCGAGAATGTTCTCTACCTAGTAACAAATGGGATTGAGTACGCATTTTTACGTGCATTTTTCCCTGTGTCGTCCCATGCATTGTTCGGTATTATTATGGGTTACTATTTTGGAAAGGCCAAGATGAATGAACAAAAGCAGAAACTAAATTTAGGATTAGCATTTATTATTCCGTTTACGTTACATGGAATCTATAACTATATATTAACGAGCTTGGTTAGCTATTGGATGTACTTCTTAATCCCATTCATGGTCGTGTTGTGGGTTATTGCTTTGCATCGTATGAAAATAGCGAACAAAACACCACTTCAAATGGAACATCATAAACAGGTTATTCAAAAAGTCCGGTGAAAAAGAACAGAGGTCCTTCGACTAAGTACCCACACGTCCTGTGTCGAACGTTGAAGTCACCACATCCTTTTAAGCCCGTTACGGAGAGCTTTGCTGCCTCGAACTTCTCAGTCCTTTTCATTCATCATAAAGAAAATTACCTCCTGTAAATCTGTGGATTTGCAGGAGGTTTTTTATTTAAATGGCCAAAGATGAATAAAAAGGCTAATTACTCAAAAAATAGGTATTGCAATCCAATAGAACTAACGGGAGGAAAAAGTATGGTCAATCGAAAAGCAGTCTTTTTACTCATGATTATGATTATATCACTAATTGGACTGCAGCCAGATTCAACTACAAAAACTGTAAATGCTTTTAGCTCACAAGTCATACAGCATGGAGCGGTAGGGGATGACGTTATTGAATTACAATCCCGGTTGCAATACCTTGGTTTCTACAATGGTAAAATTGATGGTGTATTTGGCTGGGGTACGTATTGGGCACTTCGCAACTTTCAATATGAATTTGGTATGGAAGTGGATGGGTTAGCTGGTCAGACTACTAAAGATAAGCTTGTTCAAGCTAGTAACTATGATGAGGGGTTTGTAAAAGAAAATATTAATCAAGGGAAGGACTTCTCCCATTATGGTGGTGGCGATCGTAATGCACAGCAGCAACAAGGGCAAGGTGATCAATCCGGATCAAATGTAACGGCTGTAAATGTGCCTCAGGGATATTCCCAAAATGATATTCAATTGATGGCGAATGCTGTATATGGCGAAGCACGAGGCGAGCCATATGAAGGTCAAGTGGCAGTTGCTGCCGTAATTCTAAATAGAGTAGAAAGTTCGACTTTTCCAAATACTGTATCAGGTGTTATTTTTGAACCGAGAGCTTTTACAGCAGTTGCGGATGGTCAGATTTGGCTAACACCAAACGAGACTGCAAGACAAGCTGTTCTTGATGCAATAAATGGGTGGGATCCTTCAGGAAATGCTACTTACTATTTTAATCCGGATACCGCAACATCAGGATGGATTTGGACAAGACCTCAAATCAAGAAAATTGGTAAACATATATTCTGTAATTAGAAAGGTGTGAGAAAATGTTTCGGTGGATATTAATTGGTTTACTTGCTTTAGGAATTGCAGGAACAGCGTTCTGGGGCTATATGGAACATCAAGAGAAAAACTCCATTCTAATCCAAGCGGAAAATACGTATCAACGTTCATTCCATGAATTAACGTATCATATGGACTTGTTGCATGATCAGATCGGAACTACTTTAGCAATGAATTCGTCAGAAAAATTATCACCCCAATTTGTAGAAATTTGGAGATTGACATCAGAGGCGTTAACCAATGTAGGGCAGCTGCCATTAGGTTTGCTACCTTTTAATAAAACCGAGGAATTTCTTTCCAATATCGGTGATTTTACGTATCGAACAGCTGTAAGGGACTTGGATGATTCACCTCTTACAGATGATGAAACGAGTACATTGAAAAAGCTATATAGTCAATCAGGAGATATTAAGGATGAGTTGAGAGAAGTTCAGCATATGGCTTTAGAGAATAATTTACGCTGGATGGATGTACAACTAGCATTGGCAAATGAAGATGAACCGATGGATAACACGATTATTGATGGTTTCACGACCGTTGAAAAATCGGTTGAAGGTTATTCCGAGGGATATGCGGATTCTCCAATTATTGGGACCTCTTCAGAAGAACATCAGTACAAACATTTAAACGGGAAAGAAATTCGAGAAGAAGAGGCATTAAAAAAGGGAATGGAAATTTTAAATGTAGAAAATCAAGAAAACCTGACTATAGCAGAAACTGGCGAAGGATCAGATATTCCGATTTACAGTCTTTCCTATCAGAATGGAGATGAAAGTGGTTATATGGATTTGGCCAAGCAAGGAGGTCACCCATTAACAGTCTTGATTACAAGACCAATTGCTGAAAATAAAATTAGTCTGAATGAAGGAGCAGAAAAGGCACAAGACTATTTAGAAAAGCACGATCTTGATAGTATGATGCTTTTTGAAAGCAGCGAATACGATAATGTCGGTCTCTATTCCTTTGTTTATAATCAAGATGGAGTAAGAGTATACTCGGATGCAGTAGAAGTAAAAGTAGCATTGGATGATGGAGAGGTTATTGGATTAACAGCGCGTAACTACTATATGAATCACACCGAACGTGATATACCTGAACCAACATTATCGATGGAAGAAGCGAAAGAAATGGTTAATTCGAATGTGGATATTCAGGAAGAGTTTTTAGCTGTTATCGACAATGATCTTGACGAAGAAGTACTGACCTATGAATTTTTGGGTGTAATGGATAATGACACCTATCGTATATTTATTAATGCAATGAATGGCAGAGAGGAAAAGGTAGAGAAATTAGACGGCACTGAAATTAATTTTGCAGCAAACTTTTAGGGATAGGCAAAAAGCCTTTCCCTTTTTCTATGTTTCTGCAATAATATAGGTATATCGTATGACGTTTGAAAATTGCATAAACTGGGGTGATTCATTATGGAAATCGGAACACTACTTAATCTTGAACTAAAAGAGTCCGGAAAACAGTATACTTATTATTGCAAAATTATTGAAAAAAATGATAACTATTTAATTATTGATTATCCAATCGATGAAAAAACGAGAAAAACAAAAATATTACCGAAAAGAAGACTATTTAAAGTAAAATTCGTAGGAAAAGATCAAGTCGTCTATCAATTTACATCTGAGATAGTGGCAAAGGTAAATTTAAACATACCAGCACTCGCTATTAAAAGTCCTTCACCAGATAAAGTGGAGCGGATACAACGCAGGGAATATGTAAGGGTTGAAACAGCAGTCGATATCGCCATACATAGTACGAATCATCAATTTGAACCATTTGTTACAGTTACCTCCGATATTAGTGGAGGTGGGCTTGCAGTCCTCGTACCAAAACATATTTCGTTGGAGATTGGTACAATAGTTGATGCTTGGTTTGCGTTACAAATGAATGATAATCAATTTTATTATATATATGCCCGGGCTGAAGTAGTTTTAAATAGGGAAGCTAATAGTCGAATTAATCTTATATCGCTGAAATTCCATACTATCACAAAGCCAAATCGTCAACTGATTGTACGATTCTGTTTTGATAAACAACGAGAAGCGAAAAAGAAAGAATTAACATAATATGTTGACTGGTTTGACGTATTTTATTGGTGCAACAGAGGAGTTATGTTATGATAAACTAAGTATGAAAAACTTGGCGTTTGCCAAGTTTTAATTAGTTATCTGCTGCTTTATATCCTACTTAATAGGTACATAATAAACAAGATGGGATTATTCAGTAATTAGCAGGCATGAAGTTTTACTTGATGAGAGGAATGAATGTCAACAATGCAAAAAGGAAACATTGCAATTGCCATCGATGGCCCGGCAGCTGCTGGGAAGAGCACCGTAGCTAAAATTGTCGCAGAAAAATTATCTTATATTTATATCGATACTGGTGCTATGTACCGGGCGTTAACGTTAAAAGCAATAAACCAAGGTATTGATCTAGAAAATGATCAAGCTATTTTAGAAGTATTAATGCATACAGTAATTGAATTAAAACAATCGGAAGCTGGACAAGTTGTTTTATTGGACGGAAAAGATGTAACCAATGAAATAAGATTTCAAGATGTAACGACGAAGGTATCTCACGTTGCCAAGCATGCATCGATTCGGGAAGAAATGGTTCAAAGACAACAAGAGATGGCAAACGATCGTGGTGTAGTCATGGATGGAAGAGATATAGGTACACATGTACTTCCAGATGCAGAGGTGAAGATTTTCTTAATTGCTTCCGTTGAAGAGAGAGCGAAACGAAGATATGAGGAAAACATCAAGAAAGGCATTGCATCGAGTATGGAAGAATTAAAGAAAGAAATCGAAGAAAGAGATCGGATTGATACAAATCGCGAAGCTTCTCCTTTAATTAAAGCAAAAGATGCAATCGAGGTTGATACGACATCCCTAAGTATTAATGAAGTAGCAGGGGAAATTCTAAAAGCTGTGGCAAAGATATGAGATAGGGTCCATTGGAAGAGACAACATACCTAAAATTGGGCCATTAATTATATGCTTCAACCACATTCGAAATTGGATCCTTTGTTGAAATCACTTTTACAGCAAACATCTGTCTATAGTGAAAAAGGAATTGTTTGAAAGACGTTTTTTAGGGGAATTATGTTTATGAATCAATTCCTTTCCAGTAAAAAGAGGTCTTTCAGATAGAAAGTTTACTAACTAGAATCTAAAGCATCTCCAAAGTAAACGGCACATGACATCACACAGGAAATGATCGCTTTAAAAGAAAAATATCAAAATGAGTAAACTTTACTTGACAAATAATTGTAATTATTAGAAGTTATAGAAAGAATAGTTTTAATCATGTTTACTATTTCCATTATATTGGGATATTGGACTGTCTAGGAGGGCTATGGATATGAGTGAAGAAAACAAAGATTTACAGCAATTAAATGTAGGGGAAACGGTTACAGGAACTGTAATAAAATTAGAAGAGAAACAAGTTCTTGTAGATATTGGCTATAAAACGGAAGGTATTTTGCCAATCAGTGAACTTTCAAGCTTGCATGTTGAAAGTACGTCTGATGTTGTAAAAGAAGGCGATACAGTTACACTAAAAGTAAAAAAATTAGAAGATGATGAAGTTATTTTGTCAAAAAAGGCAGTAGATGCTGAAGCTGCTTGGGAAGATTTAGAGCAGAAATACAACAACGATGAGGTATTTGAAACGGTTGTTAAAGAAGTTGTCAAAGGCGGACTAGTTGTTGATGTTGGGCTTCGAGGGTTTATCCCAGCATCGTTAGTAGAAACGCATTTTGTAGAGGATTTTTCTGATTATAAGGATACGTCTCTAACTGTTAAAATTGCTGATTTAGACCGTGAGCAAAATCGTATTATCCTCTCTCACCGCGCAGTAGTGGAAGATGAAGCAAACGCAAAAAAGAATGAGTTACTGCAATCACTTGAGGAGGGACAGGTTTTAGAAGGAACTGTTCAACGGATTACTAGCTTCGGTGCATTTGTAGATATCGGTGGTGTCGATGGTTTAGTTCACATCTCTCAATTAGCACATGAACATGTTGCTAAAGCTTCGGATGTTGTTTCAGAGGGAGATAAGATTCAAGTAGAAATACTATCTGTAGATCGCGATAATGAGCGTATTTCACTATCACATAAAAACACACTCCCAGGGCCATGGTCAGATATCGAAAATCGTGTTACTGCTGGATCGACTATTGAAGGTACAGTGAAACGCTTAGTGAACTTTGGTGCTTTTGTTGAGATTCTACCTGGTGTAGAAGGGTTGGTTCATATTTCACAGATTGCAAACCGTCATATTGGCACACCACAAGAAGTTCTGGAAGTAGGGCAACAAGTAAAAGTAAAAGTACTTGATGTGAATGAAGCTGAAGAACGTATCTCATTAAGTATTAAAGAACTAGAACAGGAGCAAGAACAAAAAGAATATCAGCAATACGAAAAAGATGACGAACAAACTGGGTTCCAGCTTGGTGACTTTATCGGTGATCAATTAAATAAATATAAAAAATAATACATTTTGGGGTGTTCTCACCCATTTTTAAATGAAAATGGTCTCTGTATAAAAACAGGGATCATTTTTTGTAGGTAATAAATTAATAACTTTTCGAAATACTATTCTCGATAACTTTTAATATCCACTACTATTTTATTCATTTTTAGACATACTACAAATAAGCATTTCTACAGAATTTCTAGAGGTGAGAAAATGAGTGGATATATTTTCCCGATTCTATTTGGGATTGTGACTGGAACAATAGCGAGAATTCTTTTATTGCGAACGGATTACAGACAATATCCTACTTATTTACACGGCAAAATCATTCATTTGTCATTAGGATTTATTGCCGCGTCGTTGGGGGCATTGGCTGTACCTGCTTTATTGGAAAAAGAATTCACTGCTGTGACGCTCTTAACGGTTGCTGCAACTCAATTTAGGGATGTACGCAATATGGAAAGAAATACATTAACAGAAATGGACAGCTTTGAACTTGTAACAAGAGGGAAGACATATATTGAAGGAATAGCAATCTCCTTTGAAAGCAGAAATTATCTAGTTATGTTTACAGGATTTCTAACAAGTCTAACGTATATTATATGGAATGTGTTTATCGCAATCATCATTGCTATTATCTGCTTTATTTTAGGGCATATTTTGATGAGTGGCTCAATACTAGAAGATATTGCAGAAATTAATCGAGCAGATATTTCCTTTGATGGAGCTGGACTTCATGTAGATAATATTTATATTATGAACATTGGATTAGCTGAGCGGCAAAAGGAGATTATGAAATATGGTATGGGGTTTATTGTAACACCTAAGAATATGAATGCAATAACTACAATTGGCAATCTTGGTCAACGTCAAGCGATTATTCACGATGTATCTGTTGCATTAGGTGTTTTTCGAGACTCAGGGACACCTGCACTTATGCCATTAATTAAACGTGACTTAGACGATGGTCGTTTGGGTGTTTTTGTTCTTCCGCAAATCCGTGATGCAGCGGTAGCTAAAAAAGTGATCGGCTCTGTACCAGTACTAGAAAATGCAGTTCGAATGCCTTCGGAAACAAACGCTTATAAAAAAGGAGCGCATAAGAAATGAATATCGAAAAAGCTATTCTAGCTGTAATTACAACCAATAGGGAAAAAATAGCTGGTGGTGCCCCGATCTTTTTATGCGAAACAAAACAGGAATTGGAACTAATTGCAGCTAATCTTGAAGCAATTATGGATGGGATTGCGCATGCTTTAAGTGAAGAACTGTTTATTATTGTGAAACATTAATACTTATTGTTAATATTTCCTTCTTTTGCTAGAATGTATAAAGTGAAACTTCATTCAGTGGGTGGTCTTACTCCTGCTGAAAGTTAGTACACAAGGGAGACCGAAAGCCTTGAACAGAATTAGGAATTTATGAGCTGTTCCTCTCCACTTTCACATGTTTTGGCTACTATAAGCATAAAGGTGGGGATTACAGTCCGTTATCGCGTGAACAAGGTAAATAGACATAAAGAGAGAGGATGTTCCTTTATATGAGGAAATCTGTGGTTGCAATTGTAGGAAGACCAAATGTGGGAAAATCAACCATTTTTAATAGATTGGTTGGTGAAAGAATATCAATCGTTGAAGATATACCGGGTGTAACCCGTGATCGGATATACGCTTCTGCTGAATGGCTGAATCAAGAATTTAATTTAATTGACACTGGTGGAATTGAAATCGGTGATGAACCTTTACTTGTTCAAATGCGTCAACAAGCTGAAGTTGCTATTGATGAAGCAGATGTTATTATATTTATTCTCAATGGTAAGGAAGGAATAACGGGCGCAGACGAAGAAGTTGCAAAATTATTATTCAAATCGAATAAACCAGTAGTACTGGCAGTCAATAAAATTGATAACCCTGAAATGCGTGAGACGATTTATGAATATTATTCACTCGGATTCGGAGAACCATTCCCAATTTCAGGTTCACATGGACTTGGACTCGGTGATTTACTGGATGAGGTTGTCAGTCATTTTCCAGAGGTTTCAGAGGACGAAGTAAATGAAGATACCATTTATTTTAGTCTGATTGGTAGACCAAATGTTGGTAAATCGTCATTGGTAAACGCACTTTTGAATGAGGACCGAGTTATTGTAAGTGAAATAGAAGGAACGACTAGAGATGCCATTGATACGCATCTTTATAAAGATGATCAGGATTTCGTGATTATTGATACTGCAGGAATGCGTAAACGAGGGAAAGTATACGAAACAACAGAAAAATACAGTGTTTTGCGAGCTTTAAAGGCAATCGAACGATCAGATGTCGTCCTTATATTGATTGATGCAGAGACAGGCATTAGAGAACAAGATAAGCGTATTGCTGGGTATGCCCACGATGCTGGTCGAGGTATTGTAATTGTTGTAAATAAATGGGATACTGTTGAATCAGATGAAAAGGCAATGAAAGAATTTGAAGCAAATGTACGTGCGCATTTCCAATACTTAGATTATGCGCCAATTGTATTCTTGTCCGCAAAGACGAAGAAAAGGCTGCATACACTAATACCAGCCATCAAAATTGCAAGTGAAAGTCATGCAAAACGTATACCAACAAATGTACTCAATGATGTTATTATGGATGCACTCGCTATGAATCCAACTCCTACCGTAAAAGGGAGACGATTAAAGGTGCTCTATGCGACACAAGTAGCTGTGAAGCCGCCAAGCTTTGTCATTTTTGTTAATGATCCTGAATTGATGCATTTTTCTTATGAACGTTTTCTGGAAAACAAGATCCGGGATGCATTTGGTTTTACTGGTACACCAATTAAACTATTTGCAAGAAGAAGACAATAGTGAACAAAAGCGGAAGCGCCCGGTAAGCGATGTACGGACTCCCGTACTTTGGAGATTCACTTCACCGGAAGGGTATAAGTGCGACTAGGCCTCGTGTCTTGACAGTCGGCAAGTCTTCTTTATCATACGGAGGTGAAGGAAGTCTCGCTAGGCGCTGGAGCTAGAAAAAAGGAGACCAGACTTATGGCAAATGTTGCAGTGTTAGGAGCAGGAAGCTGGGGTACTGCATTAAGTATTGTACTAGCAGATAATGGGCATGATGTTCGCCTATGGTCACACCGTAAGGAACAGGCAGAAACCATTAATCGTACTCGTAAAAACGAAAAATATTTACAGGGCATTTTGCCGGAGCAAATAACAGCTTTTCACGATTTAAAAGAAGCTGTTACTGGAGTTGCCGCTATAATTGTTGTAGTTCCAACAAAAGCGATTCGAGAAGTTTCCCAGAATTTAAATAACATGTTAGCAGAAAAGCCCACCATTATTCATGCATCGAAAGGAATTGAACCAGATACATTAAAAAGGGTCTCTGAAATGATTAGTGAGGAATTGACAACCTACGATTATGAGGAAATCGTTGTTCTTTCAGGTCCTAGTCATGCAGAAGAGGTAGCATTAAGGCACCCTACAACTGTTACAGTATCTGCTGTTAACATGGATAATGCAAAGATCGCACAAGACCTTTTTAATAGTGATACATTTCGAGTTTATACAAGCTCAGATATACTTGGTATAGAGCTAGGTGGGGCTTTAAAGAATATAATCGCTTTAGGAGCGGGAATTTCGGATGGGCTTGGCTATGGCGATAACGCAAAAGCTGCATTAATGACTAGGGGGCTTGCTGAAATTGCTCGGTTAGGAACATCGCTTGGTGCAAATCCACTTAGCTTTTTGGGGCTGCCAGGTGTTGGAGATCTAATTGTAACGTGCACAAGTGTCCATAGCCGAAATTGGCGTGCTGGAAATTTATTAGGAAAAGGCAATAAGCTAGATGATGTTCTTGAGCAAATGGGAATGGTTGTTGAAGGTGTAAGGACCGTAAAAGCAGCATATCAATTTGCAAAAGAGCAACAAGTGGAGATGCCAATTACTTCGGGAATTTATCAAATATTATTTGAAGAAAAAACACCTAAAGCAGTTGTTGATGAACTCATGAGCAGAGATAAACGAGACGAAATGGATGATATTTCAATCTTATTAAACGAGCGTTATACGCAATAACACGTTATCAACCTCCTTGCATATACTATGTTGAATGATTATAGCAAGGAGGAGAATAAGTGAATAATTTTCAAAAGGGAATGTTTGACAAGTTACAAAAAAATGCCAATATTAACCCGGATGATGTTATGAAGGTGGCCGATTCTGTAAAAAACGCAAATTTTTCGGATGAAAAAACAGTTCGAAATTTAGTGAGGCATTTAGCAAAAATGGCAGATAGACCTTTAACAAAAGAAAAAGAAGATAAAATTGTTCAAGCAATTGTTAATAATAAAATGCCAGGGGACATGCAATCGTTAAACCATTTATTTAAAAAATAACGAATCATAGGTAACCTGCGGATACGATATACTATATCCTTGCATAAGATAAATCGCACAAGCATTCATGGATAGAGTTGCTGAGGATTTTATTTAGTCAACCCGGGATGGAGAGGCCCCCTTCATTTCGGGTATTTGTTTGTTGAAAGCGGCTGTACTAATTTACCATTTCGATACGTGCAGGTATGACTCATATGTTATAATACGGTGTGCAAAGGAAAATAGAGATCTGGGGTGAACAAAAATGTCATTATCGATGCTTATGATGTATATCTCTTTTGTTGGAATGTTTTTATTAATAGTAGCTATTGGTTTAATTGTACTGAGTAGAAAAAAATTGAAGGGATGGTTAGCTGGGATTGTGTCCTTTATGGCATACCTTTCATTAATTTCGGGTGGATTAATCATTCTTTACGTCGTATTAAGTGGTCCTACACGGTAGCTGATAAGGAGGCTATTGCAATGAAGCATACATATTATAAGATTATCGGAATACTATTACTTTCAGTGCTATTAAGTGGCTGTCTGTATCCACAAAGTGAAAGAGAGCAAAATCAAATTCCATACGAAGATCAATTGGATACCGTTCAAAATGCTGTTAACGATTATCGAGAAGAGAAACAAGGTTTGGTGCCAATACGTACAAAGTCGAGCGATACGCCAATCTTTGAAAAGTATTTAGTTGATTTCACTTTATTAAAAGAAAACGGCAATTTATCTAATGCACCTGGAAATGCTTATGAACAAGGCGGCGTTTATCAATATACATTAATCACACCTGAAGATGATCCAAGGGTTAAATTAATTGACTTACGTGTAACCGAAGCAATTCGCAGTGTAAATGTCCAATTAGATATTTTTCGGAGTGAACATATTTATCCAGCATACGGCGAAAAAATTGTAAACGGTCTATATACAATTGATTATGAAAAACTAGGTTTAAATAACGCTCCAACTGTAGTCAGTCCGTATTCACAGGAGAATTTGCCTATTATTATGGATGTGGATGGTAATCTCTATGTTGATTACAGTATCGATTTAAATAATGCCTTAAATGAATATGATCATGATTATAAAGAAGGCGACGACATCCGTTACATTTTAGCCGATCATACTCCTTTTGTGCCAGCATATTCCCTTCCTTATACCATTAAAGATAATGAGCCGGTTTTCTTAATGGAAGAGGAGTAAAGCGTAGGATGTGAGGAAATTAGAAATAACGGTTAAAGTTTTGATAAATATAACATATAAATTCCCTTGTAACATATATTGTTGCAAGGGAATTTTATTTTTTTCATTTATTTTGCCTGAATAAATTGCTCTAGGGTGAATTAATTTAGGAAACAGACTGAAACAAGTCATATTTTAATAGGACAACATCATAGACTCATAATGTCAATATATTACGGGTGGTCCATATTAAAGTACGGAGATCGGGAGGGGATCTTTTGGAAAAAATCGATATTTTTAAAGATATTTCCAAACGGACAAATGGAGATATTTATCTAGGAATCGTTGGTGCAGTCCGTACAGGAAAATCGACATTTATTAAAAAGTTCATGGAGTTAGTTGTGTTACCGAATATTGAAGATGAGAGTGAACGAACGAGGGCGCATGACGAATTACCCCAGAGTGCAGCTGGACGTACAATTATGACGACAGAGCCAAAGTTTATCCCAAATCAAGCTGTTCAACTAACTGTGGATGAAGGGCTTGACGTAAATGTTCGTCTTGTGGATTGTGTCGGTTATGCAGTTGAAGGGGCTAAGGGGTTTGAAGATGAAAATGGACCAAGGATGATTAACACACCATGGTATGAAGACCCGATTCCGTTTCATGATGCAGCCGAAATCGGTACACGAAAAGTTATTCAAGAGCATTCAACGATTGGTGTAGTTGTGACCACAGATGGATCCATTGGAGAAATTCCGCGTAATGATTATGAAGATGCAGAATCTCGAGTTGTGGAAGAGTTGAAAGAGGTCGGGAAGCCATTTATTATGGTAGTTAATTCCGTTCGACCATCTAGCCAGGAAACAGAATTACTACGTCAAGACTTAGCAGAAAAATACGATATCCCAGTACTTTCTATGAGTATCGAATCGATGACAGAACATGATGTTTATAATGTTCTCCGTGAAGCGTTATATGAATTCCCAGTTCTTGAAGTGAATGTTAATCTTCCAAGTTGGGTCATGGTTTTAAAAGAAAACCATTGGCTAAGAGAGAACTACCAAGAAGCAATTCAAACAACCGTAAAAGATATTAGAAGATTACGGGATGTTGATCATATTGTCGGCAATTTTTCTGAATTCGAGTATATTGATAAAGCAAACCTTGCGGGAATGGAAATGGGTGAAGGGGTAGCTGAGATTGACTTGCATGCACCAGATCACTTATATGATCAAATTTTAAAGGAAATTGTTGGAGAAGAAATTCGCGGGAAAGATCATCTCTTAGAATTAATGCAAGACTTTTCATATGCGAAAAGGGAATATGATCATATTTCCGGAGCTTTACAAATGGTAAAGCAAACGGGATATGGAATTGCCGCCCCAACTTTGGAGGATATGTTATTGGATGAGCCTGAAATCATTCGCCAAGGCTCAAGATTTGGTGTTCGTTTGAAGGCCGTTGCACCTTCCATCCATATGATTCGAGTAGAAGTAGAATCTGAATTTGCTCCTATTATCGGAACGGAAAAACAGAGTGAAGAACTTGTTCGGTACTTAATGCAGGACTTTGAAGAAGACCCATTATCCATCTGGGAATCCGATATTTTTGGCAGATCACTCAGCTCCATTGTGCGCGAAGGTATCCAAGCTAAAATATCACTAATGCCTGAGAACGCCAGATATAAACTGAAGGATACGCTAGAAAGAATCATAAATGAAGGATCCGGAGGACTAATAGCAATTATTTTATAGCAGCTGATTATAAGCTGCTTTTTGTTTTGCTTTAACTTAGCTCAAAATGAATATAAACTTCGAATTAACACATAATGTTTGTGCGTATATCCGCTCCGGAAATATAATTCGCGCATCCAAAGGGGTGCTGGTGAGCCTCCTTGTTCTGTCGCACTGCGTAGTCTCACCGATGCTCTTCTTCCGGAGAGGCTGAAGCCGTGCCCACGGAAAGCATCCGCCCGAAGCGATCCCGGACAGCGATTATTGCACATACTTGAAGAAAACAGCCGAGAAGTTAGTTCGCAGTTTCTTTCAATTCTAATGTATTTCAATCTCACGCTGTGAAAATAGGGATATAAAAATGACGTATTAATTACCTTTTTTTCATAGAAATTAACAAAATTTCAGTTTGCAAAGCTGAAATTTTTACTTCTTATAGGCTAATTATTGATAAAAATATTTTTATGAACGGAAGGAAATTTACAGCTAGTGTCGTATATGTATAATAAACCAGCTGTAAGCCATGGGACACATAGCTTTTACAGATTTACCAAAAAATGGGTGGTTTTTCGTCATTCAGAGGGCATTTTTGGCTTTTTTGCAAATAAATATCAATAAAATCGTTACTTATTGTTGAATTTTATCGCAAACTCAGTTAATATAAGCCTTGTCATCAAATGAACTGAATGACATTTGCGTATAAAGAGGCAAACAAGTGTGCAGAATGGATTCATAGAAATGGATTTATTTTGTTCCCATGTCGAAGCATACATTTTGGGAGGAGGTGAATGTCATGAACAAAACAGACTTAGTGAATGCAGTTGCTGAAAAAAGTGAGCTTTCTAAAAAAGACGCTACAAAAGCTGTAGACGCAGTTTTCGAATCTGTCATGGATTCACTTAAAAATGGTGAAAAAGTACAGTTAATCGGATTTGGTAACTTTGAAGTACGCGAGCGTTCAGCACGTAAAGGACGTAATCCGCAAACTGGAGAAGAGATTGAAATTCCAGCAAGTAAAGTTCCTGCTTTCAAACCAGGAAAAGCCCTTAAAGACAGCGTAAAATAAGCTACATAGGGCATAGAAAGGGTGCGTAATCATACGTACCCTTTTTCTATTATTTTGGCAGATATGAAAGTATAAAACTTTCATATCTGCATAAGTGATTCTAAGAAAGCAAAATACACTTACTAGGAATCCATTTAAAGAACGTCAAGTTTTCTAAAAACGCCGAGAATTAAATTGACTTTCATAATATAATAGGACATAGTAAATATAAAAAGGGGCAAAAAACAGCAATGAACAATTCTTCGATTAAATCGGATTTTTTTGTTATTAAGGCTTTAGAAGATGGAGTAAATGTAATCGGTTTGACCCGAGGGAATGACACGAAATTTCATCACACAGAAAAACTGGATGAAGGTGAAGTTATGATAGCGCAATTTACAGAGCATACTTCAGCTGTAAAAGTTAGAGGTAAGGCAATTATTCAAACGAGTCACGGTGAACTAGATAATCGATAAGGTTTTAGTAAATCCTATCACTTTTTAACCATCCTCCGTATTCTTTCGTTTTTATAACCGACAATATATGCTATAATAACGAAAGCACTCGAAGGATGAAAGGGCTAAGGTGATATCTTTGAACACTTCAATGACAGAAATTCAACATATAAGAAATCTACTAGAAGATAAAATCCATAATGAATATCTTGAAAGACATATACAAAAGCCCATAATTCATGAAGGGAAACTGCAGATTTTAGCTGAATTAGTCTTTAGTTGTGATTCTTTAAGCATCATTCAAAAGGAACGTTTCGTCATAACAACGATGATGGTGCAGATGGCACTTGATACACATGATTTAGTACCAATTGGTAATGAAGAGAATGAAACGAAAGAAGAGAAGCTAAGCAAGCAGCTTAATGTTTTAGCAGGAGATTATTACAGTGGATTATATTATTATCTATTGTCTGAAATAGAAGATGTTGAACTAATACATACACTTGCAATTGCAATTAAGAATATTAATGAATACAAAATGAAACTTTATTACAAAGAGATTGAAACATTTGAGACGTTTATGGATGTAACAAAACAAATTGATTCCATGCTGCTTGTACGAGTAGCGCGATTTCTTCATGGAGACGAATTGAATCAAGTTATAAGTGATTGGTTGCTAACAGAAAGGTTAGTTCATGAAAAAATAGGTGCTACGGCTAATAGGACACCATTACTCGTACAGTGGAAGGAAATGAATATCGATACTTCGTATAAAACGGGGTTAAATCCAATTGATTCGTTAATCGAAAAACAACTAGATAAAGTTGATAAAGCTCTATCACAGGTACCTGGTAAATATGCAGCATTTCAATCGTTAATTAGAAAAAAACTAGAAAATATGAGTTTTTATCAATCCTCGATTGTGGAAGAAGGTTGACTTATGCACGAACAAAGTAAAGAAGAACGTGTGCACCACGTCTTTGAAAAAATCTATACGAAGTATGACTCGATGAATTCGATAATCTCTTTTCAACGACATGTTGCATGGCGTAAAGATGTCATGAAGCGAATGCAGGTTAAGAAGGGGTCTAAAGCATTAGATGTATGCTGCGGTACTGGGGATTGGTCCATCTCACTTGCAGAAGCTGTTGCAAAAGAAGGCACCGTGATTGGTCTTGATTTTAGTAAGAATATGCTCTCTATCGCTAAAAAGAAGCAACAGGAATTAAAACTGGATCAATTGGAACTCGTACATGGAAATGCAATGGAACTTCCATTCGATGATAATACATTTGACTATGTTACAATCGGATTCGGGTTAAGAAATGTTCCTGATTATATGACGGTCTTAAAAGAGATGTACAGGGTTGTAAAGCCTGGTGGAAAGGTTGTATGTTTAGAAACATCACAACCTACGCTAATTGGTTTCAGACAGGGTTATTACTTGTACTTCCGTTTTATTATGCCTTTATTCGGCAAGCTATTTGCGAAAAGCTATAAAGAATACTCCTGGCTTCAAGAATCTGCGAAGGATTTCCCTGGAAAAACCGAATTAAAACAGATGTTTTTGGATGCTGGTTTCTCTCATGTTGAGATGAAAAGCTATACAGGCGGGGTTGCAGCAATGCATATGGGCTTTAAGAAATAATGGTAGATCAAAAGCTCGGTTAGTGGCATATGGACCTTGTCCCGGGTGGTTAAACTTGTCGATAATACCTTAGGCGAGGATTCACTCCTAAGTATAAGATAAACTATGACTTTTCCCGATTTGAACGAAAAGTCAAGTTCATCTAAAATGGAACATGCTCCTGTATGGAGATGCCGACGTTAGGTTTTGTCCCGGTATTATTCGGCCATTCTTCATATAAAATTGATGTTAATTTAGATTGTCAAGAGGGTGTGGAAGGCTTACTGCGGCTTTAGCACTTTGTGGACGTGGCTATACCGGTAACTAAGTTATTCACAAAATACAAATTAACCCCGCAAATATACTATTTATTTTTCAAGGTTATAAATAAGGTGACATAATATGAGACTTCCAAAAATGTATAGTTTTTTAAAAAAAGATTTAGATCTAATTGAATCCGCACTGCATCAAAGTATACAAGCAGAACATCCTGTTCTGCGTAATGCTTCTGTTGCTCTTTTGGATGCTGGAGGAAAAAGAATCCGTCCAGTATTTGTATTGCTTGCAGGACAAATTGGAAATTATAACATAGAACGTATTCAAAAGATTGCAGTTACCCTTGAATTAATTCATATGGCAACACTCGTCCATGATGATGTAATTGATGAAGCTGAACTTCGGAGAGGGAAACCAACCATTAAATCTGTATATGGCAATCGTGTTGCTATGTATACAGGTGATTACATATTAGCAAGAGCTTTAGAGGTTGTAACGTCTATTAAAGACGTGCAAGTTCACCAATTGCTTTCTAAAACACTTGTTGAGGTAAGTATTGGAGAAGTAGAGCAGATCAAAGATAAATTTAAGTGGGATCAAACACTTCGTGACTACTTAAGAAGAATTAAACGTAAAACTGCATTGCTTATTGCAACGAGCTGCAAGCTTGGTGCGATCGCAAGCGGCTTATCTGAACGGGATGCAGGGAAATTGTATCGGTATGGATATTATATTGGTATGTCTTATCAAATTATCGATGATATCCTTGATTTTACATCATCTGCCAAGGAACTTGGAAAGCCAGCAGGAAATGACTTGCTGCAAGGAAATATAACATTGCCTGTATTATATGCGATGAGGGATCAAAGCTTTTACAAATTGTTGAGGGAGATTTTTGCAAATCCCAGCACAGTTGGCGATCAGGAGATGCAGCAGATTATTTCTGAATTGAAAAAGACACAAGCGATTAAGCAGGCATACGAAACGAGCGATTTATACCTCCAAAAAGCTTTAAAATCATTGGATTCGTTACCGGCTTCAAAGGCAAAGCAAACCTTACAGGATATTGCGAAATATATTGGTAAAAGGCGTTCATAATGTATATTGTTATTTTTATAAAAATTTGTTAAAATTTTAGAGGTTACTGTTTTTATACATAATAACGAGGTGAAATAATGGAAAAGACATTTTTAATGGTAAAACCAGACGGCGTACAACGTAATTTGATTGGAGAAGTTGTAAAACGATTTGAATCAAAAGGATTTAAACTTGCTGGTGCAAAGCTAATGGTAATTTCAAACGAGCTTGCGGAAAAGCATTATGGTGAGCATAAAGAAAGACCATTTTTTGGCGAGCTTGTTGATTTTATTACTTCTGGTCCTGTATTTGCAATGGTTTGGGAAGGCGAGAATGTAATCGCGACTGCACGCCAGATGATGGGTAAAACAAATCCACAAGAAGCTGCTCCAAGTACAATTCGCGGAGATTTTGGCGTGACGGTCGGAAAGAATATTATCCATGGTTCTGACTCTCCAGAAAGTGCGGAGAGAGAAATTTCACTATTCTTTGATGAAAGTGAAATCGTTTCTTACAATAAACAAGATAGTGCATGGATCTACTAAGTAAAAATAAACCTCCGTTTTTAACGGAGGTTTTTTTACAATTATGGGTGAAAGAGGCTAAGAACAATGAAAGATGACTATATGGAGTTCATTGAGAAGGTAAAGATAAGGCTAGGAATTAATTTACAGTTATATAAAGAAACACAGATGAAAAGACGAATTACAACACTGCGAAATAAAAGAGGCTATTCTAGCTTCGTATCTTATTTTGAAGCATTCAACAAAGATAAAGATATGCTAAATGAATTTACGGATCGATTAACAATTAACGTGTCTGAATTTTACCGCAATGCAAAAAGGTGGGAGGTTTTAAAGGACACGATCCTGCCAATTCTGCTAAAGGATAGAAATCGGTTATCTATTTGGAGTGCCGCTTGCTCAACAGGTGAAGAACCATACAGTTTAGCAATTTTGATGAAAGAACATTTCCCCACTGTACCTGTTCAAATATTGGCAACAGACATTGATACGAATGTGCTGGCAAAGGCAAAGCAAGGAATCTATATGGAACAGGCTTTGAAAGAGTTGCCAACAAGTTATAAAAAGAAGTATTTTGAAATGACGGGCAGTCTTTATAAAATTGATGAGTCACTAAAGCAAATGATTACATTCAAAAAGCATAATTTACTAGCTGATCGCTACCCTACAAACATTGATCTTCTCGTATGTAGAAATGTTTTAATTTATTTTACGGATTCTGCTAAGGAAAATATTTATAAAAACTTCAGCAATGCATTAAAACCAAATGGCGTATTATTCGTTGGAAGTACAGAGCAAATTTTTAACCCAGCTAAATATGATTTCAATCTTGCAGAAACATTTTTTTATCAAAAAATTAATGAGTCACCAGTTAAAACGTCTCTTTAATTTTGGGTTACTCCGACTTCATCACTTGTAAAATTATTTTTTTCGAAAAAATGCAACATAAACAAATGGAGTTATGGTATAGTAGTTAGAAAAACTTTGGATTTATCATATCCACTTTTTAAGTAAATCATTGTAAAGGAGAATGTTCATTGCGCTACTTAACATCAGGGGAATCTCATGGGAAACAACTAACAACAATTATCGAGGGACTCCCTGCACAAATGCCATTATTAAAAGAAGACATTAATGAGTCCTTAATACGTCGGCAAGGGGGGCATGGAAGAGGAAAGCGAATGCAGATCGAGAAGGATCTGGTCGAGGTAACAAGTGGTATTCGACATGGATATACGTTGGGTTCTCCTATTTCGCTCGTTATACATAATGATGATTTTAAACATTGGACAGATATTATGGGAGAAGATCCTATTAAAGAGGATACAAAGCTTAGACGAGTTGTTACAAAACCAAGACCAGGCCATGCAGACTTAAATGGTGCATTGAAATACGGCCATCGTGACATGCGAAATGTTTTAGAAAGATCCTCTGCCCGAGAAACTGCTGCTCGTGTAGCTGCAGGAGCCGTTGCCAAAACTTTCTTAAAGCACCTTGGGATCGAGGTATGCGGATATGTGAAAGAGATCGCGGGTATTCGTGCAGAAGATAAGGACGACCTTACGATTGAAGAACGTATAAAGATATCGCAGGAATCACCAGTTATGGTTTTGGATAAAAATGTAGAACAAGAAATGATGGATAAAATTGATAAAACGAAAAAAGAAGGAGATTCCATTGGCGGAGTCTGTGAAGTATATGTAGAAGGCATGCCTGCTGGAGTAGGGTCTTATGTTCATTATGATCGTAAGCTTGATAGCAGAATCGCCGGAAGTGTAATGAGTATCAATGCATTTAAAGGGGTCGAATTTGGAATTGGATTTAAAGCTGCTGAATTGTTTGGTAGTGAAGTTCACGATGAAATTGCTTGGGACAAAGACAAAGGTTACTACCGTACATCAAACCGACTTGGCGGTTTTGAGGGGGGCATGACAACTGGTATGCCGATTGTTGTAAAAGGTGTCATGAAGCCAATTCCGACATTGATGAAACGACCACTACAAAGTGTCGACATTGAAACAAAGGAGCCATTCAAAGCAACTGTTGAACGTTCTGATGCATGTGCAGTTCCTGCTGCTTCTGTAGTCATGGAGCATATTGTCGCATTTGAACTAGCAAAAGCTATTACGGAGCAATTTCCGAGTGATGAATTCTCTAGACTGAAAAAAGCAATTGACGATTATCGCGAAGAAATAAGGTGTTTTTAGTGGAGAAAATTTTAGTTAAATCAAGCACGAACGCCTATACGATTTCAATTGGAGAATCATTACGATTGCAAATCAAGCAATTTCTGAATAAAGAATATTCATCCATTTTGGTTGTAACGGATGAGCATGTTGCAGCACTCTATTTAAAGGATATTCTGGAAAACCTACCTGCATATCGGGTTTTCCAGTCTATCGTCCCAGCTGGAGAAAAGTCAAAAAACCTCCAAACCTTCTACCAATTACAAACCGAAGCCATTGAATTTGGTCTGGATCGTGAATCACTAATCATTGCCCTTGGCGGAGGCGTTGTTGGTGATCTTGCCGGTTTCGTTGCTGCAACTTATATGCGTGGGATTGATTATATTCAAATACCGACAACGATTCTTGCTCATGATAGTAGTGTCGGTGGGAAGGTAGCAATTAATCATGAGTTTGGTAAAAATCTGATCGGTAACTTCTATCCGCCAGAAGCAGTTATTTATGATGTTGACACACTACATTCTTTAAGTGAGCGTGAAGTGCGGTCAGGCTATGCGGAATTGATTAAGGAAGCGTTGATTGCTGATAAGAATTTTTTCAATACATTGTTAATGGTGGATATTTATAATGTATCGAATCATGGGCTACAGAAGCATCTGAAGCAAGGCATTAGAATTAAAGCTGCTATTGTAGAAGCGGATGAAAGAGAATCAGGGGTGCGTAAGTATTTAAACCTTGGACATACATTAGGTCATGCATTAGAAGCTGAACTTGGATATGGGACATTGACTCATGGAGAAGCAGTAGCTATTGGTCTTTTATTTTCTATTCATGTGAGCGAAGCATTATATTCGATAAAATTACCATTTGATGAGCTTGTTCAATGGTTTAAAACGAATAAATATCCGATTATTGGAACGGACTTAAACAATTTAGCATTAATAAGTAAAATGAAGTCAGATAAAAAGGCATTAAAGAGCAAAATTCAAATGGTGCTATTAGAGGATGTAGCTAAACCAGTTACAAGAGAATTAGAGGATACTGAAATCGAAATTTATTTAACATCATTTGAGAGAAGGTTGATGGTACAATGAATAGGGGATTAAGAGGGGCAACTACGGTCTTACAAAACGAAGAAAACCAAATGATAGAAAATACAAGATTACTAATTGAGGAAATGGTAGCGAAAAATAATGTCCAACCTACTGATGTTTCACACGTTTTCATATCTGTAACGAAAGATTTAAATGCAGGATTTCCCGCAAAAGCTCTAAGGGAGATTTCGGGTTGGACATATGTTCCTGTCATGTGTATGGCTGAAATCGATGTGCCGAACAGTTTACCGAAATGTATTCGAGTAATGATGGTTGTTAATACAACGGAAGAACAAGAAAAAATTCAGCATGTTTTCCATCATGATGCTGTTAAATTACGACCTGACCTTGTAAAGGGGGATAATAACTAATGGAAGCAAAGCCAGTCTTAAGTCAGCTAACTCCTTACAAGCAGGGAAAGCAGACGAAAGAAATCCAGCAAGAATTTGGGTTAGAACGAATCGTAAAACTCGCGTCGAATGAAAACCCATATGGTTATTCAAATCAAGTGAAAGAGGCGCTTTTACAAGGATTGCCCGACTTTAATATATACCCAGATGGCTATACTGCTGAATTAAGGTCTGCATTAGCAAACAAGCTGGAGGTAGCAGAATCACAATTAGTATTTGGAAGCGGGACAGAAGAAATCATTCAAATGCTGTGCAGAACATACCTTGCTCCGGGATCGAATGTTGTTACAGCAACACCGACTTTTGGCCAATATAAACACTATTCCCTAATCGAAGGGGCAGAGGTAAAGGAAATTGAAGTAACTGCTGACGGTTATCATGCCTTGGATAAGATGCTTGAAGCTATTGATGAAAAAACAAGAATCATTTGGCTTTGTTCACCGAATAATCCAATCGGGACTGTAATTCCAAAAGAAGCATTTGAAGCTTTCTTGAACAATTGTCCGAAACACGTTCTTATTGCTTTTGATGAGGCTTATTTTGAATACGTTGATCCAGAAGCTAACATAGATGTGCTTTCGTACATCAAAAGTCATAACAATTTGATTGTAATGCGCACATTTTCTAAAGCTTATGGATTAGCAGGATTACGAATTGGCTATGGTATAGCAAATCATATGATTATCGATAAGTTAAATGTTGTTAGAGGACCTTTTAACACTACCTCTATTGCACAGCAAGCTGCACTTGTTGCACTATCCGATGACGTATTTATAACGAATAGTTATGAAAAAAATAAAACGGTGAAAGCATCTTTTAAAAACTTTCTCAATCAAATCGGTTGGAAATACTTTCACTCAGAAACAAACTTTCTCCTTGTAGAAACACCGATAAGCGGTATCGATGTATTTCAGTATTTATTAGAGCGTGGTTTTATAGTAAGGCCTGGTGAACTACTTGGTATTCCAAAGACAATTCGAGTGTCTTTAGGGACAGGTGAAGATATGGAAGACCTACAACGCGTTCTGTTAGAATTCCATAACGAAGCAATAGTAAAGTAAGGTGATAAAATGCGAAAGACGATTTTAGTAGCAGGAATTGGTTTAATTGGAGGTTCCCTTGCAAAGGGCATGGCGCAATCAAGTGATCATCATATTATCGGATATGATCTGAATGAAGCTTCACTTGAGTTTGCACGTTTAAACGGTATCATTCATGAGGCAAGTACTAATTTTATAGAGGCAGCACAGCGATCCGATTTTATTATTCTGGCAGCACCAATTTCGGAAACAATCGCATTGGTGAATCTACTTAAAACGGTATCCTTTAAACGGAAAGTGATTATATCTGATACCGCATCCGTAAAGGGAGCGATTTTAAAAACAGCAAGTTCGTTAAACAGTGAAAATGTAACTTTCATTGGTGGCCATCCGATGGCTGGTTCACATAAAAGAGGTGTGCAAGCAGCAAAGGCACATCTATTTGAAAATGCGATTTATGTATTGTCACCTACAAATGGAAATCAACACAATGAGATTGAAGCTTTAAAAGGCGTTTTAATTCAAACGAAAAGTAAATTTGTTGTCTTAATGCCAAATGAGCATGATGAAATGACTGGTGTTGTATCACACTTTCCTCATTTAATCGCTTCATCCCTTGTACATCAAGCAAAAAAATGGGAAAATACGCATGCATTCCTACCAAAGCTCGCAGCAGGAGGCTTTCGGGATATTACGCGCATTGCCTCAAGCAATCCAGAGCTTTGGCAGGATATCTTCTATCATAATCGGGATAAAATGTCCGTGTTACTTCAAGAGTGGATAGAAGAGATGAAAGGTCTAAAGCAGCTTCTGGATCATGATCAAAAAGAGGAAATGATTACATATCTCAATAAAGCAAAGCTATATCGAGACGGTTTGGCAGAATCAAAAAAAGGTGCTATTCCTGCTTTTTACGACTTGTATGTTGATATTAGAGATCAGCCCGGTGCAATTGCTTCCATTGTGCAGTTATTGGCCCAAGAGAAAATTAGTATTAAGAACATAGAAATTCTTGAAGTTCGTGAAGATATTACGGGCCATATGAGACTGAGCTTTAGTTCAAAGAAAGCTCAGGTAGCAAGCTCAACATTATTAGAGAATAATGGGTACGAAACGATGATACAACAATAATGCCAATAGAATAAAGGATGTGAATAGATAGTGAGCGAATGTACATTGCAGCAATCGAACAATCCGCTTTCGGGAGAAATTTTAGTTCCGGGAGATAAATCAATCTCGCATCGAGCAGTAATTTTCGGTTCTTTAGCAAATGGAATAACGAAAATCACGCATTTTCTTGATGGGGAAGACTGCATGAGGACGGTGGAAGCATTTAGGGAAATGGGCGTTTCTATCGATGTTCATGATACAACATTAATAATTAAAAGTAAGGGTGTAAAAAGATTAGTTGAGCCAGATCAACCTTTAGATTTCGGTAATTCAGGAACAACAACTAGACTAATGCTTGGAATCCTAGCTGGGTTACCTTTCTTTACGACAATCTATGGGGATGCCTCTCTTTCCAAACGACCAATGGACAGAGTAGTGAATCCATTGAGACAGATGGGCGCAATAATTGATGGCAGATTTAATGGAAGCTTACTTCCAATAGCAGTCAGAGGGACGGCGATTAAAGGAATCAATTATACCCTGCCAGTTAAAAGCGCTCAAGTTAAATCAGCGATTCTTCTTGCTGGTTTACTTGCAGAAGGTGAAACAAAAGTTACAGAGCCAATTCCGA
This sequence comes from Oceanobacillus profundus, assembly GCF_003515705.1. GTDB lineage: Bacteria > Bacillota > Bacilli > Bacillales > Amphibacillaceae > Oceanobacillus > Oceanobacillus profundus. The sequence goes on from NZ_QWEH01000008.1 coordinate 64,554, forward strand.
CGCGAAATCACACGGAAAATATGCTTAAAGCCTTTGGTGCAGATCTAACAATTGATGGAAACACAATCACTGTTACGAACAAAAGTGATCTAACTGGGACAGATGTACATGTTCCGGGCGATATTTCATCTGCTGCATTTTTCTTAGTTGCGGGAGCTATTGTACCTGGTAGTGAAATTTTACTGAAAAATGTAGGGTTGAATCCTAGCAGAACTGGTATAATTGAAGTCTTAAATAGAATGGGCGCAAAAATTCAAATTGTAACTGAGCATTCTACAAGTGGAGAGGCATTTGGAAATGTTCGAATTGCCCATGGCTCTTTAAAAGGTATCACAATTGAAGGAGAAATCATTCCTCGATTAATCGATGAAATTCCAGTAATAGCTCTTTTAGCGACACAGGCAGAAGGGACAACGGTAATTAGAAACGCAGAAGAATTACGGGTCAAGGAAACAGATCGAATCACAGCAATAGTAGATGTTTTATCAACCCTAGGGGCTGATATTACAGCAACTGAGGATGGATTAATTATAAAAGGACAAACACCATTAAAAGGTGGTAAAATAGCTTCTTATGATGATCATCGTATCGCAATGATGGGAGTAATCGCCAGCCTCATAACAGATGGTGAAGTGACAATCGATGATACTAGCTGTATCGCAATTTCATATCCGAACTTCTTTAAAGATTTAGAATCCATCTCCTAATAAAAGAGTCTGCGCAAAGCAGGCTCTTTTTGTTTCAAACTAAAAACCAGATAACAATTTCTTCTCTTTTAACATAATGTACAACTTTGATGCAAAAACAAACGTATATAGATGCATTTCTGTTTCAGTCATCTTCGCTTTTATTGTATAATTGAATCAATCATTTATTTCATTAATAATAGTCGAAATTCATGCGAGTTTTTTGAAGAGAGGATGTTCGTCATGGACACCATTATGGAAGCAGTAAAATTAATAGAAAATAATCAAGCTGAAAAAGGGATCCAACTATTGGGGGATTACTTATCTAAAGCAAATGATGATGAAAAATATACGATTGCAGAGCTTTATAGACAATGGGGACATCTGCAAGATGCAAGACTTATTTTAGAAGATTTATTGAAACGATATCCGGACGAAAGCGATTTAAAAACCTCTTTGGCAGATATTTTTATTGAGCTCGAGGAAGATGAACCAGCAATAACGCTCCTTAATGAAATAGAAAAGGACGATACAGCATATATACAAGCGCTGATCCAATTAGCTGATTTATATCAAGCGCAAGGATTATTCGAGGTGTCTGAGCAAAAACTATTAACGGCGAAGCAACTTGCACCAGGAGAGGTTGTCATCGACTTTGCGCTTGGAGAATTATATTTTTCGATTGGTGAGTATCTCAAAGCGATTACCTATTACGAAAAGGTTAAGTCAAAGCGTGATGAAGTTGCCCATATTTCAATAGATGACAGACTTGGTGAATCCTATGCAGCTGCTGGCGAATATGAAAAATCATTAACCTACTTTACTGAGGATGGTAATGAAAATGCCGATAAGCTATTTAAATATGGAATTACTGCATATCAAACAGATCGAAATGATATTGCAATAAAAGCATGGGAGCATGTAATTGAAATCGACGAGTCTTACCATACAGCTTATTATCAGCTAGCAATGGTTTATGAAAAGGAAGGGCTATTAGAGGATGCGTATAAAACCGCAAAAAAAGGGCTCGAAATGGATGAATACAATAAAGAACTATTCTTTCTAACAGGTTCTATTGCACATCAGTTAGGTCAGGATGATGAGAGTGAGAAATTTATTCGAGAAGCAATCGCATTAGACCCTGATTATAAAGAGGCTATCCTGTTCTTAATTGAGTTATTTAAAAAGAACGAAGCACATATAAATATTACAGACCTTATAACAGAGGTGCAGAAATTAGGTGCAGAGGATCCACTTTATGATTGGGAATTAGCACGTGCATTTAATGAAATTGAATCGTTTGATAATGCATTAAAAAGCTACCGTGATGCATATACTAGTTTAAATCAAGATAGCGACTTCTTGAAAGAGTTTGGCTATTTTCTTACGGAAGACGGTAAGATCAAAGAAGCTATCCCAGTTTTTGAATCCTATGTTCGTTTGCAGCCGTTGGACGAGGAAGTTGAGTCATACTTAGCACGTTTAAAACAAACATATGAATTAGGTGAGTAGAATTTCAGCAGCTATTAAAGTGTTAGCCGTGTAAGTGCAACTAAGATATACACAAAGGAGCCTTGTTTTCTAATAAAACTTTAAAAGGGGGGTAAAACAGATGATAACGCCTGTCACTGCCAAAGATAAAAAAAGTTTTATTCAATGGTTTTTAAATCATTACCGCCTTAAAAAACGAGAAAGCGTCTGGATCCTGAATTATTTAATCAATCATAGTGATTTATTAGCAAATGTGCATTTTGTCAGAGATGTGAAATATTGTTCTAGAGGGATTATGATGACAAGTCACTGTTCTGATGAAGTAGCATTTCGATTTTACAAGGACCACCTTGTAACCACAGATGCAGAAAAGTCCTTCCATGATATCCGGCTCAATCAGGATGAGTCCTTATATTTACAGCTGAATTTTAAAAATGCTAATCAGAATTCATATTATGCTTCTGTACTGGAAGAAAATCCTTTCATCCCAGTTGATTACTATATTACAAATCAGGATAAGGATATTGCTAACCAGCTATTAAATTATTCCTTACATCAATATAAAAAGGAAAAAATACTCTCTGAAATTGATAATGCATTGAAGAGCAAAGACCGTGAGAGGTTCCTGGTACTTACAAAAGAATTAGCCGATTTGAAAAAATCAACCTAAGCTTTAGGTTGATTTTTTTTGTCTATATAAGATAAGATTTAATAATAGTACACAATTATCGTTATAGAAAGGATGATACAGCGGTGAAATGGAGAAAAGCAGATCTTCAAACATATTTCCAGAGTAAAGAATACATAGATTCTATTGTAGTTCCTCTAGTCCCGTTTGGTATTGCAAATGATGAAGAGTCAGAAAAAGCAGCTATTCAAGCCGAGATGATTACCCTCCTCTCACACGAACTCGAAAAAGAGTTAACCGGAAGAATGTTACTAGCACCACATTATTCTTACTTGAAGTCAATTGATAAACAAACAGAGGTAGCCCGATTGAATAGGTGGTCGGCAGAAATGAAAGAACAGCCTTTTAAGCATATCTTTCACTTAACATTTGACCCAAGTTGGAAAAAGCATGAGCAGGAACTAGAAAGTACCCTGTTATGGATACCGGCTGTACAAACAGGAGAGTTGAACTCAAAAGAAATGCATAAAACCGTCCGTGAACAAGTTGCTCAAATGGTAGAGTTAATTCGTGCATATTGGTAATAATAGATATAGTAGAAGTATAAAAAACGTCATATTTTAGTGTGTCAGTAATTAAAAAATTCTCGATAATGTGTCATCTTTTGTTTGTGAATATTGTTTTATATTGACCGAATAAAAAGATTGCGCTATCATGGTATTGTCCTAGTAATCTGATTAAAAATGATATGTCCGTGATTATGGTAAAGAGGGGGGAAAATCATGAGTGATGAAAAACAGCAAGTATCCCGAAGACAGTTTTTAAATTATACGCTTACAGGGGTAGGAGGATTTATGGCAGCGGGGCTACTTATTTCTCCAATAAGGATGGCCATTGATCCAGTATTAAAAGAATCTTCTGCAGGAGACATGGCAAACGTAGGTTTATCAGTCGACGATATTACAGCAGAGCCACAGCGAATCGATTGGACGATTGATCAAGTTGATGGCTGGTATGAATCTGAAGTAAATCGTGCTGCATGGGTTTATCGAAATGAAAATGATGAAATTGTAGCTTTTTCCCCAGTATGTAAACATTTAGGTTGTGTTGTTTCATGGGAAGGCAGTGACCAGCATCCAAACGAATATTTCTGCCCTTGTCATGATGGACGCTATTACAAGGATGGTACCAACGTTCCAGGTACACCTCCATTAGCTCCTCTAGACGAATATGAGCAGGAAGTAAGAGATGGAATGCTATTCCTAGGCGAACCAAAACCAAGAGGGGAGGCGTAATGACGAATGTTACAGAAAATATATGATTGGATTGATGATCGTATTGATATTACGCCGATATGGCGTGACATCGCAGATCATGAAGTACCAGAACATGTTAACCCTGCTCATCATTTTTCTGCATTTGTGTATTGTTTTGGTGGTTTAACATTTTTCGTTGTGGTAATTCAAATTCTTTCTGGAATGTTTTTAACAATGTATTATGTTCCAGATATTGAAAATGCATGGAAGTCCGTTTACTATCTGCAAACTGAAGTAGCTCATGGGCAGATTGTAAGAGGTATGCACCATTGGGGTGCTAGTGTTGTAATTGTCATGCTATTATTACATACCTTACGCGTATTCTTCCAAGGTGCTTACAAAAAACCACGTGAACTTAACTGGATGGTCGGTGTATTAATCTTCTTCGTTATGCTCGGCTTAGGTTTTACTGGTTATTTATTACCTTGGGATAATAAAGCATATTTCGCAACACAAGTTGGACTAGAAATAGCTGAACAAGTTCCATTTATTGGACAAGAATTGAAAACTTTACTGGCTGGAGATGCAACCATTGTTGGTGCCCAAACATTAACAAGATTCTTTGCAATTCATGTATTCTTCCTGCCGGGAGCATTATTTGCGCTATTAGCAATTCACTTTATTTTAATTCGTAGACAAGGTATATCCGGACCACTATAAAAAGGAGGGTAAGTGATGCATAAGGGTAAAGGTATGAAGTTTGTTGGGGATTCTCGAATCTCTGCTGAAAGAAAACCTAATATACCGAAAGATTATTCTGAGTATCCTGGAAGAACAGAAGCTTTTTGGCCCAACTTTTTATTAAAAGAATGGTTGGTTGGTGCAGTATTTTTAGTTGGATTTTTATGTTTAACATTGGCACATCCATCACCATTAGAGGGGATGGCCGATCCAACTAATGCGTCGTATATACCATTGCCAGATTGGTACTTCTTATTCCTATATGAACTATTGAAATATGAATTTGCAAGTGGAGATTGGACATTAATGGGGATACTAATCCTTCCAGGGCTTGCATTTGGTGCGTTATTACTTGCGCCGTTCTTGGACAACGGTCCTGGCCGCAGACCACACCAACGTCCAGTTGCAATTGGAATGATGCTACTTGGATTAGTAGCTGTTATATGGTTAACCTATACATCGGCAGCACATGTTGATTGGGAAGGCCGTGCTGAAGCGAACAAGCCAGTCCCACAAGCAGAAGTGACAATTGATGAGAGTCATCCTGGATTTGCAGCTTATGAAAATAGCTGTTTAGCATGTCATGGTGCTGAATTAGAGGGTGGCGCGGGGCCATCTTTAGTAGGAATTGAACTTAGCGCCGAGGAAATTGCTACGATTGCTGTAGATGGTATCGGTACGATGCCAGCAGATCAATTCCAAGGAACAGATGAAGAGTTAGAGCAGTTAGCCGACTTTATCATCACAGTAAATGAATCAGCTGAATAATGCTTTTTAAAACACCTTTACCATTAAAATTGGTGAAGGTGTTTTTACATCGGAATGACAGGAAGGATAGGAAGAATGATTAAATATATATTACTAGACAAGCGATTTATTTTCTGCCTTTTTCTAATTAACTTTTTGGGTACCATTTATGGTTATTATTGGTATAAGGCGCAGCTTTCCATAACGCCAAGTATTTTTCTCATCTTCGTTCCAGATAGTCCTACTGCAAGCTTGTTTTTTACCATTTTTTTGTTGTTCTTTCTTTTCGGCAGAAATATTCCGTATGTGGAAGCTCTCGGTGTAGTGACCTTACTCAAATACGGTACCTGGGCGGTTGTGATGAACCTACTTACATTAATCATTGAAGGATCACTAAGCTGGCAAGGGTATATGTTAATGGCTTCTCATGCAGGAATGGCAATCCAAGGGCTTTTGTATGCTCCATTCTATAAAATTAAATTAAAACATATTGCAGTCGCTGCAATTTGGACTTTACATAATGATGTTATAGACTATGTATTTGAAATGATGCCAATGTATTCTTCTTTGACAAAGTACATGAATGAAATTGGTTATTTTACCTTCTGGCTAAGTATCCTTTGTATCTTTATCACGTATTGGTTAACAATTCATCGAAAAAAATTGATATAAGTGGTTGTTGTTCCAATAGCCATTAAAATGGCTTCGAGAACAAACGGTATTCATCGGATTAGTTTTTTGACTTCCTTATTAAAGGAAGTATTATAAACTTAACTGTTATATACCGAGATCTTTCCTCATACACTTCAAGTAATAATAAAAATATGAGGTGATCTCTATGGTAAACAGATTAAAACTGCTTGTTCGGGTCACAGCTGCGGTACTCATAGGGATAGGGTTAAACATTTACTTTGGAGTTGTATGGATTGAAGCGAGTGTGGGAAATACTGAACATATAGTTGAAAAGCAGTCTGGTATTACTCCGTTTATTTGGGCAGCTATAATTGTTGGTGGCTGTATAACGGCTACATTATCCTATGTAAGTTGGAGAAAATATAAAGCAGAAGTAAAAGCAAGAGAAGCACGTAATAAGGATAAATCAGTTGACTAATACATTAAATTTGACTAAAATTGACCTTAGAAAGTATTTTAAACTTCTAATGGAGGAATGCAAATGAGTTTAGGGAGTTACTTGATTTATATTGCTATATTAATGATTGTACCAATATGGGCGCAATCGCGAGTAAAAAGCACGTACAAAAAGTATTCAAAAAAGCCAACATCATCTGCAATGACGGGTGCTGAAGTTGCTCGCAAAATTTTAGATGATAATGGACTTTATGATGTTCAAATAGGACGAACAAAAGGAACATTAACTGACCACTATGACCCGCGAAATAAAGTAATTAAACTTTCTGATGGAATATACGATGGTCGCTCTATGGCTTCCTCTGCTGTAGCAGCTCACGAAGTAGGACATGCTATTCAAGACCAGCAGGAATATGCATTTTTGAAGTTTAGAAGTGCATTGGTACCTGTAGCAAACTTTGGTTCCAACATCTCCCTTTTCTTGATCCTTGGTGGTATGATATTAGGAGCCATGAACTTAGTACTATTTGGTATCATCTTTATGTCCGCCGCGGTATTATTCCAACTTGTTACACTTCCTGTAGAATTTGATGCATCTAACCGCGCGATGGGGCAATTAGTTTCTTCAGGAGTAATTCGAAATAATGAAGAACGAGAAACAAAGAAGGTTCTGAATGCCGCAGCTTTAACATACGTAGCAGCAGCACTTGTAGCGGTAGCGGAACTTGTTAGATTTATATTGATTTATCTTGCCAGCAGAGAATAGTATGTAAAAACGATCATTTGCTGAACACCATTTTAGGTAAATAAAGTAGAAAAAAGGATGACGCTACGGGTCATCCTTTTTTCTATCTGCTCAGGAAACTATAAAAGGCTTAGGCGCACTTATACCCTTGTGGTGACATCGGGCATCGTCTCCAATTAAAAGGGTGGCCGATTAAAACCAGACTACGCCTGATATCGGCATACCCCTAAATTGGCATGTTTCCTTTTAGATGAACTTGACTTTCGCCCGTGGAGAGGAAAGTCATCGTTCATCTTATACTTTGGAGTGAATCTCCTGTGTAGGAATGTTCGACTCATCGAACACCAGAGTTCGGGGCGCAGTCCGTACGTCGTTAACCGGGCGTCCCGATTGTGTTCTTGCTTAATCTTGTATCGGATTTTTATTCTCATCGAGAGTAAAGCCTTCACCAAGCACATCGTGTACGGTCGTTACAGCGACAAATGCATGTGGGTCTATACTGTTAATAATCGCTTTTAATTTTACAATTTCGTTTCTTGCAACAACACAATAAAGTACATCTCGCTTTTCACCTGAAAAACTACCGCGCCCATCTAATACAGTTACTCCTCGATCCATTGAAGTAAGAATTTTTTCTGCGATTTCATTGCTTTTCCCTGAGATGATGGTTGTTCCTTTAGCTGAATAAGCTCCTTCTTGAAGGAAATCAATTACCCGAGCACCAACATATACAGCGACAAGTGTATACATACCTTCCACTAAATCTAATATTACAAATACGGATGTTGCTATAACAATAAAGTCGAATAAAAACATTGTTCGGCCCATACTCCATCCGACATATTTGTTCACCAGTCTTGCAATAATATCAACTCCACCTGTTGTTCCTCCAAAACGGAATATAATACCTAGGCCAACACCGATGAATACACCAGCAAATAAAGCAACCAACGTCATATCATTTTCTAACGGGACATTAAATTGGTAGGTCTGAAAAATCCTTAGAAAAACCGAAACCATAACCGTTCCAAGTATTGTATAAATAAAGGTGTTTTTTCCTAAAAATTTCCACCCAATAAAAAACAGTGGAACATTTAATATAATATTGGAGATAGCAGGATCCCATTCCCATAGAAAATAAAGCAGCAATGTAATTCCGGTAAAACCACCTTCACCAAGGTTATTCTGCATATTAAAGTGAACAATACCAAATGAAAAAATGGCGGCTCCTAGTACAATAAAAAGTATATTTTTAAGTCTTAACCCTTTTAGCATCTGCATAACCTCCAGATAACGATATCAATTTCGTAGAAGAATTAAACCTCTTCTTATTATAGTCAATTTCATTTTGAACAACAATTTTATTTTCCCATATAAAAAATTTGTCAAACGTGTAGCTTTTAGCTAACATGAAAGGAGAACAAAAAGGAAGAAGGGAATATCATCGATACACCTACATATAGCACAAAAGAAATACAACAACGGGTTGATGCTTATATTTCTCAGTTTAAAGAGGGATACTTTTCACCTTTATCTCAAATGGCAAGATTAACAGAAGAAATCGGTGAACTTGCCAGGGAAGTAAATCATTATCATGGCGAAAAGCCAAAAAAAACTTCTGAGAAAACACATACTGTTGAAGAAGAACTAGGGGATATCTTATTTGTTCTCGCTTGTTTTGCAAATTCATTAGATATCGACCTTTCCGAGTCATTTCATATGGCGATAAGTAAAATTGAGACAAGAGATAAAGATCGTTGGACTCGTAAAAATGATCAGAACTAAAGGAGAGAGAAATTGATGACAATAAATATTATTTTAGCTGGACCAAGAGGCAGAATGGGTCAAGAAGCAGTAAATATGGTGAATCAGGAATCCGACTTTAAATTAGTAGCTTGCATCGATCGGAAAAATGGTGGTAAAGAAGTTAAGGATATTGCGGGTTTACCTCCATTACATGTACCAGTGTACGAAAATGCAAAAGAATGTTTTGAAGCAGTAAAAGCTGATGTTTTTATCGATTTAACTGTACCCGAGGTTGGCTACTACCATACAAAATTGGCATTAGAAAATAATATAAGACCTGTAGTTGGAACGACAGGATTTACAGATGAACAATTAAATGAGCTAGCGGAGCTTGCAAAGTCCAGTAATTTAGGTTGTATTATTGCACCCAATTTTGCAGTTGGTGCTGTACTAATGATGAAATTTTCCCAAATGGCTGCCAAATATTTTTCCGATGTAGAAATAATTGAAAAGCATCATGACCGAAAATTGGATGCCCCTTCTGGGACTGCAAAGAAAACAGCAGAATTAATCAGGCAATCTAGAGAATATAAAAAACAAGGTCATCCAGATGAAGAAGAAACAATAAGAGGTGCACGTGGCGCTGAAATGGACGGAATGCACATTCATAGTGTTCGATTGCCAGGGCTTGTTGCACATCAGGAAGTGATTTTTGGAAGCCCTGGTCAAACCCTATCCATCAAGCATGACTCTTTAAACCGTGAATCATTTATGGATGGGATTAAACTTTCTGTTAATCATGTTATGGACATGAAGGAGCTTGCCTACGGACTGGAAAACATCTTGTAAGTCATATTAGTAGGATGAAGTTGAATTTAGGATAGTACAAATTCTAACATCCAGTCAATATATAGTGATGTATTCTTATAGCTGTGAATTTCTTCTGTTATGCTACATTAATCATAAAAAACAGAGGAAAGGCATTCATTGGCCTAGAATTGGTGGGTGTCTTTGTTTTCTAAAATGTAAAAAGTGAGAGTAATGGTATAGAAAGAAGGAGAAATGTGAAAAAAATAGGGATTACATGCTACCCAAGTGTAGGTGGATCAGGAGTAATTGCAACAGAACTTGGTAAACTGCTCGCTGAACAGGGAAATGAAATTCATTTTATTACGTCTAGCATTCCTTTTCGGCTAACGAAAATTCACCCCAGAATATTTTATCATGAAGTGGAATTAAATCATTATCCGGTTTTTCAATATCCACCATATGATTTAGCACTTGCAGCAAAGATGGCTGAGGTTATCGATCAGCAAAAACTTGATATCCTGCATGTTCACTATGCAATGCCGCATGCTATATGTGCTATCATGGCTAAGGATATTGCAGACCACGATGTAAAAATAGTAACAACCCTTCATGGAACGGATATTACCGTACTTGGTATTGACCAAACCTTTAAAAAGGTGATTAAGCACGGAATCGAAAAATCGGATGCTGTTACTGCTGTTTCAAAGAGTCTTGTTAAGCAAACAACTGAAATGCTTGATGTAAATAAAGAGATAGCGACAATCTATAATTTTGTAAATGAAGAGGACTATTATAAGCAAGATGTCCCTGTATTAAGGCAACAATACGGAATATCAAACGATGAAAAAGTGCTTATCCATATTTCAAACTTCCGAAAAGTAAAACGCGTACGAGACATCATATATGCTTTTAAACAAGTTCGAAATGAAGTCAAAAGTACATTACTACTTGTCGGCGATGGACCGGAATACCCTGATACGGTACAACTCGTAGAGGCACTTGGGTTAAAAGAGCATGTACGTTTTTTAGGAAAACAAACAAATATAAGTGAATTATTATCCATATCCAATTTAATGCTGCTATTATCAGAAAAAGAAAGCTTCGGTCTTGTTCTACTTGAAGCAATGTTATGCGGTGTACCATGTATTGGTACCAATATAGGCGGGATCCCTGAAGTGATTGAGCATGATAAAACAGGGTATTTGGTCGAGCTGGGAGATACTGATTCGGCAGCAAATTATGCAATTGAAGTGCTAACAGATAATCATTTAATGCGTCGTCTTTCGGAAAATGCTTTAATACAGGCTAAAGAAAAATTTGCGTCAGAAAAAATTGTAAACCAATATCAGCATCTATATGATACTGTTTTAACATCCAATATAGAAAATGGTGATTAACCATGCTACCAGAAGCATTTTTACAGGCAATACCAGTGCTTGAACATATTGAAAAACATCAGCACAAAGCTTATTTTGTAGGTGGATGTGTACGTGATTATTTGTTAAAGCGCCCTATCGGTGATATCGATATTGCAACCTCGGCATCACCTTCATTCATTCAGAAAATTTTCCCAAAGGTGATTCCTGTTGGTATAGAGCATGGAACTGTAATTGTACGGCATAATCACGAATCTTTTGAGGTAACTACATTCCGTATCGATGGAGATTATACGGATAAACGACACCCCGACTCAGTCGTATTCATCGACAATATTGATAAAGATTTAGAGAGACGGGACTTTACCATTAATGCACTAGCAATGGACTTAAATGGTAATATGATTGATTTATTTGACGGAATCCACGATATTGAGAATCGAGTTATTCGAACAGTAGGAAATGGCTATGAGCGATTTACGGAAGATCCACTTCGGATTATACGTGCGATTCGCTTTTCAAGTCAGCTAGGATTTACAATTGACCCGAAAACCTTACAGGAAATGAAGGAAGTAAGCAGTGAAATTAAAACACTTGCAATTGAGCGGATTGCTAATGAATTTTCGAAGCTATTTGCTGGGAATGATGTTAACCAAGCTTTAAATTATGTGAGGAATTTGCAAATCGAACGATACTTACCTGTATTTTGCGATTCCCCTCAGATTCTTTTCTCATTGCCGGTATCAATAACACCATTACAATCCTTTGCCGAAGTTATTGCGCTATTCCATCTTGTCAATCCAAAAATAGAGGTCATTCGGTGGGTCAAGGAATGGAAATGCTCGAACAAAACAAAACAAGAGGCACTCCGATTAGTCGAGGCTTATTCTTATTTCGAAACGCATGGCTTGGATCGATGGCTTATCTATCAATTAACACCGTCTTTATATAAAGGTTTCATACGAATTAGCGAAAATTTAACACAAACAACAGTTAGCTTGCACAAGTTGGAAGCAATTGAACAACAGCTTTCCATTCGATTGAAAGAAGAGCTGACAATTGATGGATATGATTTAATGGCGATTTTCCCCGAGAGGAAGAGAGGGCGTTGGATACAAGAATTACTAAATTGTATTGAATATAAGGTTGTATCCGGTGAATTAAATAATAATAAAAAAGAGATAAAGGAGTGGATAAAATGGAATCCACCCGAGACCGATTGATTCAGCTCCTCGCAGAAAATGGAGATGCTTATATTTCTGGACAAGCTCTATCCGATGCGATCGGCATCTCAAGAAATGCTGTTTGGAAGCAAATGAAAGAACTCGAAAAAGATGGTTACCAAATCGAAGCTAAATCAAGAATAGGTTACCGTATAACTGAATTTCCAGATAAGTTAAGTAGTAATACACTAAAATGGGGACTCCGTACAGAGTGGATTGGAAAGAAGATTATTCATCATCCGACAGTAGATTCTACACAAGCAATTGGACATCAAGCAGCTCGTGAAGGGGCACCACATGGCACGATAATTGTTGCGGATGAACAAACTGGCGGAAGAGGAAGAATGAACCGATCATGGCACTCTGCAAAGGGACAGGGTATGTGGTTAAGTCTCATTCTAAGACCTAAAATCCCACCTACCCATGCATCTCAGCTTACATTATTAGCAGCTACTGTTTTAGCAGATGTATTGGATCGATATGATACTATTCAACCATTTATCAAATGGCCCAATGATATTCTGATTAACGAAAAGAAGACAGCAGGAATCTTAACGGAAATGCAGGCAGAACAAGATCAAATTCAATACATTTTAATCGGGATTGGTTTAAACGTAAATCAAGCGCGAGATGATCTACATCAGGATATCCAATCCAAAGCAACGTCATTGCGAATTGAAACAGGCAATGAACTATCCATTAAAAATATTATCCAAGAGCTGTTAATTGCTTTTGAAGCTTCCTTCGACAACTATATAGCCCAAGGATTTTTACCAATTAAAAAGAAATGGGAAAGCTACGGTTTCAAAATGGGAGAAGATATTATTATCAAAACATTTAAGGATCGTTGGAGAGCGCCGTTTCTTGGGATATCTGACGATGGTGCACTCTGTACAGAATCAATGGAAGGTAAACCAATCTCACTTTATTCTGCTGAAATAGAGTGGTTTGATGATAGTAGCATGAAATAAACAACTGAAACCTTCTTAACCTCAGCAACAGTTAGTAGTTGACGTTGGTAGAAATCCTGCTATCATTATTATGGAGCTCATTATTCTGTAAAAGGTATGGGCATACCACTAAGTTAACAAACTCTTATCAATATATACGATAAGAGTTTTGCTATTAATAAATAAAAGGTCTGAAAAAATCGAATGAATTTAATGAGAATAACATTTAGATAAACCGGACTCAGAAGGTAAGGTGGATCAGGTGAATAAATTTGTCGTAGTTGACTTGGAAACAACAGGGCATTCTCCTTTAAAAAATGATAAAATAATTGAAGTTGGTATCGTTGTTATAGAAAATAACGAAATCACGGATACCCGTACAACCTTATTTAATCCAAAGATACCAATTCCACCGTTTATTTCTAATTTAACCGGGATTTCTGATCGTGATGTGGAAGATGCACCGTTATTTAATGAGAAGGCTGATAAAATAGTTGATATTTTTAAAAATAGTTATATAATCGCTCATAATGTAAAATTTGATCTTGGTTTTTTAAACACAGAACTTGCAGCTAATGGAAGAGATCGATTGACAAATCCAGTTTTAGATACGGTAGAGCTTTCACGAATACTATTTCCTCAAGCACCTAGTTATAAACTTGGACAGTTAGCGGAACATTTGGATATTCATCATGATGACCCACACCGAGCACTGTCCGATGCATATGTTACTGCCAAGTTATTTTTAAAACTGATGGACAAATTAAAGACTTTACCATATGAAACGATTGCCCAATTATTAAAACTGGAGAAACTATTTATTTCCGATCTCCACGAAATTTTGTCAAATCGAATAGATGAATTGGCATTTGCAACTACCGCACCTGAAGAGCTAACAATTTATCAAGGTCTTGCATTTAAAGAAGCAACGGAGACAAAAATAGAGACACCTAATTTAAATCAGTCCTTTGGTGAATATCTTGATGGAATTTATGAAACAAATGGTTCTATGGAGAAGCAGATGAAAGGGTATGAAAAAAGAACTGGTCAACGTGAAATGTCAGAATTAATCTTTGACTCCTTTCAAGCGAACTCACATGCATTGATTGAAGCTGAAACTGGAACAGGGAAGTCGCTGGCATACTTAATTCCTGCAATTTTTGAAGCGGTAAAGTCAAATCAAAGGCTAATTATTAGTACATATACTACACAATTGCAAAGTCAATTGCTGGAAGAAGAGATTCCTGCTTTAAGAAGGCTGATTGCCATTCCGTTTCAGGTAGCACTCCTAAAGGGAAAAAGCCACTATATTAGCTTAGAAAAATTTGCATATGAGTTACATGATAGTTCAAACGACAACTATGATATTGCGTTAACAAAAGCAATGCTACTGATATGGTTAACGGAAACAGATACTGGAGATATTGACGAAATACAGTTACCATCCAGTGGATATTTTTTCTATCATAAAATATCCACGGATGCAGAAGGAAAGGTAGAGCCTTTCTCTCCATGGTACTCAAAGTCCTTTTATCAGAAAGCCCGCAGAAAAGCGCAAAAAGCTGATATTGTGATAACGAATCATGCATTACTATGTACAGATATGTTCAATGATTATCAATTCTTACCAGCATATGAAAAAGTAATTATCGATGAAGCACATCACTTTGAAGAAACTGCATCACATCATTATGGAATGAAACTTGATTACAACAATATACAATTTACCTTTAATCAGATCGGCCGGACGCATGATGGTAAATTATTTAGTAAGCTTGTATCGAGTTATTCATTGACAGATGTGGATGTTCCACTAGAAAAATGGGATCACCTATTTGATCAGGCAAAATATGAAATTGATGACTTATTTCAAAGCTTATATCAATATGTAGTGTCTCAACATAAAAACAATAAATTATTAAGTGATATCGGTAGATTACAATACCGACTTGATGAAGAAAAAGAAACAGGACAAACATGGGATGCAATTCAAGAAATGGTAACAAGGCTTACATTTTTTATTAGAGATCTTATTCATGTCCTTGCACTTATGGAACAGCATTTAACGAAAAAGAAGATAATGGACAAATATGATAAAGAAGAATTAGATGGAATTACGAACACATTTGAGGACTTTATTGATCGATTGGAACTGTTTTTCTTTATTGAAGGAAACGTTCCACATGTTAAATGGATTGAAATTGATACAAAAGGCACCAAAAATGTGGTTTATTTATATAGAGAGCCAGCAGAGGTTTCAGAACTACTTGCTAATGATTTTTTCCAAAGTAAGAAAAGCGTTATCTTGACAAGTGCTACATTGACGATGAAGAACTCATTCGATTACATTCAGAAAAGGTTAGGGTTAATTACGGATCGATTAATAACGAAGAAAATAGCGTCGCCTTTCTCCTATAAGAATCAAGTTCAATTACTTGTTCCAAATGATTTTCCAGATATTAAGTATGGAAACATTGATGATTTTATTTACGCTACATGTGAAGCAATATTGTCTTTGGCTGAAATTACCGAGGGTAGAATGCTCGTCTTATTTACATCGTACGATATGTTGAAGAAATCCTATACACTTTTAAAAGAAACGATTGATACAGGTAAATATGTCTTAATTGGACAAGGAATAACGAGTGGTAGTAGGTCAAGACTAAAAAAGAATTTTCAAACCTTTGATCATGCGATTTTGCTTGGAACAAGTTCATTTTGGGAGGGTGTTGATATACCAGGTGACGATTTGTCGTGCCTCGTGATCGTTAGACTTCCATTTCAGCCGCCAAACCATCCAGTGTTTGAAGCGAAGTCTAATCTGTTAAAAGAAGCCGGAAAAAATGCATTTATGGATTTATCATTACCAAATGCCGTTATTAAATTTAAGCAAGGATTTGGCAGGCTTATCCGTTCATCAAGTGATAGAGGCATTGTTTTTATTTGTGATGCCCGTATCATTAAAACACGGTATGGCAAATATTTCACAGACTCAATACCAGACGTACCTATTTCGTTTAATTCCACACAAGAGTTACTGGATAAAGCAGAAGAATGGTTTTAAACAACAACAGCGGGAGCCTGTAGCGGTATAAAGGGAAGAGGGAAGTCTCGCTCGCAGGAGAGGGACGAAAAAAACTACTGATGTTATTACACCAGTAGTGAGTGAAGATGTGATATGGGTTAGGTTTTTTTGGTCAAATTAACAAATTAAAGCAAAGTCTTCGACTACTGGATTATTGTAGTTGTGCTTTTTAATTCGACGTTGCTTTTATTGTTTACATCCTTACAAGAGCTATGTATAGTAAAAATATCTAAAATAGAAACACAATTGTTGGAGGGATGTTGATGAATCAATATACAGTAAGTTTATTTTCAAATACTTTTGTTGATTGTTCGCATCATAAAGTTAAAAATTCAATCTATAGGCTGAGTTATTAATAATGATGAATAAATCAAAATGGCTATTATGGAGCTCATTGACCTTACTTATTATCCTTATTGCATTAGGTATTTATGGTATCGTTCTCTACAATAACTTATATGATAGCAAGACAGCAGGATTTGATGAAACAAGCAGGCAGATCCTAAGTCAAACGTCTATTACAGAAATAGAAAAAATTGAGCAATATAATGGCTCGGCGGCTTATCATGTTTTATTTGGAAAAAATGATGCAAATGAAGAAAAGCTTATTTTTTACCCGCTCGAAGGGAATGAAAAAAGCTTGACAACGATTGACAAATCTGAAATATTGACAGAGGAAGAAATCATTGAAAGATGGCAAGCAGAATGCGATAGCTGTGAGCTCATCAAGGTCACACCTGCATTGGAAGAAAACGAAGCATTATGGGAAATTGCCTATAACGACATGAATGATGATTATGTGCTTGACTATAAGTCCATCTATGATGGATCCGACGTCCATATGTATCGCTTTAAAAGAATGTTTAATTAGTGCTAAACCCACCCAGCGTTCTAAGACGAGCTATTTATCACGCATTACCTCAAAGATTGAGAATAAAAAATGTAAAGAAGAAGGATAAAACAGCTCGTAAATTCCTGACTCTGTACAAGGGCCTGTGGCTCTCCCTTGTGGTGCTAACATTCAGTGGGGAGGAAAGAAAGCCTTCACTGAATGAGTTTCATTTTATGGAAAAACATTTTAGTATTTGGAGGAAATATAAATATGAAAACAACTATTTCACAAGCAGCAAAACATAAAGATCAAGAAGTAACAATTGGTGCTTGGCTTACAAACAAACGATCTAGTGGAAAAATTGCTTTTTTACAATTACGTGATGGAACAGGATTTATTCAAGGAGTAGTCGTAAAGAATGACGTATCAGAAGAAACGTTTCAACTAGCAAAAAGTCTTACGCAGGAAACCAGTATGTATATTACCGGTAAAATTGTTGAGGATACAAGATCTTCTTTTGGCTATGAACTACAGGTTAGTGACATTGAAGTTATTCAGGAAGCAGTTGATTATCCAATTACACCTAAAGATCACGGTACTGAGTTTTTGATGGATCACCGTCATTTATGGTTACGCTCAAAGAAACAACATGCTGTGATGAAAATCCGAAATGAAATTATTCGTTCAACATACCAATTCTTCAATGAAAATGATTTTGTAAAAATTGATCCGCCAATTCTTACAGGATCTTCAGCAGAAGGAACAACTGAATTATTCCATACGAAATATTTTGACGAGGAAGCATACTTATCACAAAGTGGTCAACTTTATATGGAAGCAGCAGCAATGGCGTTTGGTAAAGTATTTTCATTCGGACCAACCTTCCGTGCAGAAAAATCGAAAACGCGCAGGCATTTAATTGAATTCTGGATGATTGAACCAGAAATGGCATTTGTCGATCATGAAGAAAGCCTAGTAATTCAAGAGAATTATGTAAGCTATATCGCTCAGTCTGTACTGAAAAATTGTAAACTTGAACTAGAAGTTCTTGGACGAGATACAACCAAATTGGAAAATATTAAAGCACCATTCCCTAGAATTACGTATGATGATGCGATTGAATTGTTAAAAGAAAAAGGCTTTGATGATATCGAGTGGGGAGAAGACTTTGGAGCTCCGCATGAAACAGCAATTGCTGAAAGCTTTGATAAGCCTGTGTTCATTATTAATTATCCAGCAGCGATTAAAGCATTTTATATGAAGCCTCATCCAGAACGCTCTGATGTCGTCCTTTGTGCAGATTTAATCGCACCAGAAGGCTATGGTGAAATTATTGGTGGCTCACAGCGTATTGATGACTTAGCATTAATGCAGGAAAGGTATGAACAGCACGGACTGACAGGACCAGCATATGAATGGTATTTAGAATTAAGTAAGTATGGAAGTGTACCACATTCTGGATTTGGATTAGGTCTAGAACGTACGGTTGCCTGGCTGTCTGGGGTTGAGCACGTAAGAGAAACGATTCCATTCCCTAGATTGCTTAATCGTCTATATCCATAAGCAACCCTTAAAATCCCTTGCAAAATTATAAGCAAGGGATTTTAATTTCTGTTTAAGGACTTGCTGGTCTGTCTTGTGGTGCTTACAATTGGGGGGATCCTACTAAATAAGCTCCACTTTATGTTAGAATATACCTTTCATGCTATACTTAAAATAGAGGTGCAGACAAAACATGACAAATAAATTTTCATTACAACAAATTATTCTCAATCAATTACAGGTACCAATCGAATTGCTTTCTAAGTATAAGCAACTAGGGTTAAATGAAAAGGAAGTAATGCTTGTTCTTCAATTACTTCGTTATCTACAAATTAGAAATGATTTTCCTACACCGTATGAGCTTTCTCTTCATGTAACAATGGATGAGCAAGAATGTGCAAACTTATTGCGAAAATTAGTCAAAAAAGACCTCCTTTCCATTGAAAAAAAAGAAAATGAAAGTAAGCAATTGAGTGAAGCTTACTCGCTGGATCCCCTTTGGGAAAAGCTATTTTCAAAAGAAGAAATTCAAGAAGAGCATTCGATTGATACGATTGGTACCATATTTATTGTGTTTGAACAAGAATTTGGAAGACCATTATCTCCTTTTGAGATAGAAACAATTAATGCTTGGATTGATGAAGATGAAATAACCCCAGCATTAATCAAAGCTGGCTTACGTGAATCTGTGTTAATGGGGAAGCTTAATTTTAAGTATATTGACAGGATACTTCGAGAATGGAAAAAGAAAGGGATTCATTCTGTTGATCAAGCTCGTAACGCAAGCAAAAAATTTCACCTAACCCAATCAACTTCCAATCAAGAAAATATACCAAAACGCGACACATCATTCTACTATAATTGGCTAGAGGAGGAAGATTGAGACAATGTTAACGAAAAAGCAAATAAGATATTGCCTTGATGTCATGGAGGAAATGTTTCCGAACGCAGAAGGAGAGCTTGTCCATTCCAATCCATTTGAACTTGTTATCGCAGTTTTGCTATCTGCACAATGTACAGACAAGCTTGTAAATAAAGTAACGGCAAACTTATTTAAGAAATATAAAAAGCCAGAGGATTATCTTAACGTGACACTTGAAGAACTGGAACAAGATATAAAGTCAATTGGGCTTTACCGAACGAAAGCTAAAAATATAAGAAAGCTTTGTCAAGTTTTACTCGATAATTATAATGGGGAAGTACCACAGACAAAAGAAGAATTAATGAAGTTAGCAGGAGTAGGAAGGAAAACTGCAAATGTAGTTGCTTCCATTGCATTTAATGAGCCAGCAATTGCTGTGGATACACATGTCGAACGGGTTTCCAAACGGCTAGGTATATGCAGGTGGAAGGATTCTGTGATCCAGGTAGAAGAGACGCTTATGCGTAAAGTGCCAAGAGATGAATGGAGTGTTACACATCACCGTATGATTTTCTTCGGGAGATACCACTGTAAGGCAAGAAACCCAAATTGCCCAGAATGTCCACTGCTTGAGCTTTGTAGAGAAGGGCAAAAACGAATGAAAAAAGCGATCATGTAATTTTAGGGAATCGAAATGAATAATTTGCTTTAAATAACGAAAAAAGAGGTAAACTTTGCTAGTTTACCTCTTTTTCGTTATCGTTATTCTTCAGATTCTTCCTGGTCTTGCCCTTGGTCTTCTCCTTCACCTTGTCCTTGATCTTGGTCTTCTCCCTGACCTTGGTCTTGTTCAGGCTCTTCTTCGTTTTCTTCCTCTTCAGGCTCAACGCCTTCGTTTTCTGCTTCATTTTCATTAGCTTCTTCTTCCGCAGGGACCTCAACAGTGGTACTTTGAGAATCACCACGAGTATTATTCGCCCCAATTGGGGTAACATTAATTGTGTAGGTTTGTCCTGGTGCTGCACCACTGATTTCAATTCCATTCGATTGAACAGTTTGTGTCTGACCGTTTACAGATACTTCAAAGGACGCATCTGGTCCGTCATAGTTCCAATTTACATCAATGATTGAAGATGCTGCAATATACTGTGCTGTTAAGCCGCTAACCGGCGGGATATCTTCCTCTTCATTTTCTTCCTCATCTTCTCCTGGAACTGTGACAGAGGTAGTACTTGGATCACTTTTCATGGAACCATTTACTGCGACAACCTGTATTTCATAAGAAGCCCCTGGTTCCACTTCAGTAATTTCCATTGATGTATCTTCTGTAGAGGATAGGTTTTGCATTTGACCACCGTCTACACTTGCGCTTACTTCAAAGCTAACGTCGTCATCAGCACTATAATTCCACTCAACCTGAATGGCGTTCGATTCCTCATCATAAACCGCGTTTAAGCCGGAAACTGAATCTAATTGATCGAATTTCTCTGATGTTTGTTTCGGCTCTGTTCCTTTCACAAATAACTCGGTAATTTTATCTGAGTCTGGTGTATACTCACTCGGTAATGCAGGTGGGTTAGACCCTTTCTCAACGGTAACCTCTACAACCGAATCGGGTTTTGCAAAATCAGGTGTTTCAATTCCTTCGGATATTTTTTGCATGGTGTTTTTAAATAATGCCTGCGCGATACTTGTATCATTTAATGGTGCCCGCTTTCCATCTTCTGTATAGCCGCCAGTCCAGGCTGTAATCGTATAATTGGTACTATATCCAGCAAACCATGAATCTCGATTTTCGTTTGTCGTACCAGTTTTACCAGCTACTGGAACACCAGGTACATTTGCTGCTGTAGCAGTACCACTCGTAACAACTGATTTTAACATATCCGTAACCATATAGGCTGTGTAATCGGACATTGCTGCAGTTGAATCTGGAGTTAAATCAACTACTCTTCCGTCTGGGAATTCAACACTTGTTACGGCATAAGGCTCTGTATAAATTCCTTGATTGCCAAATGCATGGAATGCTCCAGCTAATTGAAGTGGCGTTACATTTGTTTCAGTTCCACCAATAGCATCTCGAATGTTCATTTGATCATTAGGGAATTTGATTCCTAGTCCTTCAGCAAATTCTTGTGCCTTATCAATTCCAACTTCATCCAGTAACTTCAAAGTCGGTACGTTCAAGGATTGGTTCATTGCATGGCGCATTGTGATCCAACCAGCATGGCTTCGATTCCAGTTTCTAACCGGAGAAGAACCAGCAATTTCATATGGTGCATCATCATTTAGTTGATGATAGGTCGAAAGCTTATTATATTCAATAGCTGGACCAAATGACATAATCGGCTTGGCTGTTGATCCGATCTGACTACCATCACGAATGGCGTAATTGAATCCTTGAACTCCTTCATTATTTCTGCTACCACCTATCGCCTGAATGGCACCACTTTTTGTATCTAAAACAGTCATAGCTGCTTGCATGTTATCATCAGGATAGTTGATCGGATTCTCCTCACTGTCCGTAAGTAAAAATTCTACGTATTCCTGTGCTTTTGGATCTATTGTCGTATAAACCTTCAAGCCATCTGAATAGATATCTGCATCGCCGACTTTTTCTCTAACCTCTTTATCTACCTGTTGGAGGAATGCTTCATACGGTGTTGGGTCTGGACGAGATTCAACCAATAGGGAGGGGATATCTACCTCTCTAGCTTCGTCAGCTTCTTCTTCTGTAATTTTCCCATGTCTAACCATTAATGTTAGCACCGTATTCATTCGCTTTTCTGTTAAATCCGGATTTTCAAAAGGATTATATGCAGTTGGACGTTGGGGTAAACCGGCTAGTATGGCCACTTCTGGTAACGTTAATTCATGTAAATCCGTTTTACCAAAATAGTTTTTCGCTGCCTCCGCTACACCATATGCTCTGTTACCGTAAAAGACTTTATTTAGATAGAATTCTAAGATTTCTTCTTTGGAATATTGTCTTTCCAACTGTAATGCCAGCCATTGTTCCTGTACTTTTAAACTTATTTTCTTGTCAGGTGGTAAAAATGATTTCTCAACGACCTGATGCGTAATTGTACTAGCACCCTGGGAACCAAAGCCGTCCGAAATATTTGCTAATACTGCGCCGCCAAGTCTTCGTAAGTCAATACCTGAATGTTCAAAGAACCTCGCATCCTCCGTAGCAGTTACTGCGTCTATTAATTCTTGAGGTAAGTCTTCATAAGATACTTTTGTTCGTTTTTCATCTCCACTTAGACTTGCGAATTCTTCCCCATATTTATCATAAACAGTAGAGGAGAAAGTATCTTCTAATTTTGTTGGATCCAATTCTGGAGCTGTTGCAATCCAATACGCCCCTAAGGCTGCGCCTCCTACTCCTAGTAATAAAAATATCAGGAGAAAGGAAAATAGTACTTTCTTCCAAATAGGTTTCTTTTTCGTTTTCTTCTTTTGTTTTCTTCTAGCTGCTCGACTCTGGCTATTATCTGCCATCGTTCAATACCTCCGTCTCTAAAAATAAAGCTTATCTATAATCGATAAATAATCAATACGCTTTTGAAAATGGAATGGAATTAAAAAGCTTTCCTGCTGAATCTTTTCATAAGAAATAGATTTTTTCCCATTATTTAATTTGTCGTTCCAAAACTGGAAAAGTTTCTTTGCCTCTAAAAAATATGTTTCATCATAGGTTGCAAACCGAATAATAATAAAGCAAATCCCGCCTTGATTAACAATTGCTTTCATATGTTCTATCTGGTGATCATGTATGTTCGCTAACGGAAAAAGCGTTTTGTTTTTTGTTTCCTTTGCTTCAAAGTCAATATATTTACCTTGATAAATACCATTATAATCTGTAGTAGAAGCTTGCTTAAAATATGCTTCTGTAATAACAGCTGCACTTCTTTTTGGATAATTGACATTTACAATTTGGACAGGTGTCGGTTTTTTGTGAATGACTGCTTTACCTGTATCAAGATAAAATTGATTCGTAATATTAATATCCTCTTCTAAGGACATTCCTCGGTTGCTAAATGTATTTTTATCTTGCTTTATCCTAACTGGCATCAGTTTTTTTTGCCCATTTGGATAGTTCAAAAGATATTCCCTCCCAACATATGAAAGTATAATATCAGAAAAAGAGGTAAATGATAACTTTAAACCACAAAGAATAGCTTATTTTATTTGTATCGCATGCAAATAAAATATGTAGCTAGTACTTTATTATATCATGATATAACAATTTAAAACCGACCACATTATTGACAATTTAACGATTGTTTCGTCAGACACCTTCCATTCTTTATTGTACATAATTTCACAATTGATTCAAGTTTATAACAGTGATAAGAAGAAATATTAATGTAACGATAGGGATTTTTGTATGGGTAGAATAACAATTTAATTTCTCCAATAGTAATGTAAGTATGTAAAAGGATTTGTGTTGATAAACCACACAAATCCTTTTACATACAATAATTATTTTATTTAAGTAGATGGGCGGTTTGGTCCATTCAGTTTCTTATCACCAGTTTTTAATGATTTTTCTTCACGACCAGCTGCATTTTTGCGTGCGTTCTTCGATTGTTTCAACCATAACACCTCCTTTGGTTCTAGTCTGTCTCATTTTAGTGAAAAAATAACCCTTTACACTAGTTTTGTAATATTGCTTCTAGTTTTGTCGAAGGAGAAGGGGAGTAACCTCTCGTTGGAGAATTGTAGCATTATCAAATAAAAAATTAAGGGTGATATTATGTCCTATCCTTTAAAAGAACAAACTGGTATTAGCAAGAGTAAGGCACATCATACACTACAACAAATGGAGAATCAGTTAAGACTTATTGATCAAAAACTAAAAGTGCATGTGGACCGCGAAGTGTGGATGCACTTTCAAAATGAGATTCATCAAATTGACTTTACCAAATCGTCAATTGAGAAAATGAGGGCCTGAAAGAAATAGATGCCTTCTTGACATAAAAATGGTAAAGTAGGGTATAAACAGTTATAAACAAATTAAAGGCGGAAATACAGCATGGAATTAAAAAAACAAACAGAAAGTCTGAAAAATCATCTCAACCAGTTAAAGGAAAGATTTGAGCATAATGAGGCACCTGCAGACAGCCGCGATAAGGCATTTTTTTTGAAAGTAAAAGAAGAAACTTTGCCAGTGTATACATTGTTGGAAGAATGGGAAGCATCTGCATTAAAAGTTGTTAAAAATAGAGAAGCAAAAGTGCATCCCCACCAAATAACGTCAACAAAAGAAAATATGGAACTTCTCTTAATGCACAGTTATTATATTGATGCACGTAGAAAACGATATATGGAACTATATACTTCCATTTTGTATGTGTTTGATTTACTGTTAGATGATATACCGTAATATATATTTCCTGGAAGTAACTTTAATAACTTGTAATAAAGCTAAAGGATGAGTGGAATGTCAACGAATAAACTAATTGAAGAAGCAATTAAAATAAGAGAACGCGCTTATGTCCCGTATTCAAAATTTCAAGTAGGTGCAGCATTGCTTACTGAATCAGGGAAAATTTATACTGGATGTAATATTGAAAACGCAGCATATCCTGTTGCGTGTTGTGCTGAGCGTGTAGCAATCTTTAAAGCTATATCAGAAGGAGAGACAAAGTTTCAAGAGCTAGCTGTTGCAGCGGATACTGCAAGACCTGTTCCACCATGCGGGTCTTGTCGTCAAGTAATGAGTGAGTTCTTTGACAAGTCGATGCCAATTCATTTAACAAATCTAAAAAAAGAAATAAAATCGTTTACCATGGAAGAATTACTGCCATTTTCGTTTGAAACGAACGATTTACTTAAAAATTAAAGAATATTATACCTACTAAAGGTAGTCATTTTTCCTTATTTACGAAAAATAAAGGAGACTGATATTCAGTTTCCTTTTTTATGGTATAATAAAAATATAATTTCGGTAATAAAGCTTCTTTTGATTCATACATTTATAATTGAACCTAATTAATTCTATTAAAAATAGTATAGATGAAGATCATGAGGTGATGAGATGAGTATAAATCGAGTTCAACTTAGTGGAAAAGATATTTTGGAAAAGGATTTTAAAACAGCAATGCGTGGATATAATCAAGAAGAAGTTGATGAGTTTTTAGATATTATCATACAAGATTATGATTTGTTTAAGCAAGAAGTCGACCGATTACAAGCCGAAAATGAAAAACTCAGAAAAAATTCTACTGACCAAACAAGATCAAGAGCACCACAAGCTACTAGTCAAGTTAATTATGACGTATTGAAACGTCTATCTAATTTGGAAAAAGCAGTTTTTGGTAAAAAATTCGTTGAATCAGGTGAATAGTTTTTATCGAGGTTTAAAGCAGTTTTATGCAGTTGTTGAAAAATGTTCACAGGTATGATATGCTTATACGTACGGTAATTAAATGCTCATGTAATCGCTGCATATAAATGCAGAGGAAAGTCCATGCTCACACAGACTGAGATGTCAGTAGTGTTCGTGCTTGATGAATTCATAAGTCAAGGTAGCTTTTATGCTAACGGCAGAAAACATTCCTAAGTCAAAAATGATATGGAATTATTCTTTAAAGTGCCACAGTGACGTAGCTGGAGTGGAAACACTCTGGGTGGAACGAGGTAAACCCCACGAGTGAGCAACCCAAATAATGGTAGGGGCATCCTTTAGTAGGGAATTCAACCGAAACAGGGACAAGTTTTAACTTGTAGATAGATGATTACAACCGGAGTACGAGGTTGACCACCGTTTGCAGTACTATGGTACAGAACATGGCTTATCGAGCATTTAATGGTCTGATTACGAATAGAAACCTTTCTTTGCCGGTATCGGTATAGGAAAGGTTTTTTTATTTTTAAGTTCTAGAAGTTGTTTGAAAAAGCCTGGAAAAAATGACACATCGAGAACAGAGGACTTTCGACTAAGTATCGACACGTGCTAGTGTCGGCGCTGCAACAAAGCTTTTCGATAGGGCGAGTAATCGTAGTCCTAGAACGTTGTGTTCTTAGCCACCTTGGACCTTTTTATCCTCCTTTTTGAATGCACACTAATATGGTAAACTAGGACTAACTTAAATTGAAGGGAATAGTTGGATGCAAAAAGTAACATTAATCGCAACTGCAGCAATGGGTTTAGAATCAATAGTTGCACATGAAGTAAAACAATTAGGATACGAAGTAACTGTAGACAACGGCAAAGTTATATTTGAAGCACCACTTTCAGCTATACCGCGCTGTAATTTATGGTTGCGCAGTGCTGACCGAATTAAATTAATTGTTGGTCAATTTAAGGCTACAACATTTGATGAGCTCTTTGAAGCAACGAAAGCATTACCGTGGGAATATTATATCGCAGAGGATGGCCAATTCCCGGTCTCAGGTAAATCTGTGAAATCAACGCTATTTAGTGTGTCTGACTGTCAAGCTATTGTAAAAAAGGCCATTGCAGAAAGATTAAAACTAAAATATGGCCTGGCTACTAAAATGCCAGAAACAGGAGCTTTCTATAAAACAGAAGTTGCGATATTAAAGGATACTGTAACATTAACAATCGATACATCAGGTACAGGCCTTCATAAACGAGGATACCGCGTTGGACAAGGTGAAGCGCCGCTAAAAGAAACATTAGCAGCTGCACTGATTATGCTAACGAACTGGAAACCCGAATATCCGTTGATTGATCCATTCTGCGGTTCCGGAACAATTGCAATTGAGGCGGCCCTAATTGGACAAAATATTGCACCTGGCTTCAATCGGGAGTTTGCTTCAGAGGATTGGACGCTTGTAAGAAGAAAGCTGTGGGATGATGCTTTTGAAGAAGCAGAAGACAAGGCAAACTATGACCAAAAGCTAATGATTACAGGCTCAGACATAGACCATAAAATGATCCAAATTGCTAATGACAATGCAATCGAAGCAGGGCTAGGAGATCTGATAACCTGGAAGCAGATGCAAGTAAGTGATTTAACTTTACGCCAGGAGAATGGATATATTATTAGCAACCCACCATATGGTCAGCGTATTGGGGACCAGGACATTGTTGCAGAGATGTATCGAGATTTAGGAAATATAATGAAAAACCATCCGTCCTGGAGCGTTTATATCATTACTGCCTTTGAAGCATTTGAAAAACATTATGGTGCACAGGCAACAAAGAAAAGAAAACTATTCAACGGATTTATCCAAACGAATTATTATCAATATTTTGGTGGAAAATTATGAGTAAATAAAATGGAAGAAGCAGCTGTTATCGCTGTTTCTTCCATTTTATTTTAGGAATTACCAATTGGCCAGTCGAACGGTACTGATCCGGGTGGTGAATTCTGTATAATATCTACAAACGGAATGGTGTATGCAAAAAGTATTAAAGCTATCGTGATGGCAATCCATAGCTTCCAGTTTTCCATCCACTTTGGTGTCGGCTCAGCATTTTCTTCTTCCTCTGCAACTGGGAATTCTTCCACTCCTTTTGGTGAGAAAAAGGTCAGCTTGATGAAAATATATACCATGAGAATAATCCCGACAAAAAGAATGGTGCCTCCAATCGCTTGTGCCATTTGATAAGCACCCCACGAGACAGCTTGTTCAGTTCCGCCATAATCCGAATATGCAGAACGTCTCGGTCCACCTAGCAGACCTTGGATATGCATGGCTCCGGACATGATTAGCATACCGACTCCCCAGACAATCGTTTGAAAAATACCTAAACGATTAACGGATTTTGTAAGCTTCCTACCTGTTAAATGCGGGATAAGCCAATACGTAATGCCGAAAAACGTTAAAATAACTGTGGTGGCAACAGTAAGATGAAAGTGCCCCGTAACCCAAATCGTATTATGGACAAGCGTGTTCACTTGATGAGAAGCATTTATTATTCCACCTGCGCCCCCAGGAATAAAAGCTAGCATACCAACAAATGGAGCAAAGAAGCGAACATCTTTCCACGGTAGATGCTTAAACCAACCAAACAAACCTCCATATCCTTTACGTCGGCCTGTAATTTCAAAAGTAGCAAATAAAGAAAATGCTGTCATTAAACTAGGAATGATAACCATAAATGTTAAAACTACCTGGATAAATTTCCATGTAGGGTCAATCCCTGGTTCTGTTAGCTGATGGTGAAATCCAACAGGTATGGAAAAAAACAGAAATAGCACAAATGATAATCTGGCTAAAGAATCACTAAACAGTTTTCCGCCAATAATCTTGGGGATAATCGCATACCACGCCATGTAAGCAGGCAATAGCCAAAAATATACTAATGGATGACCGAAATACCAGAATAATGTTCGACTAACGAGAACATTAATTGTTTCCGCATAACCAAGAGACCATGGAATAAATTGTACTAGTACCGCTGCAGCAACACCCAATGAAGCAATAAACCACATAATCATATTAATCGTTACCATAAATGCTAGTAAGGGAGATTTTTCTCCAGGATGACCTTTCTTCCATAAGTAGAGCTGGCGCCAATTTACAAAGGCAGCAACCCAAGTACCAACGATGACTAAAGCTAAACCGATATAAAAGGCTGGATGGGCTTTTAATGGTGCATAAAACGTATAGAGTACACTCGCTTTGCCTAATAAAATAGTTACGGCTGTAACCAGTGTTCCAATCGTCATAATCCAAAAGGCAAGCCATGATACCTTACGTTGTTTAACTGACATTCCAACCGTTTTACTCATTAACGTAAACTGAAAGCCGATAATAAAAAATGTTGTTAGTACAAGTGCTAGGATAACGCCATGTACTGTTAAAATTTGATAGTAACCAATACCAAATGGAAGTGTGAAACTTCCCGACCGAACTAGTACTTGCAACAAACCCATTAAACCACCAATAAATAAAGATATAAAAGCTACATACATAAAAGACATATAAAGTTTTGCTTCTTGTTTTGGAATTGCAAGCAATTGTCTAGGATCTTCATTAGGTAATACGACATTTCGAAGCGCCATTATTGATACACCTCCACGGTTGTATACATCATATGGTGACCAATACCACAGTACTCATTACAGAGTAAGGTAAATTCACCTGCTTGATTCATTTCAACCTCCATACTACTGATATAACCAGGTTCAACCATCATATTTACATTTGTCCCAGCAATATTAAAACCATGAATTACATCCTTTGTTACAACTTGAAATAGTACAGTTGCACCTTTAGGGATTTCAATATGATTTATTGCATTGCCATCTGCATCAACACCAAAGTCATAATGGAATGCACTTGCAACGACATTGACAATATAACGGTCTTCATCCACTTTTGTCAGCCCTAAATTTTCAGGCTTAAAAGCCTCATGGGCCTCTACATTTTGAGGGTCAATTGTCACACCATGGCTTTGAGGGTGAGTACCAAGATAAAAAGCTCCGTAACCAAGAATAACCAAAAATAGTACTAATGCTCCGATACCAAATGTAAGCCATATTTTTTCAAACTTATGAAAATGCATCTTTTCTCACTCCTTTTTAATCACCTTTCTTATCTTGAAAGGAAAATTGCAAAAACAACAGTCCAACTAATGACAATAAATAAACCTAAGGCTCCCACCGATAATAATGTACCTTTTAAATTTGGCTCTTTCTCATGATTCGTGTAAGTTTTCCCATTCTGTTTCACTGCATATCATCCTCCCATCATGTTATCGGTTACTTATATTTTCATCATACACAAAGTGGAAACATAAATTAGTGAAATAATTAACGTTTCACAATTTGTTCAATTACGCTAGTAACTATATATCTTAGGACTTTACTAACTTTTAAGTATAAAAAGTATGTGAAATAAGTATGAATAAATACCTATTTATCTTGACAATAAACGGGACTACTGTATGGTTTTTTAGATTAGAAGAAATGCGAAGAAGTAAACTATCCGCCCGTTCGCTCTATAAGGGCAATTTAATAATAAAGACTAAAGCGACCACTCCAAGTGATCGCCAACCGCTAAATTTAAGTGCAATTATAAAGTTGGACATAGTAGAAATATGTGCTAACCTATGGTTGCACGTCCTAAAGTTAGGAGGAATGGTAATGAATAATGATCGTATTGAAGGAGAGATCTTTATTAATGCATCTGTTCAAACGGTATGGGAGTTGATAAGCCAACCAGCATGGTGGGTGGGTGATGCACCAGGACCAGACAGGGTACAAGTAGACGGGGCACGTATTGTAGCGGATACGAAGTATGGTAAATTCACGGTATTAATTGAACAAGAAGATTCACCTAACTACCTTTCATGTCGGTGGGCAAGTTCATTTCCCGGTGAGGAGCCAGGAGAAGATAACTCTACACTCGTTGAGTTTATGCTGAAAGAAAAGGATGGGGGTACTTGGCTTAGTGTAGTAGAAAGTGGATTTTCCAGCCTTGCCGTTTCTGAGGAAGAAAAACATAAATTTTTTAAAGAAAATGTCAAGGGATGGATTTATCAATTGGAAACGGTGCGAAAACTTGCTGAGCAGTAATATGCCGTCTGCAGACAATAAAAATTTTGAAAAGGTTCTAATTGCGTTAGCAGACCCAACTCGTCGTGAGCTGCTTGACCACATTGCAATTATAGGACAAGTAACAGCAACAACATTGGCGACTAAGGTAACTGTATCTCGTCAAGCAGTTGTTAAACACCTTACAGTTATGGATAATGCTGGATTAGTTACCTTCAAACG
Organism: Oceanobacillus profundus; assembly: GCF_003515705.1. Lineage (GTDB taxonomy): Bacteria > Bacillota > Bacilli > Bacillales > Amphibacillaceae > Oceanobacillus > Oceanobacillus profundus. The sequence continues at coordinate 96,068 of NZ_QWEH01000008.1, forward strand.
TGTTGGGCGGGAAGTTCGATACAAAGTGTGTCCAGAACAACTATCGAGTGCAGCAGAGTGGATGGGAAATATAGCAACGGATTGGGATAGAAAATTAGAATGGATTAAACGTGTAGCAGAAACAAACAATAATTCCGACCTGACATAACCCATATAATCTTCGATACAACAATGGATAAACCTGAAAAATACAGCAGTGGACGACCTACCTGATGCAAGATTATGTAACTCTTGTGATTACCCCCTCAAAAATAGTTCAGATGTAACTATAAAACATAAAGTACATTCTAAGAGGAAAGAGGTATATACCTCAAAAAAAAGCTTGGATCGAAATGTTTGAAGCAATGAAAGATGTAGAAGTGTTAGTTAAAGAGACTTATGAGGATTTGATTTTAAATGATGAAAGGAGAAATTAAAATGATAACACTGAATCATATACCGGTTATAAAATCAGAAATGCTTATTCGCAGACCGGTTGAAGAAGTATTTGAAGCTTTTATCAATCCGGAAATAACTACAAAATTTTGGTTTACCAAAAGCAGTGGGAGATTAGAAGAGGGGAAGCATATAAAGTGGGAATGGGAGATGTACGGCGTTTCTGATGACCTTTTTGTAAAAGAAATCGAGCAAAACAAAATAATTCGGATTGAATCCTCAGACAGCACTAAAACTGAGTGGATATTTACTCCCCGAACAGAAAACGAAACATTTGTCTCAATTACAAACTCAGGGTTTACAGGCAATGGAGATGATATGGTAAACTATGCTATTGGATCAATGGGAGGATACACGATGGTCCTTTGTGCACTAAAGGCACTTCTTGAGCATAACATCATTCTAAATGTTGTAGCAGACAAAGCTCCTGATGATCACATTTAATAGTAAGAGATAGTTTGTAATCTAACCTATGAACTTGATTTACTATTGTATATGCAAGAAAGAATAGCGTTTTTCCAATTGGTTCTGATGCTTCAGATATACTTGACCTCGTTCCGATAATAGATATTCGAATTTAAGGTTGCCAGAATTAAGGGTGACGAATAATGTAATTTTTCACCTGATCGATTGTGACAGACAGTGTTTGCTTGTTTAAAGTTTCCCAAAAAGGAGTAACTAAAAGCCCAATTTCTCATTTTTAATAAAGAAAAATTAGGCTTTTTGTAATTTCGTTAACGTTATTAATCCGTATTTTCTGGCACTCTGCATTCATGTACACAGTCTTTGTAAGATTAATCCTATGCTTGTTATTATCTTTTCATATAAAAGTTTACTTCTATATTTGGGTAAACGCTATATGGTACGTACAATTCACAAAGTCTATATAACGCTAGGAGATTTTTTCTTTTTCATGATACCTCTATAACTTTCACAGGCAGCGTCTATGGTTTTAAAAGTATAATAAAAAAGCAGTGAATAATCACTGCTTTCACTTCTATGTGTTTTGCTTATTTTTTTACAACATTTGCGGCTTGTGGACCGCGTTCGCCTTCAACAATTTCAAAAGTAACTTCTTGCCCTTCTTCTAAAGACTTGAAGCCTTCCTCTTGGATTGCTGAGTAATGGACAAATACATCATTACCTTCTTCCAATTGGATAAATCCATAGCCTTTTTCAGCATTGAACCATTTTACTACTCCGTTTTCCATGTCTTATTCCTCCCAAATTCCCACGTGAAATGCGTGTTAATACAAAGTATAGACTCAGAATATATTAAAAAAGGCAGGTTCTATAGAAGTGTAGGATCATATTGCATCCACTTCTATAGAAGCTGCCTTTTCGTCAATGATTCCGTACATCTTCTTTGCTTGCCCCTAATATAGCTTATTTAGAACAACTCGTCAAGAAATTAACACTTAAATTCTGCATTTATCAAATCTTTACATTTATCCATTATTCGTTTGTTAATGAAAAAAGCAATGGAAAGGGTTAAACTATATTATAGAACTATGAAAAGGAGCATCGATATGAAAACAGATATAGAAATCGCCCAACAGGCAAAATTAAAACCCATAACCGAAATTGCGAAAATGCTCGATTTAACCACGGATCACTACGAACCTTATGGTTATACAAAAGCAAAGCTTTCCGATAAATTATTAGAAAAATGGAAAGACAAGCCAAACGGAAAAATAATTCTCGTAACCTCCATTAATCCCACACCTGCAGGAGAAGGAAAGTCAACCGTAACAGTTGGCTTAGGGCAAGCGTTAAATCAGTTAGGAGAAAAGGCTGTTATCGCCTTGCGTGAACCATCGCTTGGTCCTGTGATGGGATTGAAGGGAGGAGCCGCTGGAGGAGGTTATTCCCAAGTATTACCGATGGAAGAAATTAATCTTCATTTTACCGGGGATATCCATGCAATCACGAGTGCAAATAACTTGTTATCTGCCGTAATCGACAATCATATTCACCGCGATAATAAGTTACATATTGATCCGAGAAAAGTGGAGTGGAAACGGGTTGTTGATATGAATGATCGAGCGCTGAGACAGGTAGTTGTTGGTCTAGGAGGTTCTTCCCAAGGTGTACCGAGAGAGGATGGCTATACAATAACAGCCGCCTCAGAAATAATGGCCATTTTATGTCTAGCAGATAACATGGAAGATTTGAAAACAAGACTTTCAAAAATTGTTATTGGCTATACATATGATGATCATCCGGTTACAGTGAAAGATCTTGAAGTAGAAGGAGCTTTAACAATACTTTTAAAGGATGCATTCAAGCCAAATCTCGTACAAACAATCGAAAATACGGCAGCTGTCATCCACGGTGGCCCTTTTGCCAATATTGCACATGGTTGTAATAGTATAATCGCTACAAAAACCGCTGCAAAATTAGGTGATTATGTTATAACTGAAGCTGGCTTTGGAGCGGATTTAGGTGCTGAAAAATTCCTGAATATAAAAACGCAAGCAGGTAATTTTCATCCTGATGCAATTGTTATTGTAGCTACTGTCAGAGCATTAAAAATGCACGGCGGCGCAACAAAGGAGAATTTGAATACAGAAAACATCGAGGCGTTGAAAGCGGGCATGGAAAACTTAAATAAACATATTGATACCATTGAACGATTTGGGCTCCCATATGTAATTGCCATTAATAAATTCCCAACTGATACAAGTGCTGAAACAGATTTTATCGAATCTTGGTGCCAATCCAGAGGAATCGATGTAGCATTAGCAGATGTATGGGCTAAAGGCGGAGCTGGCGGTATTGAGCTAGCTAGGAAAGTTATGACGAAAACAATGACGTCTGAAACCAAGTTTACTCGAACTTACAATGCTAATGATACGTTAGAAACGAAGATAAGAAAAATAGCACAGACGGTATATGGTGCTGATGATATTGAATTATCACTAAAGGCAAAGAAACAAATTGTTTTCTTTGAAAAACAAGGATGGGGCAATCTGCCAGTCTGTATGGCCAAAACACAATATTCTTTATCAGATGACCCAACATTATTAGGCCGACCGAGCGGTTTTACAATTTCTATTCGCGAGTTAAAAGCTTCTATTGGAGCTGGATTTATAGTTGTTCTAACAGGTGATCTCATGACAATGCCAGGATTACCTAAGACACCTGCCGCCTTACACATGGATATAGATGCAAACGGGAAAATTATGGGATTATCATAATGGAAAAAGAAGTACAAATTAAGCACATTCGAGATTATGTATTCACATTGTTTCAAGCTGACGAATCAGGTCATGATTATTTCCATATGGAACGTGTTGCACGTATCTCTAGAAAGATTGCTGAAGTGGAGCAGGCTAATGTTTTTCTTTGTGAAGCGGCTGCTTGGTTGCATGATGTTGGCGATAAGAAGCTCTTCCATAATCCAAATGAAGCTATAGAGGAAATGAACACTTTTTTATGTGATATTTCTTTAAATAAAATCCAAATTAATGAAATCAATCATATTATTTCTGGAATTTCTTTTAGTAAGGGAATTGCTGTTCCAGACACTTTAGAAGGAAGAATTGTTCAAGATGCGGACCGACTGGATGCGATTGGGGCAATTGGCATTGCGAGAACGTTTGCGTTTGGGGGTGCTAATCAGCAACTAATGTATCACCCAAACAGTAAATCGACATCCATTCAGCATTTCTATGATAAGCTTTTGACGTTAAAAGATTTAATGCATACAGAATCAGCCAGAGAAATGGCGAAAGAACGCCATCAATATATGGAATCGTTTCTTAAACAATTTTTTCAAGAATGGTAAACGTGCAGTTTAAGAAATTTGATCATTCTATTTTTATTCAATAAATAACTGTCACGTATATTTCTAGAAATATGTCTAGAAAGGAGGAAGCTGGGACATAACAAAAGTGTTTAATGTTAAAGACGAACGTTGCATAAACTTAGCGAAGTATATATCCGGAGCGAGTTATTTGCACCAATCATGTTCGGTTTTTATTTCATAAAAATACTTTTGGCTCAGCCTCAATAAAATCTGTTATAATAACAATTAATGTTTAAATACTGTTTCTTATGCAAGGCATAGGGGTTAGGAGTGATAGCATGATAAAAGGTGAACAAGCCTACTTGGATCTATGTCAGCATATCCTTGATAACGGCTTTAAAAAAGGAGATCGAACAAATACAGGAACATACTCTGTTTTTGGACATCAAATGCGCTTTGACTTAAGTGAAGGGTTTCCATTATTAACAACAAAAAGAGTACCATTTCGACTTGTTGCAAGTGAACTTCTCTGGTTTCTAAAGGGAGATACGAATATACGCTATCTATTGGAAAACAATAATAATATTTGGAATGAATGGGCGTTTGAAAAATGGATTCATAGTGAAAAATACACCGGTCCAGATATGACAAATTTCGGAATCCGCAGCCAAGAGGATGAAGAATTTAATCTGTTGTATCAGGAGCAAATGAACTTATTTAAGGAAAGAATCTGCAAAGATGAGGAATTTGCAAAGACGTTCGGTGATCTTGGGTCTGTTTATGGAAAACAGTGGCGTAAATGGAAAACGTCACGCAATGAAACAATCGATCAAGTACAGGAAGTGATTGAATCCATTCGTCATAACCCTAACTCCAGAAGGCATATTGTGTCGGCATGGAATCCAGAGGATCTTCCGGAAATGGCATTGCCACCTTGCCACACCTTATTCCAATTTTATGTTGCAGATGGCAAGCTTTCTTGTCAGTTGTATCAGCGAAGTGCAGATGTTTTCCTTGGGGTGCCATTCAACATTGCAAGCTATGCTTTATTGACACATTTAATTGCACATGAATGTAACTTAGAAGTTGGGGAGTTTGTACACACACTTGGAGACGCACATATCTATTCAAACCATGTTGAACAAGTTCAAACACAGCTTAAGCGTGAGGTACGTGCCTTTCCTAGCTTAAAGATAAATCAGGAAAAATCATCTATTTTTGATTTTGAACTTACAGATTTTGAAATTGTAGATTACAATCCACATCCAAGTATTAAAGCACCAATCGCAGTTTAAGCAGTGGAGGGACAGAAATGATATCATTATTACTCGCAATGGATCGCAATCACGTTATTGGTCTAAACAATGAAATGCCATGGCATCTTCCAAAAGATTTACGTTTTTTTAAAGAAAAAACAACTGGTAATACGATTATTATGGGGAGAAAAACATACGATTCCATGGGAGGCGCGTTACCGAATCGTGAGAATGTCGTATTAACGAAGTCAAAAACTGATTTTCCGGAACATGTGAAGGTAATTGACCAGTTACAAACAGTAGTTGAATGGAATACGGACAATCCGGATAAAGAGTATTTCATTATTGGCGGCGGAAATATTTTTAATCAAGTAATTGATATAGCGGATCGAATGTATATTACTTGGATTGATGAAGAATTTGATGGGGATACCTTTTTCCCGAGCTTTTCAGAAGGTGAATGGGAATTAACAGCTAAAGTTAAAGGTGAGAGAAACGAAACGAATCCTTATGACTATTATTTTTTACAATATGATAGAAAATAGCAGCGCTTGTTTAATAGGGAATAAAGAGGTAAAATATAGATAGAATTTGCTGTATTCTAAAATCAGCTGATTTTATGAGTTAAATTTTAGCATAGAGAAGGTGTACACATGTTAGCAAATATCGGGGTGCCTGGGTTAATATTGATTGTTTTACTTGCATTGATTGTATTTGGTCCAAAGAAACTCCCGGAAATTGGTAAAGCTGCTGGACAGACGCTGCGTGAATTCAAAAACTCTACTCGCAATCTAACAGAAGATGCGAAAGGGGAAATAAACGAAGTAAAGGCAATTGTTCATGGTGACAGCAAAGAAACTAAATAAATTTCGGAGTGATACAAAATGTTAGGTAACATTGGGATTCCTGGTTTAATTCTAATACTTATTGTTGCATTAATCGTTTTTGGCCCGTCTAAATTACCTGAAATCGGCAAGGCTTTTGGAAACTCTCTACGGGAATTTAAGAATGCTACACAGGGCATCGTAAACGATAAAGAAAATAAAAGCGAAGATAAAAACAGTTAATAGATCGGTGATGGAGGTGTAGGGACTATTCCTTACATCTTCTTTTGTGCTAACTTAGGAAGCAATAAAATTTGAATGCTGTGGATAACATTGTTACCTAAACAGCCAAGTCCAGCTGCAGCGCTTAAGCGTTAGCGATACTTCCCTCACCTCATGACAGGATAAAGAAGACTTGCCGACTGGCTAATACAAGAGGCCTAGTCGCACGTATACCCTTGCGGTGAAAGCTGGCACCTGACTTTAGTAAAAGGATGGGCGATTAAAACCAGGCTACGCCTAACATGGGCATACCCTAAAGGGGTCTTTTTAGATGAACTTGACTCTCGCCCGTAGAGGCGAAAGTCATAGATCATCTTATACTTTGGAGTGAATCTCCTGCATAGGAATGTTCGATCCATCGAACCACGTCAAAGTTCGGGACGCAGTCCGTACGTCGCTAACCGGGCGTTTGCGCTTTTGTTCTATAGATGGTAGGGAGTGATTAGAATGACAGAAGACCAGCAACAAGTAAATAATGATAAGGATATGAATTTAGTTGGCCACTTATCCGAATTAAGAAACAGACTCATTATAACAGCAGTTTTCTTTATTGTTTTTTTTATTGTTGGGTTTATATTTGTAGAAGATATTTATTCTTTTTTTCGTAAAGATATAGATTTAGAATTAACCGTAATAAGTCCAACTGAAATTATTTGGATTTATTTTTCGATGGCAGGATTAGTAGCAATCATTGGTACGATTCCAGTTCTATCCTATGAAATTTGGGCATTTATTAAACCTGGATTGACGCCGTATGAGCGAAAAGCATCTTTATCCTATATTCCAGCTCTATTTTTACTATTTATTGGTGGATTAGTATTCGGCTATATCGTATTTGTTAAATTGATTATGCCATTTTTACTTTCATTAAACGATGGTATGTTTAATGTCATGTTTACAGTGGATCGCTATTTCAAATTCTTATTACGGGTAACATTGCCGTTTGCGTTGCTATTTGAATTACCACTCATAACAATGTTCTTAACGACTTTAGGAGTAATTACTCCTGATTTCCTATCTAAAAACAGAAAATATGCCTATTTTATTTTAATTGTAATTGGTGTATTAATTACACCACCAGATTTTGTTTTACAACTTGTAGTGGCTATTCCGTTAATAATTCTATATGAAATCAGTATCTATATGTCTCGAATCGTTTACCGAAAGAAGCTGCGGAAAAATGAAGCCTTTATGCAAGAAAACAACATTTCGTAATGGGGGATTAGATGCGTTCTTTTTATCATTTCTTATTGACTTATCGTGGTAAAACAAGACCTGATGAAAAATCAAGACTTGCAGACTGGGCATTTAAAGATCATAATTTCCCTAAACAAGCAACGGATTATAATGATGTAAGTGATTATTTAGAATGGAACAGCCCCTTTCCAAATGCAGTAAATGTTTTTGATGAATTGTGGGAGATCTATCAATCCGATTAAAAAAGACCAAACTTCTCGCTTAACCAACCCCCTAGAAATGTATCTAGGGGGTTAGTTAAATTCTAAAATTAAACAAACGTTTGATCAATTATCAGAAATCCCATGTATGTTAAGTGTGGCATTAATATTACAAATTACGACTTATTTTTTGATTTAGAATGAGAGATCGTGTAGTATTTGTTGATTCCTGCGGTTTCCCAGGAAATATTTCCTCACCTATTTATTTGCCTACACATATTAATGCAAATAAACGTAAACTAATCATAGAGGATTTTATGTTGAAAGGGGATATCCTATGTTACTTCCATCCAGGCAACAAAGACAACGACAGTTCTATCCTTCCACAATGAACAGATCAATGCAGCGTAGCATACAACCTAGCCAATTGAAGACAACTAAAGTAGGAGGAAAAGGAGTTATGAGCGGTCTTTCAAAGACACTCGACGGGGTGCAGCAGGTACTAAACATGGTTCAAACAGGAGCTCCGATTGTGAAAGAATACGGACCAATGATAAAAAATCTACCTGCAATGTATCGAATGATAAAGGTTTTTAAAGAAATAGAAAAAAGTGATGATAAAGAAGAAGTCACTGAGACGCATGAAAGTAAACCATCTGAATCACAAGAAAGTGCGGCTGCATCAAGAACAAAACGGTCATCTACAATCAATGTTCCAAAACCCAGATTGTATATATAACATTTTAAGTCGCCCCACTTGATTTTTCTCTATAAAAAGGGAAAAATAAAGATAAGCCATTGGATTACTTTAAGTTAATCTGATAAAGATGATAATTTTCATATGAGTATATATAGTTTGATAAGAGCAATTCAATTTATACTGGAGGTATTTACATGTCTACAAATTTAAAGTTAGCAACATTTGCAGGTGGGTGTTTCTGGTGCATGGTCGAACCCTTTGATCAACGTCCTGGAATTGAAAGCATCGTTTCTGGTTATACTGGAGGGCATGTTGAAAATCCAACATATGAACAGGTTTGCACAAATACCACAGGACATGTGGAAGCAGTGCAAATAACATTTAATCCAAATTATATGTCTTATGAGGAACTAGTAAACACTTTCTGGCAGCAAATCGATCCAACAGATGCAGGGGGACAATTTAATGATAGGGGAGAGTCCTATCAAACAGCAATCTTCTATCATGATGAATCACAAAAGCAGATTGCCGAGAAATCAAAGCAAAAATTGGAAGCAAGTGGGAAATTCTCTAAACCGATTGCTACACAAATTCTTCCTGCTAAACCCTTCTACCGTGCGGAAGACAGTCACCAGGATTATTATAAAAAGCAATCGTTCCATTACCGGCTATATAAAAAAGGATCAGGTAGGGAAGATTTTATTAAGGATAATTGGCAAGAGAAGTATGATAAAGCAGCGTTAAAGAAAAAGTTAACACCAATCCAGTATCATGTAACACAAGAGAATGGGACTGAGCGTCCTTTTCAGAATGAGTATTGGGATAATAACAAGGAAGGCATTTATGTTGATGTTGTGTCTGGAAAAGCCCTTTTTTCCTCACAAGATCAATATGATGCTGGCTGTGGTTGGCCAAGCTTTACGAAGCCGATTGACGCATATCAACTAAAAGAAAACATGGATACTACTCATGGGATGATACGAACAGAAGTTAAAAGTAATAGTTCAAACTCTCATTTAGGACATGTATTTGAAGATGGACCAGTGGAGGCTGGTGGGTTACGTTATTGTATGAATTCTGCTGCAATGCGCTTTATCCCGAAAGAAAAAATGGCTGATGAAGGGTACGGGGAATACCTACATTTATTTAATTAACGGTAATATTATTATGTAAACCAGAAAGAAGGAATAAAAAATGATTCACTTAAATTGGGGAAATAGAGAAACACTAAAAAAAATTGAATGTGTTCATGCAGATGCTAAGAAATTTATTGTTCATCATAAGCTTACACCAGGAAAAATCTATGATGTAAAAAATGAATCGGATGAATTTTACTTTATCATTGATAATAGTAACCGGATGGCAGGATTTAGGAAAGATTATTTTAAAGAAGTGAAGAATTAAAAAAATAACAGGAGCAATCCTGTTATTTTTTATTCCTGCCAGGAAACTATATAGTTTGTATGCAGTGGATAACTTCATCTCGGAGCGACCACGACCAGTCACACCTCGCTATGCAGGTGCTTTTGCTTTTGTTCATTATATTTTCATTAAATTTTAGAATATATTGTTTTCTATTCCAACATTTGATGCTATAATTTATCTACTCATTTACAACTTATCCAACTGTAGACTTAGTAGAGAACCATCCAAACTGGAGGGATGATCGAACATGAAAAAAATTTATTTTGTCAGACATTGTTCCGCTCACGGTCAACACAGGGATTCTCCGTTAACAAAAGACGGAATTAAACAAGCAAGAGAGCTAGCCGAATATTTTAATGAGCTGCCGATTACGTTTGATCTAATTCTTTCAAGTCCTTACTTAAGAGCGATTGAAAGTATTAAGCCATATGCAGAATTAACAAATTCAACGATTCAAATTGACGAACGTTTAAAAGAGCGTATTCTTAGTGAAGAGCCAGTTGAAGACTGGATGGATGGATTAGAACAATCCTTTTTGGATGAACATTTTTCGCTGCCAGGTGGAGAGTCTGCACGAGATCTTTTGCATCGATGTAATGGAGTTTTAAATCCTCTTTATAATGACTCTTCTATTAAACATGCTATTATAGTCAGTCATGGAAATTTATTATCCCATGTTTTTCATCAATTTGATAAACGCTTTGGCTTTAATCAATGGAAAGAATTAAGAAATCCAGATATCTATCTGTTGCAGTTTGATGATACTGACAGTATGCTGGAATGTGTCTGGAGACCAATTGAATTGTAAGAGGTTGTTCAAAAAAATGATACATCGAGAACAGAGGACGTTCGACTAACTACCGACACGTCCTGTGAACAACACAAAAGTCAACATATCCTGAGTAAGCCTGGTACGGGGAGCTATGCTGCGTAGAACTTTCGGTCCTTTTATCTTGAACATGAATTATAAGTATAAATTTGCTAACATTATTCCTAAGCTGTCCTCATAAATTTCCTGAAATTGCTCGATCGGCAGGGGGTTGACACCTTCTCCAAGTTCTACTGTAAAGCCAGGCCTTCGAAATTCTTGAATAAACCAATCCTTATATCCTGCATAACTATCAACATATTGAATAGGTGTATAGCCACTGACTCTTTCATACTCACTTACAATCTCTGCGGATTCAGGTGGCTCTAATCCTTCAAATCCCCAAAATATAACTTTACCTTGGGTATGAAAAGCGTTCATCCTTCTAAAGTTTCTTTCTTCAGCTAAATTTGCCATTGCAATTGCTTCTGGTTCTGTTAATGGAGCAGTTCCTGGAAAATCTCTAGGCTGCGGAGTTGTTGGTTTTCTATCTGCTTCAATTTCCCATAAAGCAGGAAATTGATTATTTAAATCAACCCCATTAATATTTGCCTTCCAACCTGAAAAATCTTCACTTTGCTGATTAATAGCTAAAACAGAATTACTATAGTCACCAGCCGCAGATGCTCCCTGTATTACGAGATTTACTCCATCTGGATTAACCATCGGAACAGCTGAAAATAGCGTTGCTTGATACATTGGTAACGTTGCAAGGTCATTGATAGGCAGTCCATTTGTAAGCGATAAAGCATACTCATTAATAAATCGCATGATAATCGGAGTAGTAATCCATTCATTTGCATGAAATGATCCATTTAGATGGACTTCAGTTGGTCCAGCACCAATTTGCAGTTCCGTAATATCTTTGCCCATTACAGAACTACCGATAGATCTTTTCATAATAAATGGATAGATGGAAAGCAGCTCATTTATATCTGTTACCATTCTTTCATACGTATAATTTGTTATATCATCAACTACAAATTCAGTAACTCTCTTAGGCAGATAAATGGTCTGACCAACCTCAAGCTGTGAAGGATCAATTGTCGAATTCATTAATTCTATCAAATCTAACGGTATATTATTTTCAATTGCTAGTGTCCAAAATGTATCATTCGGTTCAATTGTATAATTTTCACGTAAATAGCCTGGTATTTTAATTTCTTGCCCAACTTGAATTTGTAACGCATTTACCCCGGGATTTGAGGTTTCGATTAAGATTACTGGGATGTTAAATAACTGGCTATAATACCAAAGCGAATCACCTAAACGTACAGTAATTTTCATTATCATTCTCCCTTTCAACATGAATATTACATCATATGTTTATTGAAAAGAATGATGAATCTTTTATTTTTTTAAGATAATGCGCTATAATAGGTAAACATACATGTAATAATACATCATTGTGTACGAAGGAGGAGATTTGTTTGGCTTTTGTAATTACATCACCTTGTAAAACAGAAAAAGCAGGAGAATGTGTAGAAGTATGTCCTGTTGATTGTATAGAAGAAGGCAAAGATATGTTTTACATTGACCCTGACATTTGTATTGATTGCGGAGCGTGCGAGGCAGTTTGTCCGGTAGAAGCAATTTTTATCGAAGACGAGGTCCCAGAAGAGGAAACACCTTATATTGCATTAAACCGTGCATTCTTTGAAGACAGATAATAAAATCAAAAAGCCGTTTACCACCAGGTAGGCGGCTATTTTCTTGATGAAGTTAACTATAATACAATCTGTTTCTTATCGCAGGATTCTTATACGTGTTTTGTAAATCGTACATAAATTTCCCTGTATTGGTAATAATGATTCTATCTAAATAGATAGGAGAGAGGCAGATTGGCTAAACCAACATTACCACAATTTCCTGAACCTATATGGCGTGAAAATCTATCATTACCGAAATTCTCGACCTTGAATGAATCCATTAAAACAGATGTAGCCATTATTGGAGGAGGCATCACAGGAATAACTGCAGCGTATTTACTATCGAAACAGAATCTAAAGGTAGCATTGCTTGATGCAGGGTCAATTTTAAATGGAACTACAGGCCATACTACTGCGAAAATAACAGCACAGCATGGCCTGATTTACGATGAATTGATTCAGCATTTTGGTTTGGAAAAAGCATCCCTGTATTATCAGGCTGCTGAAGAAGCGAAACAGTTTATTGAAGAGATAATAAGGAAGAAGGGGATTGAATGCAGCCTCACCACAGAAGATGCTTATCTTTACACAAACCATGACACATATTTGGAAAAAATAGAGAAGGAAAAAGAAGCATATGACAAATTAAAAATAACTAATAAATTAGTCGAAAGCATACCACTTAATATTCCAGTAAAAGTGGCTCTTGTTATGCAGGCACAAGCACAATTTCATCCATTAAACTACCTGAAAGCATTAGTGGAAGAGAGCTTACAAAAGTCTGTAACTATTTATGAAAATACAACAGCTGTAGATATTGAATATAATAAGCATCCTAGTGTCATAACAAGGGATGGACATCGAGTAATATGTCGATATGTAATTGTAGCTTCTCATTTCCCTTTCTATGACCGGGAAAGCTTTTATTTTACTCGCATGTTTTCTGAAAGATCATATCTTATCGCAGGAAAGTCGCCAAATGATTTTCCAGGAGGAATGTATATTAGTGCGGAATCTCCAACACGCTCCATTAGATCTGTAAAGTTGCATGATGATAAGGAGTTTGTGCTCATTGGAGGAGAAAATCATAAAACAGGTCAAGGCGACTCTACGATTGCGCATTATGAAGCATTGCAGAAATTTGCTAACGTACACTTTCAAGTCGAAAAAATTGACTATAGGTGGTCAGCACAAGACTTAACAACCTTGGATAAAGTGCCATATATCGGACCAACGATGAAAGACGAGGATGCAGTACTTGTTGCTACAGGCTATCGTAAATGGGGAATGACGAATGGAACGATTGCAGCTAAGATACTGTCAGATACCATCTTGCGTAAAGAAAATCCATATGCAGATCTATTTAAACCATCAAGATTTCAAGCTGATCCTTCGGTAAAGAAGTTTATGGAGGTAAATGCCGATGTAGCGAAACATTTGTTAAAAGGAAAACTAGAATTTACAAAGGATACGGTTAAAGACCTTAAGGCCGATGACGCAACAGTTACCAGGATCGACGGTAATCGAGTTGGTGTTTATAAAGATAAAGATAGTAAACTCCATATGGTGGATACAACTTGTACACATTTAGGGTGTGAAGTAGAATGGAACTCCGGTGAACGTTCATGGGATTGCCCTTGCCACGGATCTCGATTTTCTTATACAGGCGAGGTTTTAGACGGACCTGCTAAAAAGCCTTTAAAACGAATTAAAAATTAAATTAAAAACATGGTCCTGTTCGATAGGACCATGTTTTTAATTGGAATTTAACTATAATGGTAATTTGTAATAAAGTGGACAAATTCTTTTTCTATCGGAAGTCCATGTTTACAAATGATGTACATACTGGATGAAGGGACGTCTATAAAATCAATTGGAACTTCTAAAATTCTTCCTTCCATCAGTTCGCGTTTGATTATTGATTTTGGCAAAAAGCTAACACCAATGCCTTCCATTACAAAACGCTTTGTAGCATGTGTTTGATTTACTTTCATCATCCGTAAAGCAGGGATGAGCTGCTTGAGTTGTTCTTTTAGATCGCTCCAATAACCTGGATGATTATCTGTAAATAAAATATGATTCTCTAATAATTCTTTCGCATCGATAACAGGACCAATTTCCAAATCATATCCATCATGATTACAAACTAGGCTAACGGGTTCTTCGTGGAATTTTATTGACTTTACGTTTGATAACCCGGGAATACAGGATAAGCCAATATCAACTTCTCCATTTTCGATTAAAGAAGAAATCTCAATTGATTCAACAACTTGAATCGATACTTCAACATATGGATTTTCATCTATATATGTTCGTAATATACTTGGTAAAATAGTCTCTGTGAACATGGGAGAAATAGCAATACGAATCGTTCGTTGATATCCTTGTTTATATCGATTGATAGCTTCCAAGCTTTTATCCATTTGAGAAAGGATCTCCTGTGCCTCCTGATAAAAAAATCTTCCGAACTCAGTTAGCTGTACATTTCTACCGTGTTTTATAAAGAGCCTCTCACCAAGTTCTTTTTCTAATAGTTTCATTTTCGATGTGATTGCAGGCTGGGTCATAAATAATTTTTCTGCGACAATTCTAAAATTTTCAACCTCTGCAGCCATTAAAAATGTTTGTAAGGTTCTTTGGTCGATTATAATCACCTCATTGATAAAACTTATTTATTATTATACTAAAAAATTAAAAATTTTAATAATGATTCGGTTCATTTATAATTACAAGAGAAAGGGGAGGATTACGTGTATTATCCAGGTTTAAAAGGAGTTACAGCTGTTGAAACAAAATTAAGTGATATTGATGGAGCAAATGGTCATTTAACGTATAGAGGGATTTCAGTACAAAAACTGGTAGAAAATTATTCCTTTGAGGAAATAGCATATTACTTGCTGCATGGAGTTTTTCCAAATCCAAATCAATTGCAGCTGTTCCAAACAGCTTTACGTGGGAACAGGGAATTACCTCCTTATATTAGGAACATATTATCCAACATTCCTATAGAGCAATCGATAATGGATGCTTTACGTACAACGATTTCAGCACTTTCAGCAAAAGAAGAAGCAGAAGATACGGCCATACAATTAATCGCTATTATTCCAACCATTATCGCGAACCGTTACCGGGTAATGAAAAAATTAGGTGTAATTGAACCTAATCCAAGATTAAATCATGTAGAGAACTTTATTTATATGTTAACAGGTGAAACGAATACAGCTAACGCAAGAATACTTGAAGCGTATTTAATTATGACAATGGAGCACGGATTAAATGCATCGACGTTTGCAGCTAGAGTGACAATTTCAACAGAAAGTGATCTCGTTTCAGCAATCACAAGTGCCATTGGAACGATGAAAGGACCATTACATGGCGGAGCACCATCTGGAGTAATAGATTTATTAGAGGAAATCGCGACAAAGGATCAAATAAGTGAAGTAATTCACAATAAAATAAAAAATAAAGAGAGAATTATGGGATTTGGTCACAGGGTTTACAAGACTGTAGATCCACGCGCCGAAGCATTAAAGCAAATCATTTACAAACTGGAATCGTCACCAGAATGGATTGAATTAGCAGTTGAGACTGAGAAAGTAACGATTGATATATTAAATGAACTGAAACCAAATCAAAAGCTATATACGAATGTAGAATATTATGCTGCAGCAATTATGAAATCACTGGAATTAGATCCAGAATTATTTACAGCTATATTTAGTTCAAGCCGAATCGTTGGTTGGTGTGCACATGCAATTGAACAGAAAAATAACAATGTAATTTTTAGACCAAATGCAACATACGTAGGAAATTAAATAAAAAATTACGCTATGAATATATTTTGTAGCGTAATTTTTTATTTTATCTCAATATCACAAGTATACTTATATTATGAGATGGGAATTTCGATTTTCTAGTTTACTTCCTATAATATATATTATGTAAACTAGGAAAAATTTAAAGAAAAGAGGTTGTTTACTACAACCTTTTAATTGATAAAATGTAAACTATACCCTCTATCACGTCATTTATGAATAGATTATTCTCTTTGGAAATTTTTTTATATTAGTTAACAACTCTTTATCATAAGTCGTTTTAAATTGAATCCGATCATCCGGTCTTGTTTGGCTATTAAAAGATATTTCATTTTGTGCTAATAAATTTTTCAGTCCAATTTCAATTAATTGATTGAGATGCATTCTCTGTTTTTAGCAATCATTTGAAATAAACTAATGTTCTACTACTAATATTTGCGGAAAGATATTCTTCCATTTTTCAAATCATCATTGTTAATATGCGTATAAATTTTACGTAATAATATAATTAAATGGTATTTTTACATGAATTATCTGTTCAAAGATATAAAAATCAAAATTATTAAGACAAGAAACTCTAAACTCCCCTCTTCTACAACTTTTAAGACATGAAAGTCTAAACGAAAAATTTGCTCATCATTATTTACTCGTTTAAAATAAATCTAATTCTTCTCGAATAGCTTCTATATCATATATTGTCTCCAAGAAACTTAATTGATACGGTTCATTGGCCTTGTCTGAATTACCTGCTTCTCTTAAATTTATCAAGAATACATTGTTGTTTTTTGTAAATGTCTCTGCAAAATAATCCCCTGTGTGATTAAATTCTGAATAATGATGAGTGACACAAAGTGATTCTCCTGTACCCTTTACAAATATTTCAAATACACCACGTGATGTTTTTAAGTAAAGTTCTTTCCCAAATCCCCATCAAAATCTTCCTATCTTATAAAACAATCCTGCTTCGTTAGCTGAATTACACTTCTTTACAATTTTATCAAAACGTGTTGAAACATTTTATAATGTAGTTAATCAACCTGGAGAATAAATAATGGAGAGAAAAATCATGCAAAAAAGGTACCCGTGAAGGACCTTCTTCCATACTATATAGCAAAAGCCCATAATTATAAAATGCAGGCGCTTGTCTTTTATGCTATCAATAATCAAGGGAGATGTATATAGAGTGTTACCCCCTTCAACTATACTAACGAAGACAATTATCGAGGAGGATAATCAGTCTATCCCCGAATGGTTTAAAAAAGAATATGCCCATTGGAAAGAAGTGGTTTCTGACAGAGAATTTCCTTGCCCATTTGGAACAGTTGCTGAAATAAATGGGCATTTAAGGTATTTTTATGTTGAAAATGATAATTTTCATTCTTTGCCCCATGTCCTCAGGGAATTTCTCGATCTATCGAGAAGAACTAGGACTAGGCATGCCTTTGTTATTTTTATAAAACCAGAAATTCCAGAAAAACCTTTTGCTTATTATGAATCTTATTTTTGGGATATTATAAATTATTTACATGTGAATGATGAGATGGAATGGTGTGAAGATATCTCAATACATCCGGATGACGCCAATTGGGAATTTTGTTTTGATGGAGAACCAATTTTTGTTTCTGCCAACATGCCTGGGTATAAACACAGGATTACGAGAAACATTGGAAACAGCCTTATCTTAATCTTCCAACCGAGAAGAATTTTTAATGATATCTCTTACAAAACAAATCGTGGTAAAAATGCTATCAATTTAATTAGGTCAAGGGTGGAATCTATTGAAAAACTCCCTTTTCATCCAGATTTAGGAGAATACGGCAATGAAGGTTACAGAGAATGGAAACAGTATATTATTACAGATGGCATAGAACCAAGAAGCGGCCAATGCCCTTTTCGTTCAAATGAAATCAGGAATGAAAAAAAGTAATCACCTTGTTGCTTTGCATTGCACTGGTTTTCTTAGGAGGTGGTCTAATGAACCACCTCTTATCTTTATCTACACAACCAAATTCAGCCGATATATCTGCAAAAAAGCCCCCTTTGATTTCTGCGTCTATGTTATATTGTCTAAATTTATTTATAAAATCTTTCTGTATCTGGAATACGATTTTTCAGATTGATTACTTCCTACTTTTCCACATTCTTTATCCATTCAATTTGACCCATTTCACCTGTTTGTGATGCTTTTGTTTTATTGCCGATTTTGTATGAATTTTGTTAGCACGCAAAATGGCTCCTGTTAAATTTCATACCAACATGCAGAAATTAGATATAGCTTTTGCTTATGTATTTCTAGTTCACTGATTATAATATCCAACATTTATTTCTGAATCTTGGGGATTATATAGAATGCGTGTGAAGGAGGATCAACATGGCAGGGTCAAAAATAGATGAGAAACATATGAAATGGTGGCAATTATCTTTATTTGGCGTGGGTTGTACGATTGGTACCGGCTTTTTTTTAGGTTCAAGTATCGGTATCGGGCAAGGTGGACCATCTATCGTCATAGCATATGTTTTGGCTGGAATCACAACATATATTGTTTTCGATGCGTTAGCCAAATTAACGGCAAGCCATCCTGAAAAGGGAGCATTCCGTTCCTATGCCAAACAAGCCTATGGACCTTGGGCCGGGTTTAGTATCGGATGGATGTATTGGTTTGCAGAAATATTAATAATGGGAAGTCAGCTTACCGCGCTGTCAATTTTTTCACGCTTTTGGTTTCCTAATATCCCTTTGTGGTTATTTGCAATCGGATATGCGATTCTGGGACTTTTTGTATTGCTCGTCGGCGCAAAGAAGTTAACGAGCATTGAAAATATATTTGCCGTCATAAAACTTGCTGCAATTCTCATGTTTATCATTATAGCCGGGTCATTTGTTTTTGGTATGTTTGATGGTGTAGAAAAATTACATATACCCAGTAGCATGGACGAGCTTTTTCCGACTGGATTCGCGGGATTTTGGGCAAGTCTGATTTTTGCCTTCTATGCATTCGGAGGTATTGAGGTAATGGGTCTTATGGCCGTACAACTGAAGCAACCTAAAGAAGCCCCGAAATCAGGCAAAGTAATGATATTATCACTAATAACTATTTATACGATAGGATTGGCTTTGGCATTAGTTTTAGTGCCATGGGACGTTTTTAATACGAAGGAAAGTCCATTTATCGTTGCCCTTGAGGACTTTGATTTAGGATTTGTTCCACATATTTTCAATGGTGCATTGATTATTGCTGGTTTCTCCACCATGGTTGGATCTTTCTACGGTGTAACTACGATTCTCGTTTCATTAGCCCAAGATGGAGATGCACCTTCCTTTTTTGCAAAAGATGGGAAGTTGGCTGTACCGTTTCCTGCCTTAGGTTTACTTATTTTAGGGATTGCCGGGTCCATCGTGCTATCCCTGGCGCTTCCAGACAAAATATATACCTATATAACAACAGGTGCAGGTTTAATGCTCCTATACAACTGGTTATTCATCATCTTATCCGCCAGAAAGTTACAGAAGGATAAACTAAAAAACCGAATTAAATACTACGTTGGGATTATGTTGCTAATTGCAGGTATTAGTGGTACATTGATCGATAAAACTAATCGGCCTGGCCTTTTTATCAGTCTAGGAATTGTCGGTCTAATAGGGGTTTTTGCATTTTTTGTGAATAGAAAAAGAAAGATTAAGGACCGCTAATGCTGGATTAATAATAAAATCCCTTGCCATCCAAAGAATAGCCCGAAGCCAATGAGTGCCAAACCGGAAATAAACGCGATGCCAGTAAGTATGCGTTCATTTAGTAGTTTTCGGAAACTACTTGAAACTGCAGCCATGATAAAGTCCCAGGTCAATAAACCGATAAAGATTGCACAACTATATAGAATTAAGGTTTGCGTTCCATAGCTTGATGCAGTTTTTGCAAGTACGGAACCATAAATACCTAACCAAAACAGAATAGTTAACGGATTTGAAATTGACATGATAAACCCTGCGAAAAAGGATTTATATAAGGGTTCTGCAGTCCTTTCATGACTTGCTTTTAATTCTTTGGCGCTTATCATGCTCTCGAGTCCTGTGTAAATTAAAACAAATCCACCAAATAACCATAAGAATGTTTTTATAAATGGTGTGTCAACGATATGGACTACCCCCATATACACGATTAGCATATAAAATGCATCAGCTGTTACTGCTCCAAGTCCAACAAACCAAGCATGAAAAAAACCGCCTTTAATTCCCCGATCCATTTGAGCTGCGTTTACTGGTCCGATTGGTGCTGCAAGTGATAAGCCTAAAAGAATATAACTAAAAAAGACACCCAAAATAAACACTCCTTCAATGACTGCAATGTAATTATTTATTTATATTCATAAAGGAGGGCTTGTACAACTAGAAAGGAGGGGAATATTTATTACTTGTGTATTTCCTGAATACTCATGAACTAAGGGATTAGAGGAATTAAATTTCTTTTAATACTGTGGTAATTAGATAATTTATCTATTATGTTACAGAAACCATCAGATAAGGGAGATTTAGTAATTTTATTCATGTGATACCCTTCTTGATTATAATTTGGCATAATAAGGTAAAGTGTCTCTGAGTCTATTATTTAATATGATGAATTTTATTCAGGTGACTTGTTAATATGATAATAAACTTGTCATATAGGGAACGGTAGTCTGTTAATGATTGCATCGTATCAGTCTAAATCATCTAACTTCTATAAAGTTTGACTATTTCATCTAACATTTGTTATATTCGATTATATAATCAAACTCCCCTGCTCTTTGGATAAGAAAGGAGCTGTTTATACATGGCAAATGAAGTCTCTGTCTTTATTATGGACGTAAGTAATTCATCTAAAGAAAATATCGGAAATGAATTAAGTGAATATCTAGAGCAATTAAAAAGTAGGATTGCTGAGTGGACACAACCTGTTGGCGTGACAAAGGTTAGTCACCGTGCTGGTGATGAATTGGTGGTTATAAGCAGTGGTTATGCATCGGCATATACACTTGCTTTCTATATAAGCCGTATCTGGAAGTTCACAGATCACAAGCCTTATTTTGGTTTATCCTTTGGTAATATCCAAGAGGATTTAAGCACAATAAACATAGAAACATGGATTCATCCATTAATGAAACAAGCGAGAAATGCTAATGATTACCTGAAAAAGCAACAGAACAGATTGCTATTTCGATTTGCATTACCTCGTTTATCAGATAAACAAGGCTTCACCGTTTTCAGCAAACAGTTCGAAACGTTAATAAATACAAGTTTAACTCTCAAGCAAGTTCAAATAAACGAACAAACCGATATACAATCTCGAGTATGTTCTTTATATTTAATGCTCGGTCAACAAAATAAAGTAAGCAAATATCTCGGTAGAACAACAGGTACTATCTCCCATCATATGAAACAGGGTAAAACGCAAGTCATCTTGCACGCATTTAATGACATTGTTAGGGTGCTGGATTTATTAGGTACGCAGAAGAATGAGCAACGTTTAACAGATAAGCTGCAATCAACCATTCGAAACAATATTATGAACCATATAAACGATTACTTTCCGAGAGAAAGGAGATTATAATGCCTGTACTATTGCTGCTCCTGGCGCATTTGGTTGCTGATTTTTGGCTTCAAACAGATCTAATGGTGAAAAATAAAATAAAACATTTAAAAAAACATCTGCTTCATCATCTGCTGACAACTGGAATCGCACTTGTCGTTATATGGGGTTATCACTTCGCGTTTCAACATATTATCAAGTATTTTATTCTGCCATTTATTTTTATTATTATCACGCATCTTTTAATTGATTTATTAAAAATAAAATTAATAGACTCCATTCCAAAAAGTGCAACAGATAATATGAAAAAACTCGGATACTTTCTTTTAGACCAGGCACTACATGTCATAATGATAATCATATCCTGTATTCTTTTCTTTCATATGAAGGCCCCAGAATTAGCGGCGAGTCTTTTAAACTTGAATGGAACAAGTAGTTTAAGCTTGCCCAACATAGTATTATTTATGATTATCATTTATATTTTGGCAACAACTGTTAGTGGTCATATCGTTAAATATATCATTGGTTCGCTGCCATCAGAACTTGCAAACTTTGAAGGTGAACTGACATTAAAAAATCAATTGAGTGCTGGACAAGAAAATAATCGACCGAAGACAGAAAATAGTTTTACAGAGGAATATCATTACTTTACATACTCCTCCCCACTTCGTTCGCGTGGAAAACTCATTGGCTATATAGAAAGATTGCTTGTTATTACATTAACAGTGATTGGTGCATACCCGTCGATAGCTTTTATTATTGCTGCAAAGTCGATTGCCCGATTCAAACAGTTAGATGATCGAAACTGGGCGGAATATTTCTTGTTAGGTACACTATCTTCTATTTTTTTAGGTCTGGTGCTCGGTCTAGTTGTACAGAGAATTATTATGTAAAAGATAAGGAGCCATTAACGAATGGCTCCACTTTCAGTTAAACATTTGAGATCATATCCTGCAATACTTTATTATGTTCTTCAATTTTCCAAAGCGCTTCAATTCCTAGCTGGAGGATCAGAACCAAAAATAAAATGAACATAACCAGGAAAATAAGATTTGCTCGATAAGAAAGTATGGCTCTTTTCTTTTATTCATACTCCTCCCCTACCTATCAAAACAACGGAGCTCATTTATATTCATTTCTAATCATTTTGGATCGTTTCAAAGATATGTTTTACTTTCGGGATCACATAACCACTGCCACCCCTTCCTTTGACATCCTCAACCATCATCGTTAGCAATAACGGAGAATCCTCCTCTGTCGTAAAACCGATGAACCAGCCATTCTCTGACCCGCTTTCATCACCTTTACTTGCTTTAATTTCTGCAGTACCAGATTTACCGCCGATTGTCATACCAGGGATACGGGCACGATACCCTGTCCCATCTGGATCTTCCACAACTTGAATTAAACTTTCCTTTATAAGCTCGGCTATACCGGCTTCAATCAGACTCTTTTTCCAAACAGTACGTTCTTCTGACTCAAGCAAATGTGGATATAATAAGTCACCTTGGTTTAAATAAGGTGTATAGGTTAGAGCAAGATGAAGTGGGCTCATCATGATTTCCCCTTGGCCATATGCTGAATCTGCAAGCTGTACTTCACGATCAATCCCATTATTAGAAAGGGTTGATGGCGCAATTGGAAATGGAATTGGCAGCTTTTCATCGAAACCAAATTTATATACTTCATTTGAAAATGAATCTATTCCCATTTCAAGTGCTTCTTGAGCAAAGTAAATATTGTCGGAATAAACAATTGCATCACGCAACGTTACTAATTTTTTATCGTGAACACGTGTAACATAATAGTCACCCCATGAATCATCCTTCTTCCAATGCTTACCTACAATTTTTCGAACTTCTTCCTGACTTGTAACACCAGTCTTTAATCCTACTGCAGCTGTAGTCGTCTTAAAGACAGACCCGGGAGAATAACGATTCGTAAAACGATTCAGAAATGGTTTGTTGGGATCTTCACTCCATTGCTTCCATTGCTTATCTGACAAACCTCTAACAAAAGTGTTCGGATCAAATGAAGGCGTACTGACTAAGGATAATATGGCACCTGTTTTAGGATCCAGTGCTACAGCCGCACCCGCGTCTTCCTTCAACTGTTCAAAAATTTCAAACTGCAGGGCTGCATCAATTGTTAATTCAATATCCTCTCCAGGGATTGCCTCTTCTTTAGCAAGAGTTTCTTTAAAACTTCCATCCGAACGCTTGATATAGATATGTCCTCCGTCTTTTCCTCTCAATCTATCTTCAAAAACTTTTTCCAGTCCACTATTCCCAACAACGTCTCCTGAAGCATATCCTTCTTGTTCTAATTCGCTTAGTTGATCAGCGGTAATTTCCCGAACATATCCAGTTATGTGGGCCGCTGATTCTCCAAATGGATATGTGCGAACTGTCTTTTCTTGTATTTTCACCCCGGGAATTTCTAAAAATGCATCCAGATTTGTTTCTCCCATCGGCAGCGTAACTAGTGGCACAAATACATCAGGCTCAACCCATTCTGCCTCTAGCTTGTGCTCTATCTCATCAATCGAAATCCCTAACAGCTTAGCTATTTTTGCCTTGGATGTTTTAGGTTCATCACCAAGTTTACTTGGAACAATACCGATCACATCAGCATGGTCATTGATAGCCACGCCGCTGCCATTACGATCGCGAATTTCCCCTCTAGAAGCCTTTAGCGTTTGAACTCCCACTTTATCGCCATCTTCGAGTGAGGGAAAAATAAGAGATGGATTCCAATCAACAAACCATTCTTGCTCAGAATCCCCTTTTTCTTTAATTAAAGTCGCTTGATGTGTAAATTCAATAGGTCCAACGAATGTTTCCATTTTTACCTTATAATCATAGCTGACAGAGGATTTATCTTGCTGCTTTTTGGTGTTGTTTGAATCAACTTTTGTATCAACTTGCAACTTGTTCATTTCCATTCCTTCGTAAATATTTTCATACCTTTCCACAAATTCCTTCTGGCTGATTTCTGCTTTTGCTTCCTTAGAAAGACTTTGATACATTGCTGCAAAATTCATCTCCTGCCAATTGGAAAGATAGGCATTAAAAATTTCTTCTGGTGTTTCCTTATTGGAACAGCCTGTCACAAAGACGATGATTGTAAAAATCATCGTCAATCCCAGCCAGAAATGTTTCAACTTTTTCAATCCCTTCCATAACTCTTTGTTAAAAAGGTTATTTAAGCGCATCTACTGTAATTTCAGTTGCTTGCTTTATCAAATCATCATTATATTCTGCGTCTTCTGTATCACGGTTTGAAAGAATTGCGATGACAATAGGTTCTCGATCAGGCGGCCATACAATCCCAATATCATTTCGAGTTCCATATCCTCCTGCGCCGCTTTTATCACCAACTGTCCAATCTTCAGGAACCCCAGCACGGATTAAAGTATCACCCGTAGTATTCGTTTTGAGCCATTCCAGTAGCATATCTTGCTTAGACTCAGATAGTAACTGATCATCAAGTGCGAAAGCTTGCAGGCTAGTAGCAAGTGCCTTAGGAGTACTTGTATCACGAACATCTCCTGGTTTTGCTTCATTTAAATTTGTCTCTGTCCGATCCGAATTTATAACGTTATCCCCTATTTCCCTCATTGCTTTCTCAAGACCATCAGGACCACCTAATTCATTAAATAATAAATTACCAGCAGTATTATCGCTGTAACGAATAGCCGCTTCACTTATTTCCAATAAGTTCATACCAGTATCAACATGTTTCTCTGTGATTGGTGAATATGTTACCAAGTCATCTTCCGTATAAGTAACCGTTTCGTTTAATTCCTCAAAGGAGTTCTGCTTTAGCACCGCTCCTGCAGCTAATGGTTTAAATGTAGATGTATAGGCAAACCGTTCATCGGCTTGATAATCAATAATTTTTCCTGAACCAGTGTCAAGCGCGTAAACACCGAGCTTCGCATCAAACTCCTTTTCTAATTGGGCGAAATCATTGTCTGTTGTCTGATTGGTTTCTTCGTTATTGGATTGAGACATTGACTCGCTTGAATCCGTTTCTTTTGCACACCCAATTAGTGCAACCATTGCCATTAAGCAAATTGCTAGCATGAATTTGCTCTTCCCCATGCTGTAAACCATACTGAATCTCTTCTTCAAAATAAACCCTCCTTAAAATTCAACTTGTAGACTACAAGTGTAATACAATACTACATTTGTAGTCATTCTGTTGTCAATTATTTTTTTAATCCATTTTTTTACATTGATAATGCTAATTTGGAATGTTAGAATCATAATATTACATTTGTAATATTAACTTGGAACAGAGTGCGCTGAATTGTTGATAAAGTCATTCTGGGTAATCCCCTTCTTAGCTGAGTGTTAAAGTTTACCTTATATGTTTTAGCCCTAATGCTTGATAACTTACTGGATACGTCAGAATTGAGGTCGAAAGCTATGTTCTTTACTAATTTTGTAATAAGTTTTATCCTATCTACTTTTACAATTGCAGTAATTATGCTGATTAAAAAGATATTCCAAAAGCAGCTATCAGCAAAATGGCATTATAATCTATGGTTTTTGTTATTATTCGCGTTAGCTATTCCATTTTTACCGCAAAATCTCATTACGTTTGATAGTCATTTTATTTCACTGGATTCCATTCAAGGTAATGCTACTAATCACGGCACTGATCTTGGAGAAGCGGAAGCTGAAAGCGGAAATTGGATGAATGATTTTTCTGTATCTGTCAATCGCTCAAGCCCTGATTTCTTAAACGTCATCTTCGCTTGTTTATGGATTGCAGGAATACTATTCATGGGCATCTTAACCATAAAATCCTGGTATAAGCTAAAGACTATTAAAAGCACAACACAGCCCATTAAAAATAAAGAACTTCTAACGCTATTTGAACAATGTAAGCAGCATTTAAATATATCTAAGCCTTTTTTTCTTAGAGAATCTTCATTAAACAAATCTCCGATGGCTTTTGGTTTGTTTAAGTCCTATATTGTATTACCAACCAATTTAGATAAATGGCTCTCTACGGAAGATATAAAATACATTCTTCTGCACGAATTAAATCATTTTAAAAACAAAGATGTCTTGACCAATTACTTCGTTATCCTTTTCCAAATCTTATACTGGTACCATCCACTAGTTTGGTATGCCTTTAAAGAAATGAGATTGGATCGTGAGATTGCATGTGATATTGCTGTGTTAAATTCAATGGGCGAACACTATTCCGTAAATTACGGAAATACAATCTTAAATTTTGCCGAGAAAACTTCACACTTAAAAAATCTGGCTTTGGCAAATCACTTAAATGGATCAAAGAAGCAAATTAAAAAACGTATTATCAAAATTGCTGCATTTACAAGAGAGTCTAAACTGCTGAAACTAAAAAGTGTACTCATTTTTCTAATGGCTGGGATAATCATATCGTGTCAGTTGCCATTTGTTTCCGCTATGACAAGCAGCGATGATCAATACGAATTTAATCACCAGCGTGTGACTTACGAGGATCTTAGTGCATATTTTGAGGATTATGAAGGCAGTTTTGTATTATATGATGCACAGGCTGACAGATATAGTATCTATAATGAAAATCAAAGTACATTAAGAGTTCCTCCAAATTCAACTTACAAAATTTATAGTGCATTGTTTGGTTTGCAGGCAAATGCCATAACAAGTGAAAATTCTACCATCAAATGGGATGGCCAGGACTATCCTTTTGATTCTTGGAATAAAGATCATAATTTATCTACAGCCATGTCAAACTCAGTAAACTGGTATTTTAGTGAGTTAGATAAAACAATGTCACTTGATGATATCCAAGAGAATTTAAAAGGAATCCATTACGGAAATTACGACGTATCTGGTGGCAGAGAACAATTCTGGATAGAATCATCCTTAAAAATATCTCCAGTTGAACAGGTTCAATTATTAACAGCATTTTATTTCAATGAATTTGGGTTTGATGAGAAGAATGTGCAAGCTGTTAAAGATTCGCTGCGAATAGAGGAATTAGACGACTTCTATTTATCCGGGAAAACTGGTACTGGTACGGTCAATGGTAAAAATATTAATGGTTGGTTTATCGGTTACGTAGAAAAAGGAGAAAATATATACTTTTTTGCTACAAATATACAAAACGAAACGGATGCGTCTGGAAGTGCAGCTGCAGATATTACATCATCAATTTTAAACGATAAAGGCATCTATTAAGAATCAATTACGATTTCACCTTTAATCAAAATACTTTACAACAAATATGATCGGGAGGTTAGTAGCAGTGTCTAAACATATACCTAATATCTCAGAAGCAGAATGGGAAGTCATGAACGTGCTCTGGGAGAGAGCACCGCAGACAGCGAATGAAGTGATAGCCTCTTTACAGGCAAAAACGGACTGGAAACCGAAAACTGTACGTACGCTTCTTGATCGTCTTGCGCAAAAAGAAGTGGTCGGTATTAATAAAAATCAAAGAATCTATACTTTTTATCCGATTTATTCTCAGGAAGAATGTCAGCGAGCTGAAGCACATTCTTTTATTAAGCGAATCTATGGCGGAACGGTAAAATCGATGCTCGTTCAGTTCATGGAACAAGAATCTTTGTCTGAAGAGGATATTAAAGAATTGAGGACTATTTTGAATAAAAATCAAAAAAAATAATGTTAAAATAGCTTCATTCTGTGAGGTGTCCCTAACAGAATGAAGCGCAAAGTTAAAGAATTTACTCGGTTTCCTGTACAGTTTCCAGGACTTTAAATGTATCAAGCCCCTTCGAATAGTTCAACTTGTGCATAAGACTAGTATCAATCTCTTGTAATATACCCGAGCCCGTAGATATTAACTATTCTCGTTCATAAGTATCGACCTAATGACCTTTTATTTATAGTAATTATTGATAACGAAGTATATAGACCCGAGGAATTTTATACTAAATCAGTTTAATTGATAATCACCTTGAATAATTGATAATAGCGTCATCAATAAATTCAATCATGTCATTGGAAATATAAGAAGATAATACTTAGGGCTCATTTAGGCGGTTGCAGCAACAATCAAAATTGGCAATATACATAATGCCGTATGCTTAACTTGGAAGACACAGCTGGTACAAAAATGGCAATGGAACCCCTCTATTATAGGGTTTTCTCCATTAAATCTTACCTGTTTAAAGAGTAAGATTTGGTGGTTTACTAGCCTAAGTTAATTCTCTGTAAACGCTATATTTGTAACATATGTGGGCTTGCTAGCTTATCTAATCTATTTATTATTTTGCGTTCTATATCCTGTTCGATGAATAATTGCTCTGATGCAAATGGTTTTAACTGCTGATTATCACCTATCATTACAGTATGACCAGCATGCTGAAACATCGTTCTATCATTCGAATCATTACCAAATGCGATGTATTCCCTTTCTTTCACTCCCAACTGTTGCAAACCGCTCCATTTATCTATACCTTCAGGGCTAATATCGAAGATGCCCTCATCTCCATGGATGTGCACAACCACCTTCATTTTACTAAGTCGTTTCAATACTTCTTTTCTATCATCTGATGTAAGTATTAGTATCTTTATAATGGATGATAACTTATGTAATTCAACGTTCTTAGCTCGCTTTAGTGGATCCAGATTATTTAATATTGGATGGTCAGTTGGTCCAGTGTAAGCATAGTCCCATTCACTATCAATTAAATAAGTGATGTTAAATGCTTCTAGTAAGCGGCCCGTAGCTGCCATTGTTTCTTCACTAAAACATATGGTTGAAATGATTTTTCCGTTTGCTGCAACCATAGATCCATTCCCACCAACCATGGGGTAATGATGAAAACGCTCATGCAAGATAGGCAGTAGATCTCGTATTGGCCTGGCTGAAGCAAAAATAACTTCATGCCCTTTTGCTTTTAGATCTTCTATCGATGTGAGTAGATTTTCTGAGACAGGCTTGCCGTGAAAGCAGATTGTCCCATCTAAATCGAATACAAATTTCATTTTATCCCTTCTTTCTTCATTTATTGTCCATATTATCAGTTTATCTTATAATGAAAAGGACATATGTCCCAAAAAAGGAGATTTTCATGCGAAATATTCAAGATTCAGAGTTATTGGAGAAATATTTAGAGGAATTTCAAATTAATAGAATGTTTCATCAATCAAAACAACTGCCATATCATATGCAGCAATATCATTCAGGGGAAATTATACGCTTTGAAGGGATGGAAATGAATTCCCTATTATTCTTAGTCAATGGTAAAGCTAGAATAACATCAAGTATTGAAACCGGAAAAGCACTGTTATTACGTTTTATTTATCCCCTTTCTGTTATTGGTGATATTGAATTAATTCGAGATGTTCCTGTTCAGTCACAAGTTCAAGCTGTCGATGAATGTTTAGTGATCGGCATTCCTTTTGATTACATCAAAAAATATGAAATAGACAACCCAAGACTTTTACATATGCTTTTAGAACATGTAAGTTTTAAACTTCAAACATGTACAACAGCTTCTCGTGTAAATTTATTAGCATCTGTTGAAAACAAGTTTGCAAGTTATCTAATGTCTACGCTGTCTCCTGATGCGGATAACGAATTCGGGATCGAATTACAGACCTCGAGCGTTAAAGAAATAGCCAGTTTGCTAGGTACGACTTATCGACATCTCAACCGTGTAATAGCTTCTTTAATCGAGCAAGGTATTATTGAAAGACAAAAAAACTCAATTCAAATATTAAACTGGAAGGAATTAGAAAAGGCAGCAAATGGAATTCGGTATAAATAAAGTATATAACACCTGAATGAATAATAAAGAATAAGATTTCTTCACGTACCTAGATTCACTTTGGATTATAAAGTAATAAAAAAGATAAGTCCTCCTAGTAAAAACAGCCAAATCATTATGTTGCTTCTTCACCAGAAATTTCTGAAATCCTCCGTGACCACACGCATTTCTAAAAACAGATCTGTTTCATTGGTTTACGAAAAATTTATGATTTCTAGAATTTATCATTTCAAATGGCACACTTATTTTACTACTTAATAATATTTTTTTGATTCTTTATTGCAAATTTTTCTAGATAATAGAAAAAGCCGCCTTTTTTTAGACGACTTTGAAAAAATAAGTAACCGGCTTAAAATCCATAAGCTGCTTCTTTTTCTTTACGGATTTTAATATAGGTCTCTGCTAGTAAGACTGTATCTTCAATTAAGCGATCGATTCGAAATAACACATCATCACTCGTTATTTCGTTTCGATAAAAATCCTTCTCCTCTATAAATACATACTTTTGGACAATTTGAGCTTGCATGTATGCAAGTATTGGTTTTAATTGCTGTTCTGCAATTAAATAATGCTTGGAAGAACCTGCTGTAACAAGCAGACTGACTATTTTATCTTGAAATGCGTTTATCGGCAGTAAATCAAATATATTCTTTAATGTAGCTGGGATTGATGCTTGAAAGATTGGCGTTCCAATTATGATAATATCTGCTTCCATGATTGTTTTTGCTACATACTTCGTATCCCCTGCATATTCTAAATAGTTACGTCCGTCACTAAACTGAATATCATAGTCAGCTAAATCAATCAGTGTCACATCCGTTTCTGGAATTTTATCGTTTATTGATTTCACTGTGTAATTCATCGCTGTTTTTGTTTTCGTACCAACTTTTGAGCCGGATAAAGCAACAATCTTCACTTTGCTTCCCTCCTATTTTCTTGCTGTATGCTTTTTAATTGCCGGTAAAATTTCTGTGCCAATCAATTCAATGTTTTTCTTTAACTTTTCAAATGGCACGCCACCGAAATCCATTTGGCCAATATAACGCTGGTGACCAAACACTTCATGTTGATAAAGAATTTTCTCGATGATTTGTTGCGGGCTTCCAATATTCATAACGTCTCTTGGATCAGCCCCTTGAGCAAAATGCTGCTTTGGATAGCCTCGTCCATTCGTTAGCTTCATTCCTTCATTTATATAAGGATAATATTCTCTCTGAGCCTGCCCAGTTGTTTCGGCAGCATAGAAGAATCCTGCTGTTGATATCGGAAGCTCTGCTGGATCAAACCCGCTTTGACTCGCAGCTTCACGGAATGCATCAATCGATCGTTTGAAGCTTGTCGCTGGTCCTCCTAGCATAGCCAGGAACATCGGGACCCCTGCATATCCTGCCTTAATAGCACTGGCAGGTGCACCGCCTACTGCACGCCAAATCGGCAGGGAGCCGTCTTTCGGACGTGGAATTACCTTTGCGTTGTTTAGTGGAGCACGGAATTGTCCGCTCCAATTGATAACCTCATTTTTATTGATTTCAAGTAATAGTTCAAACTTTTCTTCATACAATTCTTCATAATCACGAAGATCATATCCTAATAAATCAAAAAGTCCTATTCTAGAAGCACGTCCTGCTATAATTTCTGCTCGCCCTTTTGAAATTAAATCAATCGTTGCAAAATCTTCATAAACACGAACTGGATCCAATGTGCTAATAATTGTAGAGGAACTAGCAATCTTGATCTTACTCGTCGCCTGCGCAATGGCCGCTAGTACAACTGAATGTGCCTGTGTTGTGAAATAATCCTGATGGCTTTCACCTACACTAAAAAAGTCAATACCTGCTTGTTCAGCAAGTTTCGCTAATTCAATAATTTCATGAATTCGCTGTTCTGCTGAGATTCGTTTTCCTGTATGTGGATCTGAAATATGATCGCCTAATGTGTATAGTCCAAACTCCAATCCTTTACTTGTATCGATACGGTAATTTTCCATACATACTTCAACCTTTCACTTCTAATGTCCTAATGCCTTCTAACAATGAAGAATCTTCTTCCATCACATTCTATATAATGCTATTATGTCTTATATAATGAAAAATTGTAAGTACGCACTTTAATGGTACATAGTATACTAAAAGATACTTAGGAGGATTACATGGAAAAGAAACCAGAACTTTGTCGTGTTGAAGACGCTTTAGGAATATTGGTTGGGAAGTGGAAACCAATTATTTTGTTAAATCTTTTACAAGAAGGAACAAAACGATTTAGCGAATTGAAGCGAAGTATGCCAGGAATCACACAAAAGATGTTAACGAATCAACTGCGGGAATTAGAGGCTGAGGATATTGTGATGCGTAAAGTTTATCCGCAAGTACCTCCAAAAGTGGAGTATTCCATTACAGAATATGGAAAAAGTTTAGAACCAATTTTAGAAGCAATGCATGAATGGGGAGTGAAACACACATTGCATAAAATGGAGAAAGAAAATCGAGAGAATATACAGTAATAAAGAATTGGTGTTTTCACATAAGATACCTCCAACAAGTGGAGATGTCTTATGTGGCAACCTTTTTCTTCGTTGTTGTTTTTCGCTTTGCTTGTTTTGGCTTTGGT
This sequence comes from Oceanobacillus profundus, assembly GCF_003515705.1. Taxonomy (GTDB): domain Bacteria; phylum Bacillota; class Bacilli; order Bacillales; family Amphibacillaceae; genus Oceanobacillus; species Oceanobacillus profundus. Next base: position 129,405 of record NZ_QWEH01000008.1, read on the forward strand.
TTGTCTTTTTTCGCTCTATCCAATGATGCTTGGAGTGCATCCATTAAGTTCGTAACATTATCTGGTACGGCTTTTTCCTTACCAGTAGCAGTCTGTTCATTGTTTTTCTTTTCTTCAATTAATTCCATTAAAGCTGTACGATAATCATCTGTATACTTCTCAGGTTCAAAGTCGTTCGTTAACTGATCGATCAACATTTTAGCCGTGTCTAATTCTTTCTTTACGATTTCAACCTCTTCTGGGATATTCGGAACATCCTGAACGCTTCTTACCTCATCTGGATAATGAATGGTCTCTACAACGAGTACATTTTCGTAAACCCGGATAATTGCAAGCTGTTCCTTTGCTCGAATGATCATTTTGGCAATCCCGATTTTCCCCGTATCACTCAGCGCGCTACGCAATAATCCATATGCTTTACCCCCTCCTTCATTTGGAGATAAATAATAACTCTTTTCAAAATAAATCGGATCAATATCCTCTAATTGGACAAAGTCAAGAATTTCAACAGCTTTGTCCTCTTGTTCTTTCTTTAAGGACTCTAGCTCTTCCTCATCTAAGATAACAAATTTATTTTTGGCATATTCATATGCTTTTACAATGTCTTCGTTTTTAACCTCTTTTTCACAGATGGGACACACTTTTTCATATTTTACTGGGGATTTGCATTCCTTATGCAGCTGTCTTAGTTTAATATCTTTATTTTCGGTAGCAGCGTGCATCTTTACGGGAATATTAACCAAGCCAAAGCTGATAGTTCCTTTCCACATCGTATGCATCGTAACAACCTCCTTTTTTCTTTAGTTTGCTGTTACTTTAAAATTCTATTCGATGGATTAATTTTCTCGAAATATGCCACTTTATGAATATGGAGGTGCTTCCAATGGATATTATGAAGCCTAGAATATCTTCTGAAATTCCACTTGGTGAAGATTGGATTTATGAGATGAAATATGATGGATTTAGATGCGTGTTTACATGGAGTGCGGATGGGACAATTACATTAGTGAGTAGAAATAATACAGATTTAACATTAAATTTCCCAGAGATAACTTCGTTTTGTAAGAAATTTTATCCAAGTATCAAATCTTCTTTACCCTTAACATTTGATGGAGAACTTGTTATCTGCAATACTGACTACCAAAGCAATTTTTCCCTGCTCCAAAAGAGAGGACGATTAAAGAATCAAGAAACTATCCAAAGTGCCGCACGTGTTCGGCCAGCTACATTTATTGTGTTTGATTTGCTGGTGTTAAGAGGGAACTCATATAAAGCCCAAAAACTTTACGTAAGAAAAAAAGCTCTTGAAGCTATATTCCGTAAACTGACTGGATCGCGTATACGACTGATCGAATCATTCCGTAGCGACGAGCTAATTACCACAATTATGTTTGATCAAAAAGCAGAGGGTATTGTTGCGAAAAGGAGAACAAGCACTTATCAAATTGGAAAGCGACATCATGATTGGTACAAAATTAAAAATTGGAGGGAAATTCAAGGATTTTTAACAGCATATGATATGAGCAACGATTATTTTGATATTGGTGTTTTTCATCATGAACAAATACGAACGATTGGTAAATGTAAGCATGGACTTGACGGAGAATCGTTTCAAACGGTAAAGCAATTATTTATGGCAAATGGGAAAAAACAAGGAAAACGTTATCTATTGCCTCCAGTCATTTGTGCTTCTATCCATACACTTGATTTATATAAAGAAGAGTTACGGGAACCTGAATTTGCTGATCTATTACCACAACGCAAACCGGAAGAATGTACGTTCGCAAACCTGGAGCTAGATTTAGCAATGTTTCCTAAGACAATTGATTTAACTAACACGAAAAAAATGCTATGGCCAACTGCTAATTTTTCAAAGGGGGATCTTCTTTTGTTCATGCGGGAAATTTCTCCATACATGCTCCCCTTTCTTCAAAACCGGGAACTAACGGTTATTCGGTGTCCGGATGGTATCGAGAAAGAACATTTTTTTCAGAAGCATTTACCGGACTATGCCCCTGATTTTATCACTTCTGTACCTTCTGGAGATGAACGGACATTTGTTTGCGATCGTTTAGATGCATTGATCTGGTTTGCGAATCACGGCGCAGTGGAATATCATATCCCTTTTCAGCATGTCAGGAGCGCTGTACCAGCAGAAATCGCTTTTGATCTAGACCCACCTGACAGAGAACATTTTCATTTAGCTATTCGTGCAGCCAAACTTATAAAATCTTTATTAGATGATCTAGATCTTATCTCCTTTGTTAAAACATCTGGAAACAAGGGTTTACAGATTCATATTCCATTAAGACCCGGAAGTATGACGTACGAAGAAACCGCAACCTTCACGAAGGCAATCGCCGTTACAATTGAGAATACGTATCCTAAATACTTTACAACAGAGCGAATGAAGAAAAAAAGAAAAGGACGTTTATATATTGATTATGTTCAACATGGCAAAGATAAAACGTTGATTGCACCATATTCCCCTAGGATGACAACAGAAGGGACCGTCGCTACTCCGCTGTTTTGGGAAGAAGTTAACGAAGAACTTTATCCAACCTTATTTACAATTGACAATGTTATGGAGCGAGTGCAACAGTTAGGTTGTCCATTTGATAATTATTTTGAAACGGCCATGATACAGAAGCTGTATAAAGTCTTAAATTTAGTGAGAGATTAGGAACTCACTTCATAAATTCCAATTGTATATAATTATGTATCTTACTCAAAATAAGGCTGAAAACTATCTATTTGGCAACTATATTAAAGGAGATTACATCAAAATGAACGATAAGGATATTGTTAAGGAATTAAATGCGTATTTACAAGGAGAGTATATGGGCATCCACGCATATGAGCATTACATTAAACATACCAATGACCCAAAACTTAAAAATGAACTGCAGCGTATTCAGCAAGAGCATAAACAGCATGCTGCAAAGACTGCCGAACAAATCCAAAATCTGGGTGGTAAGGCCGTAGAAGATAACGGAATGAAGTTATCTGTGCAAGAATTGATGTTGCGTATGAAAGATTACCCTGACTATAATGAAGGTATTATTAAAGGTGTACTTAAAGGACAAGAAATGGGTATTCACCAGGTGGAGGAAATTATCCGAGGAGATATGGACTCGAAAAGTCTCGAAATTGTTAAGCATAATTTAGATGAAGACAGAGCCCATATAAAACAATTAAACCAATTAATGATGGATGAATAGCGTAAACAGAAAAAATCGACCCTTTATTGGAGAGGGGCCGATTTTTTCATGTTAGGAAATTTGCAAGTCATTGATGGAGCGATAAATACGATGTACGTGTTGTTCTCCAGCTTCTTCCCACCTACTTTTATCTATTATGTTTCCATCCTTATCAATCGGATTTTGAAACTGATTGAACCCGGTAGTCGTTAATAATGAACTTTCGTCCCAATCTAGTCCTGTATTGACAACATGTTTGATAACATATGGTTGTCCAAATTCAATATATGCACTGGGACGATCTAATTCACCTTTCAAGACATTAAAGGGAATTCTGATGTAAATTGTTTCACCTGCTTCTCGACATAACGCCATATCAAACTTTCCATGATCATAGTCAAAATTACTGCAAAAGGTAAATCCATTCGTTTTAAATATTTTATGTACATCACCAAAGTATGCTTTCATTCCTTCAATTTCGGTTTGTAATTTAAGCATTTTAATTCACTCCTTTGGTGACTAGTATTCACTTTTTCATAATTAAGATACCTACAGATGGACAATTTTCTAGCAAGTAACCGGTCATATCATAATTAAAGGGCAACCATTATATTGGTTACCCTTTAAAATTAAACTTTTGGGACAAATGTTTTGCAATCTGTTTCCTCGCTATTTGAAGCTTCTTTTCCTTTACGATTAACAATATAAATCGCATTGGCATGACATCTGTTCCCAGGTCCCCAGTACGTACAGCTATTTACTTCACACAATACATCCTTAGCCATCAAAACCCACCTCCCTTATTTGTTATCATGAACAAATTCGAGTTATTCATGCTATTATCGCATATGGAAAAAACTAACGCTTCATAACACGAGATTTGTGTCATGAAGCGTTAAACATTAGCTTTCACATTGCTTTTTTGCCTTTATAATAATGATTGAAGGCCTGCAGCTTGCATGTTAATTTTTTGTCTTTTTTTGATTTTTCAAACGTTTAAACACATTAACATCACTTTCTTTATATTTCAACTTGATGATTAAGTAATCTTCAATTTCATGTAATAATTGGAATAAATTTGCCCTAGCTTCAAAATCCTCTCTGGTCTTAGGGAGTTCTTCCTCATTAATTTGGGATCGTAGTTCTTTTAATTGATCAAGATAAATAATTGCAGTATTTCCTGGATGAACATTTTTGGAAAGCCCTTCAAAAAATTCAGCAATTTTTTCACCAATTGGGTCAGCATCTGGTAGTCTCGACACAAGCGGAAGCATTTTTTTCAATAACTCAAATTGCCTAGTTCGCATTCGGAAATAATCTCGATATGGATGTTTATTTCGTAGTAAATGATTTTCTCTATCACGTTCTACTAGCGTATTCGCTTCTAGTAAAATATCCTCTGATTCCGCAAGTTCGTCTCCTTTCCAAGTCGTATGCTTATATCGAATGTACTGAGAGTATTCATATAAAATAATCGTGAAATTCTGTTCCAATTTTTGTTGTTTTTCTTTTAACGGTTTATCCAGGCTCGGCATATACAAATTTAATAAGAGCCCAACGCCAATACCAACAACAATTAATAGAAATTGATCGAATAGAGATGCCAATGTTATGGAGGAAGCACTGTATAAGTTTAAAATAACAACCGAGCTCGTTGCTATACCAGGAGTTACCTTAAGAAAAACAGTTGTAGGTATGAAAACAATTAACATAATACCGAGGACAAGAGGATGATAAGCGATCCACTCGAAGAAAATGTAAGCATATAGTGTAGCAATGATACATGCTATAAACCTGTGCAAAGCGCTGTAGTAAGATCTCTTTCTAGAGGGCTGAATACACAAGATAGTTAGAATTCCAGCTGATACAAAGTTCGTCAAGCCTAATAGCTGAGCAATAGATATAGCTAAAGGTGTACCAATAGCTGTTTTAATCGTCCGATAGCCAATCTTCATTTTTCATACTCCTTGAAAAAATTAATCTGTTCAGCTGATTTCAAGTTATAAAAAAGAGACTGACTTACATGACAGTCTCTTTTTTATTCTAAAATCAATTAAAGTTCAGTACAATGCTCATCAAAAATTGTTTGTAATTTTGTAGTTACTTCCATAGGGCTATGACCCTCGATGTCATGACGTTCAATCATTGTTACAATCTTGCCATCCTTTAGTAAAGCAAATGAAGGTGAAGAAGGAGGATACCCTTCAAAGTATTCACGTGCTTTTTCAGTTGCTTCACGGTCTTGACCGGCGAAAACTGTTACAAGATTATCTGGACGTTTATCAAAATGAACTGAATGGGCAGCTGCCGGACGTGCAACTCCACCAGCACATCCACATGTTGAATTGATCATAACGAGTGTTGTTCCTTTTTCACTAAGTACAGCATCTACTTCCTCTGGAGTTTTTAACTCTTTATATCCTGCTTCGGTTATATCTTTTCGTGCAGCATCAACAACATCCTGCATGAATAAATTAAAATCCATTTAGCATCTCCATCCCTTTACGTTAATTTGTATAAATATTCTTCTTTAGCTTATCAAGTCTAGGCCTATTTTTCAATTTATAAATCTGAAGAAAGTATAAAGCATTAATACAAATTGATCGTATGCTCATTCATACTCTCAAGTATTTCTTTAACCCTTGATAAAAATCTGCCGCATACAAGACCATCTAAGATACGGTGATCCAACGATAGGGAGAGATTTACAATATCACGTGCTGCAAACATGTCATTAATAATTACTGGGCGTTTAACGATTGATTCTACCTGTAAGATTGCAGCCTGTGGATAGTTAATAACCCCCATTGAGGAAATTGATCCAAATGAACCCGTATTGTTAACAGTAAACGTTCCACCTTGCATATCCTGTGCAGTTAATTTGCCGTTTCGTGCTTTCATTGCAAGTTCATGGACATCTCGAGCAATTGCTTTAACTGTTTTTTCGTCTGCATGCTTAATAACTGGAACAAAAAGCTCGTTCTCTTTTGCCACAGCAATCGAAAGGTGAATATCCTTTTTCTGAATAATCTTATCGCCTGCCCACATGCTATTTAATTGAGGGTATTCTTTCAAGGCTTGTGCAACTGCTTTTACGAAAAAGGAAAAATAAGTTAAACTAAATCCTTCATCTTTTTTAAAAGCATTCTTGACTTTATTCCGATATGTTACAAGATCACTTACATCAACTTCAACAGTCATCCAAGCATGAGGGATTTCCTGTTTTGATTTGACCATATTTTCAGCTATTACTTTACGAACACCTTTGACAGGAATTTCAATATCACCGGCTTTCGTTTCTACAAATATGTCATTTTTTGTTTCATCTCTCGTGCTAGACGAACCTTGAATCGTTTCTTTCATTTCACCTATATCTGTTGGAATTTCACCAGAAGCAATTATTTTTTCGATGTCTTTTCTTGTAATTCTTCCTCCACGACCTGAACCTGTTACGTGTTCTAAATTAATATCGTTTTCTTGTGCTAATCGAAGCACTGCAGGAGAATAGCGTTTTTTCATCGAATCATCTACATCTGTTGGTTTGGAAGGCTCTGCTTCTGCTAGTTTGCTTTCAGTAGATTCGGTACGATTACTCGGTTCCTCTGTATCGATATAGCAAATTAACTCACCGACAGCAACCGTATCACCCTCGTCTGCAGTAAGCTCTTTGATTATCCCTGTATAGGAGGATGGAACCTCTGCATTTACTTTATCTGTCATTACTTCAGCAATTGGGTCATATTTAGTTACTTGATCTCCAACTTTAACGAGCCATGTACTAATTGTTCCTTCCGTTACACTTTCGCCGAGCTGGGGCATTGTAATTTTTTCAGTAGCCATTTGCTTCTCCCTCCTTCGTAATTAATATTCTGCTAAATCGCGCATTGCCTTTTCTACTTTATCCGGATTCATCATAAAATACTTTTCCATGGTCGGTGCATATGGCATTGCAGGGACATCAGGTCCTGCTAATCGATTAATTGGTGCATCTAAATCAAAAAGACAATGTTCAGCAATAATTGCTGCAACCTCACCAATGATACTACCTTCCTTATTGTCCTCTGTTATAAGTAAAACCTTACCAGTTTTCTTTGCTGCTTCAATAATTGCTTCCTGATCAAGCGGATAGACCGTTCGTAAGTCCAGAATATGCGCATTGATCCCATCTTCTGCTAGCTTTTCGGCAGCCTGTAATGCAAAATGCACGCATAAACCATAGGTAATGACTGTAATATCTTCTCCTTCACGCTTTACATCCGCTTTGCCAATCGGAAGCACATAGTCATCTTCAGGAACTTCACCCTTTAGTAAACGATATGCTCGTTTATGTTCAAAAAATAGAACAGGATCGTTATCGCGAATAGCCGCTTTTAAAAGTCCTTTCACATCATAAGGAGTGGAAGGCATTACTATTTTAAGTCCTGGCTGATTCGCAAATATAGCTTCAACCGATTGCGAGTGATAGAGCGCTCCGTGGACACCTCCGCCGTAGGGAGCACGAATTGTCATTGGTACACTCCAGTCATTATTTGATCGATAGCGCATCTTTGCTGCTTCAGAAATAATTTGGTTTACAGCAGGCATAATAAAATCAGCGAATTGCATTTCTGCAACAGGTCGCATTCCATACATGGCCGCTCCAATCCCAACACCTGCAATAGCTGATTCTGCTAAAGGAGTATCTAAAACGCGAGCTTCACCGAATGTTTCATACAAACCGTCAGTTGCTCGAAAGACGCCTCCTTTTTTGCCGACATCCTCACCTAGAATAAAAACCTTTTCATCGCGCTGCATTTCTTCTCTTAATGCAGTTGTCACTGCCTGAATATAAGACATTACTGGCATATTTGGTTCCCCTCCCTACTACTTTTCTTCATAAACATATTTAAGTGTATCTTCTGCTTCTGCGTAAGCCGCATTTTCAGCAAAATCAGTAGCTTCATTTATGATTTTTGTGATCTCATCATTCAAACGTTGTTCAACCGAGTCTGTCAGTATCTCATTTTCTTTTAAGTAGCTTGCAAACGTAATAACAGAATCATTTTTCTTAGCCTCTTCCACTTCGCCTTTCTCACGATACGTGCGATCATCATCATCACTTGAATGTGCAGTTAGACGATAGCAGACAGCTTCAATTAATGAAGGACCTTCACCACGAATTGCTCGATTTCGAGCTTCTTTCACCGCTTGATATACAGCTAATGGATCATTGCCATCAATGGTTACTCCAGGCATCCCATAGCCTTGTGCACGATCTGCAATATTATTACTTGCAACCTGGCGATCATATGGAACGGAAATGGCATATTTATTATTTTCGACCATGGTTATGACCGGTAATTTATGCACACCAGCAAAGTTCAATCCTTCATGGAAATCACCTTGGTTGGAGGAACCTTCTCCTAATGTAACGAAGCTGACAACATCTTTCTTTTCCATTTTCGCGGCAAGAGCGACTCCCACGGCATGTGGTACTTGTGTTGTAACTGGTGAAGAACCAGATAAAATCCGATTTTTCTTTTGACCAAAATGCCCTGGCATTTGTCTTCCGCCAGAGTTAGGGTCATCTGCTTTAGCAAATGCAGATAACATTAACTCCTTTGCAGTCATTCCAAATGCAAGGACAACACCCATGTCTCGATAATATGGTGCAATATAGTCTTCTTTCCTATTTAAAGCAAAAGCTGCGCCCACCTGTGCTGCTTCCTGTCCTTGGCAAGAAATAACAAATGGTATCTTTCCTGATCGATTCAATAACCACATGCGTTCATCAAGCTTTCTAGCTAAAAGCATCGTTTTATACATCTCTAAAACCTGTTCATCCGTTAAACCTAGTTCCTGATGTCGTTTTTTTGTCATACTTTTCCCTCCCTATTTTTTCCGAAATTTAATAAGTCACTTGCTTATTGAGCAAGAATTTGAATAGCTGTTACCCATGAATCTGTTCACCTTCTACAGCAAGTGCTGCTTCGCCAATAATCTCTGATAATGCTGGGTGAGGATGAATCGATTGTGATAGTTCCCATGGTGTTGCATCTAGTACTTTAGCAAGACCGGCCTCAGATATTAAATCTGTAACATGAGGGCCAATCATATGAATTCCTAAAATATCATTTGTCTTTTTATCTGCAATAATTTTCACAAAACCGTCTGATTCTCCGAATACTAATGCCTTTCCTATTGCTTTAAAAGGAAATTTACCAACTTTAATATCATACCCTTTTTCTTTTGCTGCTTTTTCAGTTAAACCAACACTTGCAATTTCCGGGCTGGAATAGATACACGTCGGAACATTTTCGTAGTTAATTGGGTATGTTTCTTTTCCTGCCATATGCTCAATAGCGACAATTCCTTCACGGGAAGCAACATGTGCGAGTTGCATACCTCCAATAACATCGCCGATAGCATAAATATGCGATTCTTTTGTTTGGAAATAATCGTTCGTTTGAATATAGCCATTACTGAGAACAATATCTGTGTTTTCAATTCCTATATTTACTGTATTGGCTTCCCTGCCAACTGAGACAAGCATCCTTTCAGCTTGGAGTGACTGTTTTTTATTATCTATTTCTACCTCAATGGAAATGCCTTGATCAGTATGTAAAGTCTCTGTTTGTATGTTTGCTCCTTTAATAAACGTAACCCCTTTTTTCTTAAGAAGTCGTTCAGCTTCTTTCGCAATTGCTTCGTCCTCTGTTGGCAGTATTTGATTCAGGTATTCAACAACTGTTACAGTTACGCCAAAATCTGTGAGCATGGACGCCCATTCAATTCCGATTACACCTGCGCCGACAATAAGAATTGAGTCTGGTAATTTTTCCATTTGCAGCGCCTCATCTGAACTCATTACGAAATGTCCATCTATTGGAAGTCCTGGTAAAGTCTTTGGCTTTGAACCTGTAGCAATTAACACATTTTTTGGAACGATCATTGTGTTTTCTTCACCATTCTCATGTTCAACAGAAATAGTACCTGGCATAGGTGAAAAAATACTTGGTCCAAGTATCCGTCCAAATCCATTAATTACATCGATTTTTCCTTTTTTCATTAAGCCTTGTACGCCTTGATGTAATGTGTTAATAATCGATTGCTTTCTTTCTTGTACTTTGCTAAAATTCAGAGCTATGCGTTCTGTTTCTACACCAAACAGACTTGCCTCACTTGTTTGTCTATATACTTCAGCGCTCCGCAATAATGCTTTGGATGGAATACAGCCCTGGTGAAGACATGTACCTCCAAGTTCACCCTTTTCAACAATCGCTACTTGCATCCCGAGCTGTGAAGCTCTTATTGCTGCAACATAGCCTCCTGTTCCACCACCTAAAACAACTAAATCATATTCTTTTGTCATCTTAAATTCACTCCTTTACTCGAGATTCGTATAGACCTTAAGCTGTTCTTCTCCTCGAAGCACACGTAACACACCTTCATTTAATGCCTGTAGTTCATTCTCGCCTGGGATTATAACCGTGTCTGCAATCCAATTGACTTGTTTGGTAATCGAACTGGTAAGACTTTCTCGATAAGCATGCTTTCCTGTGAAAATAATAGCATGAACATCACCACGCAAGACTGTACTCATTGCACCAATTTCTTTGGCAATCTGATATGCCATTGCTTCAAATACTTCTTTTGCTTTTATCTCACCTTGTTCAATTCTTTGTTCTACCTCACTTACATCATTTGTTTCAAGATGAGCCATCAGACCACCATGACCAACTATTTTTTTCTTCATTGCTTCATAGTTGTATGTTCCGGAAAAACAGAGTTCAACTAAGCCTCCAACTGGGGTGCTTCCTGCTCGATTCCAGGAAAATGGACCTTCTCCATCTAACCCATTGTTTACATCAATAACCATGCCCTTGCGATGTGCCCCTATTGTAATTCCTTCACCGATATGAGCAACAATCACATTGATATCCTCGTACTTCAAATCTAAGCTTGCAGCAGCTTTTCTTGCCGCTGCCTTATGATTCAATGCATGAAAAATACTTTTCCTTGGAATTTCGGGAATACCCGAGTATCGAGCAACATCATCAAGCTCGTCGACAACGACAGGGTCAACAATGTAGGCATCGATATTTAACCCCGATGCAATCTCAAATGCTATTATTCCCCCAAGATTTGATGGATGCTCACCGTTATAACCGGTTTTCAAGTCGTATAGCATGGCGGTATTTACTTGATACGTACCGCCTTCGATTGGTCTCAGCAATCCACCACGCCCACATACTGCATGAATTCTGGAAATATTAATTCCTACATACTTTAGCTGTTCAAGAATATCCTGCGTACGAAGTTTCGATTGTCCCATTACACGATAATGAGCTTCTAATTCTGCCTGCTGATGTACGATTGTTTTTTCTACGATGCATATTTCGTTATCGAAAACCCCTACTTTAGTTGACGTGGTTCCAGGATTTACAACTAATATTCGATACGTCTCTTGCAAAACCGGTCACCTCATTTAAAAACTTAGCGTTCGTTAATGGAATTCTTTAAAATATATTTTTTTCTTAGAATCCGTTATGTTGGATTACACTTCTTTGCTAAATGATTAAAACACTTATCTTCTACTTAATGTGTGATGTCCATTCCTTAAAAATTGACTTCTGGAATTTCGGAACGATTCGATTCTTTCTTCCGCCATACGATCAGCAGCCAAGTAGGTAGGAATATTATCACGCTTCGAAATTTCAAACACACGTTCAAGATTATCATAAATGGTTTCCACTTTTTTCATTGCACGTTCCGCATTAAAGCCCATTAATTCATCGGCTACATTAATTACGCCCCCGGCATTGATGACGTAGTCTGGAGCATAGACAATCCCTTTTTCATGAATGAGGTCGCCATGTTCCGTGGATTTTAGTTGATTATTTGCAGAGCCTGCAATTACTTTCGCTTTTAATCTTGGAATCGTATTGTCATTGATTGTTGCTCCTAACGCACAAGGTGTGTAGATATCACATGCAACATCATAAATATCATTAGGATCTACAGCCTTAGCTCCAAAAGCCTCGACAGCCCGGTTTACTGCCTCTTTATTAATATCTGTTACAATAAGCTGTGCACCGTCTTTATGCAAATATTCACAGAGCGCATATGCAACATTTCCAATACCTTGAACTGCAATTGTTTTTCCTTCTAACGATTCATCGCCAAAAGCTTCTTTCGCTGATGCTTTAATTCCTTTATAGACACCATAAGCAGTAACAGGTGATGGGTTTCCTGAAGCCCCTGAATAGGATGAAGTTCCAGTTACAAAATCTGTTTCCAAATGAATGAGATCCATATCTTGTACAGTGGTTCCTACATCTTCAGCAGTTATATACCGTCCATTTAGTCCTTGTATATAGCGACCGAAGGCCCGGAACATTTCTGGATTTTTATCTGTTCGTGGATCACCGATAATAACCGTTTTTCCTCCTCCTAGATCAAGTCCCGCTGCAGCATTTTTATAGGTCATTCCTCTAGCCAGACGAAGAGCATCTTCAATCGCTTCATCTTCAGAATTATATTTCCACATTCTTGTTCCGCCCAATGCAGGGCCTAATGTCGTATCATGAATAGCAATAATAGCTTTCAAGCCTGAATTTTTATCTTGACAAAAAACCAATTGCTCATAATCGTATTCTTCTAAATAAGTAAAGATTTCCATATAAATTCCTCCTATATTACCTAATTAAGCACTAATTTCTTAATCGCATATATTATTCCATCAGTAGTATTTAGCAAAAACCATGCCAACTATAAAGCTGTGCGGAAATGCCTTAAAACCCACAAATGTAAGCCTGCAACTTTTTTAACCATGCAAAATATTGCATGCTTAATAATTCATTCGAGATTATATTTCTTCATCTTATAATATAAATTTCGAATCGATACATTTAAAGCTTTGGCCGTTTTTGTTTTATTGAATTCATTTTGTTCATATGTTTTGGAAATATACGCTTTTTCAAATTGATTAATCGCATCCTGTAACGTACTTTCTCCTTTAATTCTCTCATCAATAGATGATTTCGCCGGTAGAGACAAAGCTTGTAACGTTGGGATGTACTTCTTGTCAATTACCTCTTCATTCATGTCCATAAATATCATGGCACGACCAATAACATTTTCTAGCTCGCGTACATTCCCAGGCCAATGATATTGCTTTAATTTATTTAATGCCTCTTTTGATATCGTTTGTACATTACGACCATAGTCTTGATTGATTTTCTGAATAATATGCTGTATAAGATCTGGCAAATCATTAAGTCTTTCCTTAACTGAAGGAATGAAGATAGGAAGCCGATTTAGTCTATAATATAAATCTTCTCGAAATGTATTATTCATAATTGCCTTTTCAAGATTGACATTTGTTGCAGTGATTACTCGTACATCAATCGAAACCGGTTTTGTTCCGCCGACTCGAACAATTTCATTTTCTTGTAATACACGCAAGAGCTTGGCCTGCATGGATAACGATAATTCCCCGATTTCATCAAGAAAGATACTTCCATGATTTGCTTCCTCAAAGAGGCCCTTTTTCCCACCTTGCATTGCACCTGTAAAAGCCCCCTCTACATAACCAAATAATTCACTTTCTAGTAATGACTCTGCAATAGCTGCACAATTTACTCGGATAAACTTATTGTGTTTCCGATCACTCTCATTATGAATCGCATGGGCAAATAATTCTTTACCAGTGCCTGAATCGCCCCTTAATAGGACTATTGCAGGGGTTTTCGCTCCGACCTTCGCTTGCTCAAGAGCTAGTTTCATTTCCGATGAACTCCCAATAATATCATCAAACGTATAACGAGCTTCTAAGTTTCGAATGATTTGCCTTGCATGCTTTAATTCCTTTGTTAATGCTTGAATTTCTGATACATCATGCAATACACCTACACTGCCTTTAATAACTCCATTCACGATAATCGGTGCGACATTAACGAGGACTTCCTTTTTACCTGGTCCTACCTTCATACGCACACCCCGTACAGCTCTACGTGTTTGAAGTACTTTCAAATGCATACTTTCTCCCTCAGAAATATCAACGGTTGCAGGCTTTCCAATTACATCTTTTTCCTTCAACCCTGTAATTCGTGTATATGCAGGGTTAATAATAAGACCATTTCCATTCTCGTCAACGACACTAATTGCTTCATCAGACGATTTGATAATTGCTTCCAACATCGTTTTGATCTCGTTCAAGTCCGTATTTTCCTCGGCTAGCTTCATGACTTCTGTAATATCTTTAAATACTGCAAAAGCACCAATTAGTTCTCCTATTTCATTTATAATGGGAATCCGTGTTGTTATAATCTTTTTCCCATTTGGTAGTGTTAGCTTTTGATTTACTTCTTTTCGTTGTGTTTGTAAAACGTGAGGAAGTCTCGAATCTGTAATAAGCTCTTTTATATGTGTTCCTATATACTGTTTTCTTGATTTACCAATTATTTTTTCCGCACTTTTATTGATAAACTGGATATTTTCATTCTTATTCATGACGATCATACCGTCATGAATATGGTTTAGTATGAGCTCTTGATTTTTTGATTGGTATTTCACCTTATCCATCAACGCTTCTTTTTCAAAAAGCAGCTCTGATATGATATAAGCAACAGATCCTGGGATTACAACAGTTCTCCGCGGTCTTTTTTCAATTATCTGTTCTAGGATTTGATCATCACCAGTTGCTTCAATAATAATATCAATATCATTATGTACCCATGGCTCCCAGTCCACACTTACCGGAATCTTTGCTCGACGTGCTAATTTTAACCCGTTTGCATCTTCGTTAATATCAACAACTGCAGCTATTTCCATCGACTCTGTAGCTTGAAGAATATTGAAGAGTGCACTTCCCCCTTTACCAGCCCCAACAATCAACACACGTTTCATGCCATCCCACCTTGCATTATTTTGCATACATTTATCATACGTCAGCCTGCATATTTTGGCAAATCTAGAATGATTTCTATTTTGCTTCGCTTTTGTTATACTATTATTTGAATGTAATATAGAATTTAAAGGGGAACATACATGGGTCGATTTTTAGCATTACTATTACTTTTTATACCGGGCATAATTGCAGCGATTGGAATTAAATTAATGCGCGATACAATTTTTGACGATTTCTATGCCTATTTCTTCTATCCTGGAATCCAATTCACAATTGGGCTTCTCCTCTTTATTTTGGGGCTGCTTTTTTTAGGAGGATTTATAATCTACCGAGATAGAAAAAGACAAAAGATTAAACAAAAAAGTGAAAATAAAGCGCTTTAGAAAAAAAGATGGAGAATTTCCGTCTTTTTTTTATATATTTACACGATTTTAAAGAATAAATATGGTATATTAGTAAGAAAATTAAGTTTCTGTTTAGGGGGATCCGATCATGAAAGTAGCAAAATTCGGCGGTAGCTCCGTTGCAAATGCCGAGCAATTACGTAAAGTTGGGAATATTATTAAAAGTGATCCCAAGCGAAAATTTATCGTCGTATCAGCACCAGGGAAAAGGTTTAAAAATGATACAAAAGTTACAGATTTGTTAATCCAACTTGGAAACGCCTATCATAATCAACAAAACTATGAGGTTTTTCTTGTAGCTATACTAGAGCGATTCCAAGAAATTATTAATGATTTAGAAATCGACCTATCTTTACTAAGCGAAATTGAAAATAACATAAAGGTGGCCCTAAGGGTAGAGGGTAAGCCTGAAAGTAAAATGGATGCGATTAAAGCAATTGGTGAAGACAGTTCCGCCAAAATACTAAGCGCCTATTTAAATCAAAATAATATTTCAGCACAATATATGAATCCAAAGGATGCTGGTATATTTGTTAGCGAAGAACCAGGAAATGCGCAAATTTTACCGGAGAGCTTCGAGCTCCTCTATAAACTACGAGAAAAAGATCATATCCTAGTTATACCTGGTTTCTTCGGCTATTCAAAAACCGGGAAATTAGTAACCTTCTCGAGAGGTGGATCAGATATTACCGGTTCCATCGTTGCCGCAGGAGTAAAAGCTGACATCTATGAAAATTTCACAGATGTTGATTCTGTCTATTCTGTTAATCCGAATATTGTCAATAATCCGAAGGAAATAACAACACTTACCTATAAAGAAATGCGTGAATTATCTTACGCTGGATTTTCTGTATTCCATGATGAGGCATTGATTCCTGCATTCCGTGAAAAAATTCCAGTATGTATTAAAAATACAAACAATCCAGATGCTCCTGGAACATTTATTATTGCTGAAAAAGAAGCCAGTGAAAAATGTGTCGTTGGTATTGCAAGTGATACAGGTTTCTGTAGTTTATATGTAAGTAAGTATTTAATGAACCGTGAAGTAGGTTTTGGACGTAGGTTGCTTAATATTTTTGAGGATGAAGGAATTTCCTTTGAGCATGCACCATCTGGAATCGATGACATGTCTGTTATATTTAGAGTAAATAATTTTACAAAAGATAAAGAGAAAATTGTTGTTGATCGTATTAAAGATGAATTAAAAGTAGATACAGTAAGTTTACATAGAGATTTAGCGGTAATCATGGTTGTTGGTGAGGGACTTGTAAATACTGTAGGAGTTGCCGGAAAAGCTGCTTCTGCATTCGCTAAAGCTAATGTGAATATTGAAATGATAAACCAAGGCTCATCCGAAGTGTCCATGATGTTCGGAATAAAAGATACTGATATAGACGCTGCAATCCGTTCACTCTATCAAACATTTTTTGAATAAAGTAAAGAAAGAATAATACCGCATAGACTGCAGTATTATTCTTTCTTTTTGTTATATTTGTTCATAATAGTCAAACACTACTGGTTTACAATAATTATATGTAGGAACCAGCTATTCATAATAACCAATCGTTTAGCTCACTTTATTCTCCAAACGTAAACGATCAGCTACCATTGCGATGAACTCCGAATTTGTGGGTTTGGCTTTAGATATATTAATAGTATAACCGAATAATGCCGAAATGGAATCGATATTGCCTCTGCTCCATGCGACTTCAATCGCATGGCGAATTGCCCGTTCAACACGTGATGCTGTCGTATTAAATTTCTTTGCGATATCAGGATATAATACTTTCGTGATTGAACCTAATAATTCTATATCATTATATACCATTGTAATTGCCTCTCTTAAGTACATGTAACCCTTAATATGGGCTGGCACACCAATTTCATGAATAATGTTTGTAATGTTAGCTTCCAGATCCTGTTTTTTTCGATCTTTCTTTGTCGGTTTATTTGTTGCAAGGCTTATTGGAGAATTTCCTTGAACTTGACGAATTTGATCTGCTAAATTATCCATATCAAAAGGCTTTAAAATAAAATAAGATGCTCCTAAATCAACTGCTTTTTTCATGACTTCTTCCTGTCCAAATGCTGTAAGCATAATAACATTTGGTCTATTTCCTAAATCCATTGTTCTTAATGTGTTTAGTACCGCTAATCCGTCGATATGTGGCATAATAATATCCAATATTAATACATCAGGTTCCAAACTCTCCATCATCGCGATACAATCTCTGCCATTATATGCAGTTCCAATAACTTCAATATCATCTTGTTCGTCAAAATAATCTTCCATCAACTGAATGAGCTCTCTGTTGTCATCAACTAAACACACTGAAATTTTATCCAAAGTAATGTTCCTCCTTATTTCTGTTATACTCTTTTACATATTCTACAAAAAGTTGAAATATCCTCTTTTTATTTGAAAAACTTTAATTTTTTTTGAATTAACTATATTTTTCTTCGATTTACTTCCATTTACGATAATTTTCGATTTTAAATGACATTTTATTCAGCACTTGTCGAAAAATATTAACTTTAGTATAATATAAAAAAGCTTGTAATGGAATCTTCCATCACAAGCTTTTTTTATGCTGCTTTTTCCTTTGATTGCGCTTCAATAATTCCTGCATCTTGTAACATCCATTCAATATGAACACCATATCCTGATGTTGGATCATTTACAAATACATGTGTTACAGCGCCAATTATTTTATCGTTTTGTATAATTGGGCTTCCACTCATACCTTGTACAATCCCACCAGTACTTTTCAATAGCTTAGGATCTGTAATTTGAATTACCATTCCTTTCGTTGCTGGAAACTTCTGAGGAACACTGCTTACAATTTCGATATCAAATTCCTCTATTTTTTCATCTTTCACAACGGTAAGAATTTTGGCTGGTCCTTCTTTAACTTCATTGGAAGAAGCTACTGGTAATGGTTTGTTATATTTTTCGTGTTTAATCATTTCATCCAATACCCCAAAAATACCGTACGGGGAATTTTTTGTAATTGTTCCGATTCGATCGTGTTCAGCTGAAAATCTAGCTTGTTTTTCTCCTGGAATCCCGTTATTACCTTTCTCAATGGAAGTAACGGATGAATTGACAATCGTCCCATTATCGATTTCAATCGGTTTTTTTGTGTCCATATCTGAAATAATGTGCCCTAGAGCGCCATATTTTTTCGATACTGGATCATAAAATGACATTGTTCCAATACCTGCAGCAGAGTCACGAATATACAAGCCAATTTTGTACGCATTATCCTGCTTATCTAAAACCGGCTGTAAAGAAGTATCTATCATTTCTTTACCGCGTTTAAGTGTTATTTCAAGGCTTTTTTCGCTTTTCCCAGCATTTTCTACATATGATTTTATGTCACTCATTTCTTTGATCGGCTCTCCGTTAATTTTCAATATGACATCTCCGACATTTATTTTTGCATCCTCACCTGGCGATTTTGTCTCGCTATTTCCTTTAACGAGATGATGACCAACAACGAGCACTCCACGAGTTTGGAGCTTCACTCCAATCGATTGTCCACCAGGGTATACCTTAATATCTTCTAGAGCGGAATTACTTACACGCTTCGTTGAAACTGCCGCCGCTTTTAACAACTCTGTACGAATTGGAGAACTAGACATAAGGGAGTTTTTTTCTGTTTTAGAAAGTCCGATTGCTTCTTGTTGACTAAATGCTTCAATTGCGTTCAGCTCTTCTGCATTCTTTTGACTTGGACCAAAGAAAGAAAAAACAGTTAAGACAATCAAAAGAATACTGCTTAGCCAAAACTTTGTTTGATGATTTTTCAATCGTGCCACTCTCCTCCTCCCAACCCACATCAAATCTTGGTTCGTAATCCTAATTTGAGCTGTAAGTGTGCTTTTTAAACTGGTGAAACATAAGAGAAATGTGTATCATTACCTATTACTAAAAAAGGAAATCGTGTATAAGTGTATTTTAAAAGGGGATTTTTAAAAATCGGCTTACTATTATTGCAAAAAAAGGCAAAACAAAAAACCGGTTTCTTTTATTTTCCGGTTTTTCAAGAATTTTATCCTTATAAATTTGATTTAAATGCATTTGCAAGTTCAAGCATTTCCTTTGCGTGATCTTTCGCAGTTTCTGTCAATTTTGTTCCCGTAATCATACGACTTAATTCTTCTATTTGTTCTAATTCAGATAGTTCTTTTACACTTGTTGCGGTTCGGTTATCTTTTTCGTTTTTCTCAATAAATTTATGGGTGTCTGCCATAGCGGCCACTTGTGGAAGGTGTGTAATACATAGCACCTGAGAATCATTTGAGATTTGATAAATCTTTTCAGCAATTGCCTGTGCAACTCTTCCGCTAACCCCGGTGTCAACTTCATCAAATATAACGCTTGTCACGCCTTGATGCTTGGAAAAAATATTCTTTAATGCAAGCATAATTCGCGAAAGCTCTCCACCAGAGGCTACCTTCGTTAAATCCTTTAGCGGTTCGCCACGATTGGTTGAAATAAGAAAACGTACATGATCGAATCCGTTTTTGTGGAGATGAGCCTTCGTATTACTTTCATCATCAAAAGCAATTGCAAAAGTAGCTTTTTCTAAATAAAGTCCTTTCATCTCAGCATGTATATCTTCTGTTAGACAATCTGCAGCACTATTTCTGAGTTCATGTAGGTGCTCAGCTTCAAGCATCGCGTCCTTTTCGGTTTCTTCAATCTGTTCGAGCAAAGCGTTTAGATGAGAATCCTTGTTCGTTATCTGCTCTATCTCTTCTTCTATCGTTGCCATATATTCAATAATATCATTTACCGTATTGCCGTATTTTCGTTTTAGCCTATTTATTTCATCTAATCTTGATTCAATTTCATTTAAACGTTCTGGATCAAATTGAAGTGTATCAATATGATTGCGCAGCTCATAGGTTAGCTCTTCCATTGCATAATAATGATTGGAAAACTCTTCTGATTTCGCTGCGATATAATCATCATACTTACTATTTTCCTGAAGGCTAAGCTGCGCCTGATTTAACCAATCCAATCCTCTTTGTTCTCCGTATAATGCATGATAGGCATCATGCAGGGCAGTGTGAATCCGCTCATAATTCGCGAGTGCTTTTCTCTCTTCTTCAAGCTGTGTATCCTCATCAGGACTAAGTTCTGCTTGTTCAAGCTCCTTCATTTGAAACTCTAATAAGTCTAAACGATGAGCTGTCTCTTGCTCATTATCATTTAGCTTTTTATATCTATTTTTTAAGCGAACCAACTTATCATAGTGCTCCAAGTATGCTTCTTTTGCTTTTGTTATTGATTGTGGTTCATACAAGTCTAAGAAATCCAAATGATTTTCTGCATCCATTAATGATTGTGTTTCATGCTGACTATGGATGTCGATTAGTGTCTTTCCAAATTCACGCAGTATTGCAAGTGTGACTAGCTTGCTATTTACACGACAAATACTTTTTCCAGATCCTGTAATAACTCGTTGTAATACTACTTGATTATCAGAAATTTCTATTCCATATTGGCTCCCAACATCATATATTGGATGGGTTTTATTTTCTATTGTAAATAAACCTTCTATTTCAGCTTTTTTGGCTCGATGCCTTACATATTCTACAGAACCACGTCCTCCTGCTAATAACTGTATAGCATCTATTATAATCGATTTTCCTGCACCAGTTTCTCCAGTCAATACGGTAAGACCTTCATTAAATGTTATGGAAATCTGTTCGATGATTGCAAAATCACGAATAGACAGCTCTGTAAGCATGGTTCATTGTCCCCCCAATATAAGAAGATATTCTCTCTTTATAAATCACTAAAAAAAGAGAACTCAATCAAAGCATATCAATAAATCGGTCCTTTATTTCTTCTGCCTGCTCTGGAGTTCTACAAATAATTAAGCACGTGTCATCCCCGCAAATCGTTCCCATTATCTCTTCCCAATCTAAATTGTCAATAAGCACACCGACAGCATGTGCATTTCCTGGCAATGTACGGAGTACAATAAAATGACTAGCATGCTCAATTTTTACAAAAGCATCTATTATTAGACGCTTCAGCTTTTCCAGTGGGTTAAATCGTTGATCAGCAGGTAAACTGTATTTGTACCGATTGCTTGCTGTTGGAACTTTGACAAGATGAAGTTCCTTAATGTCTCTTGATACCGTTGCTTGTGTGACATTGTAACCTGCGGCTTTTAATTGTACTACCAGTTCATCCTGTGTTTCTATTTCATTCTCCGTAATTAGTTCTCGAATTTTAATATGTCGTTGAACTTTACTCATCGTACAGCACCTCCTTTATAGGTCACTTGAGCTTCACTGAATAAATTTTTCAATTTATTGCTTCAATATTATCTAGAGACTTCGATCTTTTTATCAACTGTTAGGATACAGGATTTGATGTGCATTTTCCACTGTTTTATCAATTGAGATTGGTTCGTAATTCTCAACTTCCTTCTCTTTTTTCCAACCTAAATGGGCTAAGAATTCAATATTCCCCTCTCCTCCAGTAATTGGGGAGTAGGTCAAGTTAAGTAATTGATAACCTTCATTCTCAGCAAAGTCGATAATTTGTGTTAAAACATCTTGATGGACAAGTGGATCACGAACAATCCCCTTGTTTCCTACTTGTTCTTTCTTAGCTTCAAATTGTGGTTTTATTAATGCAATCACATCACTATTTTCTGCTAATAACCCACTAAGAACAGGAAAAATTAACTTTAATGAAATAAATGAAACATCAATCGATGCCAGGTTTGGTACACCCTTTTTCAACATATCTGCTGTTACATGACGAAAGTTTGTTCGCTCCATAACAACAACACGTTTATCACTTCTTAGCTTCCAGTCAAGCTGATTATAACCAACATCAATAGCATAGCTTAATCTAGCTCCCTGCTGCAGCGCACAATCAGTAAAGCCGCCTGTAGAAGAGCCAACATCGATAAAAATACGATCTTTTGCGTCAATAGAAAAATAGCTTAATGCTTTCTCTAACTTGAGCCCGCCACGACCAACATAAGGCAACGTTTTCCCTTTTATCGTTAAAGGGCTATGGGGATCAATCTTCATTCCTGGCTTGTCTAAACGATGCTGCTTTGAAAAAACTTGTCCAGCCATTATAACACGCTTAGCCTTGTCCAGGTTTTCGATTAGTTCCTTTTCGACTAACAATTCATCCAGTCTTTTTTTAGCCATTTTTAAAATCCTTTACTAGTAACAATTTTGTCTTCGTTTTTGAACAACCACTTTAAACATTACCCATTTTAACCATTAAAGTGCGCATTAAATAGAGGACGACGAAAATAAATTCGTAGCGCCCTTCTAGGTTGATTTAATGATCTCTATTACTGAAATAATCCGTTAAATCCATTAAAACTGAATTTGCTGCCCCAGCTTTTTGCAGTGCTTCTTTTGCTTTTTCAACATAAGCTTCTTTTTGTTTCATTGCACCTTTAATACCAAGTAATTTAGGATACGTACTTTTTTGATTATCTTCATCACTGCCGACCGGCTTTCCGAGTTTTTCTTCGTCACCTGTCACATCTAGAATATCATCTTGTACTTGAAAAATGAGCCCTAAATAATAAGCAAATGTTGTTAAATGTTCCAGCTGTTCCTCCGTTGCCTTACCTAACATAGCTCCAGACAGAATTGCTGATCGAACAAGTTCTCCAGTTTTCAATGCATGGATGCGTTCCATTTCTTCTATAGAAATTGGCCTGTTTTCTGCTTCCATATCAAGTATTTGTCCACCAACCATTCCTGTTGGACCACTGCATGAAGCTAGCATTTGAATTAAGCTAACCTTTTCTTCAGCAGTAAGAAGAGGATCGTTTGCGATAAGCTCGAAGCTAAACGTCAATAGTGCATCTCCAGCTAAAATCGCTGTTGCCTCATCGAACATTTTATGATTCGTTGGTTTACCTCGTCTGTAATCATCATCATCCATAGCTGGAAGGTCATCGTGCACTAATGAATACGTATGTATCATTTCCAAAGCAGTAGCTGCAGAAAGAACCTTCTTTATTTGTTGACCATATGCCTCGTAACTAGCAATCATAAGAATTGGTCGTAATCTTTTACCGCCAGCTTCCAAGGAATAAAGCATGGATTCCTTTAATCGCGAATGCATGTTTAAATTACGTAGATAGCGATCAAATTCATTTTCAATCATAGCTTTACACTTCGTTATATATTCTGAAAGGTTTGCATTCACTTGTTATTCTTCCTCCTGTAGATCGAATGGCTCCAATTCACCTTGTTCATTCATAATTTGTGTCATTTTTTCTTGAACATGCTTTAGTTTATCTCCGCATATTTTCGATAGATTCATTCCATCCTGATAATAATTAATCGCTTTTTCTAAAGGGACGTCCCCTTCCTCTAGCTTAGAAACAATTGCTTCAAGCTTATCCATCGCTTCTTCAAAAGATATATCTTCATTTTTCATCTGTAGATCCCTCCTCTATCATTAAAACTTTGCAATTTAACTGGCCATCGTGCAGGCGAACCGTTATGTTATCATTCTTATCTACCCGCGTAACTGATTTAATCATTTCTCCTTCAGTTGAATATGGTAAAGCAAATCCGCGTTTCATAATCTCTAGTGGATTAACTAAAGTCAATTTGTCTATAGCATTGGCTAATTTTATTTCATGCTGCTTCATTATTTGAGTCATATAATAATGTTGCTGCCTTAACGCTTTAATTAAATTTGACTGTGCCTGCTCTACTTGTTTATTAGGATGCTGTGCTTGAAGGCGTTTAATCAGATAGCTAAATGTTTGTTCATGCTCGTTATTTTTCTTTCGCATACTACGTTGTAATTGCTCCAGTTGATTATCCAATTCCTGTTCCTTTTGTTTAATCAGTTGTTCTGGATAACGAAATGCATAAGACTGTTGAATTCTTGCAAGATATTGCTTATGATTAATTATTTCTCGCTCCATGTTTCTAATTAAAAATTTCCGAAGCGTATGAATTCGATTTGCTAATTCGACTTGTGATGGGACTGCAAGCTCTGCCGCACCTGTGGGTGTTGGCGCGCGTAAGTCTGAAACAAAATCACTTATCGTTGTATCTGTTTCATGTCCTACAGCAGAAATAACTGGAACTCTCGATGCAAAAATTGCACGTGCAACGATTTCTTCATTGAAGCTCCATAACTCCTCAATCGAGCCGCCACCCCGCCCAACAATCAATGTGTCAAAATGTCCTCTTTCGTTTGCTGTCTCAATCGCATTTTTTATGGAAGTTGCTGCGCTTGGACCTTGAACAAGTACTGGAAGCACAGTAATTGCGCAACTTGGGTAACGTCGCTTAATTGTCGTAATAATGTCTCTTATAGCAGCGCCAGTTGGCGATGTAATAACACCTATATGTTCTGGAAAGGTCGGTATGCCTTTTTTATGAATCGGATCAAAAAGGCCTTCTTTATGTAGTTTTTCTTTCAGTTGTTCGAAAGCTAAATAAAGAGCCCCAATACCATCAGGTTCCATTTGCTCAATATAAAGCTGATATTGCCCGTAAGCCTCATATACACTGATATCCCCTTTAATCAGTACATTCATGCCATTTTCTGGTTGGAATTTCATGTTCCGATTATTCCCAGCGAACATCACGGCCTGTATTTTTGCTTGATCATCCTTAATGGTCATATACATATGACCACGGCTATGATG
Source organism: Oceanobacillus profundus (assembly GCF_003515705.1). Classification (GTDB taxonomy): domain Bacteria; phylum Bacillota; class Bacilli; order Bacillales; family Amphibacillaceae; genus Oceanobacillus; species Oceanobacillus profundus. The sequence continues at coordinate 154,579 of NZ_QWEH01000008.1, forward strand.
CTTAAAATTTGAAATTTCACCCCGAAGCCAAACATTTCGCAGATGTGGGTCCATATCTATTTTACGCTTCATATATTTTGTCAGTGCAGTGACTGTCAAATATTTATCCTTCAATTTTGGACAATCCTTTTGCAGCTTTAATTGTGTTTTTCAATAACATTGTGATGGTCATTGGACCAACACCTCTTGGAACTGGTGTAATATAGGATGCTTTCTCCTTTGCGCTTTCAAAATCGACATCCCCAGTTAAAGATCCATTTTCTAAGCGATTGATCCCCACATCAATTACGACAGCCCCATCTTTAATATATTCTGCAGTAATTGCATGGGCTTTTCCAATAGCAGCGATTAAAATGTCAGCATTTGCTGCGAGTTCTTGAAGGTTCTTTGTACGCGAATGGCAATAAGTAACAGTTGCATTTTCATTTAGCAACAGTTGTCCTACCGGTTTGCCTACAATGTTGCTTCGACCAATAACAACTGCATGCTTACCTTCAATTTTAATGTTCTTTGATTTTAACATCGTAATGATGCCATATGGTGTGCACGGAAGAAAAGTATCTTCCCCAGTCATCATTTTTCCAATGTTAATTGGATGAAACCCATCGACATCCTTATCAGGATGTATTGCTTCAATTACTTTCTCTTCTCTGATTTGGTCTGGAAGTGGAAGCTGTACAAGTATACCATGGACAGTCGTATCATCATTTAGTTCCTGAATCAATTGCAACAATGCTGATTCTGTAGTCGATGCAGGCAATTCAATTAAAGATGATGAAATGCCAGTTTCTGCAGCAGCTTTTTCTTTTCCTTTTACATACGATTTAGAAGCAGGATTGTCTCCTACTAGAACAACTGTTAAATGTGGTGTAAGTCCGAATTCCTTTAGCTTTTCTACCTCTACTTTCATCTCTTCTTTTAAAGCTGTAGATAATTCTCTTCCGTTGATAACTTCTGCTGACATGCTCCCCCGTCCTTTCTTAGCCTACTATTTTTGATAAAACCCCATTAATAAATTTACCTGATTTATCATCACCATATGTATTACCCAACTCTACCGCTTCGTTGATCGAAACGTTATTTGGTATATCTTCCATATAACGTAATTCATATGTAGCGATTCGCAAAATCGTTCGCTCTACAGAAGCAACACGATTTAAAGTCCAGTTCTGAAGATTTTCTGAAATAATCGAATCAATTACAGATTTTTGAGTAATAACACCTTCCACTAATGCTTTTAAAAAAACATCAGGTTCTTCGTTCTCTAAAAATTCATGGATCAACTGTTGTGGATCACTGTCATTTATATCTAATTGAAACAGCAGTTGAAATGCTTTTTCTCTAGCGGTATGTCGTTTCATCGTTTATAACTCCTTTTTATGCATCCGCAAATTATTATATCTCTTTCAAATAATAACATGATTGATTAGTCAATGCTAGAATCTATCGCTGGTTAGCGATGCTCCCCCGTATTTTTCGAGGGCAGCTCGTCGAAGCTTTCCTGCGCAGAAGATAAAGGAAATACATATAGACAGCCTTCAAAATTTATAGTTTCTTGAGGAATGAATAAAGCACAGACCTCGTAGCCTCGGCCTGTGCATGTTTTATGCTTTCATCTATTCTTGCGCTTCTGCGTCTTCTCTACCATTCATTTGAACACCGACTACATGAACATTAACCTCTTTTAACTCTAGTGCCGTCATGTTTGTCAGCGTCTGTCTTATATTTGTTTGAAGTTGCTGGGCAACTTGTGGAATAGAGACGCCAAAGTTTAATATAACGTACACATCAATGGAAACTCCGTCATCTAAAAGCTCCACTTTGATGCCTTTATTATGCGCTTTTTTGCCAAACCGTTCCACAACACCAGTAGCGAAATTACCACGCATTGCATAAACGCCGTCTACTTCAGTAGCAGCAATCCCAGCAATCACTTCTATAACCTCAGGAGCAATCTCTACTTTCCCTAAAGCAGTATTGTCACTTACATTTAACAATGGTTGTTCACTCATGTTATCACTCCTATAATCTGGTAATAATTACTTTTCGTTTTTAAGTATTGGATGTTCTTCCAGGAAATTCGTATTGAAATCCCCATTAATAAACACGTCATTACTCATAATCAAACGATGGAACGGAATTGTTGTATGCACACCTTCAATAACAAACTCATCCAACGCACGTTTCATGCGCTTTATTGCTTCTTCCCTCGTAGGAGCATACGTAATTAATTTAGCAATCATGGAATCATAATATGGAGGTATTTTATAACCTGAATAAGCTGCAGAATCAATTCGAACACCTAGACCACCCGGTGGTAAATACATGTCAATCTCACCAGCAGAAGGCATGAAGTTTTTAAATGGATTTTCTGCATTTATACGACATTCAATCGACCAGCCATCAAATTCAATGTCTGCTTGCTCAAAGGATAGCTTCTCCCCGTTGGCAATTCGAATTTGTTCTTTAATCAAATCTATACCTGTAACCATCTCTGTAACAGGATGCTCCACTTGGATACGAGTGTTCATTTCCATAAAGTAAAATTCTTGGCTTTTGCGATCAAAAATGAATTCAATTGTACCGGCTCCAAAATAATTAACAGCTTTAGCTGCGTTTACAGAAGCCTCTCCCATTTTCCTGCGTATTTCTGGAGTCAGCGCTGGAGATGGGGTCTCTTCAACAAGTTTCTGTAGTCTTCTTTGAATCGAACAATCTCTTTCACCTAAGTGAACCGTATTGCCATACGTGTCGGCTAAAACCTGAATTTCCACATGGCGGAAATCTTCGATGAATTTCTCAATATATACGCCAGGATTGCCAAATGCAGTTTCTGCTTCTTTCTGGGTTACTTGGATTCCTTTAACAAGTTCTTCTTCTGTACGTGCAACCCGGATCCCCTTACCACCGCCACCTGCAGTAGCTTTAATAATAACCGGATATCCAATCTCCGCAGCAACTTCTTTTGCTTCTGCTTCATTTTCAACAATTCCGTCCGAACCAGGAACGATTGGCACATCAGCACGCTTCATCGTTTCTCTTGCAACATCTTTTATTCCCATTTTCTGAATTGCTTCCGGTGATGGGCCAACAAAGATAATGTTACATTCCCTGCAGATTTCAGCAAAATCAGCATTCTCAGCTAAAAATCCATAGCCAGGGTGGATCGCATCTACATTCGTCATGGTTGCGACACTAATAATATTCGTGAAGTTCAAATAGCTGTCTTTACTTAGTTTTGGTCCTACACAATAAGCCTCATCTGCTAATTGAACGTGTAATGATTCTTTATCTGCTTCAGAGTATATCGCAACCGTTTCAATATCGAGTTCTTTACAAGCTCGGATAATGCGAACTGCAATCTCTCCTCTGTTAGCAATTAAAACCTTCTTAATCAATTGCGACATCTCCTTACTTCTTCACTCTGAATAATGGCTGACCGTACTCAACTAGCTCACCATTTTCAACAAGTACTTCTACGATTTCACCCGAGATTTCCGCCTCAATCTCATTAAATAATTTCATTGCTTCTACAATACATACGACTGTATTTGTTTCTACAGAACTTCCTCTTGTAACAAATGGATCGTTTTCTGGGGAAGAAGCAGCATAAAATGTTCCAACCATTGGTGATACAATTTCATGATCATAATTTACCGCGTTTGCTGAAGCTGGTTGTTCTTCAGAATTAGCCGGTTGCTCATTTACTACTGCTGCTTGAGGTTTTTCTTGTGCAGGTTTAGCCTGTTGTACGCTAGCCTCTGAAACAATCGCTACGTTTTCGTTACCTGCCTTCTTCAGTGATACACTTGCACCTTCTACTTCATAAGTAAATTCCGTAATGGAAGATTGATCGATTAGTTTAATAATCTCACGTAATTCTTGTACTTTTAACATGTCTCGCACTCCTCTTATTTTCAAGATCGTTTACTCATTATTTGTACAATATCAAGTATTTAATATTAGGTACTAATAATTCCTCCTAACATTTTACGATAAAACATTGTAAAACATCAAGCTTTGGTTAAATTTAAGTACAATTTAAAAGCTACTACACTTTTAATTATAGCAGTATTGCTGGAGCAATGCGAATTGAAAGAAGTGTTAATAGCCGTGCTTTTGTTCTATTGTTGGATTTGTTGGAGACAAATACAGTGCTGATTATTTCCCGCTAAAAAATTCTAAAATCAAAATAAAGAAATCCAGACCCTAGGTTACGTCTGGATTTATAAGTTATGAAAGCATAATTGAATTGGTCTTTTATTATGAATTGCTAATTATTTTCTATTTACCTGTTGGTTGAAAGTTTACTTCCGTTTTTACATCCTCTCCAAATTCATCACGTACCATTTGCATGATGTTTACAACTTCTGTATTTGTTAACTCTTCGACTTTAACATGTACATGCACTTTTTCTGCTTCGGAGCGAACAAGTACATCTTCATAGCCAGTTGCACCAACAATTTGTTCTTCAAGAATCGCTTCTTTTGCATCTAGATTTTCTAATACATCGATTTCATTGAGTGCTTGTTCTTTTTCTTCTGCATTAGCGCTAGCGGATGCAACTACATCTGTAAGTCGACTTATTTTCTTGCTGCGGTCGTCTTGTACTTCCATACGAATTGTTGCAAATAATTCATCTTGGCCAAGGTTTGTAATGTCGTCAACTTCTGCATTTTCTGCATCTTCTGTATCTCCTGTTCCAGCTGTCGTAGAAGCTTTCTCGCTAGCTGGTTGTCCGTCCTCTATATATGCTAAATCATCACCATTTGGGGAAAGCATATAATAGACACTAAGCACAATCATTAAACTTAACATAGTCAATAGCCATACCGTTTGTTTTTTTAACATACTATCTTCCTCCTAGTTTTTTGGCATCACAGAAATTTTATGGGTTGGAACATCAAGAACACGTGAAACTGCTTCAACAATTTGATTTTTGACGGAGGGCTGATCAGCTCCTTTTGCTACTACAAACACCCCCCTAACCTCTGGTTGCTTTGTTTGAACTAATAACGGCATCTCTTGATCACCTTTTCGTATTGTTACCACTTGACTGTCTTCTGTATTATCTTCAATCTTCCTTGTACCACCATTCCGGTCAGATTCATCAGTAATTTGCTGACCTTTCGTGGTGTTCTTTTCGTAAACTTGCTCACTCGTTGCATTCAGATTAACCATAACCTCTGCTTCTGTTACACTTTGAATTTTATTAAGCATTCCAGCTAATTCTTGTCCTAAACTTTCTTCTACATGACTTATATCTGAAGAAGACATTTCTGCTCCATCATCGGCTTTTGCTATGTTCTGCGTTTCTCCTTGAGGCTGAAGGTTAAGTTCAGGCTCGTCCTCTGATGAAAAAATATTACTGACGATAATTAGAAATACCCCTGTCAATCCTAAGATGATAAGGTATCCGATTTTCTTCGATGGAGGCTTACCTCCCTCCGTTTTTTTTGGTCGAAAGAAATTTTTCATGATGTCCCTCCCTCCCAATAAATAGATACTTTCTTATCTGTTAACTCCCATTCATCCATTAGCAGTGTTGCTATTTCTGTTCCAACTTCTTCTTTTTCCCCTTCACTATCTTGATCGTTATGCTGAGAATCAATGACTATTTCTTCAACTGTATCCACCGCTCCCTCCTCGTTCTCTAATTCCTTTATATAAACAATGACTTCTACTAAATCCTCAAAGGACAGATTTTCCACTTCTTCAAATGTAAAATCGATGCTTGTAATCTCCACTTGGAATTCCTCCTTTAAGGGGTCCTCAGCTATATTTTTCAGTTGGACAGTCATCTGTTCTAAAATATATGCATGTTGACTGTTTTGTATCTCTTTTTTTTGAAATTCTATTTGATTTTCTATATTTTCATCTTGCGTATAAGCTTGATCTAGCTGGTCAATAGATGTTTCGACAGCTTGTTCAATATCTGCATCAAATAAGTAGAATACGGGCTTTAAAAGGATAAGAATTAATATGAGTCCTACTGCTAATTTGACATACTTTTTCATCGCGTCTACTGGAATCAGTAAATCGATAATTGCAGCAAGAATGACAAATAAAATAATCTGAGTTACCCATTGTATAATTACATCCATCGAACATCACCTTATCTCAGCAAAATAGTTATATTACTTGCAGAAACGATAATCACAATAGCCAATAAGAACATTAGAGATACTGCTAGTAAGCATGCAAGAATATATAAAATGTAATTACTAATCGTATTTAAAGCTGTAATAACTGGACCACCTCCAATTGGCTGTAGAGCAGCCGCAGCTATCTTATATATCAATGCAACCGCAGCTATTTTTAATGCGGGAAAGAGTACTATTAACAATATGACCAGCAGTCCGGCCATACCAACAGCATTTTTTAATACGAGTGAAGCACTTAATATTGTGTCAGCCGCATCTGTAAATGTTCTTCCAACAACAGGAATAAAATTACCCGTAACAAACTTAGCTGTTTTCATTGCTAAACCATCCTGAATAGCAGATGCTGTACCCTGAACAGAAATGACCCCTAAAAAAATGGTTAAAAATATGCCGAGGGCTCCAAGTCCAACTGTTTTAAATAGATTTGCCAGGTGTGTCACTTTATAATTTTCACTTAAGCTGCTAACTATTAAGAGCATTGCTGAAAGAAACAGTAATGGCAGAATGAACGTAGAAACTAAAATTCCACTGAAATTAATTAGGAAAATGATTATTGGATGAAAGAAAGAAACGGCTATCACATTCCCAAAACTCGCCATCATCCCTAACATAAGCGGGAGTAAAGCAATCATGAATCCCTTCATCATTTCAATTGCTTCTTGCGTATAAGATACAGCAACATAGAAGCTGTTCAGGGCAATAAAAATAAGTACAAGATAGATGACAAAATACGCAATTTTACTAACTGCGTTTCGTTCAAAAGCGCTGTGCATCGTTTGTAAAATAACAGAAAACAGGGTGAGCATTAATAAAGTTCCTAATAGCTTTCCGTTTGCAATTAGTTCATGGAATAAGTACTCTAGAAATGCAACGATCGTATTTTTTAGTGAAAAGGAATCTTGATTTTTAACAAATTCATAAATACTCGTTTTTTCAATCTCAGGTAAATAACCGCCATACTCCTCAACTAGTTGGTCCCAATAGCTTCCAACACCATCAAGGGAGATCTCTTGAAGGATGCTTTCATCAAAATGAATGTCATTATCTGTAGCAGCAGAAACAGTAGCCTGTCCACTAAAGAAAAAAATAATTGTGAGTAGAATTAGGATTATTAGGTTATATGATTTCATTCACCCCGTTTGCTCCCTTCAAGCAGTAATGAATAATTATACAGATGGTAAAAAGCTAATAATCGCTTCAATAACTGCGGTTATAATTGGTACTGCAAGCAATAAGATAAAAATCTTCCCGGAAAGCTCTATATAATGAGCAACAGAACCAAGCCCTGCGTCTTTAGTTAAATTCGCACCTAGCTCTGCAATATAAGCGATCCCAATAATTTTTAAGATTGTTTCCAAGTAAAGACCTTCGATATTTGCCTTCTGACCTAAAGTTTGAATTGTCTGGAAAATAACACTGATTTGATGAATGACTGCCAGAAAAATAATAATTCCTGTAATCAGAATAAGGAAAAAGGCAAAGGACTTATTAATATCTTTTAAAACGATATATAAAATGCTAGCCACTACTCCTAATATAGCAATCTGCAAGATATCCATGCCATTTAGCTCCTAAAACAAAAATACCGATTTAATTTGCTGAAACAAATCAGAAAGGCCATTGATTACAATAACAAGTACAATGATAAACCCAAGCAGCGTGGCAAATTGAGCAATCTCTTCTTTACCCATTTGCTTTAAAATCGTATGAATCAATGCTACGATTATTCCTATTCCAGCTATCTGGAAGAGAATGGATGCATCTGTGAACATAAAAATGCTCCTTCCTTTCATTTCAAATGAGTAACAACACAATAAAAGCCCCACTTAATATACCTAAGCTTTTTGCAACTTTTCCGTATTTGCGATCGTTATCAATGGCTTCCTCTAGTTCTCTATCTAAGTGAACTATGGTCAGTTGTATATGCTTTTGCTGTTGACTCATATCATGCTGACCAAGGGTTCGACCGAATTGCTTTAATATTTCTTTTTCCGTTTCATGCATACTTGACTTTTTAATTAAGACTTCAACTTGCCTTTCCCAAACTGTAAAGAAATCAACTGCTTCACCTTGCATTTCTTTCCCTAGAGAAGCAAAAAATCCTCGCAATGGATTTGGTATTTTTCTAGAAACGGATAAGAATGCATCAAACAAAGCCACTTGGCTATATATAATTTCAGCCTCGAGAATTTGTAATGCGCTTTTCAATTCGCGAATATGCTTTGGCCGTTTGGTCAACCTAGAGCTCCATTCAAATCCTGCCAAGGTGGCTGTTCCGATTAAAAGCAGTGCTCCAATCCACTTCATTTGTCACACCCCTTGTTTTTTGAAGCAAATTATTTTCATTATGGTCGAGCACAAGGCTAATACGACCAGGGCTTGTATCTCTTTTTAGCACAATATATCGATCGAAAATATGTTGATTGAAAATCGGTTCTAAAGAGGGGCGTCTTTTCAGTTCGCTGATACTTCTGCCGTGTATGGAGCAAATTACAGTAACCCCTGTATTAACCGCTTCCATCAACGCATCAATATCTTGTTGATTGCCAATTTCATCTACTACCATCACATCTGGTGACATGGAGCGAACGAGCATCATCATTCCATCAGCTTTTGGACATGCATCCATAACATCTGTACGAAGCCCTAAATTGTGCTGCGGAATTCCTTTAATTGAGGCACCTATTTCAGAGCGTTCATCAACAACGCCAACCTTCTTCGGATTAGTCTGTTTCGAGCCATTGGAAATCAACCGGGTTAAATCTCGAATTAATGTTGTTTTACCTGTCTGTGGAGGACCGATGATTAAAGTATTAAAATAGTCGCCATTGTATATATATGGGATAATAGGTAAGGCAACTCCGGGTTTTTCTTTAGCAATACGGATATTAAAGAACGTAATATTCTGTATTGCTTTTACACTGCTTCCCGTTGTTGTCACCTTTCCAGCGATTCCAATCCGATGCCCTCCTTCTATAGTGATATAACCCTCTCGCAACTCATCCTCTAACCGATATAATGAAAATTGACTAAGCTGATTGATTAAAAATGTTGCCTCTTTCGTCTGAGGGATAAGGTTTTTCACCCATTCTGTCGTGTCATCAAATATTAACTCAATAGGGCGGTTTAAACGAACACGGATTTCCTGTAGCATTTGCCACCTGTTTTGAACTTTAAATTGTATAGCTTGTCCCATGTCATTTGGAAACAAACGCATAATCTCGTCCATGATTATTCCTCGCTTTGTTTTGAAGCTGCTTTATAGTAAATGTATGTAGGAATAGATAATTTATGACCTTCGCTGCTCCATCGTACAAATAAAAAATTAGAAAATGTTGTAGTGTTAATGATCAAATATGCATTTCTATTTTCTAATAACGCAAAAAGCTGTGTTACAGAGAAAATTAATTTCCTCTGTAACACAGCTTTTATAGAATTATAATACAACTAAGCTCTTGATACATATTTCCCATCGGATGTATTAATAACTAAAACATCACCTTGGTTTATGAAAAATGGTACTTGAACCGAGTGACCAGTTTCTAACTTAGCTGGTTTTGAACCTCCGCTTGCAGTATCACCCTTAATTCCTGGTTCCGTTTCAATTACTTCCAACTCAACGTTGTTTGGAAGATCGACCCCAAGTACTTCACCTTCATAACTGATTACATGTACTTCCATATTTTCTTTCATAAATTTTAATTGTTCTTCAATTTGACTTGTCTGCAGTTCAATTTGCTCATATGTGTTTGTGTCCATAAAGGCATGAGCATCACCAGATGCATATAAGTATTGCATTTTTTTATTTTCAATATGCGCCTTACCAACTTTTTCTCCACCACGGAATGTTTTTTCTTGAATATTCCCGTTTCTTAAATTACGTAGTTTAGAGCGTACAAATGCAGCACCTTTTCCTGGCTTTACGTGTTGAAACTCTAATACCTGCCAGATGCCATTGTCCACTTCAATTGTCAAACCTGTTTTAAAATCATTAACTGAAATCATTTCATTTCCTCCTTTATGTATCCCTACAGCTGTATCAATTCTTTTGAAGCAAAGGTTAGTCTTTCGTTTCCAGATTCTGTTAGTACAATATCGTCCTCGATTCTGCAGCCACCAAGTCCCGGCACATAAATTCCAGGTTCAACTGTAACTACCATACCTTTTTCCAAAACTTTATCCGAGCGATACGATAATCCTGGGCCCTCGTGAACTTCTAAACCTAGGCCATGTCCTGTAGAATGTCCAAAATTATCGCCATAGCCTTTTTCTGTAATGAAATCCCTCGTTAAGGCATCTGCTTCTTTACCTGTTATTCCCGGTTTAATCCCATTTACTCCACGAAGATTTGCCTCTAATACTATATCATATATTTCACGTAATTCGCTTGAAATTTCACCAACTGCAACAGTTCTCGTGATATCCGAGCAATAACCTTCATATAATGCACCGTAATCTAGTGTAACTAGTTCACCTGATTGAATCTCTTTACTCGATGCAACACCATGTGGCAGTGCTGAACGATATCCAGATGCAACAATTGTATCAAAACTTGATGATGTTGCACCAAGTTTGCGCATATAAAATTCGAGTTCATTTGAAATGTCGATTTCTTTAACACCCGGTTTAATAAATTTTTGGATATGAACAAACGCATCGTCTGCAATTTTAGCTGCCTTTTTCATCGTATTTAACTCTTCATTCGTTTTAATTAAACGCAGCTCTTCAACTAACCCACTAACCGGGATTAGTTCCACATCAAAGCTTTTCTGATAGTTTTCATATTTAGTGAATGTCACATAATCCTTTTCAAAACCAAGCCGTTTAATTTGCATTTGTTTTAATTGATCTGAAATTTCCCCTTCAATTAACTGTTTATGCTCAATTATGTTAAAGTGCTTAGCTTGTTCATTTGCTTGTTCTGTATAGCGAAAATCAGTTATGAATCTGGCGTCGTCACGTGATACCAACGCAATACCTGCTGTGCCAGTAAATCCGGTCACATATCTTCGGTTGATTGGACTAGAAATTAAAATTGCATCAAGCTTATTTTTTTCCAATGCTTCTCGCAGCTTATTCAGTTTTTCCATCAGTTTTTCCCCCTCAATCGTTTAAGAGGTTATTCAAAAAGTCCGGTGAAAATGACACAAATCGAGATCAGTAGACCTTCGACTAAGTACCGACACATCCTGTGTCGAACGTCGAAGTCAAGCACTACATCCTGTGGAAGCTCGTTGGCTTGCTTTTCCGCTGCTCACGTATTAACTGCTCCCGCTCCTTGGAAAAGAAAATCACTTTTCCTGCGTGCAAGATCGTCTGCTCAAAGCTACGCCGCCTCGACCTGCTCGGTCCTTTTCATCCTCCTTTTTGAACACGCACTTTAACGGATACAATTTGTTATTTTTGTACAATTAGTCTAACATAAATCAATTCATTTGAGTATTTTTACTGCTATATTAATATAGAGCTATTCTTCAGATCGTTTTCTTATTTGTACTCGCATATCATAATATTCATATGAAATGGAAAAACCTACAAAAGTTCCATAAAGGATAAATAAACTTGCGGTCGATAAGATTGTATCAAACGTAATATCCGTGATGTTTGGTACATTCGTAAAAATTGGCGGCATTAGGACAAAGATAAACCCCCACACAATGATTCCATATACAACTCCCATCCACATCGAATATATTTTTTTAAATATTCCATGATAAATCAAAGCTGTAACAATGGACAGCAGTCCAATTATTATAATTGTTAGAAGTGTTCCAAACCATGTGTCAACCCAATTTGCATTAGTCCATGACTTTAGAATAAAAGATTTAGGTGATATTTCACTAAAATTAAAATAATATAAGATGATCCACGCAAAACCTAAAGCTATACCTCCCACCAATCCGGTGAATAAGGACTTAGGCAATATTGAAAACTGTTCTTCAGAATTCGTTGTATGTGATTGTTTTTCTGTATTCATTGTTGTGACACCTCCAGATTTTATTATTACCAATCATTTGCAAACAAATCATTGTATTAAAACATTAGGCTAGTTGTTAACAGTATTTTCGGGTAAAATAGAATTAAGATAAACAAATCCTGTACTGAATATTTTTGTACAAATTAGGAAACAATTTCTAATAGAAAACTTATTTTTATTTAATTTACAAAAAACGGATATAAACTTACGCTTTAGTGGTATATAACATAGTAAAAGACTATTATTATATTACAAGACTGTGGAAGGAGGAGTTTTTATGGGCCGTAGTAAATTTTCAATTGTTGTTTACATTATTATTGGCTTAGCAGTTATCGGTTTAATTTCACAGCTTTTCGGAAATACAATTAACTTTCTAACAAACATTTTAATTATGTTTGGTATTGGGGTGGCTGTTTTCGCTCTGCTCTATTACTTTGTGCTGAAAAAGAGAACCCCTTCTAATTCCGATGATATGAAAAAGTATAAGAAGGCAGTAAAGCAATCTAAATCCAAATACAAGCAAACTTCATACAATGCCGCTCCTAAACAGACGAAGCCCGTTGTAGCACAAAAGAAAAAACGAACAAAACGTGCTACACATTTAAAAGTAATTGAAGGTAATAAAACAAAACGAAAAGACCGAGCTTCTTTATAGCCGGTCTTCTTTATTTTAGACGTTTTTTAATATTGAAAGGGGTTTCTCCACTTTAGATTGAAGCTGACAAAAGGACTGCTTGACAATGAGCGATGTTTAAGTTGACCATCGTTTTAAAAATTGATCAGCATTCTCTTTCCCGCTTTGGATTAATTCTTGCTTCACTTCCTGTGAAATATGAAAGTTAACTGCTCCTGTATGTGCAACAGGAACAAATAGAATGTTCTTTTGATCATTTTTTGATATATACCTGGCATCATGTGCTTGCTTCATTGTAGAGAATAATGCTTGATACATATCCAGGGCATTTTTAATATCTCTTGGTCCAATCCCCTTTTCAGTTGCATCTGTCAATTTAATTCCTAATATTGGCCTCTTCTTTGTATTGTCTCCATTATCAAAGATCCATAATGGAAAGTTGCTTAAAAGTCCACCGTCCACCATTATGCTTTTCTTTTTGTACAATCCAGGCATCTTTTTTGGCATAAAGAAAAAGGGAAATCCTGCACTCATTCGAACAGCTTTTGCTACTGGGAAATAATTTGCTTCAATTCCGTACACGCGTTCCAAATCGTCGGGTATGACAATAAGCTTTCCTAAAGAAAGATCACTGACAACAACTTTAAAGTAACCTTCTTTTATATCGTGAAAGGTGCGAATGTTCTTTCTTGCTAAAAGTTCTTCTAGCCAACTTTCCAGTTTGTTACCTTTATTAATCCCCAGCTGACTATACAAGAAAAACCACTTCGTAAATGGCAGCAGCCTTGTTAAAAGTGGTGGGTCGATAAATTCAGTTAGATCAAGTTCATGTATAAGCTCTTCAATTTCGTTTATTTCATAACCTGCAGCTACCAATGCCCCAACAATAGCCCCCGCAGAGGTTCCGGCCACTCGTACTACTTGAAGTTGATGTTCTTTCAGACTCTCTAGTACACCAATATAAGCAAATGCTTTAACTCCGCCACCAGAAAAAACTGCATCAATCTTCATCCACTCTCTCCCCCGCGCTCATTTTTCATGATGTGTGCTTAACTACCTTCGTAAGCGAAATGAAAGGGTAATCTCTTTATATATATAAGCAAAGCGCTAAGAATAGAACAATGTCGATAAAATTGTCGTGGAGCGTGAGAACTGTGAACATGTTAGAGCGAATCATAATCACCAAAGAATAAACTCGGCCAATCTTTTAATTCATGAAAAAACCATACACCTCCACGTGAGCTGTATGGTTTTTATGCTTATTCTTTTACACTCTCCGCTTGGACTTTTTTTAATTCTTCCTGTCTTGCAGAATCTGTTTTAAAATAGTTGACAAGATCGCCAATTCGATCTATTGAATTCCAGCTTAAATGATGCTCAATACCTTCTACATCATTGTAAATATTATCTTTCTCTACCCCGATGATTTCTAAAAACTCTTCCAGAAGCTCGTGTCTAAACACTAAACGCTTTCCAACTTTTTTTCCTTTTGCAGTCAGTACAAATCCTCTATATTTTTCATAGTTTAAGTATTCGTCTTTATCTAATTTTTGTACCATTTTTGTCACGGAAGATGGATGCACTTCTAATGCTTCTGCAATATCGGATACACGGGCATATCCTTTTGTTTCAATTAAGTTATATATTTGTTCGATATAATCTTCCATACTTGGAGTAGGCATGTAGATCTCCTCGTTTCAAGAATATTTTTTGTTTAGGGCAAAACTGTTTCTCTACTTTGAGGATACAGGAAAAGACAAATTAACACAAGTTATATTATTTTAGACGGTAAAAAACAATAGAAGAGCTACGGGGACTCTTCTTCTTATAGTTAAAGACCACATTTCAGCTGTGCTCCACAGCTTGTACAAGTATTACAACCACCAATCTCCTCTACACTATCCGTTCGACAAACTGGACAGGTGTCCCCAATTTCGGAACCAATCGTAACAATGATTCGTTCTAGCTCTTGGATTGTATCCATTAACACAACTTTAGGTTTTTCGGTATCTGTGAACAACTCTGTTTGTTCACCAACGGTGTTTTCTTCTGCTTCTCTTCCATGCATTCTTCGCACGTTCTTTTTTCTCTTGGAGTTTTGATATATCCCTTTTTTATTTCACTCCTTTTTAGACCCACAATCATTCGTTGTCTAGATAGACTATCGGAAGCCCATAATTCTTTCATATGTTCACCTATTATCTTCTAGGCACTATCACTATGCTTTAGGTTCTAATGCCCGTTGAGTTCCCCATAAGCTGCTTTATTGATAGTTGTATTCTTTGTCAAGCATAAAATGAAAAATCAGCTATAAAGCAATAATCCACAATATGCAATTTGTAACATTTTACGAATTATGTAATCATGGAAACTGCAAATCGTGAACTTTTCTTATAGGAAAGAGAAAAACTTTGAAATATACCGCGTCTACCCATATAATAAAATAGATAATGAACATTTTTTGGACAGACGGGGGAAGTAAAATGGAGTTTTTAATTATTGCCGTAGTTGTCTTGCTTGCTGTTGGTTTATTCCGCTATTATAGACAACGTAATTACTTGAAGGTATTAACGGAAGATCAATTCCGGGAAGGATATCGGAAAGCTCAATTAATAGATGTGCGAGAGCCTCAGGAATTTGAGAGAGGTCATATTCTTGGAGCAAGAAATATTCCTGTAAGTCAAATGCGTCAACGTTTAGTAGAAATGCGAAAAGATAAGCCTGTGTACCTTTATTGTCAAAGCGGTACACGTTCTGCTCGTGCGGCACAGCTACTACACAAAAAAGGCTATCAGGATATTTATCATTTAAAAGGCGGTTTCAAGAAATGGACCGGTAAAATTAAAACGAAAAATTAATAAAAATTTAGCCTTGAGGTTTAAAAGTTACCTCAAGGCTTATTTTTTATTTATAATATCGTAAAATAGGCTTTCTTGCTGCGGTAGTTTCATCCATTCGTTTCACAATTGTATTATGTGGTGCTTCCTGTACGACTTCAGGATTATTCTCTACTTCCTCAGCAATTCGAAGCATTGCATCGATAAAACCATCTAATGTTTCCTTCGATTCAGTCTCTGTAGGCTCAATCATCAAGCCCTCCTCTACATTCAATGGGAAGTAAATGGTTGGTGGATGGTAATTAAAGTCTAATAGTCGCTTTGCAATATCAAGAGTACGTACCCCAAGCTTCTTTTGTCTGCTTCCTGACAATACAAATTCGTGCTTACAATGCTGGTTATATGGTAATTCATATGCCTTCTCCAATTTCCGCATCATATAATTCGCATTTAATACCGCATATTCACTTACTTTTTTCAAACCTTCTGCTCCCATTGTTCGGATATACGTATAAGCTCTGAGATTAATTCCAAAGTTTCCGTAGTATGGCTTAACACGACCGATTGATTGAGGTCTATCATATTCGAACACATATTCATTCTCTTTTTTCGTAATAATCGGTTTAGGAAGAAAAGGTTCGAGCTCTTTCGATACACCAACAGGTCCAGAACCTGGTCCGCCGCCGCCATGGGGACCTGTAAAGGTTTTATGAAGATTTAAATGCACTGCATCAAAGCCCATATCTCCTGGACGTGTATAACCCATAATTGCGTTTAAATTTGCGCCATCATAATATAATTTCCCGCCTGCAGCATGAACAATTTCTGCCATTTCCATAATTTCTGTTTCAAATAATCCTAGTGTATTTGGATTTGTCAGCATGAGTGCAGCGGTATCATTACCAACAACACGTTTTAAGTCTTCTAAATCTACAAGTCCTTTTTCATTTGTTTTTACGGTTACTGCTTCAAAACCAGCAACTGCTGCTGATGCCGGATTTGTGCCATGTGCAGAATCCGGCACAATCACTTTTGTTCTCCCAAAATCGCCATTTGCTTCATGAAACGCGCGAATCATCATTAATGCAGTCCATTCACCATGAGCACCTGCAGCGGATTGTAAAGAAACTTCATGCATCCCTGTAATTTCTTTTAAAGCCGTTTGCAAATCATAAAGCATTTCCATTGCACCTTGAACCGTTTTGGGATCTTGGTATGGATGGATATGGCTAAATCCTTCCAAGCGTGCAACATCTTCGTTGATTTTCGGATTATATTTCATCGTACAGGATCCTAGTGGATAGAATCCAGAGTCCACTCCATAATTTCGATTAGAAAGCCCAGTGTAATGGCGCATGATTTCCAGCTCACTTACCTCTGGTAACTCTGGTGGAGTCTTTCTTACGTATACGTCATCCAATTCAGCATTAAGATCAATTTCTGGAACATCTAAATTCGGCAGGCTATAGCTTGTTCTTCCTTCCTTGCTACGTTCAAATATTAATGGAAACTCTTGATTAGCCATTGATATCCCCCAATTCTTTTACAAACGTATCAATATCTTCTTTTGTACGAATTTCTGTTACAGCAATTAACATATGCCCTGTTAATTCAGGATAATTGCGTTCCAAATCGTATCCGCCAATAATTCCTTTTTCAAACAGCTTATCATTTATAGCTGGTACGGAATTAGAAAGCTTTACAACAAATTCATTAAAGCTTGGATGTTCATATACGATTTCTAAACCAGCTGCTTTACATTGTTCAATTGCATATCGTGTTTTTTGCATGTTCAAAGCTGCCATTTTCCGCAATCCATGTTTACCTATTGAGCTCATTGCAACTGAACTTGCAAGTGCATTTAATGCCTGATTTGAACAAATATTAGAAGTAGCCTTATCACGACGGATATGCTGTTCCCTTGCCTGTAATGTTAATACAAAGCCTCGTACACCATCTTCATCCTTTGTTTGTCCCACTAAACGCCCTGGAACTTTACGCATTAGTTTTTCGGTCGTTGCAAAATAACCACAGTGAGGTCCACCGAATTGTCCAGCAATCCCGAATACTTGCGTATCACCAACAACGATATCTGCACCGAATTCTCCGGGCGGTGTTAAGTATCCAAGAGCCAATGGATTACTGGAAACGATAAACATGGTTTTCTTTTGTTGCTTAATTAATTCCTCCACCTTTTGTAACGGTTCAATTTGACCGAAGAAGTTCGGGTATTGTATCACAACACCAGCAATCGTATCATCCAACTCTTGTTCTAAATGATCAAGGTCCGTTAAACCATTCTTTAATCCGATTTCCACGATTTCAACATTCTGTCCTCTTGCGTATGTCTCAATAACAGCACGTGACTCCGGGTGCACAGCTTGAGAAACAAGCACTTTTCTCCGTTTCGTTTGTGCTGCACTTAAATTAACCGCTTCTGCTAAAGAGGTTCCGCCATCATACATCGAAGAGTTGGCAACAGGCATTCCAGTTAATTCAGAAATCATCGTTTGAAACTCAAAAATTGCTTGCAGCTCACCTTGGGAGATTTCCGGTTGATATGGTGTATATGCTGTATAAAATTCCGATCTGGAAATAACATGGTCAACAACAGATGGAATAAAATGATCGTACACACCAGCTCCAAGGAACGAAGTATATTGTTTTAAACTAGCATTTTTATTTGCCATTTCAGTTAGTTCTTTTTTTAATTCGTATTCATTTGCTGGCTTTTTTAAGTTCAATTCTCCTTGAAAGCGTACACTACTTGGAATGTCTGAAAAAAGCTCATCTGTGGTTGAAACTCCGATTGTTTGCAGCATTTCTTCTTGATCGGTTTCAGTCATAGGTAAATAACGAAATTCCATTACGATGCCCCCTATTTATCTCGTTTATAAAATGGTGTCTTTACAATAATTGCTTTTAATTTGCGTTTTCGAACTTGGACTTCTAATTCTGTACCTTCATTTGCAAACTCGGAATCAATAAGTGCTAATCCAATATTTTTGTTAAAAGTTGGGGATTGTGTACCAGATGTTACAAACCCAATCACTTGATCATCCTTCAATACCGTATATCCATGCCGTGGAATGCCTTTATCGATCATTTCAATTCCAACTAATTTTCTTGTCGTTCCATTTTCCACTTGCTCTTTTAGTACAGATTTCCCTATAAAATCTGCTTCTTTGTTCACTTTTACAGCAAACGAAAGCCCCGCTTCAATTGGGCTGATATCCTTTGATAATTCCTGACCATACAATGCAAGACCTGCTTCGAAACGAAGTGTATCACGCGCGCCAAGTCCAATTGGCTCGAGCCCTTTGTCTTTTCCTGCCTCAAGCAGCCGATTCCACAAAGCAGGACCTTCTGATTTGTCAATATAGATTTCAAATCCATCTTCACCAGTATAGCCAGTACGCGAAACAATTGCAGTATGTTCTGAATTTTCCAGCGGAACATTTGCATCGAAGCGGAAAAACTTGATCTCGGATAGATTGGTTTTTGCAAGCTGCTGCAATATCTCCTCTGAATTCGGTCCCTGTAATGCAAATTGAACATAATCAGCTGAGGTATTGGTAATCGTTACTTCCTTTTCGCTGTATGTGTTATGCTGGAGCAGCCACTCATAATCTTTTTCTGTATTCGCTGCATTCACCACTAACAAATAATCATTTTCTGCAAGCATATAAATAATTAGATCATCGACTGTTCCCCCGTTTTCATAGCACATAATCGTGTATTGTGCTCGGTTTGGCACGAGCTTGGTCACATCATTTGTCATAACGTATTGCAGAAATTCTAAGCTTTTAGGGCCCTTTACAGCAATTTCCCCCATATGTGACACATCAAATAGCCCTGCTTTTGTTCTGGTTGCTTCGTGTTCCTGTTTGATCCCAGTAAATTGTACTGGTAAATCCCAGCCCCCAAAATCAATTGTTTTCGCCCCGTATTTTCCATATTCCGAAAAAATAGGTGTTCGTTTCAACTCGCTCATACCATCCACTCCTCCTAATTTTGTTGAAAAAGTGCATAAAAATAGAGATTCCTTCCTTACCGAAGAAATCTCTGTCCTTAAACCAGAAAGTTGCATACTTATACGAACGTTGGATGACTGTATAAGTATTTGCTTCGTGGGTGGTTTACTAATTCTAAGTAAACACTCTCCAGAGTTGCGTCCTACAAGAGTCTTTTTGCCTGAGAGATTCGCTCTTAACTTGCTCCTTCGGCGTTACATAATGTAAGCTCTCCCCTTGTAATCATCCGCTAATGAAAAATTTATATTTGGTTATACTATGTATCAGAATGTAAGGAACTCTATTTCACTTTGAATTATAACATATCAAAAAGCAAAATTATAGTGAAATCCAAATTTTAATAATAGGATGTGTGTTCAACATATGGATTCTATTGAACTACAAAAAGATTCAGCCTTTATCAATGCTTTAGAAACAGCCATTAGCAAAGAGGGTCCTTTCTCCAATTGGGAACTCTTTTCGATGGCATTTCAAGCTGAGTTAACAACAAGTTCACCTTCTTTTAATGGGTTACGTGCATTAGAGTATCTTCCACATGTTAACTTTTTAGATCACCAAACCGATGTTGCTGAACAAGCAATCGAAAAGATGAATGGTCGTGCAATATTAGCAGATGAGGTCGGATTAGGAAAAACAATTGAAGCAGGTCTTATTTTAAAAGAATACATGATTCGGGGATTAGTAAAAAATGCACTTATTCTCGTTCCTGCATCGCTTGTTAACCAATGGGTGAAGGAATTGAATGAAAAGTTTTATATACCAGCAGTTGCACATCGGAAGAATTATAGTTGGAAAGAAAATCCGATTATTATTTCCTCCCTTGATACAGCAAAACGTTCTCCTAACCGGGAAGAAATAATTGACACGGAATATGATTTTATTCTGATTGATGAAGCGCATAAGCTTAAAAATCATAAAACAAAAAACTATCAATTTGTACGTGCAATTAAAAAGAAGTACTGCTTGCTTTTAACAGCTACACCTGTACAAAACCGATTAATTGAGATATTTAATTTAATTACAATACTTCGACCTGGTCATCTAGGAAATTATGATTCCTTTATCGAAAAATATGGTAAGGATCGAAGTAAGCTGGAACAAGATCCTTATTTAAAACAATTGATTCAAAAAGTAATGATTCGAAATACGAGAAAAGCAACAAAACTCACTGAATCTAAACGGATGATTGAGACCTTATGGATTGATTTTCCTGATAAAGCACGCGAAGTATATGACGATCTTGTCAATACTACAATCGCGTTCTCCACTTTTTCGAAAATTACGTACCTCCGTGAGATATGTTCATCACGAGAAGCTTGTTATATGTCATTATCTAAAATTAGTGAGCATGAAAATAATGCAGCTGTATTAAAACCGTTACTTAGCAAAATTGAGGAGCTGCCTCACCACATAAAAGCTGAAAAAGCAGTAGAGCTAATTAAATCAATAGGTGATGAAAAAGTTATTATTTTTACAGAGTATCGAGCAACACAATATTTCTTACAATGGTATTTACAGCAACATGGTATCTCATCGGTCCCCTTCCGAGGTGGATTTAAACGTGGTAAAAAGGACTGGATGAAACAACTGTTTAAAGATCATGCGCAGGTTTTGATTGCTACTGAGGCTGGAGGTGAAGGAATTAACCTTCAATTTTGCAGCCACCTAATTAATTACGATCTACCATGGAATCCAATGCGGCTTGAACAGAGGATTGGACGTATCCACCGTTTCGGACAGGAAAAGGATGTACACATCTATAATCTTGTTATTCGCAACACGATAGAAGAACATATTCTGACACTTTTATATGAAAAGATAAACCTATTTGAAAAGGTAATTGGCAACCTAGATGATATTTTAGCTGAGCTGAACATTTCAAGTATCGAGTCAGAGATGGAGTCTATCTATAATGAATCCACCTCCGCAGGGGAGGTACGAATTAAACTAAATAACCTTTCTTCCATTATTCAAGGTGCAAAAAATGATTCTACAGCGGAAACGGAGGAGAGACTTTATGGCAATTACTAATTTAAATGAATTTTTGACAGATTACTTTACTGCTAAGGATTGCGAAATTATTTCCAATCATGATGGTGTGATACAAATACAATTAAATGAACAGATGGATCGTGAATTGATGAACCGACCATTTTACTGGCACTACATTAAAAAAATTGGCCGTACCGGCGATCCAATGCAACTTACGCTAATTACAAATCCAAAACAACGGGATGCAAAAGGAGACTGGATTCACTTTGGCAGTCCTCGCCTCCAGCAAATTATGAATCATTTAAAAGAAAAGGAAAAATTTACAAAGCTATTTCAATTAATTCATGCAACCGAAAAGACGCCCTTACATCCATGGCTAGTTGTAAACTTTAAAATTAGTTATCAAGGGCAGCATAAAAAGGATGAAATCATTTCTATCGGTTTACATTTAGTTAACGGCATGATGAAGTTAGATATGATGAATCTGTTAAGGAAGTTTTCATTACAAACAACAATTTCTGATTATTGCTTTACATTGTCTCCAATGATTAAAATAAAAAGTGGTTACATACGAATGGAAACTGTTCTGTCAAACTATATTGAAGAGCAAGAACATACGTGGGCTAAGAAATCTTTAGAATTGTTACAGGAAGAAATTCAAACGTTACAGCATTTTTATCAGGACGACTTAGAAAGTGAACAGATGAAAAAAGAACAAGACGAATTAACAAAACGTTATCATCCAAAGGTAACATTGGACGTAATCAATGGAGGTATCGTGTATCTCGAACAACATGCATTATAATAGTAAAATCACTTGTGCAGGGTTAGAGGCTGAGATAAAAAAAGTCTTGTTCGGCACTATGCTAGTCCCAGTTTAATGTAGTCACATTTCATACTTTTTGAACAACCTCCATAAATAAAGAATAGCAGGTAAATTTATCTGCTATTCTCCTTCTGGAACATTATTTTTAATGTGAATGGAAGCATACCAAACCATCTGGTGGTGTATAAGGAATTTTGTTTCCTTTGCGCTTCTTTTCGTTTCTTTCTTTCCTCAGATGGTAAGTCTATATATGAAACAACTTGTTCGGTCATAAACTTCAAATAATCATTTCCTGACATTACTACCACCTCGATTCCATGTCTCACACTTATCTTTTGCAAATCAAAAAAAATATATACAAAAATTTTTATAAAAAAGAAGGGTTTAATCAAAAAACGTCGAATAAAGTATACTGTTGCAAAATAAAAGGAGGTGAAAACAACCTTGAATCCCACTGCAACTTTATCAGATAACCTGCTCAACGCTTCGATTAAAGAGAACGCTTCAGACATTCACTTCTATCCTTTCCATGACTATACAGATATTTTTTTTCGAATCCATGGAAAACGAGTAAAACATTGCCACATAAAACTTAAACAATATGAACAACTGCTCACCTACTACAAATTTATAGCTGGAATGGATATTGGTGAATCAAGAAAGCCGCAAAATGGCACCATTCAACATAAGACCACGTCCAATTTATTCTCATTGCGATTATCGACACTTCCTCTCCATCAAACAGAAAGTTTAGCAATTCGGATCCTTCCACAAGAAACAAAACTCACTCTTGAACAACTTTTTCTTTTTAAAAGCCAACTAAATAAAATGAAGGAATGGATGTCCAATCGTGCTGGCATCATCCTTCTGACCGGGCCAACCGGAAGTGGCAAGACCACAGCATTATATGCTTTACTGGAATCCATCTTAAAGGAAAAGTCGTATCAAACCATTACTTTAGAGGACCCAATTGAGAAAAACATGGACAATATTCTACAAGTGCAAGTCAATGAAAAAGCTGGAATTACGTATCAGACAGGCTTAAAAGCAGCGTTACGACATGACCCAGATATTATTATGGTTGGTGAAATCCGCGATAAGCACACAGCCAAATTTGCATTTGAAGCATCCTTAACAGGTCACCTGGTTCTGAGCACATTACATGCAAAAAATGCTATAGGAACAATTCATCGTTTAATCGATATGGGTATCAAACGAAGTGATATGAAACAATCACTTATCGCGGTTGCTGCGCTTCAATTACTTCCATTGCAGGTGAAAACCGAACTCGCAAGGAGAGCAGCGATTCTTGAACTACTCGAAGGTACATTATTAGAGAATACCATTGAGGGGAACGAATTAACAGAACTTGATACATTTCATTCATTTGAGTATTTAAGAAAGAAGGCTTATGCATATGGCTTCATATCTGAAAGGGTTTATCAGTCGTAGAAAAATGCTGGCTAACCCTCTGCAGCTTCGATTCCTACAATTATTACATCGTTTATTAACGAATGGCTACCCATTGCTAGATGCAATTGAAACAGTAAAATGGAATAAAGAATTAGAAAAACCTGCAACCCGCATTTTAACGTGCCTTAAAGACGGTATGTCTATTGATGAAGCATTTGATCAAGCGAAATTTCATCCGCTGATTACTTCATATCTTTATTTTGTAAAAGGAAATGGAGATCTTGAGGGTAGCATCAAAAAATGTGCTGCAATGTATGAATATCGAATAAAAAATACAAATAAATTTCAACAAGCAGCCAGATACCCACTTATTCTATTGTTTATCTTCTCCTTGCTGCTATACTTTATAAAACAAAGTGTCCTCCCGTCTTTTCAAGATATTTTTCAAGCAAGTATGTCCGCTTCATCAACAGTCCAGGTCTCCATTATTTTAATTGAAATGCTTACCACCATTACTTTTGTGTTAATCTTTGTTTTGGGAATTTTACTTTTTGTATGGTTACTAACAAAGGGTAAGTTGCCAATTGAAAAGCAATTAAACGTCTATCGCACAATTCCACTTTACCGAAGCTTCCTAAAGCTACAGACGTCCTTTTACTTCGCTACACACTTCAGTTCACTGCTTAAAACCGGAATGTCTTTCAAAGAAATACTTGACCATATGACCCGACAGAAGAAACTACCTATTATCTCCTATTACGCCCAGCAAATGACTTCAGAATTATCAAGAGGTGTCCACATCGCCAGTTTACTTACTGTTTTTACTTTTCTAGAAGGACAATTGACAACTATATTCAGTAAAAATGCAGACGCACAAGCACTTGAAAAAGACTTAAGTATCTATGCAGAGCTATTAATGGAAGAAATCCAAAGAAAAATCGTGAAAATTATTACATTCGTTCAACCGGTATTTTTTACAATTTTAGCTGGCTTCATCATTTTTATTTATATAACGTTGATGTGGCCAATGTTCCAGCTAATTAAAACAATCTAAAAGGAGAGCTTTGCTATGTTTAACAATAACCGCGGCTTCACATTGATCGAAATGCTTATCGTTCTATTAATCATATCCGTCTTAATCATCCTTATCGTTCCGAATCTCGGTGACCGGAGCAGTGAGGTCCACAGCAAAGGATGTACAGCACTAGTATCCATCGTTCAGGGACAAGTAGATGTTTATTATATGGAAAATAATTCGTATCCGAATACTTTAAGTGCATTAGTTCCTGATTACTTAAACGAAGATCAACTCACCTGTCCTAATGAAGAGGCTTTAAACTATTCAGTAGATGGAAATAAAGGTATTGTATCAGCACCTTAAGTATAATCATGGTTTTACATTGCTGGAAGTCCTCTTTGTTCTTGCTGTCTTTTCAATTATTATGGTAATTTTCCCTCCCTTTCAATTTGAAAGCATTGAAAAGCAAAAGGACAAACAATTTCTAGATACATTGAAAATCGATGTTTTATATGTTCAAAACATGTCCTATTTGACTACAGGTGAGGAGATATTTATTCGTTTCTACAAGGATAATTATAAAGTCTTTCAGGACAATGAAATAATTGCAGAGCAAGTCTATCCTGCTGGATGGACGGTTGATTATAGACAAAATAGTGATATTCGATTTAATGGGAAAGGTACATTTTTATACCCGCGAACGATTCATATAAAAACAACATATAGCGAATATCGAATTGTCTTCCAGTTCGGGAAAGGAAGGTTTTATATTGCAGAATCGTAATGGTTTTACATTAATAGAAGTATTAATTGCTTCCGGTATCATATTCACCGCAATTGCTACATTTATGCCAATTATCTCAACGCTTGATATAGAACAAAAAGTATTAAGCGATCGTCGAAAACTAGCTTACTTGCTCCACGACGAGTTACAACAATTTATTTGGAGTTCAAATACCTTACTCCCTGTGGCCTTCACAAAAACGGTCGATTCTTATATGGAGGTTCAATTTGATTTCCAGATTGAAAATGAGTTCATTAAAGGATGTGCTGAATGGAATAATGCGAAAAATACAGAAGAACAGCTCTGTTTTTATGGATTACAAGCAGCATGAGAAAGGATTTACATTTATAACTGTTTTGTGTAGTATTGTTATCCTTTCCGTCAGTTTACCGCTTTTGGGCTATTTGCTGCAAAGCATGAACTCGAAATCAACGTACAGTGAAATTTCAGTACAGCAATTTTTTCAATTTGTGCGAGATGACATCATTGATGCAACGAACATCTACGTAACAAATAGAAAACTTTATTTAGTTAAGCCGCATGAAAATAAAACAGCAACACTCGAATTGTATGGCACACTTGTTAGAAGACAAGTCAATGGAAAAGGACATGAAATCTATCTGAGGGATGTTGAAGGTATTTCCTTCACTCCCCTACCCTACGGGGTTCAAGTTACCGTTATTACTACTTCGGAGGAAAGATATGAAAAAAAGTTCGCTTATTATTAAGAATGAACATGGAGTAATACTACCGTATGTACTTTTTATAACGGCATTCATTTGCATGTTTATAATGACTGCAATTCATAGTTATCGACATGATACTGCGCTTACCCATAGACACATTCAACAAATAAAAATAGAGACGCTTTTTCAAATGGGATATGAAACAGTAAAATCGGAAATAATAGAACAAGAGCCTCCTCCTGTTGTACGCTATCATTTTCCTGATGGTGACGTTAAAATTTCTATAACACCTGCAGCAGATACAATGTATCAATTATCCTTTTCAATCAAAACAAACGAATATGATACAATTTATACGTTCACAAAAACACATATAGCAGAATAATAAGTTTGTACATTTTTTAACAAACTTTGTTTTTCTCACTAAATAGTCAAATTAAATACTATAATAAAGGTATTAAAGCTACTGGGGTGATTTATGTGGACAATACGTTAAAAGTTACAAATGTATTAAGTGATCCAACAAGGTACCATATTTATCAATATATACTAAAAAAACATAAAGATGTTAGTGTGATTGAGATTGCAAACCATTTTGACATCCATTCAAATGTAGCTAGACTGCATTTATCTAAGCTTGAAGAAATAAAGCTTATTACAACATATTTCAAGAGAAGCGGAAAAGGCGGAAGACCAAGCAAAATGTACCGACTATCGGAAAGTGTAATCGAAT
The DNA here is from genome assembly GCF_003515705.1 of Oceanobacillus profundus. Lineage (GTDB taxonomy): Bacteria > Bacillota > Bacilli > Bacillales > Amphibacillaceae > Oceanobacillus > Oceanobacillus profundus. Next base: position 181,677 of record NZ_QWEH01000008.1, read on the forward strand.
TAAGCTTCCCATCGAGGGATTATAAGACCCTTTCTTCAATTGCATTAGAAGCGCTGTTGGAACTCGGTGAAATTGGTGAGCAAGCATTGTATGCAACAGGGAAAAAGTATGGGCACCAATTTATAGACGATTTTAAAATACATCATTTCAATAAGCTGTCCATCAAGGAAAAACTTGATATACTTGAGAGGGCAACAGAAGAATTAGGACTCTCTCCTTCCTTTACGTATGATGAAGGAAATAATAACATTCATTTTCATGTGAATAACTGCCCATTTAAGGAATTAGTGATGAAAAACCAAACAGTAGTTTGTCATATGCATTATTTATTCCTAAAAGGTATATTCGATGTATTATTTGAAGGGTCGACTTTAACATTCGAAGAAAATATGTTTACAAACAATTGCGGAAATTGCACTTATCTAGCTAATCTCTCAATTGTTTAATGACATTCGTTTACAATACGCAATTCCTCATATATAATAACAATGAAAAGGCTACCTAAAAGGAGGGGGAAGACATGGATCGAATGTTTCGTGTTCTTGCCTTTTGGACAGGTATTTTTACAGTAATGTTTTATATCGGTGATATGACGAATACAGCACTACTATTCCTGGCTCAAACGGCATTTTTCCTTACAGTAAGTTATTTAAAGTTATCTGAACGCATGTACATGTATTTATTTGGAGCGTATTGTACCGTTTTCATGATTGGTTTTACATGGTATTCCGAATTTATTCTTGTACCTGGTTTCGGACATTAAAAAAGCTGAAAACCCCTGCAACCTAAAATATTGCAGGGGTTTTTCCATCTTCAAATTAACTAAATCCAGCTAATACTTTCATGCACGAACAAAAGGGTTGTTCTGCTTTTCTTCACCAATTGTTGTATGTGGTCCATGCCCAGGATAAACAGTGAGGGATTCCTTCAATTGATATAGTTTATTTTGGATTGTAGCTTCAATCTCTGCCATATTTCCACCTGGAAGGTCAGTTCTGCCAATACCATGATAAAACAAAACATCACCACTAATAATGAATTCATTTTGATCAAATAGAAAACTGACACTGCCAGGCGAATGACCAGGCGTGTGAATAACTTCAAAGTGAAAGTCCCCTATTTCCATTGGACCCATTTTAAAAGTGAATTCAGCTGGCTTCATAACGATTTCATTTCCTATTAGCTTACTGGAACCATTCATTTGTGGATCTGACAACCAAGAAAGCTCATTTTCATGTATATATACATCTGTATCTACAGTCTCTCGTATTTCATCTAGTGCAGCGATATGATCAAAGTGAGCATGTGTCAATAAGATTGCTTGAACTTTTAGTCCCTCTCTTTCTAAAAACTCGGCAATTTTATCAGGCTCTGCACCTGGGTCGATTAATAACGCTTTTCCTTTATCATAAACAATATAGCAATTTGTTCCGATTGGACCTAATGCCATCCCCTTTACATTCATTAAAAAACCTCCAATTCAATTCTGAATGAAATCACTTTTTCATTTAGTGGGGCTCGCTTCACCCCCAACTAAATGTTAGTACTGATAAGGAGCCCTGCTGGACCTTAAGAGAATCAGGAATTTACGGGCTTTGCCTCCCCACTACACATGTTTTCGTCCCCGCACACATAGAAGAGGGTGTATTACACCCTGTTGTGTAAGAAAACGTTTTACAATTACTCGACAAAAACAATTTAATGTTTTAGAATAAATAATATAATGTCTTAGTTACATAATAATATAAAACCAATTCCTAATTCAAATTGTAACTTTAGGAACAATGAAGCTTCAAAGGAGGATAATAGTTGTGGGACATCTTATTTTAGCAATCGTATTATTATTCGTCGCATTACTTGCAGTAGTTTCAGTTATTCGTCAACTGAAATATAAAAATCTATTTGCATTAGCATTTTCAGCTTTGACAGCATTAGCATTTGGATTCTTCTCCATTGCAACGATTATATCAGAAATCGCTGGATAACTTAATCAAACATCCATAGAAGCAAAAAGTTAACTTTTCGGAGTTAACTTTTTTATTTTGAACAACTAGAAATACCTTTAAATTAGAAATACATAACTAGAGCTTGCACCTAAACACATTTAAAATGAGGCTGAGACATAACTAGCCTAAATTACTGAAAAATGGTTCCGATCATCGGTTTTTGATGATCGGAACCATTTTGCTTTGGATTATTTTTATTATCTACTGTTTGATTTCTGTTCATGGCGGTGTA
>NZ_QWEH01000009.1 GCF_003515705.1 Oceanobacillus profundus
AGTCTCAGACGAAGAATTAGAACATGCACTGTCACTAATCAACAATAGACCCAGAAAATGTTTGAATTGGAAAACTACTCACGAAGCGTTTCAAGAAGAACTGTTGCACTTAATTTGACAAACGGTCATAAAAAAAAAGCTATATAAAGCGTTATTGTTAAAAAAACTATATAAATTGTGCGGATTTCATTATAATTACCTTATAATAAATTTTCGCGGGGATTGTATTTTTTTGGGAGGTTTGGTAGATTAATGATGACAAAGTACTACTATTGGGTTCTCCCAATCAGTTGGATGTGTATTATATTTTTTTCTTCAGCAACTCCATATGAGAAGCAGGACATTAAACCATTCCTGAATAATATGGTAGATTTAAGTTTTTTAGAAAGTATAGTGGGTTGGATATCTTTTACGTTTAATAAATCGGTTATAAGTGTGGATACACTTGGTATAAATGGCTTTGTCGAGTTCTTTATACGTAAGGGTACTCATGTGACGGTATACTTTTTATTAGTTTTGTTTTTTTACCTTGCTTTTCGAAAAACTATTGAGAATACAAAGCGTTGGCATTGTCTCGTTTACTCTTATCTGCTGACAGTTTTATACGCTGTATCAGATGAGATGCATCAGGGGTTGACGCCGAATCGTACCGCTTATATTGGCGATGTTGGATTAGATAGTTTAGGTGCGTTGCTTGCAGTACTTGTAATTGCATTGTGTTGGAGGAAAAACAGAAGAACAGACAGAAATGTTAAATTTTGACGAAAGATATGATGAACGGAATTTTATTTTTTATTTTCGACACACTTCGACACCGTTCTATGTAAAATTATGCTACAGTTCTCATTAAATGTAAAAACATAACCTAGAAAACAAGTAAAAGGCGGGAATTTGATGAAAGAGCAAGAAAAGTATAAAGAAATGCTAAGCAAGATGATCGATGAAACAGAGAAGAAAAAAATAATTAGTTCAGAAGATTTAATTAAAAAGCTAATTAGTGAGCTTTCTCGTAGTGAGCGTTTATCAAAATATACACATTCCCAAGTTATAGCAAAATAAAAAAACTGCATCCTCATGCTTGAGAACGCAGTTTTTTTATTCAGCTTCTGTTTCGTTCGATGTAACATCAATTTCAATGTATTTTTGATCGATTGTTTTTAATTCTGCTTGCCCGTTTGTTAAATCAATCATCCAATTTTGAAATGCTTCTGCCTCATCTTGTTTCACGTACACAATAAATTCAACATTTTCCACATAATTTATTGTTTCAAGAAGATGCTCGGAATTTCGGAGTTCATTTTCTGTTTTGCCAAGTAAAGTATAATCGACTGTAATAGAAAAACCTTGCATCAGTTTTCTTCTTACAATGCCGGTTGCTTTAATCGCCTGAGAGGTTGTACCACCATATGCACGAATTAATCCGCCTGCTCCTAGCTTAATGCCACCGAAGTATCTTGTGACGACAACAGCAGTATCCTTCAACTGTTGTTTCTTCAGAACCTCTAACATCGGCACTCCAGCTGTTCCGCTTGGCTCCCCATCGTCATTTGCCTTTTGAATTTGGTCATGCTCGCCGATAATATATGCTGAACAGTTATGTGTAGCATCTGCATGCTTTTTCTTAATTTCTTGTATAAATTCATGGGCAGCCTCTTCAGTTTCTACTCTACGCACATAACCAATAAACCGCGATTTTTGAATGATTAATTCATCATTTCCATTCTTTTTAACAGTTAAATAGCTTTTTAGCATCTTGATTTTCTCACCTCAAACGAACATGATAGTAGATGTATCGTCTTTCTAAACGTTAAAAAAATAAAAAAATATCAATTACCAGATGAAATTTACGGTTAAAAGGGAAAAGACCCTTTAAAAAATAAAACGATGTACGTATAATTATAACACAGGTTGGTGGGGAATGATGAGTGTAAAAATAACTGAGAAGGCTTTGGATCATGTTATTGATGATATGGTCGAAGTTGTGGAAAATAGTAAAGATGAGATTTTTAATATTAGTGAAGAAGCACGCAAGGAGCACGACCACCTTGTTTTGGAACTGAAAGAAACGAAAGAAAAAGTGCTGCAGCATATTGAAAATGGGGATAAGTTAGAAGAACGCGTACGATTTTCAAGGAAGCGGTTAGCAGAGGTTAGTAAATACTTCGAGCGCTATTCTGAGGAAGATATTCGCGAAGTGTATGAAAATACCCATCTCATGCAAACCAATTTGGCTATTTTACGTCAGGAAGAAAAAGCTTTACGTGATAAACGAGACGAATTAGAAAGAAGGTTAATTACGTTAACTCATACGATCAATCGAGCAGAGGGTTTGGCTGGGAAAATTTCTGTTATTCTTAATTATTTGCAGGATGATTTTAGACAAGTAAATGAAATGATTGAAAATGCTAAGGAAAAACAGGAATTTGGTCTTAAGATAATTGAAGCGCAAGAAGATGAACGACGAAAAATATCCAGAGAAATTCATGATGGACCAGCACAAATGCTTGCGAACATTTTACTTCGGTCTGAGATTGTTGAACGAACTATTCGTAATGGTTCGATGGACGATGCGATAGAAGAAATTAAAAGTGTTCGAAAAATGGTACGTTCCTCATTGTATGAGGTAAGAAGAATCATTTACGACCTTAGACCAATGGCATTAGACGATCTTGGACTTGTGCCTACCATGAAAAAATACGTTGACAGTATTTCAGATTACAGCAAAGTACCGATAGAGTTTTCAGTCTTTGGAGAAGAAAAGCGACTTAATTCAAAATATGAGGTTGCATTTTTTAGATTAATGCAAGAATCCATTCAAAATGCAATAAAACATAGTGAAGCTAGTCAAATTCAAGTGAAGTTAGAAATACGTAGAAACAGCTTAACAATGGTTATTAAAGATAATGGAAAAGGCTTTGATGTTAGCTTGAAAAAGGATAAATCTTTCGGTTTAATTGGGATGCGAGAAAGGGTGGAAATGTTAGAAGGAGAGTTACATATTCAGTCCTCCCCAGGTAAGGGGACAGCGATTATCATAAAAGTTCCCTATTAATCAGGTTACGTATATAATAGGTTATATAGAATTATTGATGCAAATAAAATGAATGAAACATGCATCATTAATCTCATAAAAGAAAATTCATATATAGAGAAAGAAAAATGATCTGTCATAATCATAATAGGGCGTAAAAGAACTAGTATTTAGTATGTGGGAGGAATAAAGGCAATGAATACAGAGAAAAAAATTAGCATTGTATTAATAGATGATCACAAATTATTTCGTGAAGGTGTAAAAAGAATACTAGATTTTGAGCCATCTTTTGAAGTAGTAGCTGAAGGTGATAATGGTGCAGTAGCGTCTAAACTGGTTAAAGAGAACAATCCGGATGTTGTCTTAATGGATATAAATATGCCGGAAATAAATGGAGTGCAGGCGACTGCTGATTTAGTAAGATACTTTCCAAATACGAAAGTAATTATTCTATCTATTCATGATGATGAAAGCTATGTGACACATGCATTGAAAACTGGAGCACAAGGCTACTTATTGAAAGAAATGGATTCCGATTCATTAATTGAAGCGATTAAAGTGGTCAGTGATGGCGGTTCTTACTTACATCCGAAAATTACACATAATCTAGTGAAAGAATATCGACGTCTCGCTAGAGAAAACAGTTCAAGTATCGCTGATAAAGGTATTGAATACCGCAAACCATTACACTTGCTTACAAAGCGTGAATGTCAGGTATTGCAGTTACTGGCCGATGGCAAAAGTAACCGTGCAGTAGCTGAAACCTTATACATCAGTGAAAAGACAGTAAAGAACCATGTAAGTAATATTTTACAAAAAATGAATGTAAACGATCGTACACAGGCAGTAGTTTCGGCTATCCGTAAAGGTTGGGTTGAGGTCATCTAGCTGCATTGTTCTTAAAATACCCTGATGGTACTGATCATCAGGGTATTTTTTCGTGTGTATCTATAGGGTAATTATGATTGAACGACTAATCCGCGAATTTTCGATAAAAAGAAATACCTCTTTGCATGCATCATCAACAAAATTGCGCTCCTAGATAGGTTTTCTACCAATCTCAAAACATACATGAGAAGAAACTGAATAACAAGTGCTTTTTAGAAAAAGTTGAGGTAAAATAAAAAATGACATAAATCGTATTAGAGGTGAAGATAGGTTATGAAAGTTGCTGTAATGACAGATAGCACAGCATATATACCTGCTGAAATAAGAGAAATAGCCAATGTTCATATGGTTCCGCTTAGCGTTGTCTTTGGAGATAAATCCTATGAGGAAGAAATAGATATTACAACAGAGGAATTCTATCAAAAAGTAAGAGAAACAAAGCAATTACCAAAAACCTCACAACCTTCCATCGGATATGTAACGACCAAATTAGAAGAGCTAAAAAAAGATTATGATGCAGTTGTGTCCGTCCATCTATCCAGTGGCATCAGCGGGACGTATCAAACAGTTATTAGTGCTGGAGAAATGATAGATGGGATTGATGTTTATGCATATGATTCCGAAATGAGTTGTATGGTACAGGGTTTCTATGCATTGGAAGCAGCAAAAATGGCTGAACAAGGGAAGGCAGTTGGGGAGATTATTCAACGATTAGATGAGATGAAAGAAACCATGAAAGCTTATTTTATGGTAGACGATCTAACTAACTTGCAACGTGGTGGCCGTCTTTCAGGTGCCCAGGCATTGGTTGGAAGTCTCTTGCAAGTAAAGCCAATCCTCCATTTCTCTGAAAAACTTATCGTACCATTTGAAAAAATTCGTACACGTAAAAAGGCGATCAACCGAATTATTGGGATGCTTGAGGAAGATGCCAATAAAGGAAAAGACCTTTCTGTTGTTTTCATCCATGGTAATGATGAAGCATCTGCACTGGAACTACGAGATGCATTTTTACAAAAGTATCCTTCGATGGAAGCGACAATTAGCTATTTTGGACCTGTTATTGGCACCCACCTAGGCGAAGGGGCTATCGGTGTTGGTTGGTATGTGAAATAGTCAGCTGACCAATATAAAAAATAATCGTCATTTCCAGCCGTGAGTCTGGGAATGACGAAATCATGAGAAAGAGAGTGAATTCATGGCAAACAAAATTACGATAAAACAGGATGAATACCACTTGCATTTCGCTGGAAAATTATTATTAAGAAGAGAAATACCTCTAGATGATACAGCCTTCAAACAGTTACTTGCAACGAAACAATTTACTCCGCTAAAACCCATCAAAGAAAAAAACTTCCATCTTCATTGCGAGCGATGTGGCAATGAAAAGTCCTCTCTTTTTGGAAAGTTTCCGTGTACTCAATGTGAATCTACCCATGTTTACTGTCGTAAATGTATTGAGATGGGGAGAGTTAGTGAATGTGAAAAACTTTATTTGTGGACAGGCGAAAAGCCGATTTGGCCGCGGCATGAAAGTCCTTGTACATGGGAGGGAAGTCTTACAGCTGCGCAACAAAAAGCTGCTGATCGTATTGTTAGTGCTATCCGTATAAATGAAAAGGAAACGCTTATTTGGGCTGTATGTGGGGCTGGTAAAACAGAGATGCTATTTCCAGGCATTACAGAGGCATTAATATGCGGGAAGCGCGTTTGCTTAGCCACACCACGAGCTGATGTGGTGAAAGAATTATACCCCAGACTGCAACAGGCATTTCGAGCAGTAACGATCCAAGCATTGTATGGTGGTAGTTTAGATAAAGCTGGAACAGCTCAGCTGATTGTCACTACAACACATCAATTACTTCGTTATCAGGAAGCATTTGACGTCATAATCATTGATGAAATCGATGCGTTTCCATTTCACGCAGACCCGTCCTTGCCATATGCTGCAAATCGAGCCAAAAAGTCCGAAAGTACTACGGTTTATTTAACGGCAACGCCACGCAGTAAACAGCGCAAACGAATCCAACGTAAACAATTACCACACATATTCGTCCCACTTCGCTTTCACGGCAAACCTTTACCTGTCCCCAAAGCTAAAATGTGCTTTAGTTTAAAACGTGATCTCCAAAACTTAACAATTCCAAAAACAATTATAAACTGGTTGAAAAACCGGAAAAACCCAGGCAGACAGCTATTGATATTCACTCCAACAATTATGCTTGCTGAAAAATTGCAAAAACCATTTGAAATTCTCCTGCTGCAAACTGGATTACTACATTCAGCTAAGCAGCTGCAATCTGTCCATGCCCAAGATCCTGATAGGGGAATAAAAGTTCAAGCTTTCAGAGAAAAGGAAATAGTTGCTTTGATTACGACAACCATTTTGGAACGTGGGGTAACATTCCCTTCTGTCGATGTTGTTATATTGGATGCGGGGCATGATGTCTTTGATGAAGCGGCACTTGTACAAATTGCTGGAAGAGCAGGAAGGAGCCCGGATGATCCGACGGGGGAAGTAATCTTATTCCATCAAGGGAAGACAGAAGCTATACATGAAGCCATTACTTCTATAAAAGAAATGAATAAGAGAGGAGGATTTTAAGAATGGATTGTATAGTTTGTCAAAGTGAGATAATTATGCAGATTACCTGGGCTAATTTATTTCAGTTGTCTCTGCCTCGCCCTATTTGTGATGAATGTGCAGCAGGTTTAAAGCTGTTAGGAGGAAAGCAATGTAAAAAGTGTAGTCGTCCGTCGATAGAGAAAATTTGTTCAGATTGTCTGTGGTGGGAGCAGCAAGAAGAAATGAACACTATTGAATTTAATCACTCCATATTTTCCTACAATGAAAAAATGAAGGCAATTGTTGCAACCTGGAAGTATCGGGGAGATTATGTGCTAGGAGAAATATTCCGAGATTATGTCTCCAAAGCTTTTCGAGAAAGGTTTTCTTTTTTGGGAAAAGAGTCCCTAGCAGTCCCAATTCCATTAAGTGGAGAACGAATTTTGGAGCGGGGGTTTAATCAAGCACTCCAATTGTGCGAGTTCTTACCAATTGAGCACGCAGGCATCCTCTCGCGCATTCATGGAGAAAAGCAGTCAAAGAAAACGAGACACGAACGAATTACTTCAGAAAACCCATTTTTTATAAAACAACCTATTAACAAAGCTGTCGTACTTGTCGATGATATATATACAACAGGTACAACTTTACGTCATGCAGCTCAATTATTAAAGCAGCATGGATGTCCGACTGTGTATGCATTTACACTGATTCGAGGATAGCTTTTAGGTGTGCTATAATTATGGAAAGTGGGAATAAATATGGCTGAGTTAGCTAATTGTGTCCGGTGTAATACGGTTTTTGTAAAAGGGTTGCGTGATATTTGCCAGAACTGTTATAGAAAAGAAGAGGAAGCATTTCAAACAGTCTATCGTTTTTTAAGAGAAAGAAAAAACAGAGAGGCAACATTAATTGAAATCATCGAAGCTACTGGAGTAGAAGAATCGTTGATTATCAAATTTATAAAGGAAAAACGACTTCTCCCGTCTGATTTTCCAAAGCTTGCTTATCCATGTGAAAAATGTGGAAATGAAATTACTTCTGGAAAGCTATGCATTTCATGCACGGAAGAATTAAAAAATGATTTAACGGCATATGAAAAAACAGAAAAGGTTATGGAAGAAGCACGTAAAAAAAGTTCATCTAATATTGATACGTATTATGCAATTGATAAGCATAAAAAATAAATATGATTTTGCTGTTTCAGTACTGGCGATAAATCAAACTAAAAGTATTTAATAAGTTGACTAAGCTGCCGATAAATAAATAGAGAGAAAAGATGATCGTTGAAATAAATATTTAGAACAAAACGGGGTGAAGTTCAGGATGAAGATAAATGGTCCAAATCAAACAAATTTTAATCCTTATAAGCAGCAAATACAAAAACAATCTGAACTAACAAAAGGGGCGAAGCAAAAAGATCGCATCGAAATTTCCAACGAAGCAAAGCAGCTGCAAGAAAGTGGAAAAACGAATGAAAAACGAGCAGCTTACGTTCAAGAAATTAAACAGGCAGTTGATTCTGGAGAATATAAAGTGAACCCGGAGAAAGCAGCGCAAAAGATGCTGCAATTCTGGTCGAAATAATAGCGTAAGGAGGACTGGAGATTGTCCGCAGACACAATAAGAGAGTCATTGGAAAAGTTAGTTCAAATTCATACAGATTTATTAGCTGTTTCTGAAGACAAGACACGTATCGTAAAGGAAGGCGCCATTGAAAATCTGCAAAAGCTTCTAGTGGAAGAACGAAAACAATTACGACTATTGGAACAAGCAGAGAATAAGAGGCAGCAAGCTGTAAGTAACTGGTGTGCATTGAATCATATTCAAGCAGAGGATGCTACGATTACAAATATTTTAAAGCACATCACGCTTGAAAAGGAGCAAGTCAAACTTGAAAATGCAGCAACAAAGCTTACAGAACTGATTACGAAACTAAAACAGCAAGAGCAGTTGAACCAAGTTTTAATTAGTCAGTCAATGCAGTTTGTCCAAGTGTCACTTGATTTGATGAGTCCAACATTAAAAAGCATGAATTACGGAGTCAAAAATGAAACCGATGTATCGAATCGGTCCGTTTTTGACTCGAAGGCATAAAGGAGTAAAGCTAATGAGCACATTTCATGGCTTGGAGATGGCAAGGCAAGCCCTTGCCACACAACAAGCAGCACTATATACAACGGGTCATAATATAGCGAATGCAAATACAGAAGGCTACTCAAGACAACGCGTTAATTTTGAAACACTATCAGCTTTCCCAGCTGCATCACGTAATCGTCCGCAAATACCAGGGCAAATGGGAACTGGAGTAGAAGCTGGATCGGTTCAGCGTATTCGCAATCAGTTTTTAGATAATCAATTCCGTGGTGAAAATAGTACTTCGGGATACTGGTCAACAAGAGCAGAGGCATTAAGCCGTATGGAGTCTTTATTAAACGAACCTTCCGATGCTGGTCTATCTAAAACAATGGATCAGTTTTGGCAATCCTTACAAGATCTTGCAGTTAACCCGGAAAATTCAGGTGCAAGATCTGTCGTGCTCGAGCGTGCCCATGCAGTAGCAGATACATTTAATTATATGTCAGAGTCGCTGACCAATATACGCACGGATTTGCAAAAGCAGATTGATGTAACCGTGAAAGATGCGAACACATTGATTGATGGAATCAACGAGTTAAATAAACAGATTAAGCATTTGGAAACACACGGCTATAGTGCCAATGATTTATATGACCGCAGAGATATGTTAATAGACAATCTTTCTGAAATCGTAAGCATTGATGTTTCATACGATAAAAGTCATCTTCCGCCGAATAAACAAGGTGATGGTGTTGCAACGATTAATCTTGTAAATGAAGCAGGAACGTCAATTATGGATACGCCGTTAATTGACGGAGTATCTGGAGTTGCTCAAGCATTTGACGAACCTAACTATGAAACAGCAGAAGGATTACTTGCTGTTACTAATCTTACAATTGGTGGTACAAAAGTTGATATTTTGGCTACAGAAGGTTCACTCAAAGGTCTGGTAGATGCATTTGGCTATGTGGATGAATCTGGTGAAGTTGTTGGGGATTATCCTGAGATGCTGCGCAACCTGGATAAAATGGCATATGCGTTTGCAACTGCATTTAATGCACAGCATCAGGCAGGTAAAATTGGTGATGAAAATGGAGCTGCATTCTTTACTGAATTTGGCACGGAAGAAGATGCTTATATTGGTGCAGCTGGGGCAATTTCGGTATTGCTTGAAGATGGAAGTCAAATAGCAACGAGTACAACCGGTGATTCTGGTAATGGGGATAACGCATCGATGTTAGCAGATGTTTTCAACAAGAGTGATGCTACATTAGATGGTGCGAGTATTAAAAAGTACTATGAATCTTTGATTGGAGACCTTGGCGTAACAGCTGAGCATGCAAACAGAATGACAGAAAATACAAACACACTGTTAGGACAAGTGCAGAACCAGCGTCTGGCTGTAAGCTCAGTTTCGTTGGATGAAGAAATGTCGAATATGATTAAATTTCAACATGCATATAGTGCTGCTGCAAGAAGCATGACAGCAATGGATGAAATGCTGGATCGAATTATAAATAGTATGGGATTAGTAGGAAGGTAGGAGATTTGAATGCGTGTGACACAGGGAATGATTTCGAATAATATGCTCCGTAACTTAACGAATAGTTATGGGAAAATGGATACGTATTTGTACCAGTTGAGCACCGGTAAAAAGATTAACCGTCCTTCTGATGACCCAGTTATTGCGATGAAAGGCATGGGCTACCGCACAGAGCTTGTAAGAGTAGAACAATATATTCGGAATACAAATGAAGTGCATAATTGGATGGATAATACCGATGCAGCACTTGATAAAGCTACTTCTGCAATGCAGCGTATACGAGAGCTCGCTGTACAGGCAAGTAACGGGACATACGATAAAGAAGAGCTTGTTAATATCAGTGAAGAAGTAAAGCAATTAAAAGAACATATGATTGAGATTGCAAATACAAATGTAAATGATAAATATATCTTTAATGGTACAAAAACGGATACAGCTCCAATAAATCAAGAAACTGGTGGAGTTGATTTTGACAATTCCCCTGTATTAATTGAAGTTTCCAGTGGAACAGCATTAAAAGCAAATGTTGACGGAAATGAAGTTTTTGGTGGTGAACCAAGTATTTTTGATGCGATTGATACTTTTATTGAAAAGCTTGAAGCGACTGGTGATAGTGATTTAGATAATGAGGCTATTGATGCTAGTATCGCTGAATTGGATATTGGTATAAATAACATCGTCAATGCCCGTGCAGAGCTTGGAGCACGCATGAATCGCTTGGAGCTGGTCGAAAATCGTTTAAGCGAACAGGAAGTTATTGCAACACAGACCATGTCACAAAATGAAGACATTGATTACGCAAAAGCAATTACAGAATTAATTACCCAAGAAAGCCTGCACCGTGCAGCGTTATCAGCAGGAGCAAGAATTATCCAGCCGTCTTTAGTAGATTTCTTAAGATGATAACAAAAGCATAATTGTCCTTGCAGGCTCAGTACGCAATGTCCTGTGTGTCGTTGGATGCTAAGCTGTACGGACGTAAAACATAAGCCCTGGCCCGTTATAGGGTTCAGGGTTTATGTTGCGTTTAAACTATTTTCAGTAAAATATGGTCTTAGATAGAAGGAGTGCGCTGCATATGCAAATTCCACAAATACGGATGCAATCACAACAGGCACAAATTGAAATTCAAAATACAGATGCAAAACTAGAAATTTCTCAACCGCAAGCAGAACTAAACATCCAACAGCCACAAGCAGAATTATCGATACGAACTACTCCAGGGAAGCTTCGTATTGATCAAACCCAAGCATGGGCAGACTTAAACTTAATGCATATCACCGAGCGAAATGAACGTTTTGCAAGAGAAGGAAAAAATTCACTCATGCATGGGATTGCGAGACGTGCTCGACAAGGTGATGAGTTGATGAAAATTGAAAATGGTGGAGATCCATTAATTAATCAAGCGATTCAAAATAGTTCAGATCCAATGAAGTCTCTTGGAATTAAGTTCATACCTTCTCATTTTTCAGTGAAAACAAGCTATCAGCCAGCTGAAGTACATATCGATGTTCAAATCAAGAAACCAATTATAAATGCAACACCTCGAAGTCCGGAATTTACCTATGAGGCTGGTAATGTCACAACAAGTTTGAAACAAAGGCAGTATCTAAAAATCAGTTATACTAATTTATATGTATAGGAAAGGACGACTCGAAATGAATATACAAACAAAATATCTAGGGGAAATTGCAATAGATGAACGTAAAATAATTCATTTTTTAACTGGTATTCCTGGGTTTCCTAACGAAAAGGAGTTTGTATTAATGGACTTGCCTGACACACCAATTTTTCAGGTTTTACAGTCTATTAAAACGCCAACAGTAGCATTTATCGTTTCAAATCCATATCAAATATACCCAGATTATTCAATTGAACTGGATGATAATCTTATCGAGAGCCTGCAAATCAAGGAGGAAAAGGAAGTTGCAGTTGTAGCTATTGTAACGTTGAAACAACCTTTTCATATAAGTACATTAAACCTTAAGGCACCGATTGTTATCAACACAAGTCTAGGACAAGGGAAACAATATATTTTAAATACAGAAGCATATTCTTCAAAAGCACCAATTACACCTCAGTCAGTTGAGAGAGAGGGGTAAAAAAAATGTTGGTTTTAACAAGAAAACGAAATGAAGCAATTCAAATTGGCGAAGATATTGAGATTAAGGTACTAGCAATTGAAGGGGATCAAATTAAACTTGGTATAGCTGCACCACAATCTGTTGATATTTATCGTAAAGAAATATACTTGGACATCAAACAGCAAAATAATGAAGCAGCAGGTGTATCTCTAGACCTATTTGAGATGCTTAAAGAAACAAAAGAATAATGAAGTATTTTTATTTAAAGCTTTAGAAAGTATAGGGTGTAACCGATATAAAAAGAAAAAGTTTAGGAGTGCATTGACATGGCGTTAGATAAAGTAATGTCAGCACCTCAATCTCTGCTAAATAACGAATACAACACGAAATTAATAACAGAAATTGGGAGTAAGGGAATAGGGGCAGACACGCATTATAAGGTTGAAGACAAGATAGATAAAAATGAAGTTGACATGGTCGTTCAAAAGCTAAATGAATTTATGGAGCCTATTAGAAGGAACCTTAAATTTGAACTGCATGACAAATTGGATAAGTACTACGTTACAGTCGTTGACTCGAATACGAATGAAGTGATTAAAGAAATCCCGCCGAAAAAAATGCTTGATATGTATGCAGAAATGGCAGATTTTATGGGGATTTTAATTGATAGGAAGATTTAAGGGAGAGGATCAAGAGTATGCGAATTGGTGGATTAGCCAGTGGTATTGATACAGATACGATTATTAAAGATCTGATGAAAGCTGAACGAATGCCTTTGGATAAAATGGAACAGGATAAAATAAAATTTGAATGGAAGCGAGATGCTTTTCGAGATATTAATAAGCAAGTAGCTGAAATTGAAAAAATGATTACCGACATGAGATTAAATAGTAGTATGATTAATGCCAAAACAATCAGTTCTACAATGGGAAATGCAGTAACTGCTACAGGTTCTTCGTCTGCTACCAATGGTTCGTATGAGATTGCAGTAACTCAGTTGGCTAAGAATGCGATTAATGTGGGTACTGGTAAAGTGGGGAAAGATGTTGATCTATCTAATTATGTTGATGAGGAAATAACATTCTATACGTATGGTGAAGCATATACAACAGAAGATGGTACTGAGGTAGCTGAGGGAATGCAAGCGCGAACCTTTACAATTAATGAAGGTGATACATTAAAAGATGTGTTAAAAAAAATAGAAAGTGCAGATAAAAATGTACGTGCTTTTTATGATGAGCAGACACAGCAAGTTGTATTGGAAACGAAGAGGTCCGGGGATTATAATACAGATTCTAATAAATATGGCGGTAAGGAAATCGGATTTGATGACGATTCCTTCTTTACTAATGTATTAAAAATGGATCTAGGAGAAGAACAAGGCGGTACAAACGCCAAATTCACATATAATGGTGTCTTGGAGTTGGAATCAAAAGAAAACAGATACACATTAAACGGTATTACCTTTGAATTCAAAGATACAACAGGAACAGTAGATAATCCTCAAAGCGCCAAACTTACAGTTTCAAATGACGTGGACACTGCTGTCGAGAATATAACAAAACTCGTTACAAAATATAATGAATTAGTGGAATCGTTAAACTCTTCACAGCAAGAGCAGAGATATCGGGATTTCCCACCATTAACAAATGCACAGCGCGAAGAAATGTCTGAAAATGAAATTGAACTTTGGGAAGAAAAGGCAAAAAGTGGACTTCTTAAGGGAGAATCTATTATTACATCTTCTTTATTTGATGTACGCCAAGGTTGGTATCAAACGGTTGAAAATGGTAGTCAATTTAAACTATTAACAGATATTGGTCTGTCAACAACGAAGGATTATTTAGATGGTGGTAAACTCGAGATCAATGAAGGGGATTTGAGAACCGCACTTACAAATGATCCGGAAAGTGTCCAAAAGCTACTGTTAAATAATGTAGAAGGCGAAGGTCGTGGACTATTAAATCGCCTTGAGGATTCTCTTGAAAATACAATCGGCCGAATTGAAAAGCATGCTGGTAAAGGTTCCTATACATCTGAAATGTATACAATCGGTAGACGTATGGATGATCTCGATGGTCGAATCTCTGCATTTGAAGACAAACTTACAAGAATTGAAGACCGATACTGGAGACAGTTTTCAGCAATGGAGCAAGCGATTTCCAGGATGAATAATCAATCCGCAATGCTCATGAATGCTTTTGGCGGAGGAACGATGTAGCTCATTAAGGAAGGAGTGAACGGCTAATGGGAGCAAATAAAGCGTATCAAGCCTATCAAAATAACGCTGTAAATACGGCATCTGGTGGAGAGCTAACCTTAATGCTCTATAATGGATGCATGAAATTCATTAAACAGGCAATGAAAGACGTGAATGACAACAACTATGAAGCAAAAAATAAAAATATCCAGAAGGCACAAAACATTATTCAGGAACTAATGATTACACTAGATCCGAAAATGGAAATATCAAAGCAAATCATGCCTCTGTACGAGTTCATGCAATTTCAGTTGAAAGAAGCAAATATTAAAAATGACGTGAAGAAGTTGGAAGAAGTTTTGGAATTTGTAACAGAATTCCGTGACACATGGAAACAAGTTATTCTAAAAAATCGTCAGCAGCAATTTGCCAAAGGCGAACCGGTATAATGAACAGAGCGGAGCCAGTTTATGAGTTGACAATGCAAATGAAACAACTCTTAAATCAGGAGATTACAGGTAAAACGAGAGAGTCGATAATTGAACAGTTGACAGCATTAATTACACAACGCGGAATTGCTATGAAAGCATTAAATCCACCATATACTGAAGCAGAAAAGCAACTTGGTAAAGAACTTATGCAAGTTAATGAGGAAATTCAATCGAAAATGCAGATGCTATTTTTGGATTTAAAAAAAGAAATGAAGCAGGTCAAAATGCAGAAAAAATCAAACCAGTCCTATACGAATCCTTATAAAAATGTCCAAACAATGGACGGAATGTTTATGGATAGCAAAAAATAATGGGTGATGGCGTGTACAATGTACACGTCATTTTTTATTTATATATTAACTTTAATATTTTTTTGTAAATTATATTAATAAAATGTAAATCTCCTAATGCTTGATATCATGCGGTTTACAGATGATTTTACAAAAAACAGCAAATTTTCCGGAAGGTTTAAACAGGAAAAGTTGGTGGTAACGTAGTATAATAAAACTATAAAGAATAAAGGAGGACACTTTTATGAAATTTAACATTCGTGGTGAAAATCTCGAGGTGACTGGAGCAATTAAAGAATACGTTGAAAAAAAGATCAGCAAGCTAGAAAGATACTTCGATGATGCTCCAACGTCCGATGTACATGTAAATTTAAGTGTCTATAATGATGAACAACGAATTGAAGTTACAATCCCAATGACAAATCTATTATTACGCGGTGAAGTTCAACACATAGATTTATACGCTGCTGTAGATCTTGTAGTTGATAAACTAGAAAGACAGATTCGTAAATATAAAACTAAAATAAATCGAAAAACCAGACAGAATGGTGCACCTAAATATGCTTTTGCTGAAATGGAAAAAAGTGCAAATGCTGTTGAAGAAGAAAGTGATGAAATCGAAATCGTAAGAACAAAACGATTTAATTTAAAACCAATGGATTCAGAAGAAGCAATTCTTCAAATGGATATGCTTGGTCATGAGTTCTTTGTTTTTACAAATGACCAATCTGGTGATACAAACGTTGTATATCGACGTAGAGATGGCAAGTATGGATTAATTGAACCAAATGTATTTTAAATAAAGTTAGAGAAATAAAGACGACTCCAAATTTGGGGTCGTTTTTATTTCTGAAATAATCCCGGTTATGCAGGCTTTTAGCTAACCTATATGATACAATGTCGAAAAATGTAGAACGAAATGCTGATTTTGTATTTTAGTGTTAATTTTTGTCTGAAAATAAGGGAAAAGAATTTATTTATTATGCTAAAACTCTCTTTTTGTCACTGTTTTTTGTCGAATACAAGTCTGAAATTTAAAAATGGCGATTAGTCTTTTGACTCATATAGATGTTATAAATGAATCAAACGAACTAGGAGGTATTTGTGTGAATGAAGAGGATGAACGAAGATTTCTTGCATTGGTAACACAAGTACAACAACATGAAGCTACAATTACCCAGCTGCTTGAAATTCTTGCAGCTACGAACCGAAAAGTTACCGAGTTTTTCTCAGGTCAAGAAAAATAGGCAATGAATCCTGAGCAATACTCTCCCCGATTTTTTCCTTCCTTAAAGAAAGCAGACTATCCCCAGTCTGCTTTCTTTTTTAGAATATAGGGCTATATAATGCCTAGTCAGTTGTCATACATTATTGGAAAGTGTTATGATAAGTAGTGGATTATAGTATTGATTTTTGTCAAATAGGAAAGTATTAAACTTTCCTATTTGCATAAGTGCAACTAAGACATTCGCTTAGGAGGCAAAGCACTCCAAAGTATAAGGGTTTCTAAGAAAGCAAAGAACGCTTTCGTACGAATCCCTTTAACGAATGTCGAGTTTTCTAAAGGAGCGTTTAACATATGGCTGGTTTTTTAACGAAGATTTTTGGTGACGGTAATCAAAAGCAATTGAATCGAATACAAAAAAAAGTAGATCAAATAGAAGCAATGGAAGCAGAGATTGAAAAACTCTCTGATACAGATTTACAAAATAAAACGAAGGTATTTAAAGAACGGATTGCAAATGGGGAGACACTTGATGATTTACTAGTGGAGGCATATGCAGTTGTCCGTGAGGCTTCTAAACGTGTGCTTGGTATGCGGCCTTTTGCTTCTCAGCTCATTGGGGCAGTGGCCCTGCATGAAGGTAATATTGCTGAAATGAAAACAGGTGAGGGTAAAACGCTCGCTTCCACGATGCCAGCATACTTAAATGCATTGTCTGATAAAGGTGTTCACATCATTACTGTCAATGAATATTTGGCGGAACGTGATGCAACCGAGATGGGGAAACTTTATAATTTTCTTGGATTGACCGTTGGTTTAAATGGAAATGGTTTATCGAAGGAAGAAAAAAGGGAAGCTTATGCAAGCGATATAACTTATGGAACGAATAATGAATTTGGTTTCGATTATCTCCGGGACAATATGGTTCTATATAAAAATCAAATGGTACAGCGTCCTTTGAATTTTTCTATTATTGATGAGGTTGACTCAATTTTAATTGATGAGGCGAGAACGCCGCTAATTATTTCCGGGTCTGCAAAGAAATCAGCTACACTTTACCAACAAGCAGATGGGTTTGTAGCTACCCTCTCCAAGGAAACAGACTATACGTACGATGAAAAAACAAAAGGTGTTCAATTAACTGAAGAGGGAATTAATAAGGCGGAAAAATATTTCTCCATTGAGAATTTATTTGATTTAAATAATGTATCCTTAACCCATCATATTAACCAAGCATTGAAAGCACACGCCTCTATGCATCGTGATGATGATTATATGGTGGAAGATGGAGAAGTCGTTATTATTGACCAGTTTACCGGACGGAAAATGAAAGGTCGTCGGTATAGTGACGGTCTCCATCAGGCGATTGAAGCAAAGGAAGGTCTGCAAATTCAAAACGAAAGCATGACACTTGCTTCCATTACATTCCAGAATTTCTTCCGGATGTACAATAAGCTATCGGGTATGACAGGTACTGCGAAAACGGAAGAAGAAGAGTTCAGAAATATCTATAATATGGATGTTATTGCAATCCCTACGAATATGCCAATTGCTCGTGATGATCGTGCAGATTTAATTTATAAATCAATGGAAGGGAAATTCCGCGCTGTTGTGGAGAACATCAAGGAAAGACATGCAGCTGGACAGCCTGTACTAGTTGGTACAGTTGCGGTAGAAACTTCAGAGCTTATTTCCAAGTTATTGAAAAAGGCTGGCATTAAGCATGAAGTGCTAAATGCGAAAAACCATTATCGGGAAGCTGAAATTATCGAAACGGCCGGACAAAAGGGTTCTGTTACAATTGCGACAAATATGGCCGGTCGTGGTACTGATATTAAGCTTGGTGAAGGAGTAAAAGATCTGGGAGGACTCGCAGTTGTTGGTACAGAGCGTCATGAATCACGCCGAATTGACAACCAGCTTCGAGGACGTTCCGGACGTCAAGGAGATCCTGGTATAACGCAATTTTACTTATCGATGGAAGATGAATTGATGCGCCGTTTTGGTTCAGACAACCTAAGAAACATGATGGAAAGACTTGGCATGGATGATACGCAGCCAATCGAAAGTAAAATGGTATCCAAAGCTGTTGAATCTGCTCAGAAACGAGTGGAAGGAAATAACTTTGATGCTCGTAAAACAGTTTTATCCTATGATGATGTACTTCGTGAACAACGTGAAATTATTTATAAACAACGTTTCGAGGTTATTGATGCAGATGCAAACATTCGAGAAATTATTGAAAACATGCTGCAATCATCGATTGATCGAGTTGTAGGTACCCATACACAGGATAATGATGAAGAAAATTGGGATCTAAAAGCCATTGTTGAGTATGTGCATGGTAATCTGCTGGATCCTGAAGATCTTTCCGAAGCAGATTTGAAGGAAAAAGAAGCTGAAGAAATTTCTGCACTAATTATGGAAAAAGTGCGCAAACGTTACGATCAAAAAGAAGAGGAGCTTACACCTGAACAGTTCCGCGAATTCGAGAAGGTTATTGTTCTTCGAGCAGTCGATTCGAAATGGATGGATCATATTGATCAAATGGATCAACTCCGACAAGGGATTCATTTACGTGCGTATGGACAAAACGATCCATTAAGGGAATATCAGATGGAAGGTTTCGCAATGTTTGAAGCAATGGTTGCGAGTATCGAAGAAGAGGTTTCAAAATATATTATGAAAGCTCAAATTCGAGAGAACCTACAACGTCAAGAAGTAGTGAAAAACACACAAGCAGTAGCTGGTGGACAGGATGAGAAAAAGAAAGTACGTAAACCGATTGTGAAAAAACAAACCGTTGGTCGAAATGATCCATGTCCATGCGGGAGTGGTAAAAAGTATAAAAACTGTCACGGTCAGTAATAATACTTCTCTATGCACAGACAGCTGAATTTTACTGGCGGAGACTGTATCTGGGGAATTAGCAGTTAGAAGGTTTGGAATTGTTTTGATGCAGACAGAAAATAATATCTGCTAACAAAGAGGCTGGAACATAACTAAAGTACTTAATGTTAAAGACGAACGATGTACAAACTTAGCGGAGTATATTTCCAGAGCGAGTTATTTGCATCAATCATGTTCGGTTTCACTTCATAAAAATACTTTTGTCCCAGTCTCTTTACATGAATTTTGAATAAGAGGTGGAAGTATGGAATTAGTAGAAATTAAACACGAGTTAGACAAAATAGCTTCACGAATTGAAGATTTTAGGGGGTCTCTTTGACTTAGAGGCTAAGAAAGCTCGGATAGCAGAATTAGAAATGCAAATGGCAGATCCTAATTTTTGGAATGATCAAGATAATGCCCAAAAAACAATTAATGAAGCGAATGGCCTCAAGAGTTATGTGAATAGCTTTGAAGAAATTGAAGAGCGATGGGAAAACATGGAGGTTTCCTATGAGCTTGTAAAAGAAGAGAATGATCAAGAGTTATTTGACGATCTGCAGGAAGAATTAGCAGGATTTATTTCGGATGTCAATGAGTTTGAGCTGCAAATGCTATTGAGTGAACCTTATGATGCAAATAACGCAATTCTTGAGCTGCACCCTGGTGCTGGTGGTACGGAATCACAGGATTGGGCTAGTATGTTGTTACGAATGTATCAACGCTTTGCAGAGGATAAAGACTTCAAGGTTGAGACATTGGATTATCAGCCCGGTGAGGAAGCTGGTGTTAAAAGTGTAACCCTGCTGATAAAAGGTCATAATGCGTATGGTTACTTGAAAGCAGAAAAAGGTGTCCACCGTCTTGTACGTATCTCTCCATTTGATTCATCTGGTCGCCGTCATACTTCATTCGTTTCATGTGATGTGACACCAGAAATGACAGATGATGTAGATATTGAAATCCGATCAGAAGATATTAAGGTTGATACGTACCGAGCAAGTGGAGCTGGTGGGCAGCATGTTAATACAACTGACTCAGCTGTTCGTATAACGCACCTGCCGACAAATACAATTGTTACATGTCAAAATGAGCGCTCTCAAATTAAAAACCGTGAAGCAGCAATGAAAATGTTAAAATCAAAGCTTTACCAATTAGAAATAGAACGTCAACAACAAGAGCTAGATGATATTCGTGGAGAACAGAAGGAGATTGGCTGGGGAAGTCAAATTCGTTCTTATGTTTTTCATCCTTATTCCATGGTAAAGGATCATCGAACAAATATGGAAACAGGGAACACACAAGCTGTAATGGATGGAGATCTTGGCATTTTCATTGATGCTTACTTAAGATCACAAATAAACTAATACATCAAAAGGGGGCTCATTCTATAAGAATGAGCCCCCTTTTGATGTGGAGCAGAATATATTGCTATTGTTTCATAAATTTGCCATAAACCGCTAAAGTTATTGATTTAGCAATGTTATGAGTGAAGTTAGAGATGTAAACGGTTGTAACAGCGGTTTTAATCTAAATGAAAAGGGTTATAATAGGGGTGTGATCTTTATATAAAGTGTAAAGGGGATTTTTAAAATGAAAAAATGGTTAGTAGCAGTTTTGTTTTTAGCAGTGCTTGCACTAGGTGCCTGTGGAGCTGGTGATGACAATGCATCAGATGATGCGGGTACGGATGATTCCAACGATGGTGCAGTAGAAACCTCCGCAGGTGAAGAAGTTTACCAATCAAATTGTGCTTCATGTCATGGTGCCGACCTCTCTGGTGGTGCAGGTCCATCGTTAGCGCAAGTAGGATCTAAATACTCGGCAGATGAAATTGCTGATATTGTGAAAAATGGTAAAGGCAGTATGCCAGCACTTAATGTAGCTGGTGAGGATCTTGATGCTTTAACGAGCTGGCTATCTGAAAAACAATAACTTTATTTTAAAACAGAACGAGCCCTATATAGGTAGAAATAGTCGCCTATATTGGGCTTTTTTGTTTTTTAGAAAAACATTACATTATTTACGCATTGAAATATAATTGTAATAATTTTATGTCTAAAAATGCTGTAGAAAGATGTTATAATAGGTAGGAAATGTTCGAGGTTTATTCGGAAATAAATATAGATTCATAGATTGACAACTAGGAACAACAATTATAAAAAAAAGGTGATATTTAGATGATATTAATGAAAGATGTATATAAGACATATGACAATGGTGTCACCGCATTAAATGGTGTCAACGTAGATATAGAGCAAGGTGAGTTCGTATATATTGTTGGCCCGAGCGGTGCAGGAAAATCGACATTTATTAAATTAATATATAGAGAAGAGAAACCAACTAAAGGTTCGATTATTATTGGAGATACAGATTTAGGTGACATTAAAGAGCGAAAAGTTCCTTACATACGCCGGGACATTGGTGTCGTATTCCAAGATTTCAAGCTTTTACCCAAAATGTCCGTTTATGAAAATGTGGCATTTGCGCTTGAAGTAATTGAGGAATCACCAAAAAGTATTCGTAAGCAAGTAATGGAAGTACTGGAAGTAGTGGGATTGAAGAATAAAGCCCGCTCCCTGCCGAGTGAGTTATCCGGGGGAGAGCAGCAGCGTGTTTCCATAGCTCGAGCTATTGTTAATCATCCTAAGATTGTAATTGCTGATGAGCCAACTGGAAACCTGGACCCTGATACATCATGGGGGATTATGAAAACATTTGAAGAAATTAATGCTAGAGGAACAACAATTATCATGGCCACTCACAGCAAGGAAATTGTAAACACAATTAAAAAACGAGTAATTGCTATCGAAGGCGGTATGATCGTTAGAGATGAGCAAAGAGGGGAATATGGCTATGAGATTTAGAACTTTTATGCGGCATGTACGTGAAGGCTTTAAAAATATTTTTCGTAATGGTTGGATGACTATTGCTTCTGTAGGTGCCGTTACAACAACATTAATTTTAGTGGCAGTTTTCTTAGCATTAGTACTTAACTTAAATGAGATGGCAAAGAGTATTGAAGATGATGTACAAATTAACACGATGATAGATCTGACAGCAACAGAGGATGAGATTATCGAATTAGGTGAGGAGATTGAACAGATTGAAGGTGTGGACACAGTATCATTCTCTTCCAATGATGATGAACTCCAAAAACTAATTCAAAGTATGGGCGAAGAGGGTGAAGCTTGGCATTTATTTGAACAGGACAACCCTTTAAACCATGTTTATATCGTAAGAGCGCTAGTTCCTGAAGATACAGATCGCATTGCTTCTGAAATTGCTTCGTTCAATTATGTTGACCAAGTAAACTACGGTAGAGATGTTGTTGAACAATTATTTGAGTTTAATAAATATGCAAGGACAATTGGACTTGCTTTAATTATCGCTCTAGTATTCACAGCAATTTTCCTGATTTCTAACACCATTAAAATTACGATCATGGCACGAAGCACAGAAATTAGTATTCAGAAACTTGTAGGAGCGACAAACGGATTTATTCGCTGGCCATTCTTTGTTGAAGGGTTACTACTTGGAGTTCTAGGCTCCATCGTTCCGATCGCAGTAATATTAGGAGGCTACTACTACTTGTACACCAACTTCAATGACCAAATTACATTTAGTTTTGTAGAAATGCTACCATTTAGTCCATTTGCTTGGCAGCTATCATTAATGATACTTGCAATTGGTGCAATTATTGGTGTATGGGGAAGTGTCATGAGTGTACGTAAATTCCTAAAAGTCTAAGCCGACTTGCTCGTAACGGCTCTTGAGGTACATCCAGCCGGAGCGAGCTTTTACATAACAAGCAACATAACATCGTCTATGAAGCATGCCTAGACAACAAGAGTGAACAGAAAAAGCAAGAAGGAACTTGCAATATATTAGGTGAAGGAGAAATACGAGTGAAAAAAGTAGCTTCAAGTATACTTATCGCAGGGCTGATTTTAATGACTATACCAACTAGTGGGTTTCATGTTTCTG
Organism: Oceanobacillus profundus; assembly: GCF_003515705.1. Taxonomy (GTDB): domain Bacteria; phylum Bacillota; class Bacilli; order Bacillales; family Amphibacillaceae; genus Oceanobacillus; species Oceanobacillus profundus. The sequence continues at coordinate 23,274 of NZ_QWEH01000009.1, forward strand.
CAGAATCGGTTGGTGATTTAGAAAAGAAAATTAACGATTTAGACAAAGAACAGTCTGGATTGAATGATGAAAAAAATAATCTAGAAGGTAATAAAAGAGATACGGAAGAAAAATTAAATAAAAATAAATCAAAGCAGAGCACTGTCGAACAGGACATTAATTCAATTGATGAAGAGTTAACCTCTACACAAAATAATATTAGCAATAAAGAAAATGAGATAACTGAAACAAATAATGAAATCGAAACATTAACATCTAAAATTAATGAATTGACAGAGAGAATTGAAGAATTAAAAGAAGAGATTAAGATATTAGAAGATCGAATCGAAAAACGCGACGCACTATTGAAGGAACGTCTTCGTACCATTCAGCAAAATGGTGGGGATATGAAATATATGGAAGTTATTTTCGGTGCAAGCAGTTTTGGAGACTTTATTAGCAGAACATCGGCAGTGAATACAATTATGGATTCTGATAAAACGATTATGGAAGCACAGGCTGCAGATAAAAAAGTACTTCAGGAAAATAAAAAAGAAGTAGAAGCGAATAAAGAAGAAGTAGAAGTGAAGAAAGTAGCAGTTGAAGATAAGAAAAAATCACTTGAAAACCAAAAAGAAGAGCTAGTAGCGTTAGAAGGTCAACTAAAAGATCAAATGCAAGAAAAAGAAACGCTGATGGCACAACTTGAAGAAGAGCATCAAGATTTAGAAGAATACAAATTGAGCATTGAAGACGAGCAGCAAGTCCTGAATGATCAAGAAAAAGCTATTAAACTAGCAAAACAACAATATGAGCAAGAAAAAGGAAAATTGGAACAGCTTGCTAAAGAGGAAGCAGCTCGACAAGCTGCTCAAGAAAAAGCTTCACAAAGTAGTTCACGTTCATCAGGAAGTTCAAATACAGTTGCTTCCACACCAGCTCCGACACCTAGTGGAAATGGAATGTTTATCAGACCGACAAGCGGTCCAGTAACTTCTTCATTTAATCCAAATCGAATGCACCCGATTCACAACGAGATAAGACCGCATAACGGGACTGATTTTGGTAAGAGAAGTTCAGCGGATGCTCGGATTGTAGCAGCTGCAGATGGTGTTGTTTCAACTGCTGGAGCATTGGGGAGCTTTGGGAACACGGTTATGATAACTCATGTTATTAATGGTCAAACATATACAACAGTATATGCGCATTTAAATAGTATCTCAGTTTCCTCTGGACAAACGGTTAGTCAAGGACAGCAGATTGGTGTTATGGGAACAACTGGTGGATCTACTGGTGTACATCTTCACTTTGAAGTTCACCCAGGCGGATACAAAAATCCAGTGAATCCAATGAATTACCTTAATTAACTTTTTAAAAGCATACCAAGTCAGGTATGCTTTTTTACTATCCATGGAACGTTTGCATATTTGGGTGATGGTTAAATCCATAGTCAATCATAAAATAAAATGTTATGCTATTACTATTCGTATATCTTTCGGCAGATCCATATACTAATATACAGCATCAATTTTAAATTAGAGGTGGAAAAATGAAATTGAAAAAGTCTCAAATTATATTGATTTTCGTCGCTGCCTTATTTCTTGGATTCGCAGGTGCTTATGCAGGTGTGGAGTTTGCACAATCTAAAGATTCAGGAATGGAACAAGGTGCGAATCAAATTACGAATAACGGTTCTACAAATGAGGATACGGAAGCACCAGATTCTTCTGCCGATTTAAATAAAATTAACCAGGCCTATTCGTTGATCAAACAAAATTACCTGGAAGAAGTAGAAGATACACAGTTAATTGAAGGTGCGATCGAAGGAATGCTTTCCACCTTAGAAGATCCGCATACATCTTATATGGATATTGAAACAGTAAATCAATTTACCGATCAAATTGAATCCTCTTTTGAGGGAATTGGTGCAGAAGTGAGTATGGTTAACGGACTTGTTACCATTGTAGCGCCAATCAAGGATTCACCAGCTGAAAAGGCGGGCTTGCGACCGAATGATCAAGTATTAACCGTAGATGGAGAAAGTCTAGAAGGATTAAACTTGAATGAAGCGGTTGCTAAGATTCGTGGTGAAAAGGGTTCAGAGGTTGAATTAGAAATTCAGCGTGCAGGTGTTTCCGATCCATTCCCGGTTACAATTGTTCGTGATGAGATTCCGGTCGAAACGGTATATAGCAGTTCAGAAATGGTGGATGGAAAATTAACTGGCATCATCGAAATAACAAATTTCTCGGAGAATACTGCTAAGGAATTCGAAGAACAATTAGCAGCTTTGGAGAAGGAAAATATTGAAGGGCTAGTTATAGATGTTAGAGGAAATCCAGGAGGTCTTCTTGATGTAGCGGAGGACATTCTATCACTCTTTGTCCCTAAAGATATTCCGTATATTCAAATTGAAAACGGTGATGGTGAACGAGAAGGCTATCATTCACAATTAACGGAGAAAAAAGGTTACCCAATAAGCATTTTGATAAATGAGGGCAGTGCGTCAGCTTCTGAGATATTAGCTGTTGCATTAAAAGAATTAGACTATGATGTCGTTGGAGAAACGAGTTATGGAAAAGGAACTGTTCAACAGGCAGTGCCATTAGGAGATGGAAGCTCGATTAAATTAACGACATTTAAATGGTTATCACCACATGGAGAGTGGATTAATGAAAAAGGGGTTGAGCCAACAATTGAGGTGAAACAACCTGAATATTATTACACACATCCAGTGCAAATAGAAGAAGATGCGTTGAAGGTTGATCAGACCGATGAAGCAATTGCCAATCTGCAAGTGATGTTATCTGGATTAGGCTATGATACAGGACGAACAGATGGTTATTATAGTGAAGAAACAGAAGAAGCAGTCTCCTCATTCCAGTCTGATAATGATTTAACCGATACTGGTGAAGTTGATCAAGATACAGCTGGACTAATCGAAGCGCAGGTTATTGAGAAGATAAGGGATCGTGACGATGATAACCAAATGGAGGAAGCGTTGAAAGCATTATATTAATAACAGTGCATGAAAAGTCCACGAGTGTTGCTCGTGGATTTTCATATTAAAGGTAGTTAGTACAATCATAGCAGGATAGTGTGTTCCCTTTACTGGCAATGCACTCTATTGTTCTCTACCAATTAACAAGAAAAGCAGGAGATTGGTCGATATTTATCGAATAGGTAAAGAAAGGTAATACATAGAAGAAGGTGAGAAGATTTGGCAGAAGCATGGCTGATTGAGTTATTAAAAGGAATCGGTAGGTTTTTTATCAATCCACTGGTATACTGGACTATTTTATTATTATTTATCGCAGGGCATAGACGGATTAAGCAAGAGAGAATGGACTATGGAGTTAAAATATTTGATGTGTTTTCAGAGTGGAAAAACACGCTGGGAACATCACTCATAAGCGGACTCGTTATATCTGTTATTACAATTGGTACGGGGATGGTGTTCAGTTATGAAATGATTTTGTTATTAGCTATTGTAACGATTATTTTATCGATTACAATGCGCTTTTCATTGCTATCGCCAAGTTATACCATTGGACTTACATTTGTAATCCTGTTTATTTTACCACTAGTATTAGAAAATCAAACAATTATTACGGATACAGAATTGTTGCTTTCAGCTATAGATTTTACAAGTATTGCATTGCTTTTGGGAATCATGATTTTGGTGGAATCAATTTTAATTCATAACGTGAAACGAAATGCAACATTCCCAAGCATTGCGTTAAGTGATCGTGGAGCGTGGGTTGGTCAACATCGGATTAAGAAATTAAGTTTGATTCCGTTTTTTGCCATGATCCCAAATGGATTAATTGCACCGTTTGCCCCTTGGTGGCCATATTTTTCGATTGGTGAAGAAACCTACAGTGTAATTCTTATCCCTTTTCTAATAGGTTTTGATTATTTGGCGAAAGGCCATTTTCCGGTACATGCAGTTCAAAAGATATCCAAATTCAATACATTATTGGGAATTGGAATATTAGCGATTGCTGCAGGTAGTATATTTCTGCCATTCTTATCTATTGTCGCAGTGATTCTCGCTATAATAGGGAAGGAATTTTTGAATTACAAATACCGTGTAGGTGATCGATTGCGACGACCATTTTTTGGACAATTGCAAGATGGTTTAACGATTGTCGGAATTATTCCAGCAACACCTGCAGCACGATTAGATATATTCATAGGTGAGACCATTGTAAAAGTAAATGGCAAAAGAGTCGCAACAGAGGAACAATTTTATAAAGCATTACAATCCACTGGAGCGTTCTTTAAGCTGGAAATACTTGATGATCGAGGAGAAAATCGTTTTGTTCAAGGTGCGTTTTATGAAGGAGATCACCATGAACTTGGGCTGTTGTTTGCTTCTGCGCCATACAGACAAAAGAAGTCTCGAATAAGCTCGTAATTTTCAAGTAACGGAAAGGCTTGAAGATTTCGATACGCAGACCATAGGAAAAATGTATTTATGTAAAGAGCCGAAATTTCTTATGACCACGTTATAGTGGTATAGGGAATATCGGCTTTAAATTTTGTCTCCGTTTATTACGAAAATCCAGCAGCAATCGCACCAAGTCTACTTAAATTACATCGCGTTTTCCTTTCAAGCCATAATAAAAACAAGACAAATGATTTTCTAGATCAATGAATGGGTAGTATACTATTAATGAAAAAGCTAAAAAGTCGAATACTTGTTCGTTTTTGTGTTAAAATATATAATTAGATATGATAGAATGAGTTATAGAACGGATCGGAGGAAATAGCCGTGGATGATAAATTTGAACTTGTATCGAGCTATAAACCGGCTGGGGATCAGCCGAATGCAATTAATGAGATTACGGAGAAGGTTCTTTCCGGACAACGACATCAAACATTACTTGGAGCAACAGGAACGGGAAAAACATTTACGATGTCCAATGTTGTCACAGAAATCAATCGCCCGACACTTGTAATTGCACATAATAAAACATTAGCTGGACAATTATACAGTGAATTTAAAGAGTTTTTTCCAAACAATGCGGTCGAGTATTTTGTTAGCTATTATGACTATTACCAGCCAGAAGCATATGTGCCCTCGACAGATACGTTCATTGAAAAAGATGCAAGTATTAATGATGAGATCGATAAATTACGTCACTCTGCAACCTCTGCTCTATTTGAAAGAAATGATGTGCTAGTTGTTGCAAGTGTGTCCTGTATATATGGATTAGGTAATCCGGAAGAATATCGTAACCAGGTACTTTCATTGCGAATGGGAATGGAGAAGGATCGTGACCAGTTGCTTCGTGATTTAGTAGATATTCAATATGCACGTAACGATATAGACTTTCAACGTGGAACATTCCGAGTGCGAGGAGATTCGGTTGAGATTATCCCAGCTTCCAGAGAAGAGCATTGTATTCGAGTAGAATTTTTCGGAGATGAAATTGACCGGATTCGTGAGGTTGATGCGCTCACGGGTGAAATTATCGGTGATCGAGAGCATGTAGCAATCTTCCCGGCTTCCCACTTCGTAACTGGTGAAGAAAAAATGAAGATTGCGATTAAAAATATTGAAAAAGAATTAGAAGATCGTCTAAAAGAGTTGCGTGACAATAATAAACTTCTTGAAGCACAACGTTTAGAGCAACGAACAAATTATGATTTAGAAATGATGCGAGAAATGGGATTTTGTTCTGGAATTGAAAATTACTCGCGTCATTTAACATTACGTGAAGCCGGAGCAACGCCATATACATTGCTCGATTTCTTTCCAGAAGACTTTCTTGTCATCATCGATGAGTCCCACGTAACGTTGCCGCAAATCCGGGGAATGTATAATGGTGACCAAGCAAGAAAACAAGTCCTTGTTGATCATGGATTCAGACTTCCATCTGCTTTGGATAACCGCCCACTGAAATTTGAAGAGTTTGAAGGGAAAACAAAACAACTTGTTTATGTATCGGCAACACCTGGTCCATATGAATTGGAGCATAATCCAGTGATGACGGAACAAATTATTCGACCAACTGGTTTGCTTGACCCAGAAATTGAAGTGAAGCCTATTGAAGGTCAAATTGATGATTTAATCGAAGAGATTAACAAACGTACAGAGCGAAACGAACGTGTTCTCGTAACAACACTGACAAAGAAAATGTCAGAGGATCTTACCGATTATCTGAAAGAGATTGGGATGAAAGTGGCATACTTACATTCAGAGATTAAAACGCTAGAACGTATTGAAGTTATTCGAGATCTTCGTGTAGGAAAGTATGATGTACTTATAGGGATCAACTTATTACGTGAAGGGTTGGATATTCCAGAGGTTTCACTTGTGGCAATCCTTGATGCTGATAAAGAAGGTTTCTTAAGATCAGAACGCTCCCTAATTCAAACAATGGGCAGGGCTGCACGTAATGAAAATGGTCATGTAATCATGTATGCTGACAAAATAACAAATTCGATGCAAGTTGCAATGGATGAAACGAATCGTAGGCGGACCATACAAATTGCATATAATAAAGAACATAACATCGTACCGAAAACGATTCGTAAAGAAGTGCGTGATGTCATCAAAGCGACAATTGCCGCAGAAGACCAAGAAAAATACGAATCAACGACAAAAGGCTTAACGAAATTAACGAAGAAAGAGAAATCGAAGGTACTCGAGCAAATGGAAAAAGAAATGAGAGAAGCTGCCAAGGCACTCGATTTCGAAAAAGCAGCCGAGCTTCGTGATGTGATTTTTGAACTTAAAGCGGAAGGATGAGCAGTTCATGCTTAATAAAACTATTAAAATTCAAGGTGCTCGTGCACATAATTTAAAAAACGTTGATATCGAAATCCCCAAAAATAAGCTCGTTGTCTTAACGGGTTTATCTGGTTCGGGTAAGTCTTCCTTAGCATTTGACACCATTTATGCAGAAGGACAGAGACGATATGTGGAATCACTTTCTGCATATGCTAGACAATTTCTTGGTCAGATGGACAAACCGGATGTGGATTCGATTGAAGGACTATCGCCAGCTATTTCCATTGATCAGAAAACAACGAGCAATAATCCAAGGTCAACCGTAGGAACGGTCACAGAAATATATGATTATTTGCGGTTGTTATATGCAAGAATTGGAAGACCAACCTGTCCAAAGCATGGGATTGAAATTAGTTCCCAAACCGTCCAGCAAATGGTCGATCGGATTTTGGAATATCCAGAACGAACAAAGCTGCAAATCCTTGCTCCAGTCGTTTCTGGACGAAAAGGGGAGCATGTTAAATTATTAGAGAAGCTAAAGCAGGAAGGTTACGTCCGAATTCGCGTTGATAAAGAGATGCGAGAAGTAACAGACGAAATCAAACTTGAAAAAAACAAAAAGCATTCGATTGAGGTCGTTATTGATCGGGTTGTGGTAAAAGAAGGTATAGCTGGACGATTAAGTGATTCCATTGAAGCTGCACTTCGATTAGGTGAAGGAAGAATTATTGTTGATATTATCGATGGGGAGGAGCTTGTTTTCAGTGAGCTTCATGCATGCCCGATATGCGGTTTTTCTATTGGAGAATTAGAGCCGCGTCTGTTTTCTTTTAACAGTCCGTTTGGTGCATGTACAAGCTGTGACGGATTAGGAACAAAATTAGAGGTTGATCTGGATTTAGTCATACCTGATTGGGATAAAACGTTAAATGAAAACGCAATTGCACCATGGGAGCCAATTAGTTCACAGTACTATCCGCAGCTATTGAAGAGTGTATGTACGCATTACGATATTGACATGGATATACCGGTTAAAGATATTCCAGAAGATAAAATGGATAAGATTTTAAATGGTAGTGGAAAAGAAAAAATCCATTTTTATTATAAAAATGAGTTTGGTAATATTCGTGATACGGATATTCTTTTTGAAGGAGTGTTGAAAAATGTAGCGCGCCGTTATAAAGAAACTTCTTCTGACTTTATTCGAGAAACACTCGAAAAATACATGACTCAAAAAAACTGTCCAACATGTAAAGGACACCGACTTAAGCAAGAAGCGTTAGCTGTTTTGATTAATGGTTTACATGTGAGTGAAGTTACGAAGTTTTCTATTGTAGAAGCGATGAAATTCTTTAAAAAAATTGACCTTACTGAAAAGGAACAGCAAATAGCAAAAATGATTTTAAAAGAGATTGATAACAGACTGGAGTTTTTAAATAATGTTGGTTTGGATTATTTAACTCTTTCTCGTACTGCTGGAACACTTTCTGGTGGAGAAGCACAACGAATTCGACTTGCAACACAGATTGGCTCAGCACTTACTGGTGTGCTCTATGTCCTGGACGAACCATCGATTGGGCTGCATCAACGAGATAATGATCGCTTAATTGAAACGTTGCAAAGAATGCGAGATTTGGATAATACACTGATAGTTGTTGAGCATGATGAGGATACAATGCTTGCAGCAGATTGGCTGATTGATATTGGCCCGGGTGCTGGTGAGCATGGTGGTGAAATTGTTGCAAGCAACACACCAGAAAATGTCATGAAAAACCCAGATTCTCTAACTGGCAGGTACTTATCCGGAAAAGATTTTATTCCATTACCAATGGAACGTCGAAAAGCCGATAAGCGGAAGATTGAAGTGATCGGAGCAACAGAAAATAACTTAAAGAATGTTTCTGCCAGTGTACCAATTGGATTAATGACGGTTGTTACAGGAGTATCTGGATCGGGGAAAAGTACACTTGTTAACGAAATTATCTATAAGTCACTATCAAAGTCACTTTATAAAGCAGCAAAACATAAGCCTGGAAAACATCGTAAAATAAAAGGAATCGAGCATATTGATAAAGTGATCGATATTGATCAATCGCCAATTGGACGGACGCCACGTTCAAATCCGGCAACATATACGGGTGTATTTGATGATATCCGGGATGTTTATGCGCAAACGAATGAGGCAAAGGTTCGCGGTTATAAAAAAGGCCGTTTTAGTTTTAATGTGAAGGGCGGGCGCTGTGAGGCATGTCGCGGTGATGGAATTATTAAAATTGAGATGCACTTCCTTCCTGATGTCTATGTCCCATGTGAGGTGTGTCATGGAAAGCGATATAACCGTGAAACGTTGGAAGTGAAATATAAAGGAAAAAGTATAGCAGATGTGCTTGAAATGCGGGTCGAAGAAGCAGTGGAATTTTTTGCCCCGATACCAAAAATTAAGCGGAAGCTCGAAACAATTTATGATGTTGGTTTAGGGTATGTTACATTAGGACAACCGGCAACAACACTGTCAGGCGGAGAGGCGCAACGAGTCAAATTGGCAAGTGAGCTTCATAAACGTTCAAACGGAAAGTCAATGTACATTCTGGACGAACCGACAACAGGGTTACATGCTGATGATATTAAGCGGCTCCTAGTAGTATTACAACGGTTAGTGGAAAATGGCGATTCTGTTTTAATTATCGAGCATAACCTGGATGTCATAAAAACTGCCGACCATATAATTGACCTTGGTCCAGAGGGAGGAGCACGCGGAGGCCAGGTTATTGCAACTGGGACTCCAGAGGAAATTGCTGACAAAGCGGACATATCCTATACAGGGAAATATTTGAAGACGGTCCTTGAACGTGATCGAAATCGAATGGAAGCCATGCTTGAGGAAAAAGAAAAAATAAGCACGAAATAAAAAACTGCACCCAATAGAGTAGATACATAAAAAATGTCTACCCTATAGGGTGATTTTTTTACTTGAAATCCGGACTTTCAGGCTCCCTATTTGACGCGTTATCAAGGTTTCGGTACAGTAGTAATAGAGAATTGGAGGATTGTATAATGAAGCCGATAGAGATTGATAATGTACAGCATATTCTAACTCAGTTTATAAATAAAAAAGTTTATGTTCATTTGGAGACAACGAATGGAGCGTATGCAAACCATATAAATAAAGCAGCCTATAATGTAGGTGTATATATGCGTAATGCGCAAGTAACATTTGAGCAAGCGAAGATTGTTGGAGATGGAAGTGTGTATCGTGCCGGGTTAAAAATGGATACGGGTTGGATTTATGCAGAAGGTTTAACTGATTGGGCCATGCATGAAGATACGAAACTATTACTTGCCGGCCATGATCGTGAAGGTAGATTAATGGTTTCCTTACAAATCAGTGAAACGCCTTTTAGCTATTAAACTTCGTAGTTGAAGGAAACTGCGATGTAATGGGCAATTATGGTAAGAGCGTAAACCCGCTCCGGAAATACACTTCGCTTTCCGTGGCCAGAGGAACCTACGTGTATTTCCTCCACTAGATTTGGCTCACTGTCTATTGCTAAAATAGTTCATCAAACAGTAACGTTGCTCAGACCAGTCCGGGTGAGCGGAGGGCGGTGACTCCTGCGGGAACAGCACGTGTCTGAAGACTCGTAGGGAGTGGTTTTCTTCCGGAGAGGCTGAGGCCGTGCCCTAAGGTGCGCATCCGCCCGAAGCGATCCCGGGCGGCGATTATTGCACACTCTTGAAGAAAAATGGAGAGAAGTTAGTTCGCAGCCTATATCTTTTGATCAAGTATCAACAACACTAACGCATGAAAAATAATAATTGGAATCAGGTGAATAAATATGGAAAAGCATGTGGTAGTCATTTATCCGCATCCAGATGATGAATCGTTTGGAGCGGCTGGAACGATTTTAAAATTTCGAGAACAGGGAGTACCAGTAACCTATCTCTGTGGTACATTAGGAGAAATGGGAAGGAACATGGGCAATCCACCATTTGCGAATCGCGAAACATTGCCCGAAATACGAAAAGTTGAGCTGCTTAATGCTTGCCGCGTATTGGATATGGAAGTCAAAATGCTTGGTTACCGTGATAAAACTCTGGAATTTGAGGATAGAAGAGAAGTAGCATTACATTTAAAACAGCTTCTTGAGGAACTCAAGCCAACACTCGTGATTACCCATTATCCTGATTATGCAGTACATCCAGATCATAACGCACTAGGTGCTGCAGCAATTGAAGCTGTACAGTTAATGGATCCGTCTGAACGACCAGAAGTCTGGGCTCAGGCAATCTCGAATAACTATATGGACGTACTTGGAAATCCCGATATAATCAATGATATTACGAATTACTTTGATAAAAAAATGGAAGCTATTTTTTGCCATGATTCGCAAGCAGCAGGAGTTCTTGGTCAGTTTAAACATGTAGATAGTTTAGAAAGTGAAGTACAAGAAGATATTAAAAAAAGATTTAGTAAAGAGCATTTTTATCGCTGGGATTTCACTAATTAGAGATTTACAGCACATATGAAATGATGGTTTCGTTTAAAGTGATGGAACGAAGTAAATAATAATAACGTGAAGACAAACACCCTTGCATATATATATAGCAGGGTGTTTTCAAAATGAACAACAAATAAATGGTAATATTGCGTTTAAACTGCAGAAAAGAAACCTTTTTCCTTTCTGCACCGTATATATGTTAGATGGTGAATGGGAATGGGTAAAGATTATATATGGAAGGATGATAATTTATGAAGAAATTATATCGCTCCACTTCTAATCGCATGGTTGGCGGTGTACTTGGTGGAATTGGTGACTACTTTAATGTTGATGCAACAATTCTGAGGTTAGCCTTTATATTGTTACTAATTCCAAGCTTTATGACATTTGCAGTGGCATATCTTGTTGCTATGATGATTGTACCGAAAGATGTGGAGATTTATTAATGTTTAAACGCTGGATTATATCTCTTATACTTAATGCTGTTGCTTTAATTGCTGTTGCCGAGTTATTTCAATCGTTTCAATTAGATGGTTTTGGAACAGCGTTAATTGCAAGTTTCATTTTATCTATATTAAATGTGTTCATAAAGCCGTTATTAATCATTTTAACATTGCCAATCACGATCATTACATTTGGATTGTTCTTGGTTGTCATAAATGCAATTACCTTAATGATCACGCAGTCATTAATGGGGGCTTCTTTTGTAATTGAAGGATTCGGAACAGCAATGATAGCATCAATTATTATTTCATTGCTAAATATGCTATTAAATAGTTTAGTAAAAGATTCGTTAAATAGATAAAAACGTAGGTCTCAGCCTACGTTTTTTTCGTTTCATATGCTAAAATGTATATCAGTTAGCGTCCAAATGATTGGAGGAGCATTAGATTATGGCAGCGATTGTTCGTACAAGTGACTTATTAGACAACTTTAACCTAACACTTGTAGCAGGTGAGGATGGAATTAATAGAGAGATTATTACAAGTGATATATCTCGACCTGGTATAGAGATGACAGGTTATTTCAGATACTATCCGAAGGAACGTCTACAATTGATAGGAAAAACTGAAATGACGTATTTTCTGGAATTATCGGATGATGAGAAAAGGAGCCGAGCAGAAAATCTATGCACGGATATTACTCCTGGAATTGTTGTTACAAGAGGGATGACTGTCCCGCAAGTGTTAATGGAAGAAGCAAATAAAGCAGGCGTGCCGATTTTACACTCGCCGCGAAAAACAACTCGAGTTATAAGCAGACTTACGAATTATTTAGAAGAAAAATTTGCCCCTTCAACAGCAATCCATGGTGTGTTAATCGATATTTATGGTGTCGGTGTTCTCATTATTGGACAGAGTGGGGTAGGGAAAAGTGAAACCGCATTAGAGCTTATTAAGCGGGGACATCGTCTTGTAGCAGATGATAATGTAGAAATTCACCAGGAAGACTATGAGAGCTTAGTTGGAAACGCACCACCACTTATTGAGCACTTACTTGAGATTCGTGGATTAGGGATTATTAATGTGATGACCCTTTTCGGAGCTGGTTCTGTACGTAGCAATAAAAGGATCTCGATGGTAATTAACCTAGAAAACTGGGATGAAAAGAAGCAATATGATCGTCTCGGTCTCGATGAGGATACAATGAAAATCATGGATGTCCATTTACCGAAGGCAACAATACCTGTTCGACCAGGACGAAATCTTGCTGTAATTATCGAGGTAGCAGCAATGAATTTTCGTTTGAAGCGGATGGGCGTAAATGCTGCTGAGGAATTTTCAGAGCGGTTAACGATGATGATTGAAAACGAAAAAAATCTCGGTGAATAGGAGTGAATTGAGTTGATTTTGACAGCAGTTCCCTTAGATAGGGTATTTCTTGAATTAGGCCCATTTACGATCTATTGGTATGGAATTATTATCGCTTTTGGTGCAATATTAGGAGTTTATTTGGCAACCAAAGAAGCAAACCGTCTTGGATTACAGAAGGATTTAATAATTGATTTCATCGTGTTTGCCGTCCCAATCGCAATTATTTTTGCAAGAATCTACTATGTTACATTTGAGTGGGAGAACTATGTAAATGGTCCATGGTGGAAGGTGTTTGCCATTTGGGAAGGTGGCATTGCTATCCATGGTGCGATTATTGGTGGCGTGTTAACAGCAATTGTATTCTCAAGAGTAAGGAATATATCTTTTTGGCAGTTAGCTGATATTATCGCTCCAAGCTTAATTCTTGCTCAGGCAATTGGCCGCTGGGGAAACTTTATGAATCAGGAAGCACATGGAGGACCAATTTCCCAAGCTACATATGAAAGCTTTCACCAATACTTACCTGACTTTATTATGAATCAGATGACGATTAATGGAGTTATGTATCATCCGACATTTCTATATGAATCATTTTGGAATATAGTTGTGTTTACGATTCTAATTTTAATGCGAAAATATAATCCATTACGTGGTGAAATTTTCTTGAGTTATGCAATTCTTTATTCGATCGGCAGGTTCTTTATCGAAGGACTGCGAACAGACAGTTTATATGTTTTCGGGGAACTTCGTACAGCTCAGGCAATATCGATCGTAATTATCGTTGCATCGATTATTTTAATTATTTATCGTCGCAAGACAACAACGGTTCGATATCTTGATGTTCCAATTGCAGACAAAAAGAATACCCATAAGAAAAAGCCGCGTAAAAAGAAGAAAAAATAACACAGTTCCACCATTTTGAAAGAGAGGGTTACGGAATGACCGGAATGTTAAACCGGGGTTTACAACAAGGCTTGAAAACAACGTGGACCCTGGGAAAGGTGATATTTCCAATTACATTAATAGTTACAATTCTGCAGTTTACACCTGTTTTGCCGTGGGTTATCCAATTATTAACCCCGGCAATGGGAATGATTGGTCTCCCAGGAGAAGCTGCAGTTCCTTTAGTGCTTGGAAACACATTAAATTTATATGCTGGGATAGCAGCGATTATTTCATTTGATTTTACAGTAAAAGAAGTATTTATAATGGCTATGATGCTTTCCTTTTCTCATAATTTATTTGTCGAATCTGCTGTGGCGACGAAGGTCGGTGTTAATTGGTGGTTAATAGTAGGGCTGCGACTAGGTCTTGCACTCGCTTCAGCATTTGTTATTAATCTTGTATGGAATGGTGGAGCAGAATTAGCGCAATATGGGTTTGTCTCATCATCTGAGGTTGTATTGAATGGTTGGGTTGAAATTGCGTTGCATGGAATGCAAACAGCACTATTAGCTATACTTCAGTTAGCATTGATTGTGATTCCATTAATGATTATTATCCAAGTGATGCGTGAGAAAGGCTTGCTTACAGCAATGTCTAACATGCTTGCTCCATTTATGAAATTGCTAGGGATGAACAAAAACACATCCATGACAATGATTGCTGGTCTTACAGTTGGATTAGCTTTTGGTGCTGGGTTAATGATTCAAGCAGTAAAAGAGGATGGAGTATCAAAAAAAGATATGTATTTGGCGCTCATTTTCCTTGTTTCTTGTCATGCGGTTGTAGAGGACACGCTTGTATTTATCCCTCTTGGCATACCCGTTTGGCCACTCCTAGTTATACGCTTAACAACTGCAATTGTTCTTACAATGATTGTCGCTTATATTTGGAACAGTAAAGAAAGTAAGAATAGAAAGGAAACACCACATGAACATTCATACAATACTCTTTGATCTGGATGGTACATTAATTGATACAAATGCGTTAATTAATGCATCCTTCCTACATACTTTTGAGCAATATAATTTAACATTTACGCATGAGGAGATACTGGAATTTAACGGTCCACCTTTAATTGAAACGTTCCAAATGATCGATCCAATAAAAGCAGACAGTATGCTGACAACCTATAGAAAGCATAATTTGGCCGAACATGATAATTATGTAACAGCATTTCCACAAGTGTTGGAGACAATAGAGCAATTACACAAGCAGAAGATCCAACTTGGTGTTGTATCGACGAAAATGTCCAAAGGCGTGCATATGGGATTAAAATTGACTGGTTTAGATCGCTTTTTTAAAACGGTAATTACTTTCGACGATGTTACAAACCCGAAGCCACATCCAGAACCAGTGCTTAAAGCAATGGAAGCATTAGGAGCTAGTGCAAACACAACATTGATGGTAGGAGATAATCATCATGATATTGAATCGGGAAAAAATGCGGGAGTTATGACAGCAGGTGTGGCTTGGTCTGCTAAGGGTAAAGAAAGGCTTATAACATATGAACCAACCTATATGCTAGACGAGATGACCGATTTGCTAAAAATTGTAGGAGTGTAAGCGATGCGTAAAACGGAACGATTTAAAGTAGAAAGTTCAAATTCATTATGGCAAATCTACAAGACAGTTCCATTTTGGAAGGTTGTTAAAAATTTCATTATTATTCAGCTTGCAAGATACACGCCATTTTTAAGCATGAAGAATTGGCTTTATCGTACGTTTTTAAAAATGGAGGTTGGGAAACAGACCTCCTTCGCGTTAATGGTTATGCCTGATATTATGTTTCCAGAGAGAATTTCAGTTGGTCGTAATAGTATCATTGGCTATAATACAACGATTTTAGCACATGAATATCTAATAAAAGAATATCGAATTGGTGACGTGAAAATTGGTGATGAAGTAATGATCGGCGCCAATTCGACGATTCTTCCAGGGGTCGCGATTGGTGATCATGCAATCATTTCGGCAGGGACACTTGTGCATAAGGATGTTCCTGCTGGAGCGTTTGTTGGTGGAAATCCGATGCGGTTAATTTATACCAAAGAAGAATTGGAAAACCGAAATCAAGATGAATGGTAAAGCAGGTGACAATTTGAATGTACCAACGGGAATATTACCCGCAGTTCGAAAAATGAAAGATTTTGATAAAGCGCTAGAAACGAACCAAGATTTCATCGTTATTCTCGAGTCGCGACTTGCTCAATTAAAGAGCCTTGTTGCTTACGCAAAGCGAGCAAATAAACAGGTATTGGTTCATTTTGATTTGATACAAGGCTTAAAATCGGATGAGTATGGCATGGAGTTCTTAATTCGAGAAGTGAAGCCAGATGGTGTTCTATCGACGAGGGGCAATATTATTCAGCTTGCAAAGAAACAGAAGCTGTTAGCGATTCAGCGCATGTTTTTGTTGGATAGTTTGGCTCTGGATCAAAACTTAAAGCTTATCAGCCGGTTTCAGCCAGATTGTATTGAAGTATTACCAGGATTGATGCCAAGTGTCATTCATCAGATATATGAACAAACAAAGCTACCAGTTATTGCTGGAGGCTTGATTACAACAAAAGAGGAAGTCCAAGCGGCTTTCGATGCGGGGGCAATTGCGGTATCAACTTCGAAAACAAGCCTCTGGTACAAATAGCAGTGTTTATAAATCGATTTGAGGTCATAGTTAAAATGTTCGCTTGACATTTTAAAAAATAAAGCTGGTTTTTATTAGAACCATTATACAAGATATAACCTACGGACTACCTATTGTGGTATGAATAAATCTTACCGTCCGGGAGCGCTTCGTGCGGTTGCACACCTCGGGGCACGGCGTCAGCCCTCCTCGAGTAAACCACTTTCCGGGATCTTCAAACAGTGTTGTTCCCGCGGGAGTCATCATTCTACACGCACAAACCATAATTGCAGATTAGTTAACAGTTTATTTCAACTAGTAATGTTGAATTAACGAATGGTATGAGCTTATTTATTTTTATAACAGTTAAGCTTAACTGTTATAAAAATAAATAACCCTGTTGACAACGCTTCCAATATCGGTTAATATAAGAAGACAAGTTAATGATGTGGTGGAGACTAGGAGACCTACATTTCAATCGTACCTTTCTAAAAGAAAAGTATGTTTATTGAAGTGTGGGTTTTTTTAGTGCGCTGAATTAACCTGTCTATGAGATTAAAAACATAAAAAGGGGTGTTCTTATGTCTGAGTTTGTCGCTGAACTGATTGGTACCATGATCCTGATTATCTTTGGTGGCGGAGTTGTAGGAGGAGTTGTTTTAAAAAAATCAAAAGCTGAAGGAACTGGGTGGGTACTCATCACTATTGGTTGGGGGCTAGCTGTTGCAATGGGGGTATATGCAGTTGGAAACTTTACAGGTGCACATATAAATCCTGCAGTGACGATTGGCTTTGCTGCTGCTGGGGAATTTCCTTGGGCAAAGGTTCCGATGTATGTAAGCGCTCAAATGATTGGCGCCTTTATTGGCGGAGTAATCGTATTTCTGAATTACCTGCCACATTGGAGAGAAACAAAAGACCAAGGTGCAAAGCTAGCTGTATTTGCAACAGATCCAGCAGTCAGAAGTCCTTTTTCCAATTTACTAAGTGAGATGATTGGTACGTTTGTTTTATTACTTGGTCTTATGTTTATCGGTGCCAATGAATTTACGGAAGGATTAAATCCATTGATTGTTGGAGCATTGATTGTCGCGATTGGGATGTCTTTAGGTGGAGCAACTGGTTATGCGATTAATCCAGCTCGTGACCTTGGACCGAGAATTGCACATGCACTTCTTCCGATACCTGGAAAAGGTAGTTCAGACTGGGGATATGCATGGATTCCTGTAGCAGGACCAATTCTTGGCGGTGTGTATGGTGCAGTATTTTATCAAGCGATATTTCTTGGAAATTTTTCAGCACTATTCTGGATAATGAGTGGTTTTGTTGTCATACTTATAATTGGGGCAACTAATATAGAATTGAAGAAAAATGACTCAGCTGAAGATGAATTAAATAAAAAAATAGTATAGGGGGATATAAAATGACTGGAGAATTTATTTTATCATTAGATCAAGGTACAACAAGTTCGCGGGCGATTCTATTTAATCAAAAAGGAGAAATTGTGGAAACTGCTCAAAGGGAATTTGAGCAGTTCTTTCCAAAGCCTGGCTGGGTTGAACATGATGCAAATGAGATTTGGACATCAGTGCTTGCATGTATAGCTGATGTATTGCGAAAAGCCGATATCAATCCAGAACAAGTTGCAGGTATTGGGATTACGAACCAACGGGAAACAGCGGTGGTATGGGACAAAACGACAGGTAAACCTATCTATAAGGCGATTGTGTGGCAATCACGTCAAACAGAGGCTATCTGCAGAGAATTGAAAGAACAAGGGCATGAGGAATTAATTCGAGATAAAACAGGATTATTAATTGATCCTTATTTTTCTGGAACTAAGGTGAAATGGATTTTGGATAATGTGGAAGGAGCAAGAGAACAAGCAGAAGCTGGCAATCTATTATTTGGAACAATTGATAGTTGGCTAGTGTATAAGCTTTCAGGTGGTAAAGCGCATATTACAGATTACTCCAATGCATCCAGAACATTATTATTCAATATTTATGATCTCAAATGGGATGATGAATTACTGGAGATTTTGACAGTACCTAAATCAATGCTTCCTGAAGTCCACGAGTCATCAGAAGTTTATGCTACAACGGTTGGGTATCATTTCTTTGGACAGGAGGTGCCAATTGCAGGTATTGCTGGTGATCAGCAGGCAGCGCTATTCGGTCAGGCATGCTTTGATAAAGGAATGGCGAAAAATACGTATGGAACTGGTTGTTTTATGTTAATGAATACTGGAGAAAAAGCTGTAAAATCTGAGCATGGATTGTTGACAACCTTAGCCTGGGGTGTTGATGGTAAAGTAGAGTATGCCTTAGAAGGTAGTATTTTTGTTGCTGGTTCTGCTATTCAATGGCTTCGCGACGGGCTGAAGTTGATTGAATCAAGCCCGGATAGTGAAGCATTTGCAACAAGAGTTGACTCAACAGACGGTGTTTATATGGTTCCAGCGTTTGTAGGACTAGGCACACCTTATTGGGACAGCGATGCGAGAGGTGCAGTTTTTGGTCTTACACGTGGTACGACAAAAGAACATTTTATTCGAGCAACATTGGAATCACTTGCATATCAAACAAAGGATGTGCTTGATGCTATGATTGCAGATTCTGATATTGATTTAAAAACATTACGGGTTGATGGCGGGGCAGTCAAAAATGATTTCTTAATGCAATTTCAAAGTGATATGCTCGGTGTTTCTGTAGAGCGTCCTGTTGTCCAAGAAACAACGGCTTTAGGAGCGGCTTATCTTGCAGGTCTGGCTGTTGGATACTGGAAAGACAAGGATGAAATCAAAGAGCAATGGTTAAATGATCGCACGTTTGAAAATAACATGGATGAAGAAAGAAGAGAAGATCTGTACATTGGCTGGAAAAAGGCAGTAGAAGCAACGAGATCGTTTAAATAATAGGTAGGGTAGTGAATAAAGAGATCAGTTCTTATCATGGAATCTGGTCTCTTTATACTCCATTAATTAAGATGCATGGACGAGGAGGTAAGGAAAACATGAAAAAAATTATAAATGATCCGAACCAGGTAGTGCAAGACATGATAGAGGGGATGATTGCCGCTTATCCAAATGAATTAAAACAAATTTCGGGAACTACTGCCATTACGAGGAGTGAAGCTCCAGTACAAGGTAAAGTAGGTTTAGTTAGTGGAGGAGGCAGTGGGCATGAACCAGCCCATGCTGGTTATGTAGGAAAAGGAATGCTAGATGCTGCTGTACTTGGCGAAGTATTTACATCGCCTACACCGGATCAAATATATGAAGCTATAAAAGCTGTTGATGGTGGAAACGGTGTATTCCTAATTATTAAGAACTACACAGGAGATGTACTTAATTTTGAAATGGCAATGGAATTAGCTGAAGCTGATGGGATTCAAGTGGACAAGGTCATTGTCAATGATGATGTGGCAGTGGAAGATAGTTCATTTACTATAGGGAGAAGGGGGATTGCTGGAACTGTTTTAGTTCATAAAATTGTCGGCGCTAAGGCAGAGCATGGTGCAACACTGGAAGAAGTCAAAACCGTAGCTGAGAAAGCAGCAGGCAATATCCGTTCGATTGGAATGGCTTTAACACCATGTACTGTGCCGGCAGCGGGTAAACCGAGCTTCCAACTTGCAGAAGATGAAATGGAAATTGGAATTGGAATTCACGGTGAAGCTGGAATTGAAAGAAAACCGATAACGACAGCGGATGAAATCGCCTCGGAATTAACAGAAAAGATTTTAGCGGATATGAATTTAAATAATAATGAGGAAGTAGCAATTATGGTTAATGGGTTGGGAGCTACTCCAGAAATGGAATTATACATTATTAATAAAAAAGTTAACCAGCTTTTGACTGAAAAGGGTATACAGATTTATAAAACCTTTGTTGGTGAATATATGACAGCACTCGAGATGACAGGTTGCTCTGTTACGTTATTGAAATTGGATGATGAATTAAAAGAACTGCTAAATGCAAAATCAGAAGCACCAGCATTTCGTAATTAGGAGGTATATGGTGGAACTTCAAGTAGAGGATACAATTCAGTGGCTCGAAAAATCAAATGAAAAAATACAGCAAAATAAAGATTATTTAACAGCTTTAGACCAAGCAATCGGAGATAGCGACCATGGCATTAATATGTCACGAGGATTCCAAGAAGTAGTAAATCAAGTGAAATCGAAACAGTATGATACAGTTTCTGATGTATTAAAGGATACAGCAATGACGTTAATGTCAAAAGTCGGCGGGGCTTCCGGACCGTTGTTTGGTACTGCTTTCCTACGCTTTTCAATGAGAGTGAAAGGAATAGATCCAATTAGTCAGGATGCATTTACAAAGGGAATGGAAGACGCACTTGCTGGCATTATACAGCGTGGTAAAGCAGCAACAGGGGAAAAGACAATGGTTGATGTATGGTCTCCGGTAGTGGATTATTTTAAAGGTACGACTATTGTTCAAGCAGACGAGGTTGCTCAAACCGCTAAAAAGGCAATGGAGCAAACAAAAGAAATAACGGCTACGAAAGGAAGAGCGTCTTATTTCAAAGAGAAATCGATTGGACATATTGATCCTGGTGCGGCATCTTCGTTTTATATATTTGAAGCATTGTCAGAAGTAATCAAGGGGGAAGGTTAAGATGGAACGTGTTGGTATTGTGTTAATCTCTCATAGTTCCAAAATAGCTGAAGGCTTGAAGGAGCTTATTTCCCAAGTGATCACAGATGTTCCAATTGAAACTGCTGGTGGTACAGAAGAAAATGAAATTGGAACAAGCATTGAAAAGATTATGGAATCTATCCATCGTGCTGATTATGGAAAGGGTGTATTGCTTTTTTATGATATCGGAAGTGCAAAAATGAATGCTGAAATAGCGATTGAAATGGCAGAATCTATTGAGATAATACTATCAGAAGCTCCATTGGTAGAAGGATCCTATGTGGGAGCTGTGGAATCGGGAATGGGGAAAAGTTTGAAAGAGGTTTATGATGCTGTCGAGAAAGCGTTTTAACTTTTTTTAAGAAAGACAGCTAATTACTGTACATGGCAGCTTGAATATGCTATGATGTAATTAAGTTAATACGTATTGGACGGAGAAATGGAGAACCGCAGACGACTAGTGCATGGATGCATTAGTATGTTTGCGGTTTTTTTATTTTTTTCACACATTAACGGGCTGAAGTACCCCACATCTATGCGTGACAGAACAAAAGATTGTGTAGGTGTTATAAACTGCTCGTAAATTCATGATTCCGTTCAAGGGCCTGCTGGTCTCTATTATGGTGCTAACATTTAGTAGGGGTGGAAGGAATTCCACTAAATGAAGTTTCACTTTATCACATGATTGATGAGTTAAACGGGTATAGCTAGCTAGAATAACAGAAGTTTTAAGGGAGCGTGTAAACATGACATTATTTTCAAGTTTTAAAAGAGATGCTACGTTGAATAAATTAGAAAATGAAGCGTTAGATGTTCTTGTAATTGGTGGTGGTATTACGGGCGCTGGAATTGCTCTCGATGCAGTTACTAGGGGAATGAAAACCGGTTTAGTGGAAATGCAGGACTTTGCTGCTGGAACTTCAAGCCGATCAACGAAACTTGTCCATGGTGGATTGCGCTATTTGCAGCAGTTTGAAATAAAAATGGTTGCAGATGTAGGGAAAGAGCGTGCAATAGTGTATGAAAATGGCCCGCATGTGACAACACCAGAGTGGATGCTTCTCCCATTCCATAAAGGGAGTACGCTTGGTCCGTTCACAAGTAATATAGGATTAAGAGTGTATGATTTTCTAGCAAGTGTTAAAAAAACGGAACGAAGAAAAATGTTAAACCAAGAGCAGGCATTACAGAAAGAACCTCTTTTAAAAAAGGAAGGATTAAAAGGGGCCGGCTATTATGTGGAGTATAAAACAGATGACGCAAGACTGACGATGGAAGTAATGAAAAAGGCAGTTGAACACGGAGCACAGGCAGTAAACTATGCAAAGGTCACTGATTTTATTTATGAGCAATCAAAAGTAGTTGGAGTTGTAGTGGAAGATCAATTAAATCGAAAAATGTATAAAATTTTCGCTAAAAAAATAATTAGTGCTGCGGGTCCATGGGTCGATGAAGTTCGAGAAATGGATGGATCAAAGCAAGGAAAGTCATTACATTTAACAAAAGGAGTCCATCTCGTCTTTTCGCAGCAGGACTTTCCGCTGCAAAATGCTATTTATTTTGATGCTCCAGACGGTCGAATGATTTTTGCAATCCCACGTGATAAGAAGACATATGTTGGTACAACTGATACGACATACAGTGGAACAATTGCTCATCCGCTTGTAACAGTAGCGGATCGGGAATATTTGCTAGATGCAATTGAATATATGTTCCCATCTATGAAAATAAAGGCTGATCAAATTGAATCGAGCTGGGCAGGACTCAGACCGCTTATTGCAGAAGAAGGGGCGAACAGTCCAAGTGAAATATCACGTAAGGACGAAATATTTATTTCTGAAACTGGATTAATTTCAATGGCGGGCGGTAAACTGACAGGTTATCGAAAAATGGCAAAAGAAGCTGTGGATTTGCTTGCGGATCAATTTAAAAATGAAAATGATGTGCTTTACTCTGCTTGTGAAACGAAACATCTTCCGATATCCGGTGGAGATGTAGGGGGATCAAGCGGATTCCAACAATTTAAAAAGAATAAGTTAGAGGAAGGATTGGAATTGGAAATTGAAAAGGAAGCAGTTGAAAAGCTGATAGCGAGGTACGGATCCAATGTAGATATTCTTTTTCAAACCTATCAAAACAACATTGAAGTGGCAGAGCAAGAGGGTATCGATCCAATCGTGTTTGCGGAATTGATCTATGCAATGGATTACGAAATGACCTACAAACCGATAGACTTTTTTGTAAGACGTACAGGGGCATTATTTTTTGATATCGATTGGGCTAAATTACACAAGCAACCAGTAATTGACTATATGGCGAAAGCTTTTACATGGAATGCAGAGCAAAAATCGGACTATACGAAAGAATTGGATGATGCGATCATGGAAGCTGTGACAGCAGTACAATAATCATTAAAAAGTCAACCTTGGTTGGCTTTTTTTATTACAGGAAATGATAAAATTTAAATGCTGTGGATAACTTAAGGTACGCTAACAGTCACGTTCACAAAGCACTAAAGCCGGAGCGGGACTTCCCTCAGCTTCGTACGTCACTAACAGAAAGTTTGCGATTTTCTTCTTGATGCCTAGACATTTTAGTTAGTAGAACAACGTTTTATTCGACATTTTTCTTAAAACGGAGAATATAGTTCCAGATTTCTTCCAATCTTATAGGAATAGCCCTCAATCTATGGTATAATTTTGTCGGATGTTGCGAATTTAGGGGGAGACCTATGCACGTGAAGAAGAATAAGGAAATGAAATCAAATAAGATCATCCCTTTTATCCCTGAAAGTGAATTTTATTTTACGAAAGGTGTAGAAGCTTTTCAAAAAAGAAAGTTTGATGTAGCGATAAAATGGCTGAATAAAGCGATTGAGCAAAATCCTAATGAACCATTATATAAATGTCAAATGTCGATTATATATACGGAAACTGGTGCTTATCATACAGCGAACCAACTACTTACCAATGTATTACAATCCAGCGACTATATTGATTGTTATTATTTAATAGCGAACAATTATGCACATCTCGGACTTTTAAATGATGCCAAAAAGTATGCTAACTCTTATTTGGAAAAAGAACCAGATGGAGATTTTAGCGAGGAAGCAAAAAGTTTAATTGAAGTGCTTGATATCGACGACGATGAAGAAGATGAAGACTGGTTTTTTGAGGATGAAGATGAACTGTTAATTTTACAGGAAACAGTGTTTTATCATATGGAAAATAAGGAATGGGATAAAGCAATGCCTCTTCTTGAAGAGATGAAAATCCTTTTTCCAGAATACACAATGGCACAGCATGATTATACACATGCATTGTTTTTTACTGGTAAGCAACAGGAAGCCGTACAGCTGGAGCTAGATATGCTAAATGAGGATCCGAATGCATTGTACAGTCACATTAATCTAGCTTTATTTTATTATGAAATGAATGAGAAACAGAATTATGAAAAACATATACATGTATTAAAAAATATATATCCCATTCATGAACAGCAGAAGCTGCGAATCGCAGTAACATTTTCAAGAACTGGAAATCATGAAGAAGCTTTCTCTCGTTTTCGTACGTTAACGAAAGAAAAGGTGAAAAACCATCTGTCTTATTATAAATGGTACAGTGTATCCGCATATCAAACTGGAGACCCAAGTAAAGCACTAGCACTGTGGGAAGAAGGCTGCAAAAAGCATCCCACGCTTTCAAAAGAAGACGGACCATGGAGTTAAGTAGTGACTCCTTGAGCAGAAAGATAGACGGACGTTGCAGGATTTTATACACTGAATATGATAAAAATATATATGAATTGAAGGGGCGATTTTAATGTCCGAAGAACGAATGTATGATGTGATTATCGCAGGAGCTGGACCAGCGGGAATGACTGCTGCCGTTTATGCTTCTCGTGCAAATTTAGATACGTTAATGCTAGAGCGTGGTATCCCTGGTGGACAAATGGCGAACACAGAAGATGTGGAAAACTATCCCGGTTATGATCATATTTTAGGGCCAGATTTATCGAATAAGATGTTTGAGCACGCCAAAAAATTCGGTGCTGAATATGCTTATGGCGATATTAAAGAGGTCATTGACCATGGCGATTATAAAACAATTGTCACTAGTAACAAAGAGTTTCAAACGCGAGCTATTATTATTGCAACTGGAGCACAATACAAGAAATTAGGTATCCAAGGTGAAGAAGAACTTGGAGGACGCGGTGTGTCTTATTGTGCTGTATGTGATGGGGCTTTCTTTAAACAGAAAAATCTTGCCGTAATTGGCGGAGGAGACTCAGCAGTTGAAGAAGGAATTTACTTGACTCGATTTGCTGATAAAGTAACGATTATACACCGTCGTGATGAGCTTCGTGCTCAAAGAATTATTCAAGAACGCGCATTCGATAATGACAAAATTGATTTCATTTGGGATACTGTTGTGAATACAATTAATGGTCCTGAAGGGAAAGTAAGCAGTGTAACCTTGGAAAATAAAAACACTGGTGAAGTATCGGAATTTGCGGCTGACGGCGTGTTTGTATATATTGGGATGGTTCCACTTAGTGAGCCGTTTAAATCACTTGGTATTACAAATGGTGAAGGCTATATTCCAACGAATGAAAATATGGAAACAAAGCTTCCGGGAATTTTTGCGGCGGGGGATATTCGTGAAAAAACACTTCGACAAATTGTGACAGCTACTGGTGATGGAAGTATTGCAGCAGAAGCCGCGATTAAATATGTTGAAGACCTTGCAGAAAAGTTGAAAACAGCAAATAAATAATATATGTGTAAAAAAATTTACTATTAGTAACTGCTTCTTAATGGTGTTGTAATACGTTCGCAACATAAATGGGGTACACTATAAATAACTAATTGACCCCCTTTTAATAGATAAATTAGTTTATTGCACAGGTGTATATCACCTGTGTTTTTTTTTGAGTGTAAGTTTGTCCATATTTGTCAAAAATACTCTTTTTTTCTATCCTTGTTGGAAAGGTTTCGTTCATAGTATAATGAAAGTAAGTACTTAAATAATAGTTAGTTAATCATGAATGTAAGATATTGGCCTCAGCATATCTTAGTTATAGATGGAATACAAAAGGAATTAGCAGACCCAAACATCCTTTTATGTATAAGAAGGAGAGATACTTAATGAATATCGACCAGGAAACAAACATGGTTATTATTACAGGTATGTCTGGAGCTGGTAAAACAGTAGCAATACAAAGTTTTGAAGACTTAGGATACTATTGTGTAGATAACCTTCCACCAGCATTGTTGCCTAAGTTTTTAGATCTCATGAAGGATTCCACGAACAATATTCGTAAAGTAGCATTAGTAATGGATTTAAGAGGCCGTGAATTTTTCGATTCGTTATTTGAAGCATTAGATGTTCTTGGACAAGAGGAATGGCTAAATGAGCATATCCTATTTTTGGATGCAAAGGATGAAGCGCTTGTTTCACGATATAAGGAAACGAGACGATCACACCCACTAGCCACAGGAGGACTTCCGTTAAATGGTATAACAAAAGAACGTGAAATTTTGGATGAGCTTCGGGGCCGGGCACAGCGGATTATAGATACAACGAATTTAAAGCCAAGAAATCTTCGTGAGAAAATTCTAAAAGTCTACTCGGAAGAAAAGCAAGAAATTTTTTCTGTTCATTTCCTATCTTTTGGGTTTAAGTATGGTCTTCCAATTGATGCGGACTTAGTGTTTGATGTACGGTTTTTACCAAATCCTCATTATGTTGCTAACCTGCAACCACTAACAGGATTGAACCAAGATGTAGCTTCATATGTGTTCAAATGGTCGGACACACAGAAATTTAATGATAAAGTACTAGACCTGTTAAAATTCATGCTTCCGCAATACAAAAAAGAGGGGAAATCCCAGCTTGTTGTAGCAATTGGTTGTACTGGAGGGCAGCATCGTTCTGTAGCATTAGCTGAGTTTTTTGCAAAAGAGCTCTCAACCGGCTATATTACGCATGTCAGCCACCGGGATATTGATAAAAGAAAGGGACATTAAAATGAATAATCAAAAATTCCCTCGAGTTGTTGCTATTGGTGGTGGAACAGGCATGCCAGTATTGTTAAGAGGACTAAAAGATTTGCCAATAGAGCTTACTGCACTCGTAACAGTTGCTGATGATGGGGGCAGTAGTGGCCGGTTAAGAAATGAAATGGCAATGCCAGCACCAGGTGATATTCGAAATGTAATTGCCGCATTATCAGACGCAGAACCAATGCTTCTCGAACTATTTCAACATCGATTCGCAGAGGGGAATGGTCTGTCTGGTCATTCATTAGGCAATCTTCTGCTTGCAGCAATGACATCTGTGACAGGTAATTTTAATACAGGGATAAAAGAAATATCACGCGTTTTAAATGTGAAAGGAAAGATTTATCCAATATCTAATGACAACATGTCATTACATGCAGAAATGGTGGATGGAACAATAGTCTCTGGGGAATCAAATATTCCGCTTTTGAATAAACGAATCAAACGTGTTTTTTTAAGCCCACAACCAATTAAGCCACTCCCGAATGCAGTTAGAGCGATTGACGCGGCGGATTTAGTCGTCATCTCACCAGGGAGTCTATATACAAGTATTATGCCTAACTTGATCATTCCCCAGGTAAAAGAATCTCTCAAGACTACGAAAGCAAAAGTTGTATATGTTTGTAATGTCATGACTCAATTCGGTGAAACAACTGGATATGCTGCTTCTGATCATGTGCGAGCAATTACCGATCATATTGGAGAAGGGTGTATTGATGCAATAGTCGTACATAATGAACCAATTGAAAAGTCGATTCAGGCAGTTTATGCAGAAGAAAATGCAGTACCAGTTATTTATGACACGGAACGATTGATCGATATGGGACTTGAAATTATTGAAGGAGATATCATTGATCATTCACAAGCTACTGTGAGGCATGATAATACGAAAATTGCAAAGCTATTATATTCAATCTTATAAGTACTTGTTCAAAAAGGAGAACCGTGCTTTTTGAACAACACCACTACAAAAAGAATAACTCATATATATGAGGAATGGTAAGGGGGGCTATCATGTCCTTTGCTTCGGAAATTAAAAAGGAATTGACAACGATAGAAGTTGAAGAATGTTGCCAAGTTGCAGAGCTAGCGGCTTTAATTCGAATGAATGGAGCGGTTTCATTATCAAGGTATGGTTATTCACTTGATGTACAAACAGAGAATGCAGCTATTGCAAGGAGAATATATACTTTAATTAAGCAGAATTACTCACTGCCAGTTGAACTGCTGGTTCGTAAAAAAATGAAATTGAAAAAAAATAATGTATACATCGTACGAATGAAAAATGATGTCGAACCTTTTTTGGAAGACTTAGATATTATCCATGAACCTTATAAGGTCGTACGTACAATTTCAAAGAAATATTTGGAAAGCGAATGCTGTCGAAGATCTTATTTGCGTGGTGCATTTCTTGCAGGTGGCTCGATTAACAATCCAGAAACCTCATCCTATCATCTTGAAATCTCTAACTTCTATCAAGAGCATAATGATGCATTATGTGAATTATTGAATGCTTTTGATTTACGTGCTCGCACATTAGAAAGAAAGAATGGATATATTGTATATATTAAGGAAGCTGAGAAAATAACAGAGTTTTTAAGCATCATTGGAGCGCATAATGCACTTTTTAAATTTGAGGATGTCCGAATCGTAAGAGATATGCGGAACTCTGTCAATCGATTAGTGAATTGTGAAACAGCAAACTTAAATAAAACCATAGGAGCAGCATTTAGGCAGATTGAAAATATAAAACTAATCGAGAAAACAGTTGGTTTAGATCAACTGCCTGAAAAATTGCAGGAAATTGCCAAGCTTCGTGTACAGCATGAGGATGTTTCCTTAAAGGAGTTAGGGGAATTGGTAACAAGTGGTAAAATCTCCAAATCTGGAGTGAATCACCGGTTGAAAAAAATTGATGATTTCGCAGACAAAATACGGCGTGGGGAAACGATGTTAAAGAATTAGTAAGTAAATTACTACATTCGTTTTGCTATTCATGTTATAATACTGATAATTCAAAGGATTACCGTTTAATTAAAGTAAAATCTTTAGAGGCAGATAGAAAAGATGAAAGCCTTCCTATCTGCTTCTAAATCAAAGAGAATTTCAGTAGTGTATGTAGATGATAGCGTTTTCTAAAAATGAGGAGGATGGATGATTTGATTGAAAGGTCGGTTAAGGTTGAATTAGAGACAGGGTTACAGGCTAGACCTGCAGCGCAATTTGTACAGGAAGCGAATCGCTATTCTGCAAATATATTTCTGGAGAAAGATGGTAAGAAAGTAAATGCCAAAAGTATTATGGGGTTGATGAGTCTCGCGATTACAAAGGGTGAAGATATTGTATTAATTGGTGATGGGGCTGATGAAGAGATGGCCGTTGATCACCTTGTTTCGTTTGTTGCAAAGCCTTAAGAGGAAATTTGACTCATTAGGTGATGCATCTCTGTCTAAAATTACGTTTTTTGATATAACGTTTTTATAAAAGCTATGTAAAGAGCCTGCAGGAACATTATAATGTTCCTGCAGGCTCGAGTTATTGATGGGTTTATTTTTCTTCTTTACGCTCTAAAATTTTGTCAATCAAACCATATTCTACGGATGCCTGAGCAGTCATAAAGTTATCACGTTCTGTATCACGTTCGATAACTTCTAGTGGTTGACCAGTTTTTTCAGCCATAATTTCGTTCATTCTGCGCTTAATTTCAATAATACGCTTCGCATGAATTTCAATATCTGTTGCTTGCCCTTGAGTTCCACCTAAAGGTTGGTGAATCATAATTTCACTATTTGGTAATGCATAGCGTTTTCCTTTTTCACCGGCGGTAAGTAAGAATGCACCCATTGATGCCGCCATACCGATACAAATTGTAGATACATCTGGCTTGATGAAATTCATTGTATCGTAAATAGCCATTCCAGCTGTAATGGATCCACCCGGTGAGTTGATGTATAATGAAATATCTTTGTCTGGATCTTCAGCTTCTAGGAAAAGCAATTGGGCTACGATTGAGTTGGCCACATTGTCATCGATTCCACTGCCTAGTAAAATAATGCGGTCTTTAAGTAAACGTGAGTAAATATCATATGCGCGCTCTCCACGGTTGGTTTGTTCAATAACTGTAGGTACTAAATTCATTTTAAATCCTCCTTTAGTCTGTAACTTCGTACACCCATTTGATTGTACATTTTATGGATATAATTTCATAATAGCTTAATGGTCAATAAAGGTCAAACAAAAAGAAATATATTTGTTAAAAAATCTATACTCCATGATTCCCTTATTTTTGCATTATAAACCTTTTTCTTGAGTTAAGCATCAATGTGCGGAAGACTATATGAATTAGAGCCAAGTAAGTAATTATACCTTCATTTCTTACTTGGCTCTTATTATATCACGGATAACAACTAGCTAACTAATGGAATTGCAGCTGCTTAATTTGGTTTCATGTTCTTAAAAAGTGTTTCGATCTGCGCATGAAAGATGATGATTTCATTCAATCGCTCTGTTAGGATTGTTTGCTCTTCTAAAGTTAACTCGTTGCTGCTTTTATCTTTATAGTGGTTGTTTATTTCCTCTAAGGAGATTTTTTGACGACGTGCTATGTCAATCCATTTCCTCTGAAAGGAAGTCATAAATGTTTTAAAAAGTTGGGAATTTGCTTGATATAAATCTTTTCTTACCCCTTTTTTCCACACGCGTGTAACAAGGTTTAATTCAGCCAGACTTCGAATGTTCGTGCTAATAGATGTTTTGCTTTTTCCTAATGCGTCTGCCATCTCATCTAATGTTAGATCCTCTTCTGATAAATAAAGATATGCAAACAATCGTGCTTCTACAGTTGTTAGTCCAAACAATTCAATTGTCTTTGAGAATTCAATCATGATATTCACTATTATATCGTTCGTTTGAAGCTTGCCCATAGCATCCTCCTATACTGTCCCAATAAAAGCATACATGAAAATGGTAGGTATTAAAAATATGCTGTTAAGCAGTATTTTGGAGCAAATAAACGGAAATAAGCGAATAACAGAGGTGAAGTTCGTGCAATTTAAACTGTACGTATAAAACATACAAAAACAACCGAATTTAAAGTTTGTAGTTAAAATCGGAAAGGTTTATAGTTGTAAAGTGACTAATTGCTGTTCGGGTATAAGTGGCTTTGCTTTTATTGAGAAATTTTTCTTTTGAATTACAAATAATGTTTTAGAAATTCAATAAGATATTGCACACTTTACGTAGTGAAAGCTTTGGCGTCTAGCCAATTTTCTAATGGCTTATGTCTGGTAGAAAAGTAGTAAGACTATTAACATATGTCATTCGTACACACTGCAAGACTAAAAGAGAGGTGAGAGGCATGCCAGTAATTGAGGCGAAAAACTTATCGAAGGTTTTTGGTAAAAACAAAAAACAGGCATTAAAATTATTGGATGAAGGTTTAACAAAGGAAGAGATTTTAAAGGAAACAGGAAGTACCGTTGGGGTAAACCGGGCTTCGTTTTCTGTTGAGGCCGGTGAAATTTTTGTCATTATGGGATTATCCGGAAGTGGTAAATCTACTTTAGTTCGCTTGCTTAACCGATTAATTGAACCTACTGAAGGTAATATTTTAATTGATGGAGAAGACTTATCGAAAATGGATAAGTCTTCGTTACGCCGGGTTCGTAGAGAGAAGCTAAGTATGGTTTTCCAACAGTTTGCTCTATTTCCGCATCGAACCATTTTGAAAAATACGGAGTATGGGCTTGAAATTCAAAATGTGCCGAAAGAAGAAAGGGAAGAAAGAGCAAAAAAAGCTTTGGAATTGGTTGGATTGGGAGACTATATCCATCAAAAGCCTAGTCAATTATCAGGCGGAATGCAGCAGCGGGTTGGTCTTGCAAGGGCACTTGCTAACGATCCGAAGGTATTGTTAATGGATGAAGCATTCTCTGCATTGGATCCACTTATTCGTAAAGAAATGCAGGATGAATTGATAGATTTACAGTCTACGATGCAAAAGACAATTATTTTTATTACCCATGATCTAGATGAAGCGCTTCGTCTTGGCGATCGGATTGCTTTAATGAAGGATGGTGTTATCGTTCAGATTGGTACACCTGAAGAAATACTAGTAAGCCCTGCTAACGATTATGTTGAAAAATTCGTTGAAGACGTAGATATCTCTAAAATCTTGACTGCACAGCATATTATGAAGCGTCCTGAAACAGTAAATATTGAAAAGCATGGTCCTAGAGTTGCACTAGAGCGGATGCGTGAAGAAGGAATATCAAGTATTTTAGTCATCGACAGCAAACGGAATTTAAAAGGTTATGTTACAGCTGAAGATGCTTCAGAAGCCCGCAAAAAAGATATTAAGGATTTAAAAGAAATAATTCGAACAGATATACCGAAAGTAAATCGTGACACAGCGATGCAGGATATCTTCAATATCATTTATGACTCTCAAACACCAGTAGCAGTCATGAAAGATGAGAAGTTAGAAGGAATCATTGTGCGCGGAGCTGTAATAGCCGCACTAGCAAGCGATAGTGAGGTGAACTTAAATGCTTAATAATGCATTAGATTTTATACCAGAAATACCGTTATCAGATGCAGCAACTGCCGTAACGGACTTTATAACGGATAAATTTTCATTTTTATTTAATCCAATCAAGGAACATTTTGGAACCTTTATGGAATTCATGTCAGAAGACGTGCTAATGAATATTCCGCCGATAATATTTATTATCGTAATTGCTATTCTAGCATTCTTTATTTCTGGTAAGAAGTTTGGGTTAGCTGTCTTCTCTATTGTTGGTCTTTGGTTGATTTATAATCAAGGACATTGGGATAACCTGATGAACACTGTGACACTTGTGTTATTGGCTAGTATTTTATCTGTTATTATCGGTGTCCCAATCGGTATTCTTATGTCAAAAAGTAAAACGGCAAATGCAATTTTTACACCGATATTAGATTTCATGCAAACTATGCCAGCATTTGTTTATTTAATTCCAGCCGTTGCATTTTTCGGTATTGGAATGGTACCAGGTGTGTTTGCATCTTTAATATTTGCAACTCCTCCTACGGTGAGATTTACAAACCTAGGTATTCGTCAAGTTTCGAAAGATTTAGTGGAAGCTGCGGATGCATTTGGCAGTACTGGAGCGCAAAAATTGTTTAAAGTGGAACTGCCTATGGCAAAAGCGACAATTATGGCAGGGATTAACCAGACTGTTATGCTTGCTTTATCGATGGTTGTTATTGCATCGATGATTGGAGCACCAGGATTAGGAAGAGAGGTTCTTTCCTCCTTACAACGTGCGCAAGTCGGACCGGGATTTGTTGCTGGTATCGGTATTGTAATTTTAGCGATTATTATTGATCGAATTACACAAAATATGAATAAGAAAAAAGATTAATACATGTTGGCATCTTTTCAATGTGAAAAGTTTCCATATATAAATTTTAAAAAAGGGGAGATCAATAGCGATGTTAAAACGTAACAAGAAATTATTAAGTCTAGTTGCTGTACTTTTATTAGCGTTACTTGCTGCATGTGGTGGATCTGATGAGTCTGGTAATGGTTCGGAGGATGCTATTGTTGATGGGGACGCGATTGAGTTAGCATACGTAGAGTGGGATACAGAAATAGCTTCTACGCATGTTGTTGGTAAAGTGTTAGAGGATTTAGGATATGACGTTAGCTTAACCCCACTTGATAATGCAGTAATGTGGGAAGCTGTTGCAAGCGGTGAAGCAGATGGAATGGTTTCAGCATGGATGCCAGGTACTCATTCTGCTCAATTTGAGACGTATGGCGACCAAGTTGTTGATCTTGGTGAAAACCTTGAAGGAGCGGCAATTGGTTTAGTTGTGCCATCTTATATGGATGTTGATTCCATTGCAGATTTAACAGATGAAGCAGGTATGACAATTACAGGTATCGATGCTGGTGCTGGAGTTGTTGCTGCTGCAGAGCAAGCAGTAGAAGACTATGATAATCTTGATGGCTGGGAAGTCCAAACTTCTTCTGGTGGTGCGATGGCAACGGCTTTAGGTGAGGCTTACAATAATGAAGAAGAGATTATTGTTACGGGCTGGTCCCCGCACTGGAAATTCCAAACGTATGATTTAAAATATTTAGAAGACCCTGAAGGTACATTTGGAGAAGCGGAAGTTTTGAAAACAATGGTACGTGAAGGGTTAGAAGAAGATCTTCCGGAAGCCTATCAAGTTCTCGATAATTTCTACTGGGAATTAGAAGATATGGAAGAAGTAATGGTAGCAATTCAGGAAGGTACAAGTCCAGAAGATGCAGCAGCTGAATGGGTGGAAGCAAATCCAGATAAAGTAGCTGAATGGACTAAAGGGTTAGAATAAGGTTATCCTGAAAGCGGGTTATCGATTTTCGATAACTTGCTTTCTATTTAATCAAGGTAGAAAGTATCTTTGTAAGCATTCATTTGTAAAAAAGGCTTGTTTCCCTATCAAAATCCGGTTATAATAGAATATGTGTCAAATTTATAAAATCTATGCGCCCATAGCTCAGTTGGATAGAGCACTGGTTTCCGGTACCAGGTTTGTCGGGGGTTCGAATCCCTCTGGGCGCGCTTGGTAAAGTCAATGATGACAAGGGTTAGAGTGATATTCTTCCCTTGTCTTTTTTCTTTTAAAAATACCTTTTGCAAACCAATTGCAAACCTTCGAGTCTCGAAATATATTTTCATCTCTATTTTTTAGTCATTGAAACAACATTTTCTGGTTTCTTTTCTTTCTTTCCATAAAGTGATCGTTGGATACTTGTTGCTGCAATTTCTTGTATGCCAGGAATGATATGTGAATAAATATCCAATGTTGTCTGTATGGATCTGTGTCCTAATCTTTCCTGCACTACTTTTGGATGCACCCCAGCTTGCAATAAAAGGGTAGCATGCGTGTGTCTTAATCCGTGAAAGCTAATTTTTTTAATTTTACTTCTTTCGATGATACGATTAAAAACAGTCCTAAGATATGTTGGTTTAATAAAACCTCCGGTTGACGTAGCACATACCAAGTCCATTTCCTCATAATCTGGACCACATTTCAATTTATCTTTATCCTGTTGTCGTTTATGGTTTCGAGTATCTTTATTGTCTCGTCATCAATGTCCATTGTGCGGTAGCTAGATGATGTTTTTAATTGGGGTGATAGTTCCCAAATTCCTTCATTATCCTTTTTCAACTGATGGGTTACAGATATTACTTTATTATCAAAGTCGATTTTAGACCATCTTAGACCAAGAACCTCACCACGGCGCATACCTGTTGCTAATGATAAGAGTATGGGTAATGCGTGATTCTTACTATTTAAATTCTGCATAAATAATTCAACTTCATGATTTGTCCAATATTCAATTTCTTGCTTACCGACTTTTGGTGCTTCAATGTCCTCCATAATATCTTCTTTAATACCGTATCGCTTTCCTTTTGAAAGGGCGCTAGATAATATCCTATAGATATGCTTCTTGCTTCGTTGCGAAAGTTTCTTGTCGTTAATTTCATCCATAAATGATTCCACATGATGGCTTTATGGAATGTATGTTCTGTTCTGTTTTATTTTGTAAGAGATGGTGTACATAAGTTTGTACACCATCAATTTTAAGTTTTATTCTTCCAGTCCTTCTTTAGATATAAATTCAAATTCTAAACGTTGTTCTTCTCCCATTGCTCCATTAATAGGATCAACAGCGCCGTCTTCTACCTTATAAGGTCCGTCCATAATTAATTCGATGCTTTCAGGTACAGACTCGTCTTCCTCCATTACGATGGTGAACGCTCCTGTCTCTTTTACTTTTCCGTAATACTTTTGAACAACTGGATTTTCGGATAGGATACCGGAATCACTATTTAATTGTTCACCATCACTAGTAATCACTATTATATTACCGTTGTAACTAACATCGAAGTCATTAGTATTCTCAACATCTGTTGTTATCTGAATGGCTCGGATGCTTTCTTGCTCATCATACATATATTGATATTCTTCATTCACATCGATATCTACTAGTGCAATAGCAAGATCAACCCTAAAACCGTCGAAGTCTACTTCGTACATACCGGTTTCTTCATTAATCTCATCATTCAGGTACATACCAAGCATATAAAATTTACCGACATTAGTTTCAAATTCCCAGAAGCCATCCTCTATTTCTTGTGGTTCCTGTTCGCTGTCTTGTTCTTCCTTCCATTCGGCTTGTTTTTCAGCTGAACTTCTATTACCTTCTGTTTCTTCAACAGTTGGGGTATCACTTTCATTACATGCTGCCAAGAATAATATTAAAGTTATAAATGCAAAAAATAGATATTTTTTCAATTTAATTCTTCATCACCTTTCTTTAATATATAAACGAATGTCAGTTCTTGAATCATTTTACCCATAGTGATATTAAAATTATTTTAAATGACTGACTTCTTTAGGTATACAGTATGTTTCAGCAATCTCGTGCAATGTTAAACGGTCTGAGCAAGCCACTTTTTTAATACAAAAATATTAGGAGGAATTTATTATGTCAAAAATTTATTTAGATCCAGGTCATGGTGGAACAGATCCAGGTGCAATTGGTAATGGGTTGCAAGAGAAAAACGTAACATTAACTCTTGCATTGAAAACTCGGGACATTCTTAATAGAGATTTTGAAGGTCATACAATTCGTATGAGTCGTACTACTGATGTCACCAGAAGCCTCGCCCAACGTACTAACGGTGCTAACAGTTGGGGTGCTGACTATTTCGTATCAATTCATATTAACGCTGGGGGCGGTACTGGATACGAGGACTTTATTTATAATGGTAGTGTATCCAGTAATACAGTGACATATCGTGATAAATTACACGCTGAAATTATGAAGCAAGTCGATTTTAGAAATCGCGGTAAAAAACGTGCTAACTTCCATGTTTTACGTGAATCGAACATGCCAGCCGTACTAACGGAAAATGGATTTATTGATACTGTGGCCGACGCAAATAAACTTAAATCTAATGCATATTTAGATCGCATTGCTTTAGGACACGCGAATGGTATAGCGCAAGCACTAGGTCTAAGTCGAAAATCTGGCGGTGGAGGCAATACGTACACCGTTAAATCTGGTGACACGCTATGGAGCATTGCTCAAGCATATGGATTAACTGTGCAGCAGCTTAAAAATCTAAATGGATTAACTGGTGACGATATTTACCCTGGACAAGTTTTAATTGTCAGTGGTGGCGGAGCAGTTTACCATACTGTGAAGTCTGGTGAGACGTTGTGGGGTATTGCACAGCAGTATAATACTACTGTTAATGCCATAAAGAGTTTGAATGGGCTGACTAGTGACGTAATCCAGCCAGGTCAGAGACTAAGAGTTAAGTAAATTAGTCTATTATTTTTCTAACAAAAAATAGTATTTCTTGTAATTGTAAAAATGTGTTTTCTACTATTAACTTTGTCCACCCCCTTTAATTCTTAGTTGCATAATTTATAATGAAGGAGGTGGAAGTTATGAGCTTTTTTGATCCATGTAAAAAGAAGTATGTCTGTTTTGATCCATGTAAAAAGAAGTATGTCTGTTTTGATCCATGTAAAAAGAAGCATGACTTTTTTGATCCATGTAAAGAGAAGCATGACTTTTTTGATCCATGTAAAAAGAAGCATGACTGTTTTGATCCATGTAAAAAGAAGCACGATGATTGGTGTCATTGCCACCACCACTTTAATAATTGTAAGAAGAAATTCTGTCATTGTTGTAACAGATATTACTAATAAGAACTTTTATAAGAAAAAAGCCCTCACGATTGTGGGGGCATTTAAGGGTTAGGACGGCTTTAAAGCCTTCGCGTTAAGTATTATTTACTGTAAAATTTAATTTATACTATGTTTTTCTTCATGCGGCGTTTGCTATAGTCTCCTTATTCAGTATTATTTTGTAAAAATTACACATAATACAACAGAATTAGTGTGCGTAAAAGAAAGGTGGCACATAAGTGAATTTACTAAGGAGGATATCAATGGGCATATTAAGTGGAAATCCACAAGACGAGCCAATGCATTACGGAGAAGTATTTAGTTTATGGAACTTTGTTTTAGCAGGTAATAAAATGATACTTGACCAGCGAATTTTTTTAAACCATGTAGGAGATGAGGATTTAAAGAAATTAATTAAAGAGTCTGTAGAAGGATGTCAACAAGAGGTAAAACAAGTTGAAGAAGTATTAAAACAAAACGGTGTTGCTCTACCACCTGCAGCTCCTGAGCCACCGCATGTAGAGCTTAATGATATTCCTACGGGTGCACGATTTCAGGATGCAGATGTAGCAGCCTCAGTATCTGCAATAACAGCATCGAGTTTAGTTACTTGTAGTCAAATAATAGGGCAATCTATTCGTGAGGATATTGCAATGATGTTTGGACAATTTCATATGAGTAAAGTTGCATTTGGAGGTAAATTATTAAAGTTGACTAAAGAAAAGGGTTGGCTCATCCCTCCACCTCTACATTATTCTTCAAAGGAAAACTAATTATAATTAAAGGACTTGTTGGTTTGAACAGGTCCTTTAATTTTGGAATAAAAATATTCTTCAGTGGATAGGCTACACTAAATTGGACAGATAAAATAAGGGCTTGTAAACTTAGACTATTAATTAAAGGGAGCATCTATTATGACACGTCAACGTCGAACTTTTACACCCGAATTTAAACTGCAATTAGTGAAGCTTTATGAAAATGGCAAATCTCGTGCAGACATTGCTAGGGAATATGATATTACGCCTTCTGCTTTAGATCGTTGGATTAAAAATCATAAGGAAACAGGTTCATTCGCCGCCAAAGATAACCGTTCTGAAGAGGAAAATGAACTGGCTCGACTGCGTAAGGAAAATCAACGTTTAATGATGGAGAATGATATTTTAAAGCAAGCAGCGCTGATCATGGGACGAAAATAGATGTGATCCGAAATAATGCTCACAAATATTCAGTATCAGCAATGTGTGACGTCCTCCATATTCCAAAAAGTACGTATTACTATCATGCCAATTTGTATGGCAAACATGTGCTTAAAACGGAAGATAAAGAGATTTCCAAAGAGATTGCCAGGATTTTCAATGAAAGCCGAAGCAATTATGGCACGCGAAAAATCAAGAAAGAACTGAGTAAATTACCAAAGGCAAAACACGTATCGCGTCGTCGGATTGGTCGTTTAATGAACTACTGTATAGTTCGATACGAGTCCAAGTTCTTTTAAAACTATTCTACAAACACATCATCACATCGCTAAACCTAACCCTCGTACGATCCTCATTATCAAACATCAATCTATCATTATTTACACTCAATAACTTCCCTCTTACCTCATGAAAATCATGACCCTTAAAATATTTAACCTCTACAGTCAAATTACCATGTATAGCCAGTTGCAGTTTCATTGCATTCTCTTCAATTTTCTGTCATCAAGGATAGGTTTTTCTTTATATTCAAGTTCCTTTTGTACCTGTTTTAGCATCTCGATATGTTAAGGCATCATGAGGCTGTCCATTGTTTAGTTCCGCGATTATTTATCATATTAACACCTCTATAAAAAATGATTATTTTTATTTTAACACAAAATCAGAACAAATATTCGGCTTTTATTGATAAACTATTAAAATTCATTTAGAATTTGATTAATAATCTTATGTTGAGGTGATTATTTTGGATACTGTGAATCAATTTATTGCTACGTCATTAGCAATTAAAGTTTTTAAGTACGACCAAAAGCTGTTTAATGATTTCAAAATGGGAATGGTTTATTTAGATGTAACTGACGCGGTTATCGATAGGTTGTATGAGGATTTTAATAATTTGAAGAGAGATATGTACGCTGTACACCATATTGATATCAGACAGCTGGATGAAACTAAATACATTGTTAAAAGCAGAGATAAGAATGAGGTAAGTGAATATACGCCAGAGCAACTAAAACAGATGACCAGTGATGTAATGGATAGATGTTTAAATGGAGATAAAGCAGGCCCATACGAAAGAATGGACAGAAGATGGGATGTATTAAAAGGACTTGATACACATTATGAAAGGAGTGAGAGGAGTACTCATCCCAAGCGTTAGCTTTTACTTAACTGGTATGTCAACACTAAACTGGACAAAAATTATAAAGTCTGTTGCTTGAATTCCACTGGTGTTAAATAGCCTAGTGTTCCGTGAATTCGTATGTTGTTAAACCAGTGAACATAATCATCCAGTTAAAGTGTGAGCTGTTAAAGAGAAGAGAAATGAGCACCGTTAGCGAATTCTGTTTTAAACACCTTAAACATCGCTTCAGCCACGGCGTTATCATAAGGACATCCTTTCATGCTCAGTGATCTTTGGATGCCGAATGTTTCAAGTGCTTTTGAAATAATCTTATTATCAAACTCTTTTCCACGATAAATGGGTAATATTGGTGAATTTTATATTATTTTGTAAAAAAAGTAGGAAAATAGTCCTTTTTCGTCGAAAGTGTTAGATGAAGAGATGAAGAGGGTGAAATGATATGGTAGAAAATAATATAAATGAGCAGATTATCCACAAAAGGTATACTAAATGATTAATGACCCAACATATAATGAGTTAAAGTCTGTTAAAGCTGAAATATTAAGCTTTAATAGGAAATACTTTAGTAATCTTAGTGAAAATGAACAAAACTCTATTAACTTTTTTATTAAAGAATAGTATTTTTAAAATATTTATTAAGGGAGTCTACTTCAAATTATTTAATTCAAGCCCTTTTATCAGACTACATTTATTTAATAGAATGCCTAATAAACAAAAATATACGTTACTACTATTTAAATGTTCGATCAATTATAGAAAATTCATTGAGATTTATTAATGGATATAACTCTTCTAACACAATTAGTACACAGGAGTTAATTGATTTAACAAAACAGTTTATTCATGCTAAAAATATTTCCAACGTTAATTTTAATGTTATCGAAAGTGAATACTCAAAGGCTTGTGACTTTGTACATGGTAACATAACTGCCAGAATGCCGTTAGCTCAAAGTTTCGAAGATTGTTTCGGCGAAAAAAATAAAATGCCGAAGATGAATATAATGCTGCAACAAAGCATTAAGTTAATTGATGAGCTTTTTAAAGTAATGGCACATTCCCATATACAACTTATAGATTCAGCATTCCATAGGAGAAAGACTATATTGCGATACTTAGTAAATGACAATTTTCTTTCTGTTATTAGAGAGAATAAGTAACCTAATTTTACAGAAACCCTCATTACGAGGGCTTTTTCTTTTTAACCACAACATGGCCAGAGTTCTCTTCGCAAATCAGATCACACTCTGCAACACTTAACTCATCCTTAAACCGCAACTTCATACCAGCATCTGTAAAATCATAATCATCATCTCTCCATAGATCATTCACAGACCAAAATCCAACTAAATGACCTTCCATTATTTTTTCCATTTTAAAAAACTCCTCACAGTAACAATCGTAATGAGTTGCAAAGAGGGGGGCTAATTTTTAAAAAAGGATAATTAATATTTTTGTCGAATCAAATTAATCAGGAGGGATAGCATGACTGTAATTGGTAAGCTTCACTGTGGAGGTTGTCAACAAATCATTAAATTTAATGAGGCAGTAATCATAAGTGATTTTTATACGGTTGCCCACGTTAGGTATTTTCATTTAGTAAAAGAATATGTACTGGATAGAGGTTAGTTTGGTTACATAGTAAATAAATATTTTGATTAGCTTCTCTTGATAAAGTAACGGGTCAGTTTAGTTGAAGAAGAAAAATTGAAACTTATCTCATAGTATTTCGTAATTAAGCTATATGTCAAAGCGTCATTACGCTATATGAGAGGTAGTGATTAATATAACTGTTAAAAAGATATTTATCTCAATTGTTTCTGCGGTTCTAGTTTCAATGATTACAGTTGGTGGAAGTACCACAGCAAATTTTTTATACTATTACTTCAACGGTGAACAATTTGGTGAAGTGATTACAACCTCACGAGTAATATGGTTTTCATTAATATTTGTCTTATCTTTTTTATTTATATTATTTAGACTAGATAAAAAAGATAAGTAGTAACTTTCCTGTGTTCTATATTATAAAAGCGTGAGTGATGGCTATTAATTTTATTTATACGTTGCTGAAATACACCTAATAGGAGGCTGATTGCACTATTAGGTGTATTGCTAAAAGAAGGGAAATGATTCATCCTTTATCAACTATCTGGTGCTTTAACGAAAGAAGGAGTTGTAACTCCTATCGCTTGTTGTGCTAAGGGATCGAATTATTTAACAAAGGGGAAGAAATACAATGTTTAAATCTGAGGTAGTAAATAGAATAATATCATTGGTTGGGTTTTGGATAGTTGTATTTTTTATATTGTTTAGTGACAATATTGTAGGTGGTCCAATAATTTGGATCACAGTGATTGTAATTACTGCTTTTCATTTATACGGAATCATACATTCTTTGAAGAAAAATAGGAATAATTCACTAAAGTAAAGGGTGCTATGCAAAAAGAAGGAAAAGCACGTTTTATGGAATTATAAAATAAAGAGCAGAAGAATTGAATATGAATTAGAGTGTTTACAAAGAAGTGGAGGAAAACCAATGAAAAAATGGTTAGTTGCATCGTGGTTAATTGTTGGGTTTACACTTTTTGGTTGTTCAGATATGAATAATGGAATTACAGGGGAAGAGCCTCCAGAAGCTGTGGTTGAAGTAGGGAATAAATCATATGAAACGACATTGGGTTCTTATTGCTGGGATGGAAATGGTCAATCAATATGTGTCGATACGGCTGGACCAAAAGAACTTTTGAAAGGGAGAGAACCAATCAAAGTAAAATCTGGAAAAAAAATAAATTTTGTGATGAACTATGAACCGAAACCAAACGAGTTCCACGTATTACAGATAAGTGAAAGTGATGAAGTTGAAGTAATTGTTAAAGATAATAGTTTCACAGCCCCTTTACATGAAGGAATTTATTACTATTCTTATGGCGTATGGTGGATGGATGAACAGGAAGAAAACGTATCTAATGGCGATGCTTTTTATAATTTTGTTATTGAAGTTGAATAATTTTTTATTCAACAAACTGGTGCTTTAGTTATAGAAAGCCATAGTATTTTGAGTAACTCCATTTAGGGGTTATTTTTTATGTAAACAAAAAACCGCAATAAATGCGGTTTAAATTATGCTAGGTTGAATGTTGTATCAGTCTCTATTTATGGCGCATTAATGGTTTTATTCTAAATACCTTGCAAATTTTTTTGCTAACGAATCCGCAAACAACTAATAGACATAACCATACAATTAGATAGACAACGCATTCGCAATAGTACGCAGTATCACAGTCGGAACTTACCGAAATACGTTCGCTTGGTTTCCGGTACCAGGTTTGTCGGGGGTTCGAATCCCTCTGGGCGCGCTATATAAGTCAATGAAGGCAAAGGTTTGAGTGGTTCTCATTCCTTTGCCTTTTTTCTTTTTACGAACATGATCAAAAAGTAGTCCAATTTCCTTGTGCTATAGAGTTTCTGATGCCTGAACAAATAGATCTATTGATGATGGATACTGTAAAACTAAAAATGTGTTATATACTATTAGATTTGTCTAATCCCTTTTTTCTTAAGTGCGTATATTGAAAGAGAAAGGAGAGATAAATTATGTATTGTTACGATCCATGTAAAAAGAAGCACGAAGATTGGTGTCAATACGATTACTTCCACAAGAAAGATCCATGTAAAAGGAAGCACGAAGATTGGTGTCAACAACACTGGTTCAACAAGAAGGAAGAGCACCATTATTATGGTTATCCAAAAAATAACTACATTGGTGATTTTCAGACAGATTGTCATAAATGTAAGAAGAAATTCTGTCATTGTTGTAAGCGACATTTCTAGAAGGAAACATTTAGAAGGAATAAGCCCTCATGCTGTTATGGGGGTTTATTTATCCTTGTTTTTCGTACTATATAATCACTAGGAGGATGGATTCGAAATAGAAGCACGATTGTTTTCATAGGTTAATAGGTATAGTTAGCTGCCTGATTTTAAGCTTTGTATTTCGCCTTCCAGATTTTTAAGTTGATCCTCTATGGTTTTAAACCTTGCTTCTAATGATTCTTGAGCTTGTTTATCTGCTTCATTTTGGATACGTGCTTCATCAATAGCTTCTAATGCTGCAAAGGTGGCAATTAAATCAGCTAACGTAGTAAGTGCTGAAGCAATTAATGCGAGTTGAAGACTATTATCTAAGGATGTATCCTGGCTGTCGGTATTAGAGTCATTTTTCATCCAACCCCTCCTATTTTTATAAAGGAAGTACATTAGAATATATGTTATTTTAAAAATTTAATGATGGAAAAGATTTCACGCTTATAACATGTGATACGGATATACTTATTGGGGGCCAGCATTTAAAATGTTTGGTATTCAAGTGAATGAAAGTTAATTGACTAAGACATTATGAAAGCGCATGTAAATTAGTGTGCTTCTGTTTTTGTATGTATATAATAGAAAGCATATAACGAATTAAAAACAATAACTGATTAGCAAATGTTTAGTGTTGGGAGAGAGAATATGCTGTTAAATAATGAATATAAAGAAGAAATC
Organism: Oceanobacillus profundus; assembly: GCF_003515705.1. Lineage (GTDB taxonomy): Bacteria > Bacillota > Bacilli > Bacillales > Amphibacillaceae > Oceanobacillus > Oceanobacillus profundus. The sequence continues at coordinate 68,219 of NZ_QWEH01000009.1, forward strand.
ATTGAAACTATTTTCGAAAAGTCGAATTTTTGCTTTGTTGTTGTAGATGGTCAAGGTTTAGTTACGTATCTTAATGATAATTATTGTAAGTTTATAGGTGTTAAATTAGAGGATGCTATCGGCAAACATGTACAAGATGTCATTGAAAATACAAGAATGCATATTGTCGCTCAAACAGGTAAGGAGGAAATTGCAGATATTCAATTCATTAGAGGGAATCATATGATTGCTAATCGAGTTCCGCTTTGTTCAAAAGGGAAAATAGTCGGTGCAGTCGGTACGGTACTATATCGGGATACAAAAGAATGGATGAAAATGAATTCGCATATTAAGGATCTATTATTGGAGATTGAACAATATAAAAAGAAGTTAGGCAATCAAAATGGAGCAACTTACTCCCTGCAAGATATTGTTGGCAGTTCCATACAAATAAATAAAATTAAAGAAAAAGTTATGAAGATTTCCTCTGGAGATGTTTCTATTTTATTAATGGGAGAAAGTGGTACAGGAAAAGAATTGTTTGCTCATAGTATTCATCAATTAAGCGAACGAAGTATGAAGCCGTTTGTAAAAGTAAATTGTGCAGCAATTCCAGTAGATTTGCTTGAGTCCGAATTGTTTGGTTATGAAGGCGGTGCGTTTACAGGTGCCAAAAAAGGAGGCAAGCTAGGGAAATTCCAATTGGCAGATGGTGGCACACTTTTTTTGGATGAGATTGGGGATATGCCATTAGATGCCCAAGTGAAAATTCTCCGTGTTCTACAGGAGGGAGAAGTTGAAGCAATCGGCTCGGAAAAAACACAAAAAATTGATGTGCGAATTATTGCAGCAACGAACCAATCATTAGAAACATTAATTAAGGAAAATCGTTTCAGGGAGGATCTTTATTACCGGATCAATGTCATTCCGATAAAAATTCCTCCTCTACGCGAACGGGTAGAGGATATTCGGGTGCTTGCAAAATTTTTACTAGCTAAAATTACAAAACGTACAGGTAAACGAGTGATCAGCTTTGAAGCGGCAGTAATGGATTTTTTCATGCATCATGAATGGCCGGGCAATGTCAGAGAGCTGGAAAATGTAATTGAATCCGCTGTACATCTTACAAACACGGAAATTATTAAACTAGAAGATTTGCCAGATCAAATGCAGTCAAATCATTATACAACGAAGCAAAGTATGAATTTAAAAGAAGTTTTAGCTAGGGCAGAGAGGCAAGCAATCGAAAATGCGATTGAAAGGGCAGGTGGAGATAAATTAAGAGCGGCTAGCTTACTAGGTGTCGGAAAATCTAGTTTTTATGAAAAAATGAAAAAACATCAATTATAAAATTCCACAAATACGGAATCTATTCCGCAATTTTGGAAAGTATGAAAAGCACGGAAAGAAAGGGCTTACATTCGTAAAAATGATAATGAAGAACCTTCTTTCCACGAAACTGGAAGGAAGGTTTTTAGTTGACTTCAATTATACTGCTAGCTTTCTATTTTTTGAGATATCTTTATTGGCACGATTTTTGCAAGTAAAGGAAGGAAAGGGGAGTAGCATAGATGAAAACAATTTATACATCCTTTGCAGAAGCAGTAGCAGAGATTCAAGATGGTTCAACGATTATGGTTGGGGGTTTTGGACTTGTTGGAATTCCTGAAAATCTTATTCTAGCTCTTGTTGATTCACAGGTAAAGCATTTAACCGTGATCTCGAATAATTGTGGGGTGGATGATTGGGGCCTCGGTTTACTACTAAAAAATAAACAAATTGATAAGATGATTGGCTCCTATGTTGGCGAAAATAAAGAATTTGAGAGACAAGTATTAGCAGGTGAGCTGGAGGTAGAGTTGACACCACAAGGTACACTTGCAGAAAGAATTCGTGCGGGTGGAGCAGGAATCCCAGCATTCTATACGCCTGCTGGAGTGGGAACTCTGATTGCAGAAGGAGAAGAAGTACGTGTATTTAATAACAAAGAATATTTGCTGCAAACAGCTTTAAAGGCAGATTTCAGTTTGATTCGAGCTGCTGTTGGTGATCATGCGGGGAACTTGGTTTATAACAAAACGGCACGAAATTTTAATCCGATGATGGCAGCGGCAGGAAAAGTAACAATTGCAGAAGTAGAACAATTAGTTGAACCCGGAACAATTGATCCTGATCATGTTCATACACCAGGAATCTATGTACAAGCTCTAATTGAAGGGGCACAAGAGAAGCGAATTGAACGATTAACCATAAGACAAGAAGCATAGCACAATTTTAGGAGGTAATGGCGGATGTTAAACCAATTGGATAAGGCATTGGTGCGCGAGCGAATAGCAAGAAGAGCTGAAAGGGAAATTGTAAGCGGTTCCTACGTTAATCTAGGGATTGGGATGCCAACAATGGTTGCCAATTATATTCAGGGTGGAAAACAGGTAGTCCTTCAGTCAGAAAATGGATTGCTTGGAATAGGGAAATCACCACTAAAAGAAGAAGTTGATCCTGATTTAATTAACGCTGGTAAAGAAACGGTAACTGCTCAAGAGGGGGCTTCTTATTTCAGTAATGCGGAATCGTTTGCGATGATTCGTGGAGCACATTTGGATTTGGCTATTCTCGGTGGAATGGAAGTATCTGAAACAGGTGATTTAGCAAATTGGATGATTCCAGGAAAAATGATTAAAGGTATGGGGGGTGCGATGGATATCGTGCACGGAGCAAAAAAAATCGTTATTATTATGGATCATGTCAATAAGCATGGGACATCAAAAATTTTAAAGAAATGCAGCTTACCACTAACTGGGAAGCAGGTTGTAAACCGAGTAATTACAGACCGTGCGGTTATGGATGTTGAGGAAAGTGGTCTTGTACTTATAGAAATAGCAGAAGGCTGGACAGTTGAAGAAATTGTGGAATCGACAGAGGCAGAGCTAAAAATTAGTGAGCATTTACGAATAGGAACGTATTAAAAAAGGAGGATTTATTCATGGTAGACAACAAAGTGGTATTTATAACTGGAGCAGCAAGTGGAATCGGATATGAGATGGGTAAGGAGTTTGCCAAAAACGGTGCCAAGGTTGCTTTGTCAGACATTAACACTGAAAAGGTTCAGGCGGTTTCCGAAAACTTAAGAAAAGATGGTTATGATTGTATTGGATTGAAATGTGATGTTACGAACGAAAAAGAACTACAACAAGCTTTAGATGAGACGGTAGAAAAATATGGAAGATTGGATGTGCTAATTAATAATGCTGGCTTACAGCATGTTGCATCCATTGAAGATTTCCCGACTGAAAAGTTTGAATTCATGACGAAGGTAATGCTAGTTGCGCCATTTATGGCAACGAAACATGTTTTTCCGTTAATGAAAGAACAAGGATTTGGACGGATTATTAATATGGCTTCGATTAACGGACTAATTGGCTTTGCGGGCAAGGCAGCATATAACAGTGCTAAGCACGGGCTTATAGGTTTAACGAAGGTAGCGGCATTAGAAGGAGCTGCCAATGGAGTTACAGTGAATGCTATGTGCCCAGGTTATGTGGATACGCCGCTTGTTCGAGGACAGTTTGAGGACTTAGCGAAAAATCGTAATATCCCGGTTGAAAAAGTATTAGAAGAGGTGCTTTATCCATTGGTACCACAGAAACGCTTGTTAGCTGTGCAGGAAATAGCGGATTATGCGTTGTTCTTATCAAGTGATAAGGCCAAAGGGGTTACAGGTCAAGCCATTGTATTAGATGGCGGGTACACGGCACAGTAATAACAAAATAGGAGAGTGGGAAAATGACAAATGTTTATATCGTTGAGGGGGCAAGAACACCATTTGGTACATTTGGAGGGAGCTTGAAGGGGATAGATCCAACGGAACTAGGAGTTATCGCTAGTAAGGAAGCAATTCGCCGAAGTGGCATCCCTGCAGAAGATATTAATTTGACTGTGTTAGGGAATGTCATCCATTCCGGAAAAAACGCGCCCTATTTATCAAGGCATATTGCACTGCAAACTGGTATTCCAATATCCAGTCCCGCACTAACAGTAAATCGTTTATGTGGTTCAGGATTGCAGTCAGTTATTTCAGCAACCCAATCGATTATGCTAGGTGAGGCAGAAGTGGCACTAGCTGGAGGGATTGAAAATATGAGTCTATCTCCTTATGCATTAAGAGGGAGCAGATTTGGTACGAAATTGAAGACACCACAAGTGGATGACATGCTCTGGGCAGCCTTGACAGATGAATATATCGGTTCGGGAATGGGGATGACGGCAGAAAATCTAGCAGAAAAGTATGGTATTACGCGCGAGGAACAAGATGAATTCGCTTATTTAAGTCATAAGCGTGCAGCGACTGCACGAAACGAAGGAAAGCTTAATGAGGAAATTGTGCCTGTTGAAATAAAACATCGAAATGGCACAACCTTCGTAAACACAGATGAACATATACGAGAGGATACAACGGTTGAGAAACTTGCAGGTTTAAAGCCGTCCTTTAAACAGGGTGGAACGGTGACTGGTGGGAATGCGAGTGGAATTAATGATGGAGCTGGAGCGGTTATTGTAGCGGGGGAAAACTATGTAACAGAGCATCAATTGCAGCCGCTAGCAAGAATCGTATCTTACGGCATTGCTGGGGTTGAGCCAGAATATATGGGAATCGGCCCAGTTCCAGCGATTCAACAAGCTTTAAAAAGGGCTGGGCTCACACTTGAAGATATCGATTTGATTGAAGTAAATGAAGCATTTGCTGCCCAGTATTTAGCTGTCGAAAAAGCTTTAGGTTTAGATCGTGAGAAAGTAAATGTGAACGGGGGAGCGATTGCATTAGGGCATCCGATTGGAGCAAGTGGTGCGAGAGTGCTTTACGCTGTGGTAAAAGAGTTGAAAAGAAGAGGGCAGAGATATGGTATTGCCTCACTTTGTATTGGTGGCGGCCAGGGAATTGCAATGGTTATTGAAGTTAGATAAATAAAGAGACGGAGGGGTATCATGTTTGGGATAATTTTAGGGCTTATTGTCTTAATGGCACTTGCTTATTTAGGGTGGTCAATCATTTGGATTGCGCCAATTGCTGCTGGTGTTGTTGCACTAACTGGTGGGCTGGACTTGCTAGATGCATATACAAATACGTATATGAGCGGCTTTGTTAACTTTGCAAAGCAATGGTTCCCTGTATTCATGCTTGGGGCAATTTTTGGAAAGCTGATGGAAGACACAGGGATGGCAAAGTCGGTCGCCATCGCATTAACAAAAGTTATCGGAACTAAGCGAGCAATACTAGGGGTGCTTGTATCCTGTGCAGTTTTAACATATGGTGGGGTTAGTTTGTTTGTCGTTGTTTTCGCTGTTTATCCACTTGCACTAACACTGTTCCGTGAAGCAAACATTAGCAGGCGTCTAATACCAGGCACAGTTGCATTAGGGTCATTCACATTTACGATGACAGCAATTCCTGGGACACCACAAATTCAAAACTTAATCCCAACGCCTTACTTTGGTACAACCGCAATGGCAGCGCCAATTATGGGGATAGTCGCTGCGATTATTATGGGTGTCGGTGGTTATTACTATATGCGATGGAGAGAAAAACAATTATCTGCAAAAGGGGAATTTTATACAGAGCCAAAGGATAATAAGATTGTGAAGGTAGAGGGAGATACCCCACATTTTATATTATCGATTTTGCCATTAATAACCGTAGTTGTTACGTTGAATGTTTTGGAGTGGGATATTGTAGTTGCCCTATTGTCTGGGATTATCCTGTTGATGATTTTAAATATTACCAAGTTCAAAGGGTTTGTTAAAGCAATTAATAATGGTGCAGTTGGTTCCGTAACCGCCATCATTAACACGAGTGCAGCTGTTGGATTTGGTACTGTTGTGCAGGCGGTACCAGGATTTGATCGTCTTACAGCACTATTGATGGGGATTAAAGGAAATCCGCTTATTTCAGAAGCAGTTGCTGTTAATATACTTGCTGGTGCTACAGGTTCGGCTTCTGGAGGAATGGGAATTGCTCTAGAAGCATTGGGAGAAAGATATTATGAATTAGCGTTAAGCACAGGTATTGATCCAGAGGCTTTTCACCGAATTGCGTCTTTATCATCTGGAGGACTCGATGCCATGCCGCACAATGGAGCTGTATTGACTTTGCTTACGATTACAGGCATGACACATAAAGATAGCTACAAAGACATTTTTGTCGTAGCTGTTGTTATCCCGATTATATCAATTGTTGCGGCTATTTTATTAGCGTCTGTTGGGATTTATTAAATATTTTTTTATAAAGAATAACAAGCTAGAATAACGTTAAAAAGTACCGATTTTCTGTTTTGGATATACGGTACTTTTTTATGTTTTCCATATTTGAACCCGACTATTATTTGTACTACAATAAAGAAAATAGTAGTAGGGAGTATGTATCATGACCAAACATCGGATTTACACAATGAGTTTCTCAGGAGTGTATCCCCATTATATTACCAAGGCTGAGAAAAAAGGACGTACGAAATCAGAAGTCGATGAAATCATACATTGGTTAACAGGCTATAGTCAGGAAGAGTTAGAAGAACAACTGGAAAAAAAGACAGACATTGAGACATTCTTTGCGGAAGCTCCTCATATGAATCCTTCCCGGAATTTGATTAAAGGTGTGATCTGCGGTGTCCGAGTGGAAGACATCGAAGAACCGCTTATGCAGGAAATTCGCTATTTGGATAAGCTGATCGATGAATTAGCAAAAGGAAAAGCGATGGAGAAGATACTGCGTAAATAATAATTAAAAACGAAGAAACACTGATTCTATACATGTAAAAGAGTCAGTGTTTTTTTAGCAGACGAAGGAGTCCAGTAATTTGATTTTTGACCATGAAGATGGGGAAGTATCATTTATACCTATTCAGGTAAATTTCAAAATTAAATTTGGAATTTTATACTAGTATAGGGGTGTAGAGAAATTAAGCCGGGCTTTTAATAATTATGCATTGTGTTAAAGGTAAAAACGAGAGGGGGAGAGAAATTGATGTTTCCAACATTAGAGACTGAAAGACTATGTTTAAGAGAAATCTCCAAGGATGATGCAGAAGCCCTATTTGCTTGTTTTTCTAATGAAAATGTAACTCGATATTACGGTCAAGAGACATTGCAAAATTTAGCGCAAGCAGCGGCATTTGTTGATTTTTTTGCTGAAAATTTCAAAGAGAAAAGGGGAATACGCTGGGGAATCGAAATAAAAGGTAATCGAGGAATAATTGGAACCATTGGATTTAATGCTTGGTCCCCTAAACATAAACGAGCTGAAATTGGTTATGAAATACATCCTACACAATGGAGAAAGGGTTTTACTTCCGAAGCAGTATCCAAGGTAATTCAATATGGGTTTGATGAATTGGGTCTTATTCGTATAGGAGCTGTTGTTTTTGTACATAACGAAGCATCTAACAATTTGTTAAGCAAGGTTGGTTTTCAGCAAGAAGGTGTTTTGAGGGATTATATGTATCAAAATGGAACTGCACATGATACATATGTTTACTCGATACTTAAGGATAATTAATAGTATCTTTCTTTCACTTCGGATGCACATGAACAATATTCATTTGGCTTGTGTTTTTTCGAAATTGATCGTATGCTGTCCAGTTTGGTGTCTATTTCATTGAAGTTGGACTGCATCCAGTAGGTACAGATTAATAATTTAGTGATGGGGCAGCTTGTTATTTAGAACTTAACGTGAAACTTTAAAAAATTAATTTATTTAATAAATTAGAAAGTATAAAGAGTAATCGTATTGGAAAAAATAGCTTACTGAATTACTGAATTAGTCCTTAATGTTTTTAGAAGGTAGGCGAATAAATGACTGAGTTAAATAGAATTGCTGATGAACTGGAATATATGATCACGGAGAATCTTTTTACTGAACCTAAGGATATTAAAGTTCGATCCTTCATTAGGGCGGTTCATTTAGGCGATGTGGATATTGCTGATTATCTAGGCAAAAACTCAAAAGAAAAATATGGTGAAGATTTAGTGGTGGCTATTCGGGAAGCTGCTGAGAGGCTTGCTTAGTTTGCGACCTTATTAGGATGAAGATGAAACACAAAATAACCCTTGAAGGGTTATTTTGTGTTTTTAGCTTGGTATCTAACTATTCTCTTTAGCCCTTTGGTTTTTTAATTCGGTTCATAGATATCCCAAGCGGTTTTCAGGGACTCTGTAATGTAATCTGCAACTTCATCCACTGGTAAATTATCCGTCACGACTCTTGAATGATGTTCCTCATAAATCGGTTGTCTATTATAAAATAATTGTTTGATTTGATCGATATTTTTCCCTTGCAGGACAGGGCGGCTATCAATGAGCAGGCTAATACGTTCTTTCCAAGAATCCCAAGATAAATCTAAGAAAAAGATAATACAATGTGACATGCATGCCTCACGAACTTCATCCTGTAAGAATGCGCCACCGCCGACAGAGATAATTTTTAATTTTTGTTTACAGGAATCGATAATCATGTCTTTTTCGGTTTGCCGAAATATTCGCTCGCCATATAGATTAAAAATCTCTGAAGTTGGCATATTATATTTCTTTTCAATTTCTTCATCAATATCGATAAAATCACGATATAATTTCTTCGCAACTGCTTTGCCAATTGTAGTTTTTCCTACCCCCATAAAACCAATGAGTACAATACTTTGTTCCCGTAGCGACACATCATTCATCGGTATCCCCCTAATTTGCTAAGACTAGTATCTGTTAAGAATTTATTTTTTACGAAATGAAGAAATGTAAGTTAATTAGAAAGTTGAATTAAGCTTGATCATTCATATGGATCGCTTTTCTTGCCAAACGATCTGCATGACCATTTTTCTTTTCTGGAATCCACTTGATAAAAAAGTGCGGAAAATTCTTTGATTCTTCTCTAATGCATTCAAGTAAAGGAAGAAAGAGTTGATTCTTTGTGAAATCTTTTTCGATTACATCCACGACAACCTTCGAATCAGAGCGAAAGGATATAATTTCATTCGGAAATGATTGCCGACAAATCTCAAGCGCTTTAATAATTGCGTAGAATTCAGCTTCGTGATTTGATAGATATCCTAATGGAATGGTATATTCGTAAGCGTTTTTGCCAGATTTGATATATATGCCCGCACCACTCAGTCCAGGATTTCCACTTGCTGCACCATCTGTATATACTTCGATCACCTATCTAACACTCCCAGACGAGAACTTATTCTATTTAGTATAAAGCAACTCACAATTTATGTGAATTATAATTATGTTTTTATTTTGTTTTAAAAAGTATAAATAGTAAATATTATTTTTTTCTTGCAATATTAGGTAATTTTCAGTATATTATAGAAACATAAAAGAAATATATTCCACGTCGAGCTGAAAGGGGAGTATCAATTGTCTCATACCGTATTAGAGATAAAGAGCTTAAGCACCCACTTTTTCACAGATAGCGGGGAAGTACCAGCAGTTGATCAAGTAAGTTTACATGTACATAAAGGGGAAGTAGTTGGGGTTGTAGGGGAATCAGGATGCGGAAAAAGTGTTACATCATTATCCATTATGCAGCTTGTTCCCAACCCGCCTGGAAAAATAGTGGGTGGGGAAATTAATTATAAAGGAGAAAACCTTGCATTTGCTTCCGAAAAACGAATGAAGAAATTGCGAGGCAATGAAATATCCATGATATTTCAAGAACCAATGACCTCACTAAATCCACTGTTTACGATTGGAAATCAAATGAGAGAAGCCTTTCGATTTCATCAGAAAATAAGTAAAAAAGAAGCAAGGGAAAAATCAATTTCTATGTTAAAGCTAGTCGGCATTCCAAGAGCTGAATCAATTATTGATGATTATCCCCATCAGCTTTCAGGTGGAATGAGACAACGAGTCATGATTGCCATGGCGATGTCTTGTGATCCAGAGCTTCTTATTGCAGATGAGCCAACGACAGCTCTCGATGTAACGATTCAAGCACAAATATTAGACTTAATGCGAAAGTTAAACGAGGAAAAAGATACTGCCATACTGTTAATCACGCATGATTTGGGTGTTGTAGCAGATATTTGTGACCGAGTCGTAGTGATGTATGCTGGACAAGTTGTTGAAGAAGGTTCGAAACGTGAGATTCTAAAAGATTCAAAGCACCCATATTCACAAGGACTAATCCGTTCTTTACCAAGAATTCATGAGCGTGAGCAGAAGCTATACTCCATTCCCGGAACAGTACCAAAGCCAAAACTAGGACGTGTAGGCTGCCGTTTTGCTCCTAGGTGCGAGTTTGCATTTGATCGTTGCTTTAAGGAGAATCCTGAATTGTACGTTACAGGTGAAGGTAGGCGGAGTCGTTGCTTCCTTTATGACAAACAGGAAGGAGAGTCGATAAACGATGCGTCAACAATTACAGAAGCCGTTATTGGAGATTAATGGATTGAAGAAGTATTTCCCGATTAAAGGTGGTGTACTTGGTCGAACGGTTGGTGAGGTGAAGGCAGTTGACGATGTTAGCTTCACCGTTTTTGAAGGGGAGATATTAGGCATTGTTGGAGAATCGGGCTGTGGAAAGTCAACAACCGGTAAAGCGATTCTTCGCTTAATCGAACCAACTGCTGGGGAAGTAAAGTTTGAAGACCAGGATATTACACATATCAATGCAGAGGAAATGCGCAGGTTACGGCGAGATATGCAGATTATTTTTCAAGATCCGTATGCATCTCTGAATCCAAGGCATACCGTAGAAAAGATAATCGGTGAACCGTTATTGATTCATGGGGTGAAAAATGCCAAGGAGCGGACAAGCCGTGTAAAAGAGCTTCTTGAAGTTGTTGGTTTAAGTGCTTATCATGCATCAAGATACCCGCATCAATTCAGTGGTGGGCAACGGCAACGAATTGGAATAGCACGGGCACTTGCGAATAATCCGAAACTTATTATTTGCGATGAGCCTGTCTCGGCGTTGGATGTTTCCGTTCAAGCACAAATTCTTAATCTAATGGAAGCTTTACGTGATGAATTTAATCTTACGTATATTTTTATCGCCCATGATTTAAGTGTAGTAAAGCATATTAGTGATCGTGTCGGTGTGATGTATTTAGGAAGAATGGTAGAACTGACAAGTAAAGACAAATTGTATGATGATGCCAAGCATCCGTATACACAAGCACTCTTATCTGCAGTTCCGGACCCAGATCCTGATATAGAAAAAGAACGGGTTATTTTAAAAGGGGACGTCCCAAGTCCAGCTGATCCACCAGCAGGATGTGCATTCCATACGAGATGTCCGATGGCGATGGATATTTGTAAATCTGTACGTCCGGCATTTATACCTGTTGAAGATAATCATTTTGTTGCTTGTCACCTTTATGATGGACAGCAGCAAAATCTATCACGCATTAACGGGCTGTAATATCCCCACTTCATAGCGTGAGAAAACTAAAAACGTGAAGGGTGGGGATAAACAGCCTGTAAATTCCAGATTCTGTTCATCTAACATTCAATGGGGTAGAAAGGAACACCCATCGAATGAAGTTTCACTTTACTACAATATCTACTAAACAAAGAGGGGGAATAGGTATGAGATTAAAAGGCGGCGCACTTTTGTTTCTGCTACTAGCATTTCTTTTGATCATTGCAGCATGTAGTGGAGATGGTGGTGCAAATACGGATACATCGGATAATGACGGTGATGCAGGAAATGAAGAAGCAAGTGATGATGATCCAGCCACTGATGCAGAAGCGGCTGGAGATCAGGTGTTAGTTTTTGCTCGTGGTGGTGATTCGGAAAGCCTTGATCCAGGAAGCACCACAGATGGGGAGTCATCTCGTGTGACACAGCAAGTATTAGAAGGTTTATTAGAATTTGATAAAGAATCCTTTGATCTTACGCCAGGTTTAGCACATGATTGGGAAGTTTCCGAAGATGGTTTAACCTACACATTTTTCCTGGAAGAAGGAGTTACCTTCCACGATGGTACAGACTTTAATGCGGAAGCTGTAAAAGTTAACTTTGAGCGTTGGGCAGATCCAGAGCATGAATATGCATTTACGGATGACGGCTATGTTTATTCGATGTATGGAACCATGTTTGGTGGATTTGCCGGTGATGATGGGCATGTGATTGAGGAAATTAATGTGGTCAATGATCATGAGATTGAATTTGTTTTAAATCAACCATTAGGATTTTTCTTACAGAATCTGGGGATGAGCTATTTTGCGATTACTTCTCCAGCCGCATTAGAGGAGCATGGGGCAGCGATTAATGAAAATCCGGTAGGTACAGGACCGTTTAAATTTGTCAGTTGGAGCAAGGATGACTCCATCGTATTAGATAAATTTGAAGATTATCGAATGGATGGATTACCGAAGCTGGATCGCGTTATTTTCGAAGTCATTCCTGATAATGCAGCACGATTAATTGCATTAAAGTCTGGTGAGATTGACATTATGGATGGCTTAAATCCAGATGATGCGGCTGGTGTAGACGCTGATGAAGGTTTAGAGCTGTTGACACGTTCAGAAAATAACTTCGGTTATGTTGGCTTCAATACGCAAAAGGAGCCATTTGATCAAGTCGAGGTTCGACAAGCAATTAATCATGCAATTGACAAGCAAGCAATCGCGGATGCTTTATATGCTGGCTATGCGACAACTGCTAAAAATCCTCTGCCACCTGGATATTTAGGTTATAACGACGAAGTAGAGGAATACGCGTATGACCCGGATCGGGCGAGAGAGTTATTGGCTGAAGCAGGGTTTGAGGATGGGTTGGATATTGAACTATGGACGATGCCTGTAGCGAGACCGTATATGCCAGATCCCGAAACGGTGTCGCAAATTGTTCAGAATAACTTAGCAGAGGTTGGCGTAAATGCGACAATTGTACGAGAAGAATGGGCACCGTATTTAGAAAAAACATTACAAGGTGAACATCAATTGTTTATTCTTGGTTGGTCTGGTACCAATGGGGATCCGGATTACTTCTTGAGTAGTTTGTTGCACGGATCCAATGTTGGAAGTAGCAACCGTAACTTTTACCAAAATGATGAAGTAGATGAGCTGCTGGATAGTGCCAAACGTGCTATTGATCAAGATGAACGCGCGGATCTTTATGCACAGGCACAAGCTTTGATTTCTGAGGACTCACCAATGGTTACATTAGTACACTCTACACCAGTTATGGCAACAACGACGAAAGTAGTGAACTATGTTCCACATCCATCAACAAGTGAGTCGTTGAAAGAGGTTGAATTAAGTAACTAAAACCAAAGCGGAAGCGCCCGGTTAGCGACAGCGACGTATGGAGGTGAAGGAATTCTCGCTACCACGTAATCGCTGGAGCTGACCGTGGCTATTCAGGTTATATACAATCTTAGATATTCTATAACTTACTTTCAAAAAAAGAGGTAGCAGTATGATGCTGCTGCCTCTTTTTTAGCAATCATTTGTACATGATTAGAATAGGGGTGAAAAAATGTTTTCCTATATTCTACGACGTTTATTAATGCTTATTCCCGTATTGATCGGTATGACATTGATTACCTTTTCGATTGTTCATTTAATTCCGGGAAATCCAGCACAAGTAATTTTAGGGGAAACAGCTACTGCAAATGCAATCACAGAGCTAGAGGAAAGTATGGGATTAAATGAGCCTTATTTTGTTCAATATGGTCATTATTTAATGGATCTAACACAAGGCGATTTAGGGACTTCTTTACGATCGAAAGCTGAAATTTCAAAAGAAATTTGGCCATACATAGCAGCCACCTTTGAGTTGACCCTATTTGCGATGATTTTTGCTGTTGTCGTTGGAGTAAATGCAGGAATCATAAGTGCGTGGAAACAGAACTCTTGGTTTGATTTTTTGGCTATGATGGTTGCATTAATTGGCGTATCGATGCCGATTTTTTGGCTTGCTTTAATGGAGCAATGGATATTCGCCCAAGAACTTGGCTGGCTTCCTGCATATGGAAGACAGGATAGCAGAGACCCAATTGCCTCAATAACGCATTTTTATGTGTTGGACTCATTAATTCATTTGGATTTTAGCCGTGCCTTAACGATTTTGAAGCACTTAATTTTACCAAGCATTGCACTTGGGACAATACCAATGGCTATTATTGCAAGGATGACACGTTCAAGTATGCTAGAAGTGATGAAGTCCGATTATATTCGTACGGTACGTGCTAAAGGATCTGGTCAATTTCTTGTGATTTATAAGCATGCACTAAAAAATGCAATCATTCCTGTATTAACAGTAATTGGTCTACAAACGGGAGTATTACTTGGTGGAGCAATTTTGACGGAAACCATTTTTAGTTGGCCAGGGATTGGCAGATATGTATATGAAGCGATAAGCTATCGAGATTATCCAGTTATCCAATCAGGGATACTCGTTATCGCATTTATATTCGTATTAATCAACTTAGCTGTGGATATCTTATATAAAAAAATCGATCCGCGGATTAAATATTAAAGGGGGCTGCAGATGATGAGGATAGAAGAAAAAAAGAAATATTCAGAGCAGCAAATCCCAAATCCTGCAAAGGTCGGACAGCATATTGATTCAGAAGAGATAGAGGCAATCTCACCATGGAAGGATACAGCAAAGCAATTACGTAAAAATCGCTTTGCAATTATCGGTTTTGTCATTATCTTATTTTTTATCGTACTTGGATTGGCTGCGCCATTAGTAACTTCCTACTCGGTAGAAGAACAGCAATTGGTCAATCGATTACATCCTCCTTCAGAGGAGCACTGGCTTGGTACGGATCATTTAGGAAGAGATATTTTTACCCGAATTGCATATGGAGCTAGGGTATCACTTCAAGTTGGTTTTTTCGCAGTAACCGGAGCTTTATTTTTTGGAACACTTCTCGGGATTATTGCTGGTTATTTCGGTCGTTGGGTCGATATGGTTATATCAAGAATATTTGATATTCTACTAGCTTTCCCAAGTATCTTACTAGCGATTGCGATCGTGGCCATTCTTGGTGCTTCCTTGCAAAACGCATTAATAGCGATTGCGATCATTAATATCCCGATATTTGGTAGACTTGTTCGTTCACGTGTTATTAGCTTACGAGAAGAAGAATATATTATGGCCGCTAAAGCACAGGGGATGAAAAACGGTCGAATTATTTTGCATCATATACTGCCTAATAGTGTTGCACCTATAATTGTCCAAGCAACATTGGGATTCGGAACCGCAATTCTTGAGGCTGCTGCACTTGGATTTCTTGGTCTGGGAGTTCAGCCGCCGGTACCAGAATGGGGACAGATGCTTGCAGATGCTCGTGACTTTATCCAGCTTGCTCCGTGGACATTACTCGCTCCTGGTATTTCTATTATGCTCGTTGTGCTCGGGTTTAACTTAATTGGTGATGGACTGCGAGATGCGCTTGATCCAAAGATGAAGAACTGAAACACTGTGATGAAGCGTCCTTGTCTGAAACCTTTACTTTTCCTTAATCGTATTAGTAAAATAAGAACGATAAGGAGGGTAAGTAATATGAAGCGATTCATTTATATAGGAATATTGGCACTTTTTATTTTCGTTTTAGCAGGTTATTCAGATGGAGAGCGTTCTTTTTCAATCGACGAAGTAATCATTGATGCCCAAATTCAGGAAGATGGGACGATTGATGTGCGTGAACAATTTACGTATACATTTAACGGTTCCTTTGAAGGGGTCACAAGATCCATACAGTCGGACAGTCAGCATTTTCAGGCATTTATAGTAGAAGAGGGCGATTTTCCTGAGAACACAAATGAATCAAATTCATTAAAAGTTGAAGAAGATGATGATACGTACCGGATTTTTACAGAATCAATGAATGAGGCCAAGACTGTGCTGTATACCTATACAATAGAAGGATCTGTAAACAAGTATACAGATGTTGCTGAGTTGAAATATGCATTTTTTGACGATTCCAATGAAACGGATTTAAATAATGTACAAATCATGATTCACCCCCCAAATCAAAGGATGGAAGATACGCATTACTTTTTACATGAAGATGAATCAGGAAGCTTGAATAGTTCCGATAGTGGTTTAGTGTATACAAATTCAATGCTAGAAGCTGGTGAAACATCAATGCTTCGATTTATCTTTCCGTCTAGCCAGTTAGCTGGTATGGAGCTTACAAAAGATTCTCCGATGTTAGATGAAATTATATCAGAAGAACAAGATTATACTGAGCGATTGGAGCATCTCGATGCTAACATGAGTAAAGCTGAACCAATTATTTGGGGATTATTTGGGGTAGTTATTCTAACGACGATTCTCGTCTATTATGTTCACCCCTATCGTTACCGAGGAAATAAAAGCGAAGATGCATTCATACAAATTCTCGAACAAACAGATCCATTGTTTGTAAAATATTTGCGAAACAGTTTACATTTGCCGTATGACAGCTTTATTGCTGGATTATTCTCATTAAAGCAACGTGGAATTGTCAGTTTAAAAGAGGTACCTTCTCTTATAAAGAAAGGTGAGCATACTTTCCGCTTTACATGGGTTAGTGGAAATGAAATGGGCGACATGGCTGATTCGTTTTTGCGATCCTGGCTATTTACAAAACGTGATCATTTAGGAGATTACTTTTTATTAGAAGATTTACTTGATAATAAAGAAGAAACGGATGAAGTCAAAAAGAAAAAGGCAGAGCAATTTGAAGCGGATTTTAATAGGTGGGCTGGTTTGGTGAAAGGAAGAGAGGATTACCAAGGATTGCGCAGGAAATGGAAGGGCTATTCCTTTCTATCAATCCCACTGCTGATTATTTCGTTTGTTCTATATAACTATTTCGTTACGATTGATACAATTAGTCAGACAGAGCAATGGGTGTTGCCTCTGATTGTTGGTTTATTAACAGTAGTTACGTTAGTGTTTAATCGTAATAAGTGGGTAAATATTGCATATTATTTTATCGTTTTGCTGATGACGCTAATTGGATTTAGCATTACCCCGGCTGTCATTTTAGCTAGCGTATTCTATTTCATTACCTTTGTATCCTTGCTGATTATCCCAAATTATTATTGGAAAAAGGGGATTAAAGAAATAAATTATGCGACTTTTAAAGGATATTGGTTGTTTATTCGAAATCGTTATCCTGTTGGCTCTGAGCCGGGTAAATTAGAAAGAAGATTAGAATATGCAATCATCTTGGGTGCGGGTGAAAAATATGGAGAGAAATGTGGAAAAGCTGAGCAGGCTATAAAATGGAATGCTGATTATCCACTGCTTCATAATCCTGTATATGCAACAACTTCATTTAGCCCAAGCAGCCTTATACTGTATACGGCTGTCCTGCATAGTACGACAAGCGCGAGTACTTCATCGTCCCCTTCTTCAACTGGTGGCGGTGGGGCAGGAGCATTTTAAAAGCTAGCGAAACTAGAAAGGGAGAAAAACGCTTTCTAGTTTTTTTCATAACTTTTTAACATTTCGATACAAATTTTTGAGTGTTTAAGATAGAAGTGATATTATCTAAATAATGACGCAATTGGAAGAGGTGCTAAATTTGAAGTTAATTAGTTATAAACCAAAAGGTTCGAACCATTCATGGAGAATTGGTGGTTTAAATGAAGATATTGTAATTGATTTACAAGATGCTTATCGTAATTTACTTATTTCGAAAGGTGAGAAGGAAAATGTGGCGATGGAGTCTATTTTTCCAGCAGATCCAAATCAATTCTATTCGATTGGAAACGGCATTATCAATCAAGCAAAGGAAGCTTTTCATTACGCATTGTCGCATACAACTGGCAAAATATCTTTCCAACGAGAAGAGGTTATTCTTGGACCACCGGTACCAAATCCATCAAAGATTATTTGTGTAGGTAGAAACTATGCAGAGCATGTTGCCGAAATGAAAGGCGATTTGCCAGAAAACCCGGTTTTATTTGCTAAGTTTACAAATGCTCTCATTGGACCAGAAGATGCGATTGAAAAGTCAGACGCAACGGAAAAGCTTGATTATGAGGTAGAGCTCACGGTAGTTATCGGAAAAGAAGCTTCAAAAATAAGTCAGGAGGATGCACTTGATTATATTGCTGGTTATACTATTGGAAACGATACCAGCGCTCGAGACTTGCAGAAAAGGACGCCTCAGTGGCTGCAGGGAAAATCATTAGATCGCACGACCCCAATTGGACCTTGGATAGTTCCAGCAGAAGAAATCGGTGATCCATCAAACTTAATGATTAAGTCCTATGTAAATGGAGAAGTGAGACAGGTCTCCAATACAAGTAATTTGATATTCACCATTCCATTTCTTATTGAATTCATCTCGAACTTAATTACATTAAATCCTGGAGATATCATTATGACTGGCACACCTGATGGGGTTGGCTTTGCAATGGATCCACCTCAATTTTTAAGAGATGGGGATATTGTTACATTAGAAATCGAAAAGATTGGTCGAATGGAAAATAAAGTGTTTGCAGCTGATTGATTTTTATAAGTACTTTTAAAGAAGACTTTTCGTTCATTGGACTCATAGAAGGTCTTCTTTTTCTCTGTTTCTAGTAAGATATGCACATGCATGTACGTGTGAGGAAAGCGTATAAATAGGTAATTTTCATCTTAACGTTAAGATTTATTTCAAGTACGATTAATATAACGTTTTCAGAGGAGGATTTCCGATGACTCAAAAAATTGCTATTGCAGTAATTCATGGAGCGGGTACTCCAAAGAAAGATTTTGCAGATGAAATTATTTCACATATCTCTAACGGTTTTGCAAAAAAGCTTTCCATTAACAATGCAGAGCAGGAATTAGTATTTGAACCGATTTTCTGGTCATCTGTTTTCGAATCGGAGCAAACAGAATTATGGAAAAGGTTACAGGAAAACAGGAACTTAAATTATTCTAGATTAAGACGGTTTGTAATTGAGTTTTTAGCAGATGCAATAGCATACCAGCCAACAACTTTAGGGAATCAGAATTATGATAAAGTTCATTCCCTTGTTGCAGCATCTATCAATAAACTGAGGGAAAAGGCTGGAGCAAATGCGCCCTTGTGTATTATTAGTCATAGTCTGGGTTCTATTATTGCAAGCAATTATTTTTATGATTTGCAATTTAAGCGAGAAAACATGGGGATCGAAACAGTGAAGTGTACAAGTAATTCACCAATAGAGCAATGTGAAACGCTAACCCTATTTTATACAATGGGGAGTCCAATGGCGTTATGGTCATTGCGCTACATTGATTTTGGATCTCCAATTACCGTTCCCTCCCCAATGATATCGCGGTTTTATCCAACTATTCAAGGTGAGTGGTTGAACTTCTATGATAAAGATGATGTATTAGCTTTTCCGCTAAAAGGAGTAAATGAAGCATATCAACAAGCGGTTACCGAGGATGTTGCGGTGAATGCTGGAGGGGTGTTAACAAGCTGGAATCCGTTGTCGCATCTATACTATGATCGTGATACTGAGGTGATTACCCCGATTGTTGATGGTTTAGTGAGAACATGGAAAGCTATTAATATGGATAAAAGTATACAATACAAAAAAATTGAAAATCAGGTAATGATCACAAGCAATAATGAACAGTAATTTTCTCTGAAGTTTAGATGGATTTGATGGGAGTACTATTTGTGATAAATTATGATGACCGTAAATTTGTATCAGTCGAAAATACCGCGAACGGAGAAGTATCCTCCAAAACTTTTTTTGAATATAAACAAGAAGGTAATATACTTTCAGCAACATATAGTGGTGGAGAAATTGTAAAAGGAACACTGATTGGAATAGTAAATGAAGATGGCAGCTTACAGTTTAGATATAATCATGTAAATAAAAAAGGCATGATAAAAGGTGGGGAGTGTTTTTCCGTTCCTGAAATTCTAATTGACGGTCGGATTAGGCTGCATGAAAGCTGGAGATGGTCAGACCAAAGTGAAGGGAAGTCTATTGTGGAAGAATTAAAATAACATCAACCAATTGGTGGAAGAAGAGATTTCCTTAAAATTTAAGAACAAAGCAACAGTGTAATGTTGAAAAAAAGAGGGAGCACATCGTGAAGGATGCTGTTCCCTTTGTGCTATTCCATAGATTATAAGCTGCGAATAAATTTTTCGAGTTCATGGTTAAATTTTTCCGTTTCTTCAAGGAATAACAAATGACTGCTATCCTCAAATGGAATCAGTGTTGCATTTGGAGTTCTTTCTTTAATATAGTTTCCTGCTTCAATCGGAAAAAATCCGACAGTACCAAAGCAAATTAATGAAGGGACTGTCACATTGGAAAGCGTCTCACGATAATCGACAGCTGTCTGATTAAATACAATTGTACTCGCAATGGATGCAGGTAGCTTATTCATTTCCTGTAAAATCCAAGTGAATTCATCGGGGTCTGGTTTTTCTTTATACATTCCATAGATGAAATTACTGTTAAATGTCGCTTGATCTTCTTGAATGGCTTGCACAACATTGCTGATTGCTTGAAAATCAAAAGCGCCAAATTCCCAGTCAGGCCAGGTATAATCAGATGCCGATTGATCAACAATGGTAATGCCCTTTATATTGTCTGTTCCGAATTGATTGATATAATCCCAAACAACAAAAGCTCCCATTGACCAGCCTACTAAAATAACATCTGTTAAACTTAATTTCTCCATGAAAGCTTTTAAATCCCTTGCATACTGTGCTACGGTATGACCTCGTTCTACTTTTGATGATTTTCCATGCCCCCGAAGGTCTAAAGCAATCGTGTGATAGTCCGAGCTTAGTTGTGCTAGCTGTTTATAAAAAAATTTACTGCTCATCATTACGCCGTGGATAAAAATAACGGTCTGGCCCTCTCCTTTTTCCTCATAGAACAAAATTGTTTCAGAATCCACTTGTAAATGCGGAATAATAATCCCTCCTGCACACCATTTTGGTAACAAACTATGCTTCTCTCTATAAATAGTATGTTCGTTTGATTTTGGAGATGACAATATAGGAATTATAAAAAAGAGTCATCGTGAGCTGAGGGCAAAGAACGGCAATTGTAAACCTTCCCACTAAAAGGTGCTAGTGTGCAGTTGAACTTAAAGTGTTCATCATTAACCAAGTCCATGTGTTTTGGAGTGTAATATAGTAGAACAATGTACTTAAGAACAGTGCCCAACATGATAGCTTTCGTTTAGATAGTAATCGATTCTGACATGGCAATAAATTCACGAACTGCATACGGTATGTATTTATCCTTTTTCCAAATCATGGCCAAGTCTAAATTGACAACCGTTTTTTTAAAAGGAATTGCTTTAATTTCATCATTGGTTATTTGGGCACATATTTTACTCGGTAATAGAGCAACACCTAATTTTGCTCCGACCATCTCAATCATAAAGTCCTTTTGTGAGCTCTCACATACAACATTAGGATAGAATCCATGTTCTTCACAAGCTTCTATAATCCTGTCATGGAGAGAGAAATCATGCCGATACATGATAAAGTGTTCCTTTTTGATATGGGAAAAGTTGATTGCTTCTCTGTCCGCTAATGGATTGTCCTTTTGTACAACGAGCATTAGCGGATCGTTTAGTAGTTTGATTGTTTCAAAGTTTTCTGTTTGTATGGGTAGATTGCAAATCAAACCGATATCCAGTTCACCTTCACGGACGCCATGTTTAATTTTATTGCTGCCGACCTCCGTCAATAGTAAATCAATGGAGGGATAAGTGTCCTTGTATTTGCTAATTAATGTGGAAAAAAATGCAGCACCGATAATTGGAGGAATTCCGATTTTTATTTCCCCTTTTTTTAAGTTAATAACATCAATTAGTTCAGATGTTAAGTTTTCAAAAGCATCCATAACATGTTTCGCATTGATTAAGAATGCTTGTCCAGCATCCGTTAATTCCAATTGTTTGGCCTTTCTATAAAATAGGGCGGCACCAAGCTCGGCTTCAAGGCTTTTAATTGTTTTGCTTAGTGAGGGCTGTGATATGTGAAGAGTGGATGCTGCTTTTGTAAAGTTCAGCTGTTTCGCAACTTCTGCAAAATATTCTATTTGCCTTATGTCCATGATAAACAACCTCCCTGACAATAATTGATTTTTCTTAATTATACGTCAAGTTATAACCAAAAGGAATAACATTCATGCAAAACTTATATTGTTGTTTCTAATCTGTTCCTATTAAAATAGTAATATAGTGAGTAAGAGGAGGGAATTTGGATGTGTGGTTATGTGAAAATAGGAAATCTTCAAGTGGCAAAAGTGCTTTATGATTTCGTTAATTCGGAAGCACTTCGGGAAACAGGTCTTGACAATGAAAAGTTTTGGGACGATTTCGGGAAGCTTGTCTCAGATTTGGCTCCGAAGAATAAAGCGTTGTTAATAGAGCGTGAAGAATTACAAAAGAAAATAGATGCGTGGCACAGAGAGAACGATGCATTTGAATTTAATAGTTACAAATCTTTTTTAGAAAATATCGGCTACTTGGAACCTGAAGTGGGAGAATTTACGATTACGACCACGAATATTGATGATGCTATTACACATCAAGCTGGTCCGCAGCTCGTAGTGCCAATTGACAATGCGCGCTATGCCATTAATGCAGCTAACGCACGTTGGGGCTCCCTCTATGATGCATTATACGGAACTGATGTAATAAGTGAAGAAGGTGGAGCTGCTAAAGAAGGATCCTACAACCCTGTTCGAGGCGGAAAAGTAATTGCTTTTGCGAAAAACTTTCTTGATGAAAATTTCCCTCTACAGACTTCCTCGCATCAAGAAGCAACAACCTATGCTGTTGTTAGCGGGAGATTGGACGTGACTCTGAAAAGCGGTGAGACAACTGGACTGAAGGATAGTTTTAAATTTGTTGGATACCAAGGTACGGCGGAAGAACCTAAAGCTATTCTATTAAAAAATAACGGCTTGCATGTTGAAATGCAAATCGACCGCAATCATCCTATTGGAAAAACGGATGCAGCGGGAGTGAAAGATATATACCTGGAGTCTGCAACCTCCACTATTATGGACTGTGAAGATTCTGTTGCAGCCGTTGATGCTGAGGATAAAACGCTCGTGTACCGCAATTGGCTTGGTTTGAACAGAGGAGATTTAACTTCTGTTTTTTCTAAAGGCGAAAAGAAAATTACACGTAGCTTAAATCCTGATCGTACCTATACAGGCCTGAACGGCGAAGAAATAACGCTATCAGGGCGGGTTCTTATGTTTGTCCGCAATGTTGGGCACTTGATGACGAATAACGCCATTCTTGATGAATCGGGTCAGGAAGTACCTGAGGGAATAATGGATGGTGTCTTAACAAGCTTGATGGCTAAACATGGGCTATTAGGAAATGGCCAATACCAAAATTCTCAAAAAGGTTCCGTCTATATTGTTAAGCCTAAAATGCACGGTTCAAAGGAAGTTGCTTTTGCGAATGAATTGTTTAATCGTATAGAAGATATGCTTGATTTGAAACGTCATACACTTAAAATTGGCGTAATGGATGAAGAGCGACGTACAAGCCTAAACTTGAAAAATTGCATTTATGAGGTAAGGGAGAGAATTGCTTTCATTAACACAGGGTTTTTAGATCGTACAGGTGACGAGATTCATACATCAATGGAAGCAGGAGCCATGATTCGAAAAGGTGAAATGAAAGTCTCGCCATGGCTGAACAGCTATGAAAAAAATAATGTACGTATTGGTCTGGATACTGGGTTTAAAGGAAAAGCGCAAATTGGAAAGGGAATGTGGGCAATGCCTGATCTAATGGCTGAGATGCTGAAGCAAAAATCAGGCCATCTACAAGCAGGTGGAAATACGGCTTGGGTTCCATCTCCAACAGCAGCTACATTGCATGCGCTTCATTACCATGCTATTGATGTCCGGAAAGTGCAGGAAGAACTGCAAAATGAAGTGAAAAATTACCGCGAGGATATTTTACAAATTCCGATTGCAGGAAAACAGAATTGGTCAACTGCAGAAATCCAGGAAGAGCTTGATAACAGCGCACAAACATTGCTTGGTTATGTTGTTCGCTGGGTGGAACAAGGTGTCGGCTGTTCAAAAGTCCCGGACATTAATAATGTAGCACTTATGGAAGACCGTGCAACATTGCGAATCTCAAGCCAAATGTTGTCAAACTGGCTTCACCATGGTATTTGTACCAAAGAACAAATGCTGGATACGTTGAAACGCATGGCACAAATTGTTGACAAGCAAAATGCAGGAGATCCATTATACAATCCAATGGCACCCAACTTTGATGAATCAATTGCTTTCCATGCAGCATGTGACCTTGTTTTCAAAGGGAAAGAGCAGCCAAGCGGTTATACGGAGCCAATTCTTCATCGCAGCCGTCTGGAGGCAAAAGATAAACCACATGTAAGAAGTTGATATAGAGTTGAGAGGGCCGATAACTAGAAGTAGGTCCTCTCTATTTATCTTTGTTCTTACGGTGTTTTTCTGATCTTTTTTACTCAACTCACTACGTATGTTTCCTGATGATATTATTCGAATCGGATAAACAATTACGCAAAGGAATTTCAGAATCATGAAGGAACAGTCTGTGTAACGAACTATTGGAAGCGTTTACTATGGTGATAAAAGGAATGATGGAATCATATCTTTCCTAATAGAGAATGATCATTGAAATTGAAAAAGAGTGAGCTAAAAAAGAACTGCTTTTAAACTTTTGCAGGTTCAACTAAAAAGGGGGTTTGAACAATATGATTTATTCAGATATAGAAGGGGTTTTGCCAGCCGAACAAATAAAGCACAATGCTAAATGTCATTCGCTGGGTAATGATGGAAATCAAATCATGGAAGCCTATTCTGAGGAAGATATATCGAAGGTTCTTTCCTTTGCATACCAACAATCCAAAACGGTTAATATTATTTCTGGGGGTACGAAGCGTGGTTATGGTGGCGAACTGGAGCAGGCAGATATTTTATTGTCACTGGGTAACTACAAAGGGATCGTGGAGCATTCAGTTGGTGACCTTACACTGACTGTGAAACCTGGGACGACTTTAAGAGAAATAACAGAAGAATTGGCTAAACATGGGCAGCAAGTCGCAATAGACACACCTTGGCCGGAGCTGGCAACAATTGGCGGCATTATAGCAGCAAATGACAGTGGACCAAAGCGATTGCTTTATGGATCTGCAAGGGATTTAGTTATCGGCACGAGGATCGTCTATTCCGATGGAAGAATAATCCGAACAGGTGGAAAAGTAGTCAAAAAC
The DNA here is from genome assembly GCF_003515705.1 of Oceanobacillus profundus. Classification (GTDB taxonomy): domain Bacteria; phylum Bacillota; class Bacilli; order Bacillales; family Amphibacillaceae; genus Oceanobacillus; species Oceanobacillus profundus. The sequence goes on from NZ_QWEH01000009.1 coordinate 93,397, forward strand.
GTAGCAGGTTATGATATGAATAAGCTTTTCATCGGATCGATGGGAACGCTTGGTGTCGTTAGTGAAATCACATTAAAATTACGTCCGCTTCCAAGTTTTGAAGGGTTGTCCCTTTTGCAATTCCCACAGGGTGGTCAGCAAGCAATTCGTGAATTTTCCATGCAGATCCTTGACTCAATGATGGAACCAGTTTCATTGGAGATCTTGAACCCTTCTTTTGCTGAAAAAATGACCGGTAACAGAGATTATACGTTGGCCATTGCTTTTGAAGATCGGAAAAAAGCTGTTCAAGAACAGGAAAAATGGGTGAAAAATCATGTTCCGATTGATGCTAAACATTGTGTGATGCATGAGGAACAGGCAAGACGATGGTGGGAGAAATTCAGGCATTTCGGACCCAATGGCCATAATGATGAAGAATATAATGATTCAAATACACAGGCTGCATTGAAAATTGGAAGCAATAATTTCGATGTCCTCATTATTTTAGAGGTGTCTGAACGGCTTTCAAAGGAACATCAAGTGACAACAGAAGCGCATGGTGGGGTAGGACATGGTATTTCAAGAGTGTTTATAGAGGGGCTTCCCGAAAATATTGTTTCTTACATTAAAGCACTTAGATCAGAGGTAGAAAGAAGACATGGGTATGTAGTTTGTACACATTTACCGTTTAAGTTAAGAAAGTTGGTTTGTGTTTGGGGTGAAATACCACCATACTTTGCTTTGCTGGAAGGTATTAAACATACGAATGATCCGAACAGAATTCTTAACCGACAGCGTTTTGTAGGAGGTATATAAATGAGTGTAGGTCAGAAAGAATCTGCTAATCTAGTGAATCTCCTGGAAAATGGTCCAGCCTGTCAAACAGCGACGCTAGGAAACTATCTTTGGGACGATTTACCAGATCAGGATAAATGGGCGGACTGTGTACACTGTGGTATGTGTCTGGAAGCCTGTCCGACATATCAGGAAACAGGTGAAGAACAGCATTCACCAAGGGGACGCGTTTATTTAATTAAAGCTGTTGCAGAAGGGAAAATTGATGTAAATGAAGCTTTTTCCAAGCCTGTATTTGATTGCCTGGATTGCCGTGCGTGCGAAACGGCATGCCCCGCCGATGTTCAGGTCGGTGGTTTGATTGAAGAAGCTCGTGGCCAAATTCGTCAGGCGATGCCTCTGACAGGTCTTCAAGGAAAACTTAGTAATACTGCTTTAAAAGAGCTCTTCCCAAAGCAAAACCGGATGAATATGCTCGGTGGCCTTATGCGATTCTATCAAAAGAGCGGGATACAAACGATAGCTAGGAAAACTGGCTTATTAAATATATTGCCAAATCCCTTACAAGAGATGGAATCGATTCTTCCAGAGGTTGGAAAACCAGTGCTTGGCAGGTATCCAGAAATCGTTCCAGCTGAAGGAATGACGAAAAAGCGGGTTGGAATGCTGACAGGCTGCATAATGGATGTTATGTTCAGCGATGTTAATGAAGCGACCATTCGAGTTCTGACGCATAATGGATTTGAAGTCGGTCTGCCGAAACAACAGGGATGCTGCGGTGCACTCCATGTACATGCTGGAGAAAGAGAAACAGGAAAAATGCTAGCAAAACAAAATATCGAGGCTTTCAAAGATTATGATAAAGTACTCGTAAATGCAGCGGGCTGTGGCTGTGCACTTCAAGAGTATGATGAACTTTTCAGAAATGATCCGAACATGCAACCTTTGGCAAAGGAGTTTTCGGAGAAGGTTGAAGATGTTTCCAAGTTTTTGTATGATCATGATTTTAAACGTCCTACCACAGAAATGAAAACAAAAATTACGTACCATGATGCATGTCATCTTGCTCATGGACAGGGGGTTCGTTTTGAGCCTCGTCAACTATTAAATGAAATTCCAGGGGTGGAAATGGTTGAGCTGCCAAATGCAGACCGTTGCTGTGGCAGTGCTGGAATCTATAACCTGACACACCCAGAGATGGCAGGTAAACTGCTTGACCGAAAGATTGATGATGTCCCGGAAAATATTGAAATGATCTCCATGGGGAATCCAGGTTGCATGCTCCAAATAGCTATGGGTGTGAAAAAGCATGGCAGAAGTGAAAAGGTTGTCCATACCGTCCAATTGCTTGATTGGGCTTATGAAAAAGATAAAGCCCAAGTTAAAGAAAACATACCTGTGAAATCTTAGCTGGAAAGGATGTGAGCTATATGTTTGGAAAAAAGCGACAAAAACAGAAGCCAGATGATGCTGTTATACAGCAATTAATGCAAATTGTAGGTGATAGTGAAGTTCTTTATTTGAAAGAAGATCTGATAGCATATGAATGTGACGGTTACACACTCTCAAAAGGAATGCCAAAAGCAGTTATTTTTGTGAAAAGTACAAAACAGGTTTCTGACGTGGTGAAATACTTAAATACAGTAGGAATACCTTATATTGCGCGAGGAGCCGGTACGGGATTAAGTGGTGGAGCGACACCACTCGGTGGTGAAGTGATTATTAGTTTGGTCCGAATGAAGAGAATGCTTCATCTTGACTTGAAAAATAGAAAAGCGGTTGTAGAACCGGGCTATATTAATTTAAAGCTGACACAATCGATTTCAGATAAAGGTTATTATTATGCACCAGATCCTTCGAGCCAATATGCATGCACGATAGGTGGGAATGTTAACGAAAATTCCGGTGGTGCTCACTGTTTGAAATATGGGGTAACGACAAATCATATTCTAGGGCTTGAGTTTGTGCTTCCTAGTGGTGATGTTATAGAGCTCGGAGAAGAAGGAATTCCGGATCGTCCCGGCTATGATTTGCTCGGTCTCTTGACCGGTTCAGAGGGAACACTAGGGATTGTAACTAAAATTACAGTGAAGATATTAAAAAATCCTGAAGGGAAGAAAACCGTTCTTGCCTATTATGATGATATTGGTGATGCAAGTCAGGCTGTTTCAGATATTATAGCTGCAGGTATCATTCCAGCTGCGCTTGAAATGATGGATTCCATAGCCATTGAAGGGGTAGAATCAGCTGCCTACCCGGTTGGGCACCCGAGGGATATTGCTGCATTTCTACTTATCGAAGTTGATGGGATTGATGCTGGGATTGAGGACCAAATCGACGAAATTCTTACTGTATGCAAAAATAACAATGTTCGCGAAATAAAAGTGGCGAAAGATGAGGAAGAGCGTGGACTTTGGTGGGCCAACCGGAAAATGGGATTTGGTGCAATGGGGGCAATCTCCCCGGATTACCTTGTTCAGGATGGGGTTATTCCGAGAACGCGATTGCCTGAAGTTCTTGCTAAAATCAGTGAAATCAGTAAAAAGTATGAGCTTCGTATTGCGAATATTTTCCATGCGGGAGACGGAAATCTGCATCCGCTGATATTGTTTGATGCCAGCATACCCGGAGAAAGTGAACGTGCATCCAAGGCTGGTTCGGAATGTTTGAAGGTTTGTGCAGATGTTGGAGGTTCTATTACTGGTGAACACGGTGTTGGTATTGAAAAATCAGCAGAAATGCGCTTTATATTCACTGATGAAGAAATGACTGCCCAAACGAATATACGCGCTGTGTTTAATCCGGAAGATTTATTGAACCCTGGGAAGTTATTTCCACAACCAGGCCGTTGTGTAGAAATTAAGCGGGAAATTACAAAAGTAGTAGTATCCTAATTTAATAGATCGGTAAGTTTAAGCCTTTAGTGAGAGGAGGAATTAAAATCACTTAGCCGCTTTCCTCCTAATAAAGCATTGCATCCTTGTATAAGCGAACAGCCAATTCACTATTAAAGTAAGCGTAAACACCTTCAATCAATCAGAAATAAGGAGAGGAAACAATGAAGTTTGCCAGATTTAGAAGAGAAAATGATGAAACAATATTACAAGGAATTATAACAGATGGCGGCATTAAGGAAATTAAAGGGGACATTTTTTCTGAATGGGAGTATACAGATTCAATGCATCCTGTGGATGAAGTTACGATTTTGGAACCGCTCGTTCCACGACATATAATTGGAATCGGCGCTAATTATGTTGCTAAGACAGATGATCTGCCATCCGATCTGCCGAACTTGCCTGTGTTTTTTTATAAGCCGGTTTCATCCGTTATTGGCAGTGGAAAACCGATTAAAATCCCAAACAAAATAAATGAAGTAAAATTCGAATCTGAACTTGCCGTTGTTATTGGTAAACATACACGTAACATTTCAGAAGAAGAAGTGACAGACCATATTTTTGGTTATACGGTTGCCAATGATGTGACGGCACCACAGTATTTCCATGAATCTGGATATTGGACAGTAGGAAAGTCATTTGACACGTTTACTCCACTGGGTCCTTATATAGAAACAGAACTTGACCCTGATCAAGTCACTGTTGAGTCCTACTTGAATGGCGATAGAAAGCAGGCTAGTGCAGTATCGCTTATGATCATTTCAATGAGAAAAATGATTGCCTATTTATCCAATGTGATGACACTAGAACCAGGTGATGTAATTCTAACAGGCAGTCCAATTGGGGCGGAAATGATGCGGTCGGGTGATGAAATAGTATGTCAAATTGCTGGAATTGGAAAGCTTCGAAATTCTGTAGAACAAGCCTAATTTTATCTAACACGTAATTGGAAGTACGATTTTTAGTGAAAAGATTTGGTTGTAAAACAAAGATAAGAGGGGGGAGTGTGTCATTCAATGATGGTATTAAACTGTGTAATTGCCCGATTCTAATTAAGAGCAAAAAATGGTAATAATAGGAGTGGGATAAGGGGATTTAAATAATTGAAAATTCTATTTGCTGAAACAGAAGCAAGAAATAGCTGGTAATTGTAATAAGGGCATCTTTATCGAACATTATTATTTTCCAATCATTAATATTGTTATTCATATATTAAAACCTTTCAAGGGGGAATTTAAATTGGAGAGTGGAATATTAGCTGTTTTGGCGTTCCTTCCAATTATTGTTGTTGCTGTTTTTCTTGTTGGGCTTAAATGGCCGGCAAGTAAAGCGATGCCGCTTTCGTACATCACCGCTGTATTACTGGCTCTTTTTGTTTGGGATGTAGCATTTCCGCAAGTTGCCGCTGCAACTGTTCATGGTCTTATCGTTGCTGTCACTCTCTTATTCATTATTTTCGGTGCAATATTACTGCTGAACACGCTACAGGAAAGTGGGGGACTCCACACGATTCGTCGTGGTTTTACGGATATTACACCTGACCGCCGTATTCAAGTAATTATCATCGCATGGCTTTTCGGTTCGTTTATTGAAGGTTCAGCAGGGTTTGGTACACCAGCAGCCGTTGCGGTTCCATTGTTGGTTGGTCTTGGTTTTCCGGCGATGGCGGCTGTTGTCTCTGGTCTGGTTATTCAAAGTACACCGGTTTCATTTGGAGCAGTTGGTACACCCATGATTGTAGGTGTAGGTACAGGAATTGAACCACTTAGCCAAATCAGTGAAGTTTCCACTTTTGTGTCCAATGTTTCTGTACAAGTAGCCATTCTCCATACTATTGGAGGTCTGTTAATTCCATTATTTTTAGTTGGTATCATGACACGATTTTTCGGAAAAAACAAATCATTCAGTGAAGGATTAAAGGTTTGGAAATTCGCATTATTTGCGTCGTTGGCAATGACCATACCATATTTAATCGTTGCAAATCTATTGGGACCCGAATTTCCTGCAATGCTTGGTGGCCTAATTGGATTGGCGATTGTCATACCTGCGGCCCAAAAGGGCTTTCTGATGCCGAAAGTAAATGAAATTTGGGACTTCGAAGCAAAAGACCGCTGGGATCCAACGTGGACAGGGCGTGTTGAACTGAAACAGAGCGAAATATATGCAGGTAAAATAAGCATGTGGCGTGCATGGGCCCCATACGTTTTAATAGCTGCATTCTTATTAATTTCAAGGATGACTGTCGTTGGAGATTGGCTTAAATCGGCAACGATAAGAGTACCAAATATTTTTGGTACTGATATTTCTTCCAGCTGGGAAATTCTATTTTCGCCAGGTTTTATATTTATCGTAGTTGCAGTAATCACTTTTTATATGCATGGGATGAAGGGGAAGGAGTTTGCCAGGGCTTGGAAAAACTCTGGTCAAACAATTATAGCTGCAGGTTCGGCTCTTGTGTTTACAGTGCCTATGGTACAAGTGTTTCTTAACTCTGGCGGGGGAGCTGCGGGTTATCCAGAGATGCCAATAGCTTTAGCGGAAGGTGTTGCAGGTCTTGCGGGAACGTTGTATCCAATCTTTGCAACATTTGTTGGAGGACTTGGCGCATTTGTAGCCGGAAGCAATACGGTAAGTAATATGATGTTCTCCCTTTTCCAATACGGGGTTGGTGAGCGAATTGGTGGTGATCCATCATGGATGGTTGCACTTCAAGCGGTTGGTGGTGCAGCTGGCAACATGATCTGTGTGCATAACGTTGTCGCGGCATCTGCAGTTGTTGGACTTGTAGGGAAAGAGGGGCATGTCATTCGTAAAACACTTCTTCCGTTTATCTATTATGCACTATTATTAGGTTCCGTCGGCTATTCAATTATGTGGACAGCTGAAAGAGGTATTTTCAACATCGGATCGATTATCGCTGTCATTATTTGGACAATTGCTATTTACATTATCGCGACAAATAACAAGCGTTTGAATGCGATTGACCGAAGGGCCGCTTAACGAAGGGAAATCACGGTTCGATTAATATGCTAAAATTGAGAAGTGTGTACATTTCAATTTATAAGGAGCTATAGGATTGAAAGAGAGAGTGGGTTGCTTGTGTCTAGTGATCGGCTCTCTTTTTGTTTAGATTAAATATAATGTGTAACAGGCTGGCCAATCAACCTGAACCAACCCTCTATTAAGAGTGCCGGCTAATGCGCTGTTGTCTTAAAGCGTCCACCATGAACCTCCTGTGTATCCATAATGGTCGTAAAGGCTCTTGAATCGGAGTCAAATACAATTTGTTTTAGTTTAGCAACTTCAAGTCGAGTAATAATAACGTAGAGAACTTGGGTATCTGTTTCCTGATGATTATGCTGTCCGTATAATTTCGTTACCTTGCGCTTTAGAGACTTCTCAATTTGATTGGCAATTTCGCCTGATACATCGGATACAATCAGTGCTGCTTTTGTTTCGTTGAGAATACCTTGCCCTACAATATCAATGGTTTTCGAGGCAATATAATAGGTAAGAATGGATAGCATTGCTTGCTCCCAGCCAAGGATAAATCCTGCCCAGACAAAAATAAAAATGTTAATGAACATGACAAACTCGCCAACGGAAAAGGGAAAACTTTTGCTTATAATAATTCCAAGTATTTCTGTTCCATCTAATGCACCGGCATTTCGGATAACAATACCTACCCCCGCTCCCAAAATCAAGCCGCCAAATACGGTTGCTAGTAGTGGTTCATCCGTAATCGGCTGAAAATGGTGCAAGAATCCTTCAGCAATTGCTAATACGACAATACTAAATAGCGAAGCGATTAAAAAGCCTTTTCCTAGTCTGTGATAGCCAGACAGAAGAAATGGAATATTGATTATTAAGACCAATATGCCAAAGCTGACTCCAGTGAGGTAATTCAGTAGCAAAGAAATACCGATAACCCCTCCATCAATGATTGCATTTGGCACAAGAAAGAGGTCCAGAGCTACTGCTGCAATGGCGGCGCCGACAACCAACATAAAATAACGGCGAATAAGATGTGCTAAGCTTTCCTTTTTTTTGTTCCACTCATTATATAAAACATCCTTTTGACATTGAATCGAAATAACGTTTTTTAGACTTCCCATAAATAACGCTGTCAATATAGCTATTTTTACCAATTTTGCATGATTTGATGTATATCATGGAGATGACATTACGAACTTTTCGTGGCAAAATAGAGATAGATGCATCAACAAAGGGGTGTTATGCATGAAACAAAAGCTTAACTTAAATCAGTCTTTACAGTGGAAAATGAATCAGTCGCTTGTACAGTCCATTAATATTCTGCAATTCTCAAGTGGAGAGCTGTTGGAGTATATAAAAGAGATAGCAAAAGAAAATCCGTTAATTGAAGAAGTGAATTCCGATATGGATTGGGTTCAATATCGCCCAGCTTCCCCAGAAACGTTTTCTATTGGAGAAATTAATACAGCAGAAATGTCTTTGTATGATCAATTGAAATCGCAGTTATTTACTATTTCATACCCGGAAAGTTTAAAACCAATTATTGAATTTGGGATAGATTCCCTCAATGAAGATGGTTATCTTGAAATCGATTTGAGAGAGTGGGCAGATAAATGCGATACAACAATTGAAAATGCGGCATACGCATTGGAAAAAATCCAATCATTGGAACCAGCGGGAATTGGGGCGAGAAATCTTCAGGAATGTATTCTATTACAGTTAAAGCAGGCGAATAACTTCGAACCTTTTGTAGAAGAGTTACTTGAAAATCATTTAGAACTAATTGCGAATGCAGATTTGGAAGCCATAAGTGAAATAGGTGGAATAGCTGCAGAAAGAGCAGGTTTTATCATTGAAAGTATTAAACTATGTCATCCAAAGCCAGGGAAATTACTAGAACCACCTGAACCAGACTATATTATTCCGGAAGCTTCAATCTTTAAAGAAAATGGTGAATGGAAGCTGTCTTTTTATCGATGGTCTACACCAAAAATAACACTAAATCCGACTTACCAACGTTTAAATGATCCTATGCATGAAGCAACTGATTATTTGAGAGAGAAGCAAAAAGAAATCGAACAATTACAGCAAGCAATTGGCTATCGAGGAAATACAATCGAACTTGTCATTCGAAAAATCATGGAAAAGCAGTATCTATTCTTCGAACATGGGACATATATGATCCAATCACTTACCTTAAGGGAGATTGCAGAAGAACTGGGACTTCACATCTCAACAATAAGTAGAGCAATCAGTCAGAAATATGTGCAAACAATACATGGGGTATTGCCATTAAAATTTTTTCTGCAACGGGGAGTTAAAAACGAGAATGGCACCACTGCTTCATTTGCTATTAAACAGCTAATGAAGGAGATGATCCTCCATGAGGATAAACAAAGCCCACTGTCAGATGAAGCAATAAAACGAAAACTGATGAACGAATTTCAAATTGAAGTAGCGAGACGGACTGTAATGAAATACCGTGACCAGCTACGAATCCCATCATCGATTAAGCGAAGGGAAAACAGGAGGAACTAATATGCGGCATGTTATTTTATACACAAAGGAAGCTTGTACCTTATGTGATGAAGCAGAATTATTATTATCTTTTTTTATGGAAACGCATCCATTTGAATTGGAAAGAAGAGATATCAATACAAATGATGAGTGGTTTGAAAAATATCATTTGGAAATTCCGGTAATTGAAATGGGTGGCAAGCAGTTATATGGTGAAGGAATAAATTATGAATCGATAAAAAAGTTATTCCAAGTCAATAGAAGTAAAGACATACCGTCCACATAGTGGCACGGTATTTTTTACACTTAAAATAGGTGATCATTTAACAAAGAAACCACTTTTTTTCGTTTATAATTGTAACCTTTGGGAAATGTAGAATGTGTAGTCTTTTCAAAGATAAATGTAAAATTTATGTGTTTTCATTTGTATAACTTTCTGATTATGGTATAATAAAAATTGTAACTGGGACATAATATATCCTTCCGGGACAATTTATGACCCAAAGAAGGAGAGCCTTTAAAATGAAAGCTTTAATTAGTCTGCAGCAAAAGCTTGTTCCTGATCTTTTAGAAGTCATGCAACAACGATATGCATTGTTACATAGTATAGATCTATTCCAGCCTATTGGCAGAAGAGGTCTGACAGAAAACACAAACCTCACGGAAAGACACGTTCGTGGCGAGATTGACTTTCTTCATGAACAAGGTTTAGTCGAGGTAACAGCTAGAGGAATGTATATCACAAATGAGGGAAAAGTAATACTAGAGCAGCTTACAAAATTTATCGGCGATCTAACTGGGTTACATGTTTTAGAAGAACAAATTAAGGAAATATTACAAGTAGACCGTGTAGTTGTTGTACCTGGTGATAGTGATGACAATACATGGGTCCAAAAAGAAATGGGAAAGGCTTGTATCGCTTCGCTCAAGAAACTTGTTGGAAAACAAAATACGATTGCTGTAACTGGCGGTACTACAATGGCAGCTGTAGCTGAATCAATGACTTCCTTGAATAAGGAAAGTGAATTTCTGTTTGTTCCTGCTCGTGGTGGTATTGGTGAAAAGGCTGAAAACCAAGCTAGCAGAATTGTTGAGGAGATGGCAAAAAAGGTCGGTGGAGAATACCGGCAATTATATGTTCCGGATCCAATCAGTGATACGACCTACGAAACCATTATCAATGAACCATCTATTATGGAAGTAATCCAGCGCATCAAAGGTGCTGACATTGTTATTCACGGGGTGGGGGATGCATTGAAAATGGCAGAACGCAGGAGAACGCCAGATGATGTCATCACCTTATTAAAGGAAAAGAATGCTGCAAGTGAAGCATTTGGTTACTATTTTGACCAAACAGGTAATGTTGTCCATAAAGTGAAAACGGTAGGAATACAGTTGGAGGATTTGGACAACGTAGATAATGTCATTACAGTGGCTGGAGGCAGATCGAAGGGAGTAGCAATTGCGTCTTACTTCAAGCGAGGCAGAGGTGACTTGCTGGTAACAGATCAAGGAGCAGCAGAACAGATATTGAGAGGTTCTCCTCTTTAAATATATCAATAAAAAAGAATTCTAGGAGGAATAATACATGGCAGTTAAAGTAGGTATTAATGGATTTGGAAGAATTGGACGTAACGTATTTCGTCAATCATTATTAAATGATGAGGTAGAGGTAGTTGCAGTAAATGATTTAACAGATGCAAATATGCTTGCACATCTATTAAAATATGACTCTGTACACGGTTCACTAAAAGAAGAAATCTCTGTTAATGGTTCCAACATTGTTGTTGACGGTAGAGAAATTAAAGTACTATCTGAACGTGATCCTGCACAATTAGGTTGGGGAGACTTAGGTGTAGAAGTTGTTATTGAATCTACAGGACGTTTCACAAATGCAGAAGATGCACAGAAACATATTGATGCTGGAGCGAAAAAAGTAATCATTTCTGCACCTGCAAACAATGAAGATTTAACAATTGTTATGGGTGTAAACGATGATCAATACGATCCAGAGAAGCATCACATCATTTCAAATGCATCTTGTACAACAAACTGTTTAGCGCCATTTGCTAAAGTATTAAACGATACATTCGGAATCAAACGTGGATTAATGACAACAATTCATTCATACACAAACGATCAGCAAATCCTTGATTTGCCACATAAAGATTACCGTCGTGCACGTGCAGCAGCAGAAAACATCATCCCTACAACTACTGGTGCTGCAAAAGCGGTTAGCTTAGTATTACCTGAATTAAAGGGTAAACTAAACGGTATGGCTGTTCGTGTTCCAACTCCAGACGGTTCATTAGTTGACTTAGTTGCAGAGCTAGACAAAACGGTAACTGCTGAAGACATTAATAATGCATTAAGAGAAGCAGCTGAAGGTCCATTAAAAGGTGTGCTTGAGTACAGTGAGGCTCCATTAGTATCTACAGATATCATTGGTAACCCACACTCTTCAGTTGTTGATGGGCTTTCTACAATGGTTATGGAAGATAACTTCGTTAAAGTTGTATCATGGTACGATAATGAAATGGGCTATTCTTCACGTTGTGTAGACTTAGCTGCATTCATGAAAAAACAAGGACTATAAGAAAAAGTGAGACGGAGGAGGATTCCATTCCTCCTCCGTTTTTTCGCATAACTTACTTGGCAAAAGGACTTCTGAGAAGGTGAAGAACACTTTCATAAGAATCCCTTTAACGAATGCCAAGTTTTAAAAAATACTTTAACAAGCGCGTACGTACTTGTTAGTATATAATGATTACGAATCATGTAATCATGGAAGTCTATGTTCAGGGGTTACTTACTCCATGAATAGATTACATAGGCAGAAATAAGGAGGGGTTTATTCATGAATAAAAAAACACTTCAAGACCTTGACGTAAAAGGAAAAAAAGTATTTTGCCGTGTCGATTTTAATGTTCCATTGAAAGATGGAGAGATTACGGATGATACGAGAATTAGAGCGGCATTGCCGACAATTAACTATTTAACAGAGCAAGGCGCTATTGTTATTTTGGCAAGTCACCTTGGACGACCAAAAGGCAAAGTAGTGGAAGATTTACGTTTGGACCCTGTTGCCAAGCATTTAAGTGATTTAATTGGAAAACAAGTAGTGAAAACAGATTCTGTTTACGGTGAAGAAGTGAACGAAGCAATTGCTTCCTTACAACCTGGCAATGTACTCCTAATCGAAAATGTTCGATTTGAAGCTGGAGAGGAGAAAAATGATCCCCAGCTAGTGCAAGCACTTACTGATATGGCAGATCTCTATGTAAACGATGCTTTTGGTGCAGCTCATCGTGCGCATGCATCGACAACTGGAGTTGCAGAAAAACTTCCAGCAGCAGCTGGTTACCTATTGGAAAAAGAAATAGATGTACTAGGAAAAGCGCTTGAAACGCCAGAACGGCCGTTCACCGCAATTATTGGCGGTGCAAAGGTGAAGGATAAGATCAATGTAATCGATAATCTATTAGATAAAGTAGATAATCTAATCATTGGTGGCGGACTTGCTTATACATTTATTAAAGCACAAGGACATGAAATCGGTAAGTCCTTATTAGAAGAAGACAAAATTGACCTTGCTCTTGAGTTTATCAAGAAAGCTGAAGAAAAAGGAGTTAACTTTGTGCTTCCTGTTGATGTAGTAGTAGCTGATGATTTCTCTGAATCAGCAAATACAAAAATTGTTGGCATTGATGAAATTCCTGCCGATTGGGAAGCTTTAGATATTGGTCCAAAGACAAGAGAGATATACAGTCAGCTTGTCGCGGAATCAAAATTAATTCTTTGGAATGGTCCAATGGGTGTGTTCGAACTAAACCCATTTGCTGGTGGAACGAGAGCAGTTGCAGAGGCTCTAGCTGAAACCGCGGGTTACTCCATTATTGGTGGTGGAGATTCCGCTGCAGCTGTGGAGAAATTCGACTTTGCAGATGAAATGGATCATGTATCCACTGGTGGAGGGGCTTCCTTGGAATTCATGGAGGGTAAAATTTTACCAGGTGTCGCTGCTTTAAATGATAAGTAATAGCAGGCAGTGATACAAATTAACTTGTGGGGTGATAAAATGCGTAAAAAAGTGATTGCTGGAAATTGGAAAATGAATAAAGTTTTATCGGAAGCAACAGCATTTGTTGATGATGTAGTTGGAAAAGTACCCAATAGTGATCAAGTAGAAGCTATTGTATGTGCGCCGTTTCCATATCTATCTTCCTTAGTGGAAAAAACAAATGGAACAAAACTTCGTGTAGCTGCACAAAATATGCATTTTGAAGAAAATGGTGCATTTACTGGAGAAGTAAGTCCTGCAATGTTGCAAGACCTTGGTGTAACACATGTTGTACTTGGTCATTCAGAGCGTCGTGAATATTTTGCAGAGACAGATGAAACAGTAAACAAAAAGACACATGCGGCATTTAAGCATGACCTTACTCCAATCGTTTGTGTTGGTGAAACGTTAGAGCAACGTGAAGCGAATCAAACAATGGACCATGTTGCAACTCAAGTTAAAAAAGCACTTGAGGGTCTTTCCGATGAGCAAGTAGCTAACACAATTATAGCTTATGAGCCAATTTGGGCGATTGGAACAGGAAAGACGGCATCTAGTGAAGATGCCAATGAAGTATGTGCGCAAATCCGCCAGGTAATTAAAGAAGTGACAACTGAAGATACGGCAGAAAAAGTTGTTATTCAATATGGTGGTAGTGTAAAACCTTCGAATATTGATGAATTACTTGCAACTTCCGATATTGATGGTGCATTAGTCGGTGGGGCAAGTCTAGAAGCTGAATCATTTCTACAGCTTGTGGAGGCAGGTACAAAATGACTCAAAATAAATTAGCTGCATTAATCATTTTGGATGGATTTGCGATCCGTGATGAAGTAATGGGAAATGCAGTAAAACAAGCAAGTACACCTAACTTTGATCGATATTGGGACAAATACGCCCATAATCAATTGATCGCAAGTGGAAACGCCGTAGGATTACCTGATGGCCAAATGGGGAATTCTGAAGTAGGGCATTTGAATATTGGTGCTGGTCGCGTTGTTTATCAAAGCTTGACTCGAGTGAATATGTCCATTGAGGAAGGTGACTTTTTCAAGGTCGAAGCTTTTCTAAGATCGATTCACCATGCGAAAACGAACGATAAGGCGCTTCACTTATTTGGATTGTTATCTGATGGCGGTGTGCATAGCCATATCAGTCATTTATTTGCATTGTTAAAGCTAGCAAAGGATAATGGTTTAGAAAAAGTATATATACATGCATTCCTAGATGGTCGAGACGTCGGCCCACAAACTGCAGGTGAATATATTGTAGAAACCGAGGATAAAATCCGTGAGCTAGGAATTGGTGAAATTGCAACCGTTTCTGGAAGGTACTATTCGATGGACCGTGATAAACGCTGGGATCGTGTTCAAAAGTCCTACGAAGCAATGGTTCATGGCAAAGGTCCAAAGTATAAAAACGCAATGGAAGTTATTCAGGATAATTATGAAAATGGAATTTATGACGAATTCGTTATACCTTCCGTTATTGTCGATGAGAATGATGAGCCTGTTGGACGAATTCAGGATAATGACTCAATTATTTTCTATAACTTCCGCCCTGACAGAGCAATTCAAATTTCACGTACATTTGCAAATGCAGATTTTCGTGATTTTGATCGAGGCGAGAATGTTCCAAAAGACTTGGATTTTGTAATGCTAACGAATTTCAGTGAAACAGTAGATGGTTTTGTTGCCTATGAACCGATTAACTTGGATAATACCGTTGGTGAAGTACTTGCTCAGAATAATCTAAAGCAACTGCGTATTGCTGAAACGGAAAAATATCCGCATGTAACCTTTTTCATGAGTGGGGGACGTGAACAGGAATTTCCGGGTGAGAAACGCATTCTGATTGATTCGCCAAAAGTTGCAACTTACGATTTAAAACCTGAAATGAGTGCCTATGAAGTAACGGATGCGCTTCTTGAAGAACTAGATAAAGGTGAACAGAATGCCATCATTCTAAACTTTGCCAATCCAGATATGGTTGGTCATTCAGGTAAGCTACAACCAACAATTGATGCTATTCAAGCAGTTGATCAATGCTTAGGAAAAATTGTTGACAAAATCGTGGAACTTGGTGGACATGCAATTATTACTGCCGACCATGGTAACTCCGATGAGGTTGTTACATTGGAAGGTAACCCAATGACTGCGCACACTACCAATCCAGTACCAGTTATCGTTACAAAAGATAATATTCAATTACGTGATGGTGGCAAGTTAGCTGATCTATCACCAACATTATTGGATTTACTTGATGTTGCCAAACCAGAAGAAATGACTGGAGAATCATTAATTATTAAATAAAAATAAAAATTAAAAGTAAAAAAAGAGGATGAAAAGGACCGAGAAGTTCGAGGCGGCGTAGCTCCCCGTACCGGAACGTATGCAATTAATACGTGAGGAACAGGCTTGCACAGGATGTGCTTACTTCTACGTTGCCCACAGGACGTGGACGTTCTTAGTAGAAGTTCCATTATCGCCAACGAAGAAATTCGACGTGTCATTTTCACCGGACTTTTTTACAACCCATAAAAAAAGGAGAGATTTACATGCCATACATTACAGACGTATACGCTAGAGAAGTATTAGATTCACGTGGAAACCCAACGGTTGAAGTAGAAATTTTTACAGAATCCGGAGCATTCGGTTCTGCGTTAGTTCCAAGTGGAGCATCGACTGGGGAATATGAAGCAGTTGAATTACGTGATGGTGATAAAGACCGTTACTTAGGAAAAGGTGTCTTGAAAGCAGTTGAAAATGTAAATGACATTATTGCACCAGAGCTAATTGGTCTTGATGTAACACGTCAAAACATTATCGATGCTTTATTGATTGACCTTGATGGTACTGAAAACAAAGGGAAATTGGGTGCTAATGCAATCTTAGGTGTTTCGATGGCAGCAGCTCATGCAGCAGCAAGCTACCTTGAAGTTCCTTTATATAACTACCTAGGTGGATTCAATGCAAAAGTTCTACCAACTCCAATGATGAACATTGTAAATGGTGGAGAGCATGCTGATAATAACGTAGATATTCAAGAATTTATGATTATGCCTGTAGGAGCTCCTACATTTAAAGAAGCATTACGTACTGGTGCAGAAATTTTCCATGCATTGAAAAAAGTACTAAGCGAAAAAGGTTTGAATACTGCAGTTGGTGATGAAGGTGGTTTCGCACCAAACCTTGGTTCCAACGAAGAAGCATTACAAACAATCATGGAAGCAATTGAAGCAGCTGGCTATAAACCAGGTGAAGAAATCAAGCTAGCGATGGACGTTGCTGCATCTGAAATCTATGAAGATGGAAAATACAACTTAAAAGGTGAAGGTGTTGTTCGTTCCTCTGAAGAAATGGTTGACTGGTATGAAGAAATGATTAACAAATACCCAATTGTTTCCATTGAAGATGGTCTTGATGAAAATGACTGGGATGGTTTCAAATTATTGACAGATCGTATCGGTGACCGTGTTCAATTAGTTGGAGATGACCTATTTGTAACAAACACGGAGAAGCTTTCTCAAGGAATTGAAAAAGGTATCGGTAACTCAATCCTGATTAAAGTGAACCAAATTGGTACACTAACTGAAACATTTGAAGCTATTGAAATGGCCAAACGTGCAGGATATACAGCAGTTATTTCTCACCGTTCTGGTGAAACAGAAGATGCTACAATCGCTGATATTGCCGTTGCTACAAATGCAGGGCAAATTAAGACAGGTGCACCGTCACGTACAGACCGTGTAGCGAAATACAACCAATTACTTCGCATTGAAGATGAATTGGCTGGTATGGGTGAATATGCTGGTCTAAGTGCATTCTATAACTTGAAAAAATAAAAAAGTATTGATAAGAGACGGAGAAATCTGTCTCTTATTTTTTTGCGGAAAGTTTCGATTAGAAACTTGACAAGTGATAAGCTTTTTAATTAATTCCCGCTTGTAAATGTTTACAAAATCCAAGCATAGATAAGTGTCCCCTGTAATACAGTTAACTAAATGTAATTATTATACAGAGAGGGGGGCTTACATGGCTAAAAAAGTATTGCTTTTCGGTGATATTGGTATTGACGATACAATTGCTATACTTTATGCATACATGAATGATGAAATTGATATTGTTGGGATGGTTGCTGACTATGGAAATATATCGAGGGAAAATGCTTTAGCAAATATCCAATATGTACGAAGCCTGTTCGACTCCGAGGAAATTGAAAATGTCAAAATCATTGTAGGTGCTGAAATACCAATGACAGGTGAACTGCCTGAATATGTTCCGGAAATTCACGGAGAATATGGACTCGGACCAATTATACCTGAGACGGATGGCCAAGACGGGGTCAGTGAAAATTTCCACGATATTGTTGAAATAATAGAACAATATCAGGATGAATTAGTCATTGTTAACATCGGTCGTTTGACATCACTTGCTACAATGTTTTTATTGTATCCGGATTTAATGAGAAAGATAAAAAGCTATTATATAATGGGAGGCGCATTTTGGGTGCCAGGAAATGTAACTGCTGTTTCAGAGGCGAATTTTCATGGTGATCCTGTTGCTGCTCAGTTGGTATTATCAAACACAAATAATAACGTTACAATTATTCCATTGAATGTAACCCAACAAGCAATCGCTACACCAGAAATGGTGGATTATATTGATCAGGTAGGCGAGCTACCAATGGTAAAAACGTTATTGGATTACTACTACGATTATTACAAGGAGAGGGATCCTAATATACAAGGTAGTCCCCTTCACGATGTCCTCACATTAATGGCGATTAATCAAGAAGATATGTTTACATTTCAA
This sequence comes from Oceanobacillus profundus, assembly GCF_003515705.1. Lineage (GTDB taxonomy): Bacteria > Bacillota > Bacilli > Bacillales > Amphibacillaceae > Oceanobacillus > Oceanobacillus profundus. The sequence goes on from NZ_QWEH01000009.1 coordinate 111,453, forward strand.
CATTTACCTGTGCAGATTGTTCAGGCACGAGAAGGCACAGAGCGAGGTCAAAGCATAGCTGACATTCGACCATACAGTAATATGGAGGAGGAAGCAGAAGAGGAGATTCGAACCCATCGTATCGCTTTCGGACTCGATTATCCAAAGTTCTACACGCGTTTTATGACCGTTATGTCAGGTCAGCGATTCGACTAAATGTGATGCATAAAAGTGATATGAATTTTAATATCGCTTTTATGTTTTTTTATGCTAACCTAAAAGAATAAGAGGGTGATTACAATCGATATTTTAAAAACAATTAAAGAACGCAGAACCATTCATACATTTAAACAGCAAGAAGTTGATCAAGCACTATTGAAAAAAATATTTATGTATGGAACTTATGCCCCTACGCATTATATGAAGGAGCCATGGAGAGTTAAAATCTATCAAGGAAAAGGAAAACAGGATTTTGTGAAGGCAATTATTCAAAGCTACCAGCGGATAGGAATAATCAAAAAGGATAATGATCCGAAAACGGCGAAACTGATAGCCTCCATGACAAAATTTCTTTTGAATATTCCACATCATGCGCTTATTTATTTTGAAATAGAGGATGATCCCATTCGTTATGAAGAAGAATATGCAGCAGTATGTGCATTTATTCAGAATACACAACTTGCGGCATGGGAATTTGGTGTAGGCATGCTCTGGACAATAACTCCCTATATGCACGACAAGGAATTTTTGAAGGATATTGAACTCGATTATATGAAAACAAAAATTGCTGCAGTAATGCAAATTGGCTACCCGAAAAAAATACCGCATGTTAAAGAGAGGACCCCGATTGAAGAAAAGCTGACTTTTATTGAAAAATAATAATCAATTGAGACATGGGTTCGACATTTTTCCAAACAAAGCTCTTGTCCAATCCGAAAACGTGCTTGCTTCACCATAAAAAGCGATCCCACAGCTCAAAAATGCTTTCCCATCCTAATGTAATCAATTAAAAAAGTGCTCAGACTAAAAGTCTGAGCACTTCATCAAAATCTTACTCTGTTTTTTCTTTAATAAATTCTACAACTTCTTCAGCAGTTCCCATAGCTAGTATCTCTTCTTTATAGGAAACCATTTTCTCTTTAGAAAGGTTACGAATTTGCGTACGTGCAGGTAAAATGGATGTAGCACTCATACTGAACTCGTCCAATCCAAGCCCAAGTAAAATTGGAATTGCAATGGAATCTCCAGCCATTTCTCCACACATACCAACCCATTTACCTTCTTTGTGCGCTGCTTCGATAACCGTGTTTACTAGGTTAAGGATTGCAGGGTGGTATGGCTGATATAGGTAAGAAACCTGTTCATTCATTCGGTCTGCAGCCATTGTATATTGAATTAAATCGTTTGTTCCAATACTAAAGAAATCTACTTCTTTGGCAAATTGTTTAGCAATTACAGCAGTTGAAGGGATTTCTACCATGATTCCAACTTCGATATCATCGGAGACCTTCACACCGTCTGCTACTAAAGCTTCTTTTTCATCAAGAAGAATTGCTTTTGCTTGACGGAATTCTTCTAATGTTGCAATCATCGGGAACATAATTTTTAAGTTTCCAAACGCACTTGCACGCAGTAGAGCACGTAACTGTGGACGGAAAACTTGCTCGTTATCTAAGCAGAATCGAATTGCACGGTACCCTAAAAATGGGTTCATTTCTTTTGGTAAGTCTAAATAGCTGAGCTCTTTATCTCCACCAACATCCAATGTTCTTACAACAACGGGCTTATCACCCATTTGCTCAAGTACAGATTTATATGCTTCGTACTGCTCGTCCTCAGACGGTAGCTCAGATTTACCCATGTACAGGAATTCTGTTCGGTAAAGTCCGACACCTTCTCCACCATTATTTAATACTCCATGTACATCATCAGGCGTACCGATATTACCTGCTAGCTCAACTTGTTCGCCGTCGCTAGAGAAAGTAGGCTCGTCTTTAAGCTTCGCCCATACTTCTTGTTGTTTTGCATAAGCTTCTTGTTTATTGCGATACGTCTCTATTTCTTCTTCAGTAGGGTTAATAATAACATTACCTTCAAGTCCGTCTACAATAATGATGTCGTCTTTTGCTACAGTAGAAGTAATATCCTTTGTACCTACCACGGCAGGAATTTCAAGTGATCTTGCCATAATCGCAGAGTGAGAAGTACGACCACCGATATCGGTAGCAAACCCTTTCACGAACTCACGATTTAATTGAGCAGTGTCTGATGGTGTAAGGTCATTTGCAATGACGATTACTTGCTCGTTTATTAGAGCTGGATCAGGGAAGCTTGCCCCTAATAGATGTGCAAGTACGCGTTTTGTCACGTCCCCGATGTCAGCAGCGCGTTCGCGCATATATTCATTATCCATTGCTTTAAACATATCAATGAACATCGTTGCAACTTCATCTAATGCAGCTTCAGCATTTACTTTTTCAGTTGTAATCTTGTCCTTCATCGGATTGACAAGCTCAGGATCACTAAGAACTAATAGATGTGCAGAGAAGATCTCAGCATGTTCTTCATCAATCTCTTTTCTTGTATGCTCTTTAATTCTTTCTAACTCTTGTTTTGAAATTGCCAAAGCTTGGTCTAGTCGTTCTACCTCTTGTTCTGTATCTTCAATTGTTACCTTTTCAAACGATAAATCCGGCGCTTTCAATTCATAAGCTTTTGCAATTGCAATGCCGGATGATGCAGCTATTCCCATTACTTTCTTCATGATGCTAGAGTCCATCCTTTCAAATTAAAAGAGTATTAGAAAACGTGGCGTTTGGCCAGGTTTCCTGAGTGGATGTCTTATTTGCCCAAAAACGCTCCATATACATTTTACCTTCATGTAAATGCACATGCAAGTAAATGATTGTTACAGATGTAGCACAATCCATTTGTTAATATCAGCAAATATTTCCATGCGATTAATTTCATTTAATATCTCATGTCGCCCATCAGGATAGAGCATGACTGTAATGTTTTCTAGCCCTGCCTTTTCGTATATGTTAGCAGTTTTCCAAACGCCTTTTGCATAATCGCCAACAGGGTCAGCATCACCACTAATGATTAGCATTGGAAGATTTTTGCGTATCAATTGATTCTGTTTCTTGTTTTGCATGGAAAGTATACCGGAAAGTAAATCATAGAAGAATCTTCCCGTTGGAATAAAACCTGAAAATGGATCGTTTACATAATCCTGAACAATTGCTTCATCTCTCGAAAGCCATTCAAACCCATTCTTTTTATCTTTGATTTTCTTATTATTGCTGCTAAAGGAAAGGTAATTCATGAGGTTAGATTGTCCTTTAGGTGGTAAGGTTTTTGAAAGTGCTTTACCTAGGGTGGATGTGACAGTCGAGAAATACCCGGTACCAGATAACACGACACCATCAATTAGGTGACTATGGATTTGAAGATAGTTTCTTGCTAAAAATGATCCCATACTGTGACCAAAGAGAAAAATTGGCGTGTTTGGATGATCGTGCTTAATATGCTTCGTTATTTCATAAAGGTCATTAGTTGCTTTTGAAAAACCGTCCTGATCTGCAAAATAACCTTGTAATCCTTGTTTTTCACCTGTTTTTCCATGTCCTCTATGGTCATTACCATACACAAAAAATCCTTTCTCAACTAAATAATTGGCAAATTCATGATATCGTTCAATATGCTCCACCATTCCATGTGCTAACTGAATCACTGCTTTTGGTGTTGTATCTGTGGTATACCATTTCTTTACATAAATAGCAGTATTGTCTTCCATTGATAGCCAACAAGTGTGTTCCATTCAAAATCCCCCCCACGTTTTTCTACTATTTATATTTATATTAGAAGGAATTTATCATTTCGTCTAAATTTAAAGCAAATTTAACACGATTTATCTTGCTAGTTTTAAGAGAAATATGATAAAGTAACATGTAGGTATTGTCGGTGCAGGAGGAGGTCGTGAAACATGGCAAGTGTTGTGACTATATTATTAGTAATTGATGCAATTGTGATGATCGTTTTAGTACTATTACAGTCGGGAAAAAGCGCAGGACTATCCGGAGCTATATCTGGTGGTGCAGAGCAATTATTCGGTAAGCAAAAGGCACGTGGGATTGATTTAATTCTCCATCGTGGAACGATTGTTACTGGCGTATTGTTCTTTCTATTAGCTTTTCTAAGTGCATATGTATTACAATAGAAAGTAACCCCTTGTCACGAGTTAGTGATAAGGGTTTTTTAATTATAGATGTTGTATAGTTATACATAAAGGGAAAAGTAATAAGAAGACCGTGCAAGGAGATGTCGCAGAAAAATGAAAATCAAATTACCACAACCATTTACGTTTGAAGCAGGACCCCGTGCTGTTCTATTATTGCACGGGTTTACAGGACATACCGCAGATGTAAGGATGCTCGGCAGGTTTTTAGAAAAGAAAGGCTATACGAGTCACGCACCAATTTATAGAGGGCATGGTCTACCGCCGGAGGAATTGATAAAATCCAATCCAGACCAGTGGTGGGAGGATGTTAACCAAGCATTACAGCACTTAAAGGATCTTGGCTATGAAGAGATTGCTGTAGCAGGTCTTTCACTTGGTGGTGTCTTAGGGTTGAAGCTTGCTTATTCAACGAGCATAAAAGCAATGATACCAATGTGTGCTCCGATGTTCTTCGATAATGAAACACAGCTATCGCAAGGATTTAAAGCCTTTTCTAAGGAATTTAAGCAATTAGAAGGAAAAGATGAAGCTACGATTGAACAAGAAGTGGAAAGACTTGTTGAGAATTCGAAGGAACTTTTTGAAGGATTAGGTAAAACCATTTCAGAAGTGAAAGATAATATTGACACCATTTACACACCGGTATTTGTCGTGCAGGCAAGACAAGATAAGATGATTAATACGGAAAGTGCAACATACATTTATGAAAATGTTGAATCAGATGTCAAAGAGCTGACATGGTATGAAGATTCTGGGCATGTTATTACGTTGGACAAAGAGAAAGAACAATTACATGAGGATATCTATCAATTCCTAGAAAGCTTGGATTGGAAACGATGATTAAATAGGACTAAAAAGTGGAACAATAGAAGGAAAGAGGGTGAGCAGATGAAAGAAAGAATACTTGAATTTTTTAAAGAAAATGATAGGAAGCCATTAGCAGTAGAGGAAATTGAGCAAGAACTTGGGATTGAGGACGCTGTTGATTTTAAGGAGCTTGTAAAAGCGCTAAATGCGCTCGAAGAGAACGGTGATCTCGTTCGAACACGTAAGAATCGTTTCGGCCTGCCAGATAAAATGAACCTCGTTAAAGGGAAAATCCAAATGCATGCAAAGGGATTCGCTTTTTTAATTCCTGAGGATGAAGACGCAAAGGATGTCTATATCCATGCGAATGATCTTGGCTCAGCAATGAATAATGATAAAGTCCTCGTGCGTTTGGAAAAAACAGGTACTGAGGGAAATCGTCCTGAAGGAAAGGTAATCCGAATATTGGAACGTGCGGTTATTCAAGTTGTCGGAACCTTTGAAGACAATCGTGCATTTGGTTTTGTTATTGCCGATGATAAAAGGATTCCTAATGATATTTTTATACCAAAGAGCAGTTCACACGGAGCAGTTAGTGGGCATAAGGTTATTGCGCGTATAACGAAATATCCAGAAGGAAGAATGAGTGCAGAAGGGGAAATTATTCATATTCTAGGGCACAAGAATGATCCTGGGATTGATATCATTTCCATTATATATAAACATGGGATTGCAATTGATTTTCCAGAAGAAGTATTAGAGCAAGCAACGAATACGCCAGACACCATTGCACCTGAAGAATTAGAGGGCAGACGAGATTTGCGTGATGAAATGATTGTGACCATTGATGGTGCAGATGCGAAAGACTTGGATGATGCAGTAACTGTTAAGCAATTGGAGAATGGTAACTACAAGCTTGGCGTATACATTGCAGATGTAAGCTATTATATAAAAGAAGATTCGGCAATGGATACGGAAGCATATGAACGTGGTACAAGTGTCTATTTGGTTGATCGAGTTATTCCAATGATTCCACACCGACTATCGAATGGGATATGTTCATTGAATCCGCAAGTAGACAGACTTACGCTTGGTTGTGAGATGGAAATTAACGCTAGTGGACAAGTAGTTAACCATGAAATTTTCCAAAGTGTGATTAATACAACGGAGCGAATGACGTATTATGATGTGAATCAAATCTTAGTAGACAAAAATCCAGAGCTTCGTGCTAAATATGAGTCTCTTGTACCGATGTTTGAAGACATGGAAAAGCTAGCATCAATATTACGTTCGAAACGTATGGGACGCGGTGCAATTGATTTCGACTTTAAAGAAGCAAAGGTACTTGTTGATGAAAGTGGAAAACCGACTGATGTAGCTATTCGTGAACGCTCTGTAGCAGAACGTTTAATTGAAGAATTTATGCTGGCTGCAAATGAAACTGTTGCGGAACATTTCCATTGGTTGGATGTTCCATTTATTCACCGAATCCATGAGGATCCAGATGAAGGGAAATTGGAGAAGTTTTTTGAATTTCTCGCAGGGCTTGGCATTTCTGTTAAGGGAACTGCAAATGAAGTGCACCCACAAGCATTACAGAAGGTGCTGGAGTCCATCGAAGGTGAGCCAGAGGAAATGATTGTTTCCAAATTAATGCTTCGTTCCATGAAACAAGCAAAATATGATCCACAAGGAATCGGCCACTTTGGACTAGCGACTGAATTTTACACCCATTTCACATCTCCAATTCGGAGGTATCCAGATTTGATTGTCCATCGTTTAATCCGCACGTATTTGATTAATCAGCAGATGGACAAGGATACTCAGAAGCACTGGAAGGAAAACCTACCTGAAATTGCGCGACATACATCTGAACGAGAACGAAGAGCGGTTGATGCAGAGCGTGATACAGATGACTTGAAAAAAGCAGAGTTCATGAAGGACAAAATTGGTGAGGAATTCACTGGTGTCATTAGTTCGGTTATGAATTTTGGAATGTTTGTCGAGCTTGAAAACACCATTGAAGGTCTTGTTCATGTTAGCTATCTAACGGACGATTATTACCATTTTGATGAGCGCAGTCATGCATTAATTGGAGAACGAACTGCAAACATATATCGGATTGGCGATGAGGTTGAAGTAAAAGTGGTCAGTGTCAATACAGATGAGCATACAGTTGATTTTGAATTGGCAGGAGCAGGCTCTCATAAGAAGCAAAATAGAAAATCAAGACCACCCAAAAAGGTGCTCCAATCAAGTAAAACAAAACCAAAGAAGAAGAAAAAGAAGAAATGAGCCTTTACAAGTTAGGCTCATTTCTTCTTCTGAATTGGACAAAGCAGAAGTAGGCTTACAAAAATATGTTATTGACACCTTACAGGTCGTTTTGTACACTACTTATAAAACTGTCGCAATTTTATATGAATGCAATATTATTTTTCTGCATAAAATTACAACGCATGCATTTGCCTCAATGTGATAGCAAGTGCTAAGTTTTTCTAATTGAAGTTTGGAGGATTTTGGATGAATGATGTACTTCTTGCTTTCCTGTTAACATTATTCGCGGGACTTGCAACTGGAGTAGGAAGTGTACTTGCTTTCTTTGCTAAAACGACAAATACAAAATTTCTATCATTTGCTTTAGGATTATCAGCCGGGGTTATGATTTATGTATCGATGGTTGAGATATTTTTTAAAGCAAAGGACGCCTTAACAGCATCCTTGGGCGAAACAGAAGGATATTGGTTTACGATTATTGGATTTTTCGCTGGGATGCTTTTCATCGGTCTAATTGATAAATTTATACCTAACCATAGCAACCCCCATGAAGTAAAAAAGGTAGAAGATATGGAAAAACCAGGGGCAGCTCTGAATGATCCAGCCTTAATGAAGATGGGAATGTTTACAGCGTTGGCTTTAGCTATTCATAACTTTCCAGAGGGAATTGCAACATTTGTTTCTACACTACAGGACCCAACGATTGGGATTGCTATTGCAGTAGCTGTTGCCATTCACAATATACCAGAGGGAATTGCTGTATCTGTACCAATTTATTACGCAACTGGTGATCGGAAAAAAGCTTTTAAGCTTTCCTTTTTATCAGGACTTGCAGAGCCAATCGGAGCACTTGTAGCAATTCTGATATTAATGCCTTTCTTAAGTGATATTCTATTTGGAATTATTTTTTCCATGGTAGCAGGAATTATGGTGTTTATTTCCTTAGATGAATTGTTGCCTGCAGCGAAACGATATGATGAGGCGCATCTATCCATTTATGGTGTGATGACTGGGATGGCAATTATGGCGGTGAGTTTAGTTCTGATGGCTTAATGTTTGGGCTTGTTTCGTTATAGTTAGGTGTTCTTATTGGAATCGCAGCAGATTTCTGATAAAATAAAGTTCTATGTAAGTAGTAGGAGGAACACTCGTATGCCAAAAGGACAAGGAAAAACAATCGCGCAAAATCGAAAAGCATCCCATGATTATTTTATTGAAGATACGTATGAAGCAGGAATTGTATTACAAGGCACAGAAATCAAATCACTACGTAATGGCCGAGTAAATATAAAAGATTCCCACGCAAGAATTGATCGCGGTGAGGTCAAATTGATTAACCTTCATATTGCAGAATATGAGCAAGGAAATCGATTCAATCACGATCCGACACGGACACGTAAATTACTTTTGCATCGGAAAGAAATCGATAAATTAATTGGTCTGACACAGCAACAAGGCTATGCGCTTGTTCCCTTAAAAATCTATATTAAAAATGGCTATGCTAAGATTTTAATCGGATTAGGAAAAGGGAAAAAGAAATACGACAAGCGTGAAGATTTGAAGCAGAAGCAAATGAAACGTGATGTAGACCGTGCAATAAAAGATCATATGAGATAAATCGTAGTAGAGCCTGTAAATTCTACCAGCCCTTGAAATTTGCTCAGATTCTGCTATAATAGACAATGTATCACAATTTAATAATGCTCAATTATCCTAGAGCGTTTCTCTTAAATGGGGACGTTACGGATTCGACAGGGGTAGTTTGAGCTCAGGTCGCACGTCGAGGTTACGACTCGTAAACCGTTATTCGCCTAAATATAACTGGCAAAGAAAACAATTACTCTTTAGCAGCTGCGTAAGTAGCACTAAAGGATCCTTCCTGTCACTCGCCCGTGGTGCAGATTGAAGGGTCTCAACTGAAGCGGGCTATGCTGGTATCCTCCGTCTGAGGATCTCCAGGTGAACTGAATCAGACTAGCTATCTGAAAGCCTGTTGATAGGCTGCAGGATTAGCGAATGATAATATATCAACTACGCGTGTAGAAGCCTGAGTGCCGATATCTCTGGACGTGGGTTCGATTAGTAATTTAGTCGCCTTTTGTGGTAACACAAAAGTGATAACTCGGCTTTATCGGTGAAACCTAAGTTGTATTTGATGCAATAAGGCAATACCGAGTGGTATGTGGAGCAATCCAACAGCCATCTATCGACTTATAGGCTGCCAATATGGTAGTACTAGGATACGAAATTCTACCAAGCGTGGTAAATTTACATTTCGTATAATACGCCGAGAAACCTTAAAAATTAGGTTTAAGATATAGTCAGTGCCATGACGAAAGCATGGAAGAGCATGTCCCACCGTCTCCACCAATACATAATGTTGGTGGTTTTTTGCCTTTTCAAGAAGTTTGGTTATTCTATAGATTAAAAAAATGTTCTTCAAATAATAGTTTACTTCTTAACATAGATTCATTATATTTACCGTTTCTCGGAGTTACGGAATCATATTTATTTAGCATTGGCATGGATCTTCATCAGTCCCTGAAATGACTCATCTTGAATTAGAGCTCACGGGGGATGAGTATCTTCAAATAGAGGAAGAACTTGCAAATCTTGAGATTCACGGAAATCGTACAGATGAAGATATTGCCAAATTGAAAGATCTTTAAGGTATTAGAAACAAGGAAGCAGTGATTCTGCTTGCTTTAAAATTAAAACACATATCATGCAGAGCAAATTCTGATTATATTTGAGAATTTAATACGAAAAGGTGTTATGTATCTAAACAATTATTAATCAATTAACAATACTTGAGAACACATATAAAGTACCATTCCCCAAGTAAATAATACTAAGACCATCCGTTAAGTTTCATTCTTATAAAATAAACAAACTGTATTCTTATGTTTATTATTCAAATAATCATTTGACTATTTGAATAAAGTTGCATATATTAATAGTGAATCTATATTCAAATATATGTTTGAACAAGGGGGTAAGATATCATGGTGAAAGATATTTGTGAAGTTACGTGTATTAACGAAGATAAAGTGTCAAGAGCTAAACAGCATCTTACGGAACAAAATCCGATGGAAGTAGCTAAAATTTTCAAGGCTTTGGCTGATGATACTAGAATCAAGATTGCTTATGCTTTATCGTTAGAAGGTGAGTTATGTGTTTGTGATGTGGCAAATATTATAGGTTCTTCAATGGCCACGGCATCCCATCATTTAAGATTACTAAAAAACTTAGGCCTCGCAACATATCGAAAAAAAGGAAAGCTAGTCTTTTATTCATTAGACGACGAACATGTTAAACAACTTATAGAAATAGCCTTTCAGCATCAGAAGGAGGCTATTAAAGTTGAATGATCCAGTAAAATCCGTAACGGAACATAAACATGTTTATCGCGTTGAGGGGTTCTCCTGTGCGAATTGTGCAGGAAAGTTCGAAAAGAATGTAAAACAGCTTCCAGGCGTAGAGGATGCGAAAGTCAATTTTGGAGCTTCCAAAATTAATGTTTTTGGAAATACAACTGTCGAAGAGCTGGAAAAAGCAGGTGCTTTTGAAAATCTTAAAGTAGTTCCTGAAAAGCTTGGAACACATACTTCACATGCGGTTGAAAGGGAGAACAAAGAAGAGAAAATCCCCTTTTATAAAAAGCATAGTACATTACTTACGTCGGTATTGTTTCTTGTTTTTGGATACCTATCTCTATATATGAATGGTGAAGGAAACATTGTGACGACATTATTATTTTTAGCATCGATGCTGATTGGAGGTTTATCCCTTTTTAGAGTCGGTTTACAAAACTTAATTCGCTTTGAATTTAACATGAAGACCCTTATGACAGTAGCTGTTATTGGCGGAGCTATTATTGGCGAATGGGCAGAGGTTGCTGTTGTTGTTATTCTCTTTGCAATCAGTGAAGCACTGGAGCGATTTTCAATGGAAAGAGCAAGACAGTCGATTCATTCCTTAATGGATATCGCTCCCAAAGAGGCTTTCGTTAGACGTAATGGGCAAGAATTAAAAGTTCATGTAGATGATATTGTTGTAGGGGATATTATGCTTGTAAAGCCTGGACAGAAAATTGCAATGGACGGTATAGTCGTAAATGGCTATTCTGCTGTCAATCAAGCAGCTATTACAGGTGAATCAGTTCCTGTTGAAAAATCAGTTGATGATAACGTATTTGCAGGTACATTAAATGAAGAAGGAATACTTGAAGTAAAAATTACAAAGCTTGTTGAAGATACAACCATTGCTAAAATTATTCATCTGGTAGAGGAAGCGCAAGGAGAACGGGCACCAGCACAAGCTTTTATCGATAAATTTGCGAAATATTACACCCCGATCATCATGATCGTCGCAGCATTAGTTGCGATAGTACCGCCTCTACTCTCTAATGGTAGCTGGGAAACATGGGTATATCAAGGATTAGCCGTTCTTGTTGTTGGTTGTCCATGTGCACTTGTTATATCGACTCCGATTTCTATTGTCTCAGCGATTGGAAATGCTGCCAAGAAAGGTGTTCTTGTAAAAGGTGGAGTATATTTAGAAGAAATGGGTACCTTAAAGGCAATTGCATTTGATAAAACAGGAACTCTAACAAAAGGAGTTCCAATTGTAACAGATTTTGAAGTGCTGTATCAACAAATTGAAGAAAAGGAACTGCTTTCTATTATTACAGCATTGGAAAACCGTTCGCAACATCCGCTTGCTTCAGCAATTATGAAAAAAGCAGACCAAGAAAATATCCCTTACTCAGAAATAATGGTAGAAGACTTTTCTTCGATTACAGGTCGAGGTATTGAAGGCTCTGTAAATGGAACGACTTATTATATAGGAAGTCCACAACTTTTCAGCGAGTTATTTGTTTCTGATTTTACTCAAGCATTCGAAGACAAGGTTAATTATCTTCAGAATCAAGGGAAAACGGTCATGATTATTGGGACGGAACAAAATATTCTTGGCATTATTGCAGTTGCTGATGAAGTACGTGAAATAAGTAAAGAAGTGATTCAAAAGTTAAATCAGTTAGGCATCAAAAAGACAATTATGTTGACTGGCGATAATAAAGGTACTGCGGATGCAATTGGTGCACACGTAGGCGTATCTGATATTCAGTCAGAATTGTTGCCGCAGGATAAATTGGATTATATGAAACAATTGAGGTCAGAGTTTGGTAAGGTGGCTATGGTAGGAGATGGTGTTAATGACGCACCTGCATTGGCAGCATCAACCGTTGGTATTGCAATGGGAGGAGCTGGTACTGACACAGCTCTAGAAACGGCAGATGTTGCTCTTATGGGAGACGACTTAAGAAAGCTTCCATTCACTGTAAAACTCAGCCGAAAAGCGCTAAATATAATTAAAGCTAACATTACTTTTGCAATTGCGATTAAGTTTATTGCCTTATTATTGGTTGTGCCTGGCTGGTTAACGCTTTGGATTGCCATCCTTTCAGATATGGGCGCGACCATCCTAGTAACGTTAAATGGTTTACGACTTATGAAAGTGAAGGATTAAAGACAGGGAAGCTCTCCATTGGAAGCGACCGTCCCCGAAAGTTAGAGCAGAAAATCTAACTTTTGGGTTATTTTTGATAGGAGAATTATTGAGAGTGCAGTGTTCCCCGCAGCTTTTTCTTGTTCTGTTCGTTTTCCCTTGAAAGAATGCATTGATTACTGCTAGTCAAGTAAAAGTTAAATATATCTCCTTTTATTGAAAAATAATAGATTTCTAATCTCTACTGGTATCCTTATTGATCCTCTATCGTTTAATATCATTTTATTTTCTATAGTATCTCCGATTAATTTTTGTTGATTATAGGTAAATTTAACTTCCTTAATAAAAACCAAACAAAAAATATACTCCAACAAAAAATGGTTGCAATCATTGATTTATGATGATTGCAACCATTTTTGTGTCCTGTTTTTCTAATGTACTTATAAGAACTCATTCTACAGGTGATAATTCACTTTCTGTTACCCATTTATGGTTCGTTACTTCTTCTCCACCTGTGGTCGGAACGAAATCAACCATATATACCGTAGTTTCTTCAGCAGAGTCAATTTTAGCTACTGCCCCATCCATACCTTTCATATGGTCGGCATTCATTGTTACTTCAGTACCTTCTTCTAATGGAGCATCGTCTGGATTTTCTAACTCTTCATGAATGACCCATTTATGGTCAGTAACTTCCTCTCCGCCAGTTGTTGGGGTATACGAAACAGTATAGACTGTTGTATCATATGCACCCACAATAGTCGCTTCAGCACCTTTCATACCTTCCATATGATCTGTCTCTATCATTGCTTGACTTCCAACTTCATATGTTGGATTTTCAGCTTCTTCTAAACCCTCAGGGACTTCTCCTGTACTGGACATATTCATTTCAGAATGATCCATACCTTCATGTGAATCAGACTCCGATTCCATATCATTTTTCTCCTCCGTATTTGATTCTGTTTCTGTACCTGTGTTTTCTTCTGTTTCATTTGCACATGCTGACAATAACAGTACGGCAATCATAGAAACAATACCGATTATAAGTTTATTTCTTTTCATTTTAAATATCCCTCCAATATTCTAGTTACTATTTAATCTACCCTGTAAATTTGCATTTTATTTGCAGATTCACAGCTAGAGAGAAGAATAAGCTAAAAGGCACAGATATAATAAAATGAGAATTTCATTCTGCAAACTTTCTTGACTAATTTTCTATATACTTATTTTAATAATAAAAAATGAACTTGATGCATCGTTATCGTTCCATTTGGCCAATGGTATGTATCATAATAGCTTAGTTAGGTTTAAGATATATTTAATCAGAAACTATTTTTGTGGAGAAATTAAATCTAAAATAATCTTAAAAGGAAGATTTGCAAGAGGCGAAAGAGATAAATAAGAAACTGAGCGTTTGAAATAGGTCTAAAGTATTGATTTTGTCGGGATAATTACGATCTGCACAAAAAATGGACACTTTTTAAATAAAATACATAGACCATCATTATCATTTAAAGATAGACAGTGCTTATACAGAAATCAGTTAAATAAAATGTGGTTGATGTATTTGCCATATCCCAAAAAATCGAAGGAGCTTTTCTTTTCCTAATTGGTATACTAGATGCATTAACCCATATGTAATAAAGGAGTCTTGAATGTTAAATAAACTATCCTTAAAAATTGGATTATTGTTTTTTGTTTTTATCTTGATTGTTGAAATTTTCCTGTATTTCATTTTGTATACGAACCTGGTAAATGAACGGATTGAAGAAGTGATGGATAATCTTTTGTCTCGTGGAAATACACATCGCGATGTTTTAGAAGAAAATTATAATCAATCGACATTAGAACACGTTGCTATCATGGAATCCGAATCCAACTTTGCTGTGGTAATAACAGATGCATCTGGTAATGTAATCACTGAATCGGATCCAATTGACGGGGAAATGCTAGATGTTATTCAACATACGGATCTAAATCAAATACCCTTAGAGGGAAGCATATTAGTAGAAGGGTGGACAGAGAAAAAATATATTGCAACGGACAGTCCTATTACGATAAATAGGGAACACCAAGGACATGTATTTATGTTTTCTGATACAGATCATATCAGAAAAATTGTTGATCATTTAAGCCATCAATTCTTAATTATTGGACTGCTAACACTCCTTCTGACAGTCGTAACGGTTTTTATACTTTCGAGGCTGATTACAAACCCATTAATTAAAATGAAAGAAGCAACCGAACAGTTGAGCAGAGGTAGGCACAGGGTGGAGTTACATACGGATCGCAGCGACGAACTAGGAGACCTGGCTAATTCAATTACAAGACTTTCAAACGATCTAGAACACTTAAAAAAATATAGAAATGAATTCTTGGCTAGTATCTCCCATGAACTACGAACTCCCTTAACTTACATAAAAGGTTATGCTGATATAATTAGTCGTGATGATGCGTCGGTTGAAGAAAAGAAAGAGTATATTGAAATTATTCGGGAAGAAACTGAACAGTTAACGGTACTAGTTAAAAGCTTATTTGATCTGGCAAAAATGGATCAGAATAAATTCATAATCAAAAGAAGGAATATAAATTTTGAACCACTAATTCATACGGTTACAGAACGCATACGACCTGCATTCGAGGAAAAATGCCTTATATTATCAGTCAATTGTCCAAGCCAGATTATCGCATATGTTGACCCAGATAGAATCCAACAGGTGCTCTTGAATATATTGGACAATGCAAAAAAACATAGTTCACAAGGAAACCGAATTTCAGTAAATATATCTCAAAATCAATATGAGATTATAACGATTATTTCAGATGAAGGAGAAGGGATTCCAGAAGAAGACTTACCTTATATATTTGAGCGTTTATACCGTGTGGAGAAATCTAGATCTAGACGTAGTGGTGGAACAGGATTGGGATTAGCCATTGCAAAAGAAATTGTGGAATCCCATGGTGGTAACATTGAGGTGAAAAGTAAACAAGGTGTTGGCACTAGCTTTATGATATCGCTGCAAAGAGGTGACATAGTTGAATAAGGTCTTACTAATTGATGATGAAAAAAGAATGGTAGATTTATTAGCATTGTACTTAAAGCCACATCATTATTTATGTTATAAAGCGTATGGGGCAAAAGAAGCTCTATCAGCTATAAGAGTAGAAACATTTGACATCATTCTGCTTGATATTATGATGCCGGAAATGAATGGGTGGAAGCTTTGTAAAGAGTTAAGACGTTTTTCAGGGGTGCCAATTATTATGGTGACTGCACGAGATCAAAAGGAGGATATTGTGAAAGGATTGAAACTCGGTGCAGATGATTATATTACGAAACCTATTAATGAAGAGGAATTATTAGCAAGAATGGACGCATTGTTACGAAGAATAAAGCCATCTAGTCATATTAACGTACAGGGTCTTATATGGAATGAAGACCGGTTTGAACTGACCTATAAAAATAACCCTATAAAATTAACACCAAAAGAATTTTTTATGGTTGGCCACTTAATGAAAAATCCGAATCGTGTTTTCACTAGGGACCAGCTAATTGACTTGATTTGGGGATTTACTTCTGAAACAGAAGGAAGAACTGTGGACTCACATGTTAGAAATGTAAGAGAAAAAATTCGTCAGGCTGGTTTTCCAATCGATGTGTATTTTAAAACTGTTTGGGGTGTTGGGTACAAATGGGTTCATAAATGATACTACAAAAGTTGCTCAATGAGTAGATTACGTGCATTGAGCAATTTTTTTCAGATTTTCCGAACGAGAAAGCCCACTGTCTTTAGATGTGGGATGAAAGTGAGGTCAAATACGGAGTGGTATTAAAAACTGAAGGCTTGTACAACTTCAAGTGTTTAAAATTCCTTGAAATTCTTTTCTTGAAACCCATATATAAGTAATTTTTAAAAACGAACTATATATTTCCCAAAGTTACGCAAATAAACAGATTCTCGAAAAGTGCACAGAATTTGCATAGAAACTTAATAAATCAACAGGTTTATACAGGTTTATATCATACCTAAGGGGGGTAAAGTATAGTATTGCAAGGAGATAGAATAAGATATCTAAAGTCTCCTTAAACTAGGGTGAATAAGGAGTGAAAACAATGGAAAAGCAAAGTAACGGAAAGAACAAACGCGATGATGACCAAGAAGGACACCACGAACAAAGTCATTCACACCATCATTATGGCAGATATGATAAAGGTCATGAGACACAAAATCATGTCAAACATGATCACTATAATGGTGGAAATATGGATCATAATCAACATGTACATGCTGATCATGAACACCATTTACATGAAGGGCATGAGAACCATAATGATAACGAACACAACCATCACGGAGAACATGGGGGTGGTCATTCAGGACATCATGAACATATGATTGAAGATTTTAAGAAACGCTTCTGGGTATCTTTAGTGCTGACAATACCAATTTCTTACTTATCAGAAATGATTCAAATGCTTTTTGGATATGAAGTTAACTTTACTGGCCATACATTGTTATTATTCCTGCTATCCACGATTGTTTTTTTCTATGGTGGTAAACCTTTTTTATTAGGTGCTTGGGATGAATTAAAAACGAAGGCGCCTGGTATGATGATGCTCATTTCTTTAGCTATTGTAACGGCATATGTTTATAGTACATTGACAGCCTTTTTTATAAAAGGAAGCGATTTTTTCTTTGAATTAGCGACGTTAGTTGTCATCATGCTCGTAGGACATTGGATCGAAATGAGATCCATTATGGGCGCTTCAAAAGCATTAGAAGAGTTAATCAAACTTATGCCAAAGGAAGCACATAAAATTAATGAGTCTGGAAATATTGTAGAAGTTTCTGTTGAAGAACTCGTACCAGGCGATCAAATTTTAGTTAAATCTGGAGAGAAAATCCCCCTTGACGGAGAGATTTTCGAAGGAGAATCCACTGTTGATGAATCGATGCTAACAGGTGAATCAGTTCCTGTTGAAAAGCATCCTGGGATGGAAGCAATTGGTGGAGCAGTGAATGGTGAAGGTATATTAAAAATTCAAGTAAATAAAACAGGTAGTGAAACATATCTATCTCAAGTAATTCAATTAGTCAGTGATGCTGAAAAGACCAAATCAAAAGCGCAAGGATTTGCCGATGTTGCTGCGAAATGGTTATTCTATGTTGCTGTAGTTGTAGGGATTATTACGTTAGCTTATTGGATAACGACAGGTGATTTTGAATTCGCATTAGAGAGAATGGTTACCGTCTTGATAATCGCTTGCCCGCATGCACTAGGTTTAGCAGGACCATTAGTTACTTCAAGATCAACTTCCATTGCTGCTAGGAAAGGGTTGTTAATACGTAACCGTACACAATTTGAAAGTGCTTGGAAAGTAGACCGAATTGTATTTGATAAAACTGGTACGCTAACAGAAGGTAATTTTGGAGTAACTGACGTACATCCAAGTGAAGGAATAACTAAAGAAGATTTATTGAGGTTAGCATACTCCGTTGAAGTACAGTCGGATCATCCAATAGCAAAAGGAATCGTAAAAGAAGGAAAAGAACGTAATTTAGAAGTATATGAGGTAAAAGATTATCAAAATCTAACTGGTAAAGGTCTTGTTGCGAAAATAAAGGATGAAGAAATAGCTGTTATCAGTCCAGGTGCAATGAGATCAAATAACATCTCATTTGATGAGAAGACCTATGAAAAACTTGCAGCACAAGGGAAAACTGTTGTTTTCGTTCTAAAAGATAATGTGCTGCAAGGGATGATTGCTTTAGCTGACATTATTCGAGAATCTTCATTTAAAGTAATCAAGGAATTAAATAATCGTGGTATCGAAACGATCATGATGACTGGTGATAATAGTAAGGTAGCAAATTATGTCGGTGAACAGCTTAGAATGGCAAAAGTCATTGCAGAAGTATTACCACATGATAAATCAAGCAATGTTAAAGATTTAAAACAAGGCGGCAAAATAGTAGCGATGATTGGTGATGGTATTAATGATGCCCCTGCCTTGGCAGAAGCAAATTTAGGGATAGCTATCGGTGCGGGGACAGATGTTGCAATTGAAACTGCTGATGTAATATTAGTGAATAGTAATCCAGTAGATATTTTAAATATCTTTAAATTGTCAAAAGCGAGTAGTCGAAAAATGATGCAAAACTTAGGTTGGGCTGCTGGATATAATATTGTTGCAATTCCACTGGCAGCAGGTGTTTTGTATAGTATAGGGATTGTGATAACTCCAGCAATTGGAGCAGTGGTGATGTCATTAAGTACCATTATTTGTGCAATTAATGCCCAGTTGTTAAAGATAGACTAGTTCATAATAAAAGACTAGGGTAAGCATAAAAGAATCAAAGTATGCTTGTTGTATCTATAAACTAATGCAGCTTATCATTTGTGGTAGCGTTGCGCACAATCAAGCGCGAAACGCTACCTTTTTTCAGCCTAAACTTAAGGCCAATAGGATTCTACTTCCGATTTCAGCATCTTGTAGGTTACAGGGCTACAGGGCGATGAAACTTAGACTGTCCAGGTTACTTTTTATAAATATTTTTCGCGTCTTTAGTATGCGTAAATTTTTCTCCCCTTTCTGCCCGTTCCTTTATTTCATTTTTTAATGTTGTGCAAAAATCTTGATCCAACTTTAGTTTGATTGCCTTTCTCAAGGATTCCTCTAATAGTTCATCTGACAAATGTTTTAGACTGTTCAATGATCTTTACCTCCCATGTTTGCATTTTTTAATACCTTTGAATCTGAATAATCGGAAGTAGAATCTACCAAAAATAATACAAAGTGGGACAAGCAAAGACAAAAATTTGACAATAACTGCGTAGATTAATTATTTTTCGGGTTTCGTTTTTGCTTTAGGTGAACATGGATTTTATCAAGTACATCTATGTATACCAACAAATGGTGACGATATATGAAGAAAAACGTCGAGGCATGCTCATATATTATGGCGGAGGTATCATCGGCACTGTATTCAGATAAAGGTGTCACTATTGACATTATACCTGGAAGGGTATAATATAGTGCTTGCCTGCTATGTATCGAATAACAAAAAAGGAGCATACCGATGGAATACAATGATCAAATCAAAAATAGAGTAAAGCGTATGGAAGGGCAACTTCGAGGAATTTTAAAAATGATGGAAGACAACAAAGATTGTAAAGAAGTTATTACACAGTTGTCAGCCGTCCGTTCGGCAGTAGATAGAACAGTAGGTGTAATTGTAAGTTCGAATTTAGTTGAATGTGTTCTTGAAGCTGAAGAAAATGGAGAGAATACGGATGAGTTAATAAAAGAAGCTGTCAACTTGCTTGTAAAGAGCAGATAATATTTAGGAGTTGACATTCTTTTTTTTATCTTATAATATACCCATAGGGGTAGAGGTAAAATAATTGATTGGAGGATTTAAAATGAATGTAGATAAAGTATTAGATGCAAAGGGACTGTCTTGTCCAATGCCAATTGTAAAAACAAAAGTCGCTATAAGCGAACTAGAAGAAGGTCAAGTATTAGAGGTTCATACGACTGATAAGGGAGCTAGAAACGATATTCCAGCATGGGCTAAATCAGGCGGACATGAACTTCTGAAACATGAAGAGGAAAATGATGTGTTAAAGTTTTGGATAAGAAAAAGGTAATTTTTTACATTAATAAATACCCATGTAGGTATATATTGGGTGGAAGGGAGAGATAGAAGGTATGGACTTTGTAATGTATATTATTATTGCAGCTTTCTTGTTTTTTATCTTGCAGCGAGTTCTACCTGCAAAAGGTATGAATCATATAGCAGCAACTGATTTAAAAAGGGAACTAAATAAGAAAGAAAAGCAGTATATCGATGTCCGAACACCAGGAGAATTTAAAAGAAATCACATCAGCGGATTTAAAAATATACCACTTCACCAACTTTCTCGAAAAGCGGATAAAGAGCTTTCGAAGGAAAGAGAAGTTATTGTCATTTGTCAAA
This sequence comes from Oceanobacillus profundus, assembly GCF_003515705.1. Lineage (GTDB taxonomy): Bacteria > Bacillota > Bacilli > Bacillales > Amphibacillaceae > Oceanobacillus > Oceanobacillus profundus. Next base: position 132,249 of record NZ_QWEH01000009.1, read on the forward strand.
GTGGAATGAGAAGTTTAAAGGCCGGAAAGGAACTAAAAAAATTAGGTTTTACAAAAGTAACAAATGTAAAAGGTGGTATGAACAATTGGATTTCATGAAAAGGAGAAATTATGATGAAAGAAATTACAGCAAAGGAAGTTGAATCGTTAATAAAAGAAAGAAATGCATTAAATATTATTGATGTGCGTGAAGTAGATGAAGTAGCTGAAGGGAAAATACCAAATGCCGTGAACATCCCAATTGGAGCAGTGGAGTCTCGAATCCATGAACTAGACAAGTCAAAGGAATACATTATGGTTTGTCGTTCTGGAGCCAGAAGTGGCAGTGCTACCGAATTTCTTGAAAGCCAAGGTTATCATGCCATAAACATGCAAGGTGGAATGCTCGCATGGGAAGCAGATGTGGAATGATGTTGGTAATTCCAATACCCATAATGGTATAAATAGATTATTATAAATGGATTTAAGAGAACTAAATACTATTTTTAATGGATTAAGGAGAGGTTTAAATATGAATAAAGTAATAGTATATACAACAACCCAATGTCCGTACTGTGTCATGTTAAAAAATTTTTTAGCGGAGCAAAATATCTCTTTTCAGGAAGTGAATGTTGAAACAAACCCCGATATGATGCAAATGTTGGTTAATACAACAGGGCAAATGGGAGTACCGCAAACGGAGGTTAATGGTCAATGGATTGTAGGATTTGATCCAAATAATATTAAGAAAGCATTAAAAAACTAGGAGGAAAAAACATTGAATAAAAAAGTAGCAATTATTGCAAGTAACGGTGGATTATTTGATGCATACAAAGTGTTTAATATTGCAACTGCAGCGGCTGCAACAGATCAAAAAGTAGCCATCTTCTTTACATTTGAAGGATTAAACTTAATTCACAAAGAAGCACATCAGCAACTCCCTATGCCAGAAGGGAAAGAACACTTTGCAGAGGGATTTGCAAAAGCAAATGCTCCATCCATTCCAGAGTTGATTAAAATGGCGAAAGAAATGGGCGTTACATTTATTGGCTGTCAAATGACAATGGATGTTATGGGATTAGAAAAAGAGACATTTATTGATGGAGTTGAAGTGGGCGGTGCTGTAACATTTTTAGAGTTTGCAAAAGACGCTGATGTAACATTGACATTTTAACTTGCTTTAACAGAAGTTTTTCGATTTCCGTAGTTCTAGGTGAGAAAATTTTATAGTTTGCCTTTTATTAATTTTAATGGAGGAATGTAACGATGGCTGAATTAAAAACAAATGTGAATGCGGTTTGGAATGGTGGAACAACAGGAAATGGAATTCTTAAAGCAGCGTATTTGGATACAAAAATTGCTATCCCAACGGATTTAAAAGGAAGTGGAAACGGGACTGATCCGAAAGAGCTACTAGTCTCTTCAGCGACAACTTGTTATATCGCAACACTTACTTCCATACTTGAAAATAGAAAATTACCTATCGTAGAACATACAATAAATTCTGAAGCAACGATAACTGATAATGTATTTACAATTACGCACAATCCACAAATCGTTTTATCTAATGAGGCAACAAAAGCACAAATTCAATCTGCAGAACGAGCAATAGTGGGAGCAGATCGAGCTTGCGAAGTTGGGAATTTACTAAAAAAAGCAGGTGTGATTATTGAAACGAAAGGGAATGTGTCATTGAAATAACGCAGAAAAGTTGTTAAACCAAGTTTTCTTGAATCTATAACATTTATAGAACTTTACAAAAGATACTGATGTAAGCATATTTTTTTAAGTTTAAATATACCGTAGGAGGTATTGGTATGAAAGTAAATTCAATGACTGTGAAAGAAGTAACAAAAAAAGTATTTAATAAAGAAGATCTATTTATTCTAGATGTTCGTAATGCAAGTGATTTCGCAGATTGGAAAATTGAAGGAGAGCATTTTGATTACCTAAATGTTGCTTACTTTGATTTACTAGACGGTGTTGAGGGAATTTTGGATAAAATCCCTTCTGATAAAGATATACTTGTTGTTTGTGCCAAAGGACGTTCATCTATAGTAGTTGCAGAGATGCTTTCAGATGCAGGACTTTCTGTTTCTTCCCTAGAAGGTGGGATGACAGCATGGAGTGAACATTTAGAACCTGTTAAAATTGGAGATTTAAAGGATAGGGGAGAAATTTATCAATTTGTACGAATTGGTAAGGGATGCTTGTCTTACATGATAGTTTCGAACGGCGAGGCTGCTATAATCGATTCAGCAAGAATGACGGAAGCCTATCTTGAATTTGCAGCTCGTATTGGAGCAAAAATTACCCATGTATTGGATACACACCTGCATGCCGATCATATTTCTGGAGGAAGAAAACTTGCTGAAGAAGCAAACGCAACGTACTGGCTTCCACCAAAAGATGCGACAGAGGTAACATTTGATTACCAACCATTAAACGATGGAAATGAAGTAGTGATTGGTAGTACTGCCATAGCAATTCATGCGTTATATTCTCCTGGTCACACAATTGGATCAACATCCTTTGTTGTAGACGAGAAATATTTATTGTCGGGAGATATTTTATTTATTGATTCTATTGGAAGACCGGACCTTGCGGGGTTAGCAGAAGACTGGGTTGCAGATTTAAGAGAAAGTCTATACACAAGATACAGAGAATTACCTGGGGAACTAGTCGTTTTACCAGCGCACTTTATGATCATTGATGAATTAAACGCGGATGGTAGTGTATCTGAAACATTAAGCACGCTATACGAAACAAATCATGGATTAAATATTGAGGACGAAAATGAATTTAAAAAACTAGTGACCGAGAATCTACCACCTCAGCCAAATGCATATCAAGAGATTCGGGAAATAAATATGGGTAAAATCGAGAGAGATTTAGTGAAACAACAAGAAATGGAGATTGGGCCAAATCGTTGTTCGGTTCGATAAAATAACGGAATGCAACGAAAGCTCTTCGAAGAAATTTAAGATAATAAAAAGGGGACCCATCTGCTGCGATTCTCTTTTAAGAAGGAGGAAAAAATGGATCTAGGCTTTGTCGTTGCCATTTTCCTAATCGGCTTGATAGGATCCTTTATTTCAGGAATGATAGGAATAGGTGGCGCCATTATTAATTTCCCAATGCTGTTATATATCCCAGCTGCACTCGGCATTGCTGAATTTACAGCATATGAAGTGTCAGGCATAACTGCAATTCAAGTATTTTTTGCAACACTTGGTGGGGTCTTCGCCTATCGAAAAGGTGGATTCTTAAATAAAAAATTAATTGGTTACATGGGGATTAGCATATTAATCGGCAGTTTTGTTGGTGGATTGGGCTCTACACGCATGCCCGAAAGTGTGATCAATGTAGTCTATGGAATTTTAGCGATAACTGCGGCTGTCATGATGTTAATCCCGAAAAAAGGACTTGATGATATTCCTCTTGAGCAAATAAAGTTTAATAAATGGCTCGCCGCATCACTTGCATTAGTTGTTGGGATTGGAGCAGGTATTGTTGGTGCAGGAGGGGCATTCCTGTTAGTACCGATTATGCTCACGGTTTTAAAAATACCTACTAGAGTTACGATTGCTTCCTCCTTAGCCATAACACTTATTTCATCAATAGGTGCTATCATTGGAAAAGTATCCTCTGGGCAAGTGGAAATCTTACCATCATTTATCATGGTGGTTGCTAGCTTAATTGCATCACCACTTGGGGTTTTGGCTGGAAAAAGAGTAAATACGAAACTATTACAGCTGATTTTAGCTATACTAATCGTAACGACTGCAGTGAAAATTTGGATAGATATATTCGTTTCTAGCAATTAATATTCAATATGGTTTAAAACTACTCAGAAAGGGTGGTAAAGATGAACCACTGGAATAAACGTTTTCAGACAGAGAATTATGTGTATGGAAAAGAGCCAAATGTCTTCTTGACAGAACTTCAGAAGGAAATTTATATTTCTGGCGATGCTTTGGCTATTGCTGAAGGGGAAGGACGTAATGCGGTCTACTTAGCAGAGCAAGGAATGAAAGTAACGGTATGGGATTATGCAGAATCAGGACTTGTGAAAACAAATAAGCTTGCAGAAGAACGTGGGGTAACCGTCACGACTGAATTAGTAGATTTAAACCATGTCAGCTGGAGAGAATCAAAATGGAATGAAATTATTTGTGTCTTCGGTCATTTTCCAACAGAGCTCAGACAAAGAACACTTCAAGGTGTAAAAAAAGCTGTAAAGCCAGGAGGCTATTTTCTGAGTGAAGTTTATTCACCATATCAGATTCCTTATAAAAGTGGTGGGCCGAAAGAACAAGATTTCTTATATAAGCCAGAAGAGTTTTTAGAAACCTTTGTTGATTGGCGAATCATTCACTTTTTCATGGGAGAGGTTGCCCGTCATGAGGGAGAACTCCATAATGGGCTTGCCCATGTTATTCAATTTGCTGGGAAAAAACCGGAAGAACAACAGTGAGCATATTTGGTTAACTTAATTTAATAAAAACGGCTCTAAAATGGAGCCGTTTTTATTGCTATAGTTAGAATTAATCTCTATTTTCATCAAATTTTCATAAACTTCTCGTATGATGGTTAGCAAGCAATCTGTATCAGGAGGGGGATGCCTATGACAATTTCTTCTATCCACTTTTCAATCGGTATAATGGTTATTAGTTTTAGTATGGGATTCCTCATTTACTACTTCATAACTGATTTAACTAAAGAAGAAAAGAAAAACCATATGGATAAAGTTTTGGGCCAATTAATAAATTTTGTTATTTTTATTTGGATTGGAAAAATTCTATTGAATATTACAACCTTTATAGTAGATCCGATCGCTATATTGTCATATCCAAGTAATTCACATGCATTTTATTTAGCTGTTCTATTTAGCCTGGTAACTATTGTGTTCCAATGGAAACTTGGAAGAATTGATGTACTTCTATTTCTAAATGCCTTTATACATATATTTTTATCTGCTTCGTTTATGTATGAATTTATCCAAATTACATGGAATGGAAATATGTATTCTATTGGATATATGGGATTAATTACTTTATTGATGATTGTAATTGTGATTATACGTGATTTTATATCCCTTTACTGGTTGAATCTATTGATTATTCTTTTATGGACGATAGGGAGTTTTGCATTGTCAGTAAGGTTGCCAATTATGATGGTGTTTGGTTTCACAATTGCACCATGGTTTTTCGCTTTGATTTTTCTAATATGCTTGCTGCAAATTATTTTTTGGAAAAAGAAAGAGGGTGCTATAAGTGGGGGGAATTGAGACAGATACGATGTTAGTAGTAGGAATGTTTTTAGCATTAGGAGCAGGGGCATTATCGTTTTTTTCGCCTTGTGTGCTGCCGATTTTCCCTGCGTACTTATCCTATATTACTGGGATCACTGTGAAGGAATTACAGGGAAGTCATGATATTAAAATACGAAGTAAATTATTAAGTCATTCCGTTTTCTTTTTATTAGGGGTATCTCTTGTATTTATTAGTCTAGGAATTGGAGCGTCATATTTGGGGCGGTTTATACAAGGGTTGTTAGCGGGTGATACTGGGCTTCTAATTCAACGTTTAGCTGGAGTGTTCATTATCTTTATGGGTCTTTTCGTTGGTAGTTGGATTAACATTACCGCGTTATTGAAAGAAAGGCGTTTTCAATCGACGAAAAGACCAGTAGGCTATTTAGGTACTTTTTTTGTGGGCATGGGTTTTGCTGCTGGCTGGACCCCGTGTATTGGGCCTATTTTCGGTTCCATTTTATTCTTGGCAGCCAGTAATCCAGGCCAAGGAATCATATACACGGTGATGTATATATTGGGATTCGCATTACCATTCCTTCTCTTAACGTTTTTCCTCGGATCAACGAAGTGGATTAGTCGACATAGTCAAGTAATTATGAAAACAGGCGCTGTTGTGATGATCATTATGGGATTAATCTTATTTACTGGCCAAATGCCACGTATCACTGAATTTTTACTGAAATTAGTACAAGATACATGGTTCGAAAAGTTAGGATGAAGGAGGTAATAAGCAATGAAAAAGGCGATTCTTGTTTTAATCGTAATTGGGATGTTCGGTTGGGCAGTTTATGAGTTTGTATTCGTTTCAAATGAAAAAGCAACTCAAGAAGTGGATAAAACAAGCGTGCAGCAGGTAAGTGATGAAGAATCTAATGAAGTAGGAATTCAAAAAGGAGAACTCGCTCCGGATTTTGAGTTGTATACATTGGATGGTGAGAAAGTGAAGTTGTCAGATTATAAAGGACAACGTGTTATGCTGAATTTCTGGGCAACGTGGTGTCCGCCATGCCGTGCCGAAATGCCAGATATGCAAAAGTTCCAAAATAATAAGGATGTACAAGTATTAGCTGTTAATTTATCCGAAACAGAATCGAATCCAGACAACATTCAAAAGTTTGTAGACGAATTGAACCTTTCGCTGACAATTCCTTTGGATAACGAAGCCTTGGTTTCAGACGAATATGAGGTTATGGCCTATCCAACAACCTATATGATTGACTCGAATGGGCGCATTCAATTTGTCATGATGGGTGCAATGAACTATGATTTCATGGTACAACAGTTTGAAATGATGCAATAGACCTCTGCAATTGTATAATAGAAGAAAAGAGGTAGATCTGATGAAACAAAAGATTATGGTTGTGGAAGATGATAAATTGATTCGAATTCTCATCCTCACCTATTTAAAGAAATATGGATATGAGGTTGTGGCAGCATGTGATGGAGAAGAAGCTAAAGTAGTCTACCAAGAACATCTTCCTTGTTTAATCATTTTGGATCGAATGTTGCCCAGGGTCAGTGGGGAAGAGTTTTGCATTTGGGTTCGTGAGCAAAAGCATCATGAGGTTTCGATTATAATGGTATCAGCAAAAGTAAGAATTGCCGATAAAATTTCTGGTTTAAGATTAGGAGCAGACGCCTATCTAACAAAACCTTTTGATCCAAATGAACTTATCGCTCAAATTGAGGCTGTATTACGTCGAACGGAGCAATTCTGTCAAAAAATAGTCTGTGATGGGTTATGTATTATGCCTAGAAAAGGGAAAGTTTTACTTGACGGAATGGATATAAAATTAACGAAATATGAATTTAGTCTATTGTATTACTTTATGCAAAATCCTGAAGTCGTGTTATCACGTGAGCAACTTATGAGGCAGATCCATCCTAATATGGAGAGCGACGTGATGGATCGCACTATCGATGCGCATATAAAAAAACTTCGTGAAAAAATTGAAGCGTATCCATCGAAACCAAAACGCATTGAGACTGTTAGAGGTATGGGGTATAAGTTTGTCTCGTTTAAATAAGCATTTGTTGTTCGTGATTTCGATAATATGAGTAAATATCCGTCCAATTTTTTGGTGGATATTTACTCATAGTTACTAATAAAATTGCTACAAAATAAAGGTAGGTTGTTTACACAAACATACTTACAAAAATCGCTGTAATAAAGCTTGCCATCGTCCCAGCGATAATTGCTTTAAAGCTCATCGATGCAATTTGTTTTTTCTTTGAAGGTGCCAAGGAACCAAGACCTACAATTAATTGTCCAATAGAAGACAGGTTTGCAAAATTACATAATGCAACTGTTAAGATTGCAACAGTTTCTGGCTTTAGAACCTCTTGAAGCTTGAGTACTTCCTGGAATGCAATTAATTCGTTGGCTGCAAGCTTTGTTCCAATAATGGATGCAGCACGAAAAGCATCTTCAAAGGGAATCCCAACTAGTAAAGCAAATGGAAAGAAAATATAACCAAATATGGTAGCAAGATTCATTCCGATAACCCCTAGCAAACCGTTTACGAGAGCTAATAAACTGATAAACGCAATAAGTAAGCCACCAATATTAGCAGCAAGCTTTACGCCGCTCACGGCGCCTTCGGAAATGGCTTCAAAGATGTTCGTATGTCCTGCATCTTCCATTTCGATAGTTTCATTTGTCGCAGATTCTTCTGTTTCAGGTTCCATGATTTTAGACATTACAATTGCAACAAAAGGTACGGAGAAAACGGATATAAGTAAATACTTAATATCAATCCCCATTTGTGCATAAGACAATAGAATTGCCCCACTTGCTGAAGCTGTTCCCCCAACCATCACGGTGAAAAGCTCCGAACGTGTTAGTTTTGCCAGATAAGGCTTAATGAGTAATGGGGATTCTACAACACCTAACATCGTATTGGCAACTGTATTAAACGATTCAACACGAGTGGTACCAAATACTTTACCAACAATCCAACCGAGTATACGTACAACGAATGGGATGATTCGTAAATAATACAGTGCTGAGACTAATGCAGAGATAAAAATAATGACGGATAATACCTGGATTGCAAAAACAAATCCTACATTTGTTCCTTCTACAAAAAAACCACCGAATAGAAATTCGATGCCCTCCTGGCTATAGTTCAAAACGTGTTGCACGCCCCCAGCAGCACTTGTAAGGAGCCAACGGCCAAGGGGAACATTAAGCATAAAGTAAACGAATATTCCTTCTAATATTACACCTATTAGAATCGTACGCCATTTGATTGCCTTTTTATTTTTACTTAGCAACCAAGCTATAAATAGTAATCCCACAAGGGAGAATAAACCAAATATAATATCCATGATAACCTCCTGATAAACGTTTCAATTTCATCTATCCTTATTGTCGTCGGAAGTCTGACCTTATAAACGAAAATAAAAAAGTGCATCCTCTCAATCTATAAAGAAAGAAGAGAATGCACATATACATGTGGTATTCTAACTTTCCTTATAGTCCGGCATTTTACGGCTGCCAGGTAGAAACGTATGGACCATATTTCCATAGATATATAAGGATCAAATGAAGTTGATTTTAGAAGTTTATCAGAGGATTTCTAAATATACAATAGGAGCATAAAAAATAATAAAATACTAAATTTTTAAATCTTATATTTACTTTACAGTAAATACCTACTAGATTAACTACTGGAGACCAACAATATTGTGAAAGTCTCAAAAAGGAGTAGAAGTTGAAACCTATGTGGAAGTTATCGTAGATGCTCTGTAATTCTGTTGAAAATTGGATTGCGAGGGACATAGCTAGAGTTGTAACTGAAGTTTGGCAAGTTACTTGTATTAAAGGTATGAATTATCGTACTTAAAAGCAAACGATCTCCCTTAAGAGAAGGAGAGCCCCTTAATGATTACCTGTTTAGAAAAGTTTTCTTAAAAAGTGTAAGACTCTCCGTCGTTTGGCAATAAAATATTAGAAGATATAACTTCATCGATAATTGATTCAATGACCTTTATAAACTAAAAAAAGTCGTTGACCATTTATGGTAAAAACGACTTTTTAATAAATCTCTTTTTTATGCAACAGTTTTACATGCTTCTGCGCATTTAAAGCAAGCATCTGCACATTCTTGACAGTGCTCATGATCATGCTTCTTGCATTCATTTCCACACGCCTCGCAAATTTTAGCGCAAACTGAAGCTAGTTCAGAAACAAATGGTGTGTTTCTTGATAAAGCGTGTTCTAAATAAGAGCAGATATCTGCACACTCTCTGTCCAACCGTATACAATCAGCCATCATCTTCATATCTTCCTCTTTTAAGCAAGCGTCATAACAATGGTTACATGCTACGGCACACTCATGCAGCTTCTTGATTAGTTCTTGATGTTGTTCATGTGACATCTTTTGAAAACCTCCTGATTTAGAATCTTTTCACTATATGTATTCCCATAGTTATTTCAATTAAACTGATTTTCAAAACTGCATAGAAAAATTGTCCAGAAACAATTACTAAATATCTTTACCGCAGGGAAGTATAATGTGGAAATTCAATTAACAAGATGGAATTGTATCGTTTTTGATTAAAGGAAGGTTCGGTGTTAATCTAATTAAGATGAAATGATAAAGAATTTGCCTTTGTTATGCACTTAAACAAGAATGCATTTTTATTGAGTTATGTAATGATGATTGCAACATAAATTGTTATATGCTAATATGTTCATATAATGATTGTGAGCTTCTAATCCAGGTATCATAATACGGAATGACACAAGGAGGTTAGGGAAGAAATTGGAGGACTTTGAATATGAAAATGGCTTTACTCAAGATTTAGATAGCGAAACACTATTTATCGTATCACAAACATTTAAAGCATTAGGTGATCCGACAAGAATTCGAATTCTTAATTTACTTTTTAATAAAGAGTGTTCTGTTAACGAAATTGTAGAGACGTTGGATATCCGACAATCGACTGTATCTCATCAATTACGTTTTCTGAAGAATTTAAGGCTTGTGAAATTCCGTCGTGAGGGGACGACACTTTATTATTCACATGATGATGAGCATGTTATGTTAATCTTGAAGCAAATGATAGACCACGCTTGTCATAACTAACATTTACTATTTTAAATAGGTAGTAGATGATGTTTTTATATCATTATATGCATATATAGTAATATAAGCATATGGTGGGTTGCTTTGGAATATAATAACACGTATGTAAAAATATAATAAATCTCTTTTTGAAATGCTTTTCGTATATATCAGTACAATATAAAGTGTAGGAGGTTTTAACATGGGACATGGACATGACCATACACATGGTGCAAATAAAAAGATTTTATTGATATCACTTTTCATCATTACAACTTATATGATAGTAGAAGTGATAGGGGGATACTTAACAAATAGTCTTGCTCTTCTAGCAGATGCTGGCCATATGCTGAGCGACGCTATTTCATTAGCGATTGCATTAATTGCATTTAAATTAGGAGAAAAGGTAGCGAGTAAAAGTAAGACATTTGGCTACAAACGATTTGAGATCCTAGCTGCTGTATTAAATGGTGTGACGTTAATTATAATTGCTTTGTTTATTTTCTATGAAGCAATAGAACGTTTTGCGAACCCACCAGAAGTCGCAACAACAGGGATGTTGATTATCAGCATCATTGGCTTAGCTATTAATATTCTTGTTGCTTGGATTATGATGCGTGGTGCGGATGTAGAGGGAAATTTAAATATGCGTGGAGCTTATTTACATGTACTAAGCGATATGCTTGGTTCTGTAGGTGCGATTGTTGCTGCACTGCTTATCATGTTCTTTGGCTGGGGCTGGGCAGATCCACTTGCGAGTGTTATTGTCGCGTTTCTTGTATTAAGAAGTGGCTACTATGTAACGAAAGCAGCTATTCATGTTCTAATGGAAGGAACGCCACAAAATGTTAATGTTAATGATGTTATACAAACAATCGAAAAAGTAAAAGGCATTCAAAGCATTCATGATCTACACATCTGGACAATTACGAGTGGGCTAAATGCACTTTCTTGCCATGTTGTTGTCGATGCTGAGCTAACGATTGCAGAAAGTGAGCGTATGTTACGCAAAATTGAACACGATTTAGAACATAAAGGGATTATGCATATAACAATACAACTGGAAACAGCGGCACATAAACATGACAATTCAATTCTTTGTAAAATAAAAAACGAACCGACACATCTTCACCATCATGGGCATAGTCATTAATAAATCCGTTAAAAACCATGTTATTATGACATGGTTTTTATTCATATAAAATATCATATTACACGTACCTAATGAACTTTAATTTTTGAAACTTTATCATACCCAACAAGGGTATGGAGTGTAAGAGAATTAAAAATTAGGTGGTAATTGAAATGACAAATAAAACACATACTTAACGTACAGGGCATGTCTTGCGGACATTGTGTGAAAAACTCTATAGAGGATAGCGTCGGAAAACTGAACGGTGTGGAAAAGTTGATGTGAATTTAATGAAGAAAAGGTAGATTTGGCAATTGAAGAACAGGGATACAATATCCAATATAAAAGAAGCTTGTACAACATTAGCAAGAAAGGTTTTATTTTCATTATCGCAAACAAAAATATCCATGATATCATACATATTATATTTTTTATTGACAATAATACTATGAGGGGGTATAGTATAATTATAAAAGGAAAGGAAGTGATTTATTTGGATAAATTCTTACATGATCACCCAAGTAAACCAAGAACACAAGCTGAAATTCAAAAAGTCATTAATCGTTTAAAACGTATAGAAGGTCAAGTGCGAGGAATACAGAAAATGGTGGAAGAGGATCGATATTGTGTCGATATTCTAGTACAAATCAGTGCCATTCAATCGGCACTAAAGCAAGTAGGTTTCTCTGTCACAGAACGCCATATCAATCATTGTGTCAGTGATGCGATTAAACAAGGCGAAGGGAAAGAATCCATCGAGGAATTAATGAGTGTATTGAAGCAGTTCTCGAAATAGGAGGGACTAAGATGAGTGAAACAAATCATGCAACGCTTGGAATAACTGGAATGACTTGTGCTGCATGTTCTACTCGAGTTGAAAAAGTATTAAATAAGATGGACGGTGTCGAAGCCCAAGTCAATTTAACAACGGAAAAGGCAACCGTAGACTACGATTCAGAAAAAACAAGTTTGGAAGATATTACGAAGAAAATTGAGAATGTCGGCTACGGTGTTTTAATGGAAAAAACAGAACTAGATGTTTTTGGAATGACCTGTGCTGCGTGTTCTACTCGGATTGAAAAGGTATTGAATAAACAAGAGGGTGTAAAGCAGGCAACTGTAAACTTAACAACCGAAACGGCATCGATAGAATTTAACCCTGGATTAGTTGATACGAAGGCGTTAATTGAAAAAATCAAAAATGTAGGTTATGATGCAAAACCGAAAGCTGAATCAGCAGATAAGCAAACACATAAAGAAAAAGAAATTAAAATGATGAAGACAAAATTAATTATTTCGGCCGTATTATCTGCACCGCTATTAGTAACCATGCTGGTTCATTTATTTAATATGACAATACCACATATATTCATGAATCCGTGGTTCCAATTTGTTTTAGCAACACCTGTTCAATTTATTATTGGTTGGCAATTTTATGTTGGTGCCTATAAGAACTTGAAAAATGGCGGAGCCAATATGGATGTGCTTGTAGCATTGGGTACAAGTGCTGCTTATTTCTATAGTTTATACGAAGCATTGAAGACGATTGGCAATCCAGCATATATGCCACATCTATACTTTGAAACAAGTGCTGTATTAATCACATTGATTTTATTTGGTAAGTATTTGGAAGTACGAGCGAAAAGTCAGACAACGAATGCATTATCCTCATTGCTCAATTTACAGGCAAAAGAAGCTCGTGTTATGAGAGATAATGAGGAAATGATGATCCCAGTGGAGGAAGTTATTGTTGGAGATCGTTTGGTTGTGAAACCAGGAGAGAAAATACCTGTAGACGGTATCGTTGTAAAAGGAAGAACCTCTGTCGATGAATCAATGATTACTGGTGAATCCATACCAATTGAAAAAGACGTGGACGCAACTGTCATTGGCTCGACAATCAACAAAAATGGCTCGATTGAAATGGAAGCGACAAAAGTAGGGAAAGATACTGCCCTTGCATCGATTGTAAAAATAGTGGAAGATGCACAAGGTTCCAAAGCACCAATCCAACGATTAGCCGATGTCATTTCAGGTTATTTTGTACCAATCGTTGTCGTAATTGCCATTTTAACATTTACCGCTTGGATTGTACTTGTTGAACCTGGCCAGTTTGAACCTGCTTTAGTCGCAGCAATTGCTGTACTAGTTATTGCGTGTCCATGTGCGTTAGGGCTTGCAACTCCAACTTCTATTATGGTTGGTACAGGGAAGGCTGCAGAGAGTGGGATTCTTTTTAAAGGTGGAGAACACCTAGAAAGAACGCATCAGTTAGAAGCAATTGTTCTTGATAAAACAGGTACCATTACGAAAGGAAAACCAGAAGTAACAAACTTTACAGGTGACGAGGAAACATTACAATTACTCGCAAGTGCGGAAAAAGGTTCAGAGCATCCACTTGCAGAAGCGATTGTCGCATATGCAACAGAAAAAGAAATTGATTTAGTAGAAGTAGATAATTTCAGTGCTATACCTGGACATGGTATCGAAGCTGCTCTATTAGGCAATAACATTCTTGTTGGAAATCGAAAATTAATGCAAGACCACCAAATCGAAGTTGGTGGTGCGGAACAAGAATTGGTAAATTACGAAGTAGAAGGTAAAACCGCTATGCTGATTGCTATTAATGGTGAGTATCGTGGAATTGTTGCTGTTGCAGATACAATTAAAGAAACAGCACCTCAAGCTATTCAGGAATTAAAAGCGCAAGGCTTAGAAGTTATCATGCTAACTGGGGATAACGAACGAACTGCACAAGCCATTGCAAAACAGGTTGGTATTGACCAAGTAATCGCTCAAGTTTTGCCTGAGGAAAAAGCTGATAAGGTGAAAGAAATTCAGTTGCAGGGTAAGAAGGTCGCAATGGTTGGTGACGGGGTAAATGATGCTCCAGCACTCGCAATTGCCGATATCGGAATTGCGATTGGTACAGGAACAGAAGTAGCAATTGAAGCTGCTGACGTAACAATTCTCGGTGGTGAATTACTGCTTATTCCAAAAGCGATCAAAATCAGCCATGCGACGATTAAAAATATCCGTCAAAACCTTTTCTGGGCTTTCGGCTATAATACAGCAGGAATCCCAGTTGCAGCAGTTGGATTACTTGCACCATGGGTTGCTGGTGCGGCAATGGCATTAAGTTCAGTGAGTGTTGTTTCAAATGCACTTCGCTTAAAACGAGTGAAATTATAAAAGGAATCCTTTAAAGGAGGTGAAATTAGATGCAAACAAAATCATTAGATGTTAAAGGAATGACTTGTGGTCATTGCAAAATGTCAGTGGAAGGAGCACTAAATAAATTAGACGGCGTAACTGCCGCAGAAGTTGATTTGGGCTCTGGTAAAGTTGAGGTTACGTATGATGAAACTAAAATTTCATTGGATAATATGAAAGAAGCTGTTGAGGATCAAGGTTATGATGTAGCATAAAAATACACAAAAAAAAGCTGGTTTCCTGAAAAATTAGGGACCAGCTTTTTTAATTGGACTAAGGATAGTGTGACTAAACCCATCAAATCCAATTCTCAGCATGATTTCGTATTATAGAAATCATACTATTCATAGACGGTGAAAGCCATTTATCTTTATGATAAGCAAGAAATGTAGCGATCGCTGGATGTTCGGGTGCTACTATTTCTCCTCTTAGTTTATTACTTTCTATTTCTTCTTTCACGGAAAAGTATGGCACCATAGAAATTCCTAATCCACTTCGAACACATTGTTTAATCGCCTCAATACTTTGAAAATCTAAACTTTCCTTAACATCCATCTTTTTATACCTTAAATAAGCATCAAACACAGACTTGTAACTGCATGATCGCTCCGTATAAAGAACTGTCCTATTGTCTTCTTCTATCACTGGGGGACTAATCAAAACCATTTTTTCTCTTATTAGTTTTTCATAATGAATCTCAGAAAGAGACCAATCTTCCTCTTCTAATACCAATACTAAATCGATATCTCCATTTTGAAGTTGTGAGGAAACAATATTATTCTCGACCGATTTTAGTGTAAGGTTTACTTTCGGGTAAGTCTTTTTATATTCTAAAAGAATGGGTGGAACACGATCAATTGTCAGTGACTCCGATATACCAATTATAAGGTCACCAGTTGGTTCCTCGTCCGTACTTAAAGCTTGAGCGTGTAAGTCAATGATTTTAATTGCATAAGAAAGAAGTCGTTCACCATAATGAGTCATAATAACTTTCTTGCCTAACCGATCAAATAAAGGCTTGCCTACCTCCTCTTCTAATTCCTGAATATGCGTTGTAACAGAAGATTGAGCATATCCAAGGTGTTCAGCAGCCTTTTTGAACCCCCCTCTTTCAACAATTGTTTTAAATGTAATAAGGTGACGAAGCTCCATATACAACTCTCTCCTTTATAGTTCGGTTTTAGTGAACTAATCGTTCGATAATATTTATTTTACTAAACTCAGATGGTGAATTACAATAAAATAGTACCCACAATATGTGATAATGGTTTCGATCTTAAAGAAGACGACCTTAAATAAACATATTGCTTTTGTTAAAAATATATCTTGAAGTCAAAAAAGGAGTGTTCATAATGCAAGATACAGAATCGTTATTTGACATCGTTACATTAGGTAATACAACATTATATAATCGGGTAGGTGTTGCACCAATGACGCGCATTAGTGCAACACCTAATGGTTTGGCTACAGATCAGATGGCATCTTATTATACATCATTTGCTATGGGAGGATTTGGGCTAATCATCACCGAAGGCATTTATACCGATGATAAGCATAGTCCAGGTTATATGGATCAGCCAGGTATGGTGAATAATGAACAAGAACAAGCATGGAGGCAAGTCGTTGATGCAGTTCACCAAGCAGGTTCGAAAATTATTGCACAGCTTATGCATTCAGGTGCTCTCGTTCATGGAAATCCTTTTGGTCAAGATTCAATTGCTCCTTCTGCCGTTCAGCCCAAAGGAGAAAAAAGTGAAATATATGAAGGAATTGGAAAATACGCAATGCCAAGAGAAGCAACAAAGGAAGAGATTGAAGAAGTGATATGCGGGTTTGTTGAAACTGCTAAGCGTGCGAAATCAGTTGGATTTGATGGGATTGAAATTCATGGAGCCAATGGCTACTTGCTTGATGAATTTCTGACTGATTATACAAATCAGCGCACAGATGAATACGGAGGCTCGACGGAAAATCGGGTACGTTTATTGGTAGAAGTATCTAAGGCGATTCGGAAAGCGGTTGGAGAGGAGTTCACTGTTGGCATTCGGATTTCTCAAGCGAAAGTTAATGATTATGCACATAAGTGGTCCGGGAAAGAGCGAGATGCTGAAATCATATTTGGAAGCTTGGGAGAAGCAGGACTTGATTTTATCCATGTTACCGAATACGAAGCATGGAAGCCTGCGTTCGATACAAACGGACCATCGCTTGTTTCTCTTGCCGAAAAATACGGGAAAATTCCTGTAATCGCCAACGGTCATTTAGAGGATCCAAAAAAAGCTAGCGAAATCATCGAGAATGGAGAAGCTGGTTTAGTCACTTTAGGTAAAGGTGCCTTGGCTAATCATGATTGGGTTAACAAGGTCAAAAACGGAAAAGCCTTAGCAACGTTTAAACCTGAAGAAGTGTTAATGCCCAACGCAAAAATTAAGGTGTTTGAAGTTTAAATTTCCTTTTATGGTGTATATGCCAAAATGCACATGTTTAGATTAAATGTTGTCTTTTTATATAATAAAGATATAGAAGTATATTGGAACAGGGAGGAAGAATAGAATGGCAAAACTTTTTTCACCAATTGATATTAAGGGAATTACATTGAAAAATCGTATCGTTATGTCTCCAATGTGTATGTATTCTTCAGTGGATAAGGACGGACTAGTTACTCCTTTTCATTTATCACACTATATTTCTCGTGCTGTTGGCCAAGTTGGATTAATTATGGTGGAAGCAACAGCTGTTCAACCTGAAGGGCGAATTTCAGATCAGGATTTAGGAATATGGAATGACAAGCATATTCTGGGATTGAAAAATTTAAACAAAGAAATTCATAGCTATGGTGCGAAATCAGCGATTCAATTGGCACATGCCGGAAGAAAAGCTGAATTGAAGCACCCTATATATGCACCTACTGCCTTGCCATTTGATGAGAAGTCAATAAAACCTGTTGAAATGACAGTGGAAGTTATCAAAGCGACAATTGAAGCTTTTAAACATGGAGCTAGACGTGCAAAAGAAGCAGGCTTTGATATGATCGAAATTCACGCGGCACATGGTTATCTAATCAATCAATTTTTATCACCACTTACAAATAAGCGTAAGGATGACTATGGTGGAAGCAGGGAAAATCGCTATCGTTTTCTAGGTGAGGTTATCGAGGCAGTGAAAAAAGAATGGGATGGTCCGCTTTTCGTACGTATTTCTGCTGATGAATACAACGAACAAGGAAATGCGGAGAGAGATTTCATCTATTTTACAACAGAGATGAAAGCACAGGGTGTTGACTTAATTGATTGCAGTACTGGCGGAGTGGTGCCAGCACGTATCAAACCATACCCTGGATACCAAGTGAAGCATAGTGAAGTAATTCGACGTAATTCAGAAATAGCTACTGGGGCAGTTGGTTTAATTACTAATGGCATTCAGGCTGAAGAGATTGTACAAAATGAGCGTGCAGATCTTGTGTTCATTGGCAGGGCCTTACTCAGAAATCCATATTGGGCCAGAGAAGCAGCCAATGAACTTGGATATGATTTGGAAGCTCCAAAGCAATATGAACGAGGCTGGAAGTAAATTGGTGATTGGCAGCCAATGAATGATAAAACGTTCAATAGATTGAGAGAATTAAGGAAGAATACTGCATCGTGTAAAATATGAAAGAATTAAAAAATCCCTTGTATTATAAGCAAGGGATTTTTAATCTTATTGTGGCAGACCTGAATTTTTTAAGAAATGTAATTGAACTTTGAGATACGGGTAAGTATTATCATAAATAAAGTATACATAAATATAGTATATAACGTTCTTGTGTGATCTATTAATTAGGAACTAAGATATCTATTACCATGGAAAGATAAGAAAAAGGGGGAATTCTATTGTTAACGATACCTAGAAAAGTCGGAATAATCAGCTGGTTAGCTACTTGCTTTTATTTTGTTATAGAGCCATTTTTTATGATGACATCAACAGCTCCATATAGTCTAATGCAGCACGCAATGAGTGATCTTGGCGTTACATCTTGTGGACATTTTACGTACGCGATTGCACCACATGAAATTTGTTCACCATATCATTTATGGATGAATGTGTTATTTATCATAAATGGAATCACAATGACGGTTGGTGTTTTGTACTTGGCGCAATACTTAGAGAAAAAAGTAAGAACCAAATTGGCAACCATTTTCATGATTATCCTAGCTTTGGGGAATATTGTGTCTGGATTTATACCTGCTGATGTCGATTTTTTCTGGCATTCAATCGCAGCGCAAATTGGTATGATTACTGTTTTGCCTGGACTATGGATTTATGCGAATATGTTAAATAATGGTAAACGTTGGACTTATATTTGCTTATTTGCCCTCATTGTAATTTTTGTCCTAATTATTCTTCTATTCTTTGTACCACTCCCAGCAGGATTACTGCAAAGACTATTTTACGGTATCGTTTTCGTATGGGGAACAGTGTTGACTTTTATTCTAACGGATTCAAGCTTTGAATCAAGTTAACTTTTAACGAACAAAGGCTAGGACAAAAGTATTTTTAGGGAATAAAAACCGAGTATAATTGTTGCAAAATAATTCGCTAAGGAAATATACTCCGCGCATCCAATGGCAGCTGGTGAGCCCCCTTTTTGCTATCGCACTACGGTGTTTCACCTATGCCTTTCCTGCCGCAGGAGTCTACGTATTTTTCCTTCACTAAGTTTGAGCATCGTTCGTCTTTAACATGAAACACTGTCGTTATATCCCAACTCTTATTATTTCTCCCAAATTTCCATGTGAACCTTCCTGGCGATTCAAGTTTTTTAAAGCGTAAATAGGGAAATGTTAAAAAAAGGAGAATATCACAGAATGGAGATGGCACTATGTCTGATACAAATCAAATGCCTCGTGAGGAAGGGATAGATCATAGCTTAAGCCTTATGAGAGAAGGATATATGTATATTTTGAACAGGCGACACAGTTTTAGTTCTGAAATTTTTGAAACTCGATTGCTTGGAAAGAAAGCGATCTGCATGGGAGGAAGAGCCGCTGCGGAAGTCTTCTATGATACGGAGAAATTCAAAAGAGAAGATGCAGCACCAAATCGTGTAGTTCAAACATTGTTTGGGAAGAATGGTGTTCAGGCTTTGGATGGTCGTGAACATAAACAACGGAAGGGAATGTTTATGTCCATTATGTCTCCTGAGGGGCTCCAAAGATTAAGAGAAATTGCGCAAAAACAATGGAATCAAGCGCTTGTTAAATGGGAACAGATGGATGAGCTTGTTCTTTATGAGGAAGTAAAAGAGATCCTTTGCAGTACAGCTTGCCATTGGGCAGGTGTTCCTTTGGAAGAAGAGGATGTGAAGGAAGTGACAAAAGACTTAGCAGCGATGTTTGAGTCACCAGCTGCTGTGGGTCCAAACCATTGGTCAGGAAGACATGCACGAAATAAAGTAGAAAAATGGTTGAGTGAATTGGTTGATAAGGTGCGCAGAGGGGAATTAAATCCACAAGAGGATACCGCTTTATATATATTTAGCTGGCACCGGGACTTAAAAGGAAATCTTTTGAATACCGATACGGTTTCTGTGGAAGTCATTAATATCTTGAGACCAATTGTGGCAATTGCTATATTCATCAATTTCACTGTACTGGCATTGCACCATTATCCGAAAGAAAGGGAGAAGCTTAAAACGTCTGATGAAAGATATGCTCAGATGTTCGTACAGGAAGTCCGTCGTTTTTATCCATTTTTTCCATTTGTAGCAGCGTTGGTAAAAAAAGATTTCACTTGGAACAACTATAAATTTGAAGAAGGTACATTAACATTGCTTGATCTTTATGGTACAAATCATGATCCTGAAATTTGGGAGAATCCTGATATTTTCGATCCAAATCGGTTTGCTAAATGGGATGGAAGTCCTTTTAACTTTATTCCGCAAGGTGGCGGTGACCATTTTATGGGGCATCGCTGTGCTGGAGAGTGGGTCACCATTGAGGTAATGAAAGTAAGTCTTGATTATTTGGTTAATCAGATGAATTATGAAGTACCAAACCAGGATTTAAGTTACAGCATGGTGAGTATACCAAGTATTCCCCATAGCAATATAATTTTAAAGCAGGTTAAACAAAACAGGGAGATTCCATAAAACAAAGCCCAGTTTTTCTCAAATCATGAGAGAGACGGGGCTTTTATTGTAAATGTGCTTTATAGTACATATTAACTTCAATAATTCCAATTCCATCTATATGTTTGTTTTAGTACCTAAAAATCAATCTAATCGAAAAAGTCATTGTATATATAAGCAAATAATTATATAATGATATGTGAAAATAGTAGGAGGGATAATCCATGTTCAAAACGGCTGTTGAAATGGAAAAAGCAGCAATGATTTTAAAATTATTAGGTGATAAAACCCGTCTAACGATGGTTAAAATACTAGATTCTCATGATTGCTGTGTATGCGAATTTGTGGAGATTTTTAAAATGAGTCAGCCAGCGATTAGTCAGCATTTACGTAAATTGAAGGATGTTGGATTGGTAAAGGAAGAACGAAGGGGGCAATGGATCTTTTACTCGGTAAATAAGAACAATGCGTATTATTCATTCGTTGCAGAGATTCTTAAACAATTGCCAGATCAAGACGAAAAATTAAAAGTCTTAGAAGAAAATGGTACACGAATGACGTGTTGTTAATTGGAGGGTAAGGTTTTGTCAGTGATGGTTATTTTATCAATTTTAATCTTTTTAGGTACGCTAATTTTAGTTATTTGGCAGCCTAAAGGGTTATCAATTGGCTGGTCAGCAATGGGTGGTGCAATATTCGCGCTTATTGTTGGTGT
The DNA here is from genome assembly GCF_003515705.1 of Oceanobacillus profundus. Lineage (GTDB taxonomy): Bacteria > Bacillota > Bacilli > Bacillales > Amphibacillaceae > Oceanobacillus > Oceanobacillus profundus. The sequence goes on from NZ_QWEH01000009.1 coordinate 153,785, forward strand.
CGTTAATTTTGAAGATGTAATTGAAGTGACGGGTATTGTATGGAATGCAACCTTAACATTTGTAGCAATCATACTTATTTCTTTAATATTAGATGAAATTGGGTTCTTCGAATGGGCTTCCTTACATATGGCGAGAATTGCAAAAGGAAACGGTATAAAAATGTTTGTTTATATTAGTTTGCTTGGTGCAGTTGTGGCAGCATTCTTTGCAAATGATGGAGCGGCATTAATTCTAACTCCGATTGTGCTTGCAATGGTACGAAATTTGAATTTCACGGAAAAAATGGTCTTTCCCTTTATAATGGCTAGTGGGTTTATTGCCGATACAACCTCACTGCCTTTTATCATTAGTAATCTAGTTAATATCGTTTCAGCAGACTTTTTTAATATTGGTTTTGTGGAATATGCATCACGGATGATTATTCCAAATCTGTTCTCATTGGCTGCGACGATTATTGTGTTATTAATCTACTTTAGAAAAAGTATCCCTAAAACGTATGATTTGTCAAAATTAAAAGAGCCGAATGATGCAATTCAGGATGCGAAAATGTTCAATTTATCCTGGTATGTACTTGGAATCCTACTTATTGGTTACTTTACGAGCGAGTTTATTCAGGTCCCTGTTTCGTTAGTTGCAGGAGTCATCGCCATCTTCTTTATTCAAATGGCAAGAAAAAGTAAAGTGGTCAACACAACGGCTGTTATAAAAGATGCACCATGGAATATCGTCTTTTTCTCAATTGGAATGTACGTGGTCGTTTTTGGTCTGCGTAATGCCGGACTAACAAATCTATTGGCTGATCTTATTCAAGCAGCTGCAGAACAGGGATTGTTTGTGACAACAATAGCAATGGGATTCATCGCAGCTGTTCTATCATCCGTTATGAATAATATGCCGACTGTTATGATTGATGCTATTGCAATTTCTGAAACAAATACAACAGGTGTCATCCGGGAAGCATTAATATATGCGAACGTAATTGGATCGGATCTAGGTCCGAAAATTACACCGATTGGTTCACTTGCCACCTTACTTTGGCTGCATGTGTTGTCAAAAAAAGGCGTGAAAATATCATGGGGAACTTATTTTAAAACCGGTATTGTCCTCACAATGCCTATACTGTTCATAACTTTACTCGGTTTATATTTTACACTTTTACTTTTTTAACATGAATTAGTGAAATAATAAAAGAAATGGAGCTTGATGATGTCTAATAAAACAATCTACTTTTTATGTACAGGAAATTCCTGCCGAAGCCAAATGGCAGAAGGATGGGCGAAGAAATATCTCGGTGATGGTTGGGAAGTCAAAAGTGCCGGAATTGAAGCACATGGATTAAATCCGAATGCAGTAAAAGCAATGAAAGAAGTGGATATTGATATATCCAAACAAAACTCTGAAATAATTGATACCGAATTCTTGAACAATGCAACATTGGCTGTTACGCTTTGCGGAGATGCGGCAGATAAATGCCCAGTAACCCCGTCACATGTTAGACGAGAGCATTGGGGCTTTGATGACCCAGCAAAAGCAAAAGGTACCGAAGAGGAGAAATGGAAAGTATTCCAGCGAGTTCGTGATGAAATAGAAGAGCGAATTAAACGATTTGCAGATACAGGTGAATAAATTTGAAAAGGTATAATAATGCTCCCCTGAAAGTTAACAGAAGAAACTTACAGGGGAGTTTTTGGAACGCATAACTTGTAAAATACAAAGTATTTTAAATAGGGCTAACCCAACAAGTGCACAGACTTTTGTTGGCAAGTTGGTTCTTAAAATATTAGAACATGCATAAAAATAAAAAACTGTATGGGCTAGTTTATCTGCTTGTAATCTAGATTGAGCAGGGAAGTCTAATGAGGTCTTTTCATGAGAAGTAATGAGACAGTAAGTTTGTAAAATGAAGATGGAACTGATTGTAATGGTCCTTAAGTAATAATTGTATTAGAAACAAGTGAAAGGAGGAGATATAATTTAGCTAAAGTACAATATAGTCAATTGAGATAAAGCATTCGTTAGCCATACAGTTGATTTAAAAAGAACCATTTGATTCTTAACTTATAATTAAGAAGGGTGGAGCTATATGAGCTTAACGAAAAAGATTTTAATAGCTCTGGTATTCGGTGTCGTTGTAGGGATAGGGTTCACATTTGTACCGGAAAGTATATTTTCGAATATAGATACCTATGTGTTAACGCCTGTAGGTCAAATCTTTATTAACTTAATTATGATGATTGTTGTACCAATTGTATTCGTATCAATTGTTCTTGGAACCGCTGGTCTTGGAGAGCCAGCTAAACTAGGAAAAATAGGCATTCAAACCATTTCTTTTTTCCTCGTTACTACTGCAATTGCTATTTGTATCGGCCTTGCATTAGCATTTTTAATAAAACCAGGTGCAGAAGGTGTATTTGATATAGGCAATGCTAGCTATGAAGCAAATGACGCACCCCCTGTGATGGACACGATTATTAATATCATTCCTGATAATCCCATTAGTTCAATGGCTGCAGGAGATATGCTGCAAATTATCGCATTTGCAATTTTCATTGGGACTGCTCTTGCCTTCTTAGGTGAGAAAACTCAAGGCATCAATCGTTTATTTGAACAAGCAAATGAAATATTAATGTTTCTAGTAACTCTTATTATGAAAGCGGCCCCATATGGTGCCTTTGCTTTAATTGCCTCTGCAATTGGAGGTGCTGGTTTAGATGCTGTTGGTTCAATGGGAGCGTATATGGGAACGGTTATATTAGGATTGTTTATTCATGCAATAGTCATTTATAGCTTAGCCATCTGGCTGGTTGGAAAAGGAAATCCAATCAATTTTTATAAAGGATTTTTTCCAGCAATGTCTGTTGCGTTTAGTACGTCCAGTTCAAATGCAACTCTGCCAGTTTCCATGAGAGCTGCACAGGAAAATCTTGGAGTAAGTAAAGAAATCAGCAGTTTCGTACAGCCATTAGGGGCAACGATTAATATGGATGGAACTGCAATTATGCAAGCAGTAGCTGCAGTTTTTATTGCCCAAGTATATGCAATAGATTTGGATTTTACTGCTATCATCATGATTATTTTAACTGCAACCTTGGCTAGTGTTGGAACTGCCGGGGTGCCAGGAGTTGGATTAATCATGCTTGCCATGGTATTGCAACAGGTTGGCCTGCCTGTTGAAGGCATTGCTCTCATTATCGGTATCGACCGCTTACTGGATATGCTGCGCACGTCCCTTAATATTACTGGGGATGCGGCTTGTGCCTATATTATTTCTGAAAATGAAAAGCGAATCCAAGCAAAAGCAAAATAATCATTTTTCAAAGATGTTGTGTTTAATAGATAAATAAAGCAACCTCCAAGTACGTGTCCTTGGAGGTTGCTTTATTTTGGCTTAGAGTATAATCGACAATAATTTCTAATGGAGATATAAAACAACTGTGATTATTATTATTCAATTCTATTAAAATTGACTTCCGTAAGATTGTTGTAATTTAATAAGTTAACATTATTAGGGGAAATAAACTTATACCCCTCTGTGAAATACAATTGTAATATTATCATAATATCTATGACATTTGATAATGGTATACTACAACAAGCCTAGAACAGGTAAAAATTAGTATAAAATACATAATTCACATAGCTGCAGACAATCAGATTCTATTATCTTGTCTATAAATAGAGACGTAGTCGTGAATTGGAAAACGGGGGAGTCAATTTGAATAGAACCTTAGCAAAACTAATCGCAGTAGTGATGATTGTTGGTTTAAGTAGTTCGTTTTTTAGTATCCCGACCTTTGCAGACAGTACAAACGAATTAGAAACAATTCGTGAGCAACGCTCAAACATTAAGGAAAATCTGACAGAAGCTGAAAGTGAAATCGCAGATGTTATCATAGAATTAGAGACATTATCAAAAGAAATAGAACGTGTTGATACAGCTTTACAAGAAAATCAGAAATTGTTGAGTGAAACAGAAAATAAGGTTGACGGTACATTAGAAGAAATTTCGATCTTAGAAGAAGAAATGAAAGAATTAGAAAAGAAGATTGAAGAAAGATATGAAATTTTAAAAGGTCGAATCGTCTCTACACAACAGTCAGGCGGTAAGATCAGCTATTTAGAAGTTATCTTCGGTTCCCAAAGCTTTAGTGATTTTATCTCACGCGTGTCAGCAGTTAACACAATTACGAACTCGGATGCAGCATTAATCGAGCAGCAAGAGGCTGATATCCAATTAGTAGCGGAAAAACAAGCAACTGTATTCGATAAACTCGATCAATTAAATGAACTAAAAGCAGAACAAGAAGAAACACAATCATTGATTGCTCAGCAATTAGAGCAAAATAAAGAGCAAAAATCATCATTGGAACTAAAGCAAAACCAATTAGCCACGTTGGCAGATGAATTACAAATCGAAGATAGTACACTTGCTTCATTGGAAGGTGAAGTAAAACAGCAAATCGCAAAGGAAAAAGAACAGCGCGAAATTGAATTAGCACAAGCAGAAAAAGCAAAGGAAGCGGCAAAAGCGAAGGAACAGGAAGTCGCAAAACCTGCTAAAACGCAAGTTGCTTCAGCTCAAGATAATTCGGTCGATGAAGGTAAAGTAGTACAGCTGGCTAAAGAAGAGAAGAAAGAGTCGAAAAAAGAACCAAAAAAGGAATCGGATAAGAAGGAATCCGCTTCTAATGGCAAAACTTTTACGGTGACTGCTACTGCATATACGGTTAAAAGTGCGGGAGGTTCTGGTGTTACATCAACCGGAATTAATCTCAGTAAAAATCCAAATGCAAAAGTAATTGCAGTTGATCCAAGTGTAATTCCATTAGGCAGTATTGTTGATGTTGAAGGCTATGGGCATGCTATTGCTGGGGATATCGGCAGTGCGATAAAAGGGAAGAAAATTGATGTTTTCGTACCAACTCAAAAGGAAGCTTATAATTGGGGAGTTCGTACAGTAAAAGTTACCATCGTTGAATAAACGATATATAAATAACCGCCCGATTAACGGACGGTTATTTTTTTGCGAAAAAAATCATCCCCTTGCATGAACAGCAACCATACTGAAGGTCTGTTACAAACAGTAATTGTTTGAAAAGAAATAAATGACTCTTATGAAAAATTGGATGTGAGAATATACCTTTAACACATGGATGGTTAAAGGAAGAGATTAATGAATATTTTATCAAATCAGGATGGTATTGATGCATCCATGATTGAATGCTGGTTTTTTAGATTTTACATTGTTAACATTTAAAAAGTACTCATTCTTAAAAAATGATACAGAAGGTTGAAGCTGACATAGAATGGAATTAAAATAAAAAAGTATAATAATAGAATATAGCCAAAGAAAGACTTGGTAAATACTTCGATTTGAAATCTGATAAAATGAAACCTATTGCGCTTCTTTTACGTAAATAGAAGTGATGCATATCAATTCTAGGGGGCCTCTTTATGTATGAAGAAATAAATGATCAGCTCATTCGAGTTAGAAGTGCAATGAGCAAGAAACAGAAATGGGAAAAACAGCTTGCTGATTATGAGACAGAATTAATAGATGTTGAAAAAGAGATTAGCAGGTTAGAAGAGCAGCTGTTTGCTGAGAAAAAAGACGTTCAGAAACTGGAACGAATTGGAATAACAAATTTAATACAAACACTTTTTGGATCAAAGCATGAAAAGCTGAGACAGGAAAAGCAAGAAGTTATTGCAGTACAGCTGCAGCTTGAAGAGGCTGAAAAAACGAAGCAAGAAATTAGTAATTCGATGAATGAATTGCATCATAAATTGCAAAGCGTTGTGGATGCAGATCAAGATTACGAATTTCTTTTGTCGACGAAGGAACAAATTATTAAGGAAAGAGATGCTGCATTCGGAAATCGCTTATTTGAATTAAATGAGCGTGAAGGTGATATAAGAGCATACATCACAGAGTTAAATGAAGCGATTGAAGCAGGATATAATGTAAAAGATGCATTAAATAATGCAATGAGTTCCCTTGAAAGTGCAGAAGGTTGGGGGACATTTGATATGTTTGGTGGAGGGATGATTTCTAGTATGGTTAAGCATGATCATATTGATAAAGCGACAAACCATATCCACCAAGCACAAACAAGGATGCGAAACTTTCAGAAAGAATTATTAGATATCGATGAAGTGACAAACCTGCAAATTGATATTTCAGGAATGTTGAAATTTGCGGACTTTTTCTTTGATGGTTTAATTGTAGATTGGATGGTTCAAGGGAGAATTCAAGACTCTTTACAACAAGCAAGGGACCAACATGCAAGCGTTGTATCGGTTATTCGAAAATTAGAAATGACCTTGAATGAAAAAGAAATAGAGCTTTCTGCCACACAAACTGAGAAAACAACTCTAATAGAACAGCTATAAATGATACCTTCCTCAACTATTAGACATAGGAGAGGGAGGTATCATTTATTTAATTGGAGAGTTTTTCCTTTATTTCTTGTAATGGAAATTCAATTGCGATATCAACGCCATCTAAAATAAGTAATGTCGAATCATATGCAAGTTTTTTTACCTTTTCAGGATTAACATCGTCCTTCATTTTATATTCTAAGTGAACAGACATTTCAGTATTCGGTTCGAAATATCCGGAATGGCCACTCCCTAAAGACAACATTTTATTATAGTTTGTACGTTTCTCCATTACCATAACTTCAGATAATTTCTCATTTGGCCGTATGACGAATTCAATTCCAAATGGATGCTGTCCAGGATAATCAAAATCACTTTCAATTGGTATTTCACCATTATTTTTGATTTTAAAATCATAACGCAATAAACCTTCTGATTGAATAACAGTTATCTCTGTATCAGTAATTTCAAGCTTATCTTGATGTTCAAAGCCTGTTAGGATACTAAATGCGAGAAATAAAACAAGCAAAAATCCATTCTTCATTCATGTGTACCCTCCTTTAGTTGTGTTATATTGTAGTGTGGAAATAATTAGAAGATCCTATGCATCGATTGAAAAAATTATCGTTCGAAGAAATATAAAAGGACAGATGATCAACTATAAATATGTAATTAGTGAGTTTATGGCTCAATCAATTCAAATTTTCATATTTGTAGTAATGCATTTGGAGAAATCCCAAATCAAAAAAATGTATTGTTTATATGAACGAACAGTGCTATAATTTTAAAATAACTGAATAGTTTTAAAGATATAGGTGCAATAATATTTACTTTTATTGCTTAAAAGGGAAGTTCGGTGAAAATCCGACGCTGTCCCGCAACTGTAATTGGGAGCAATTCGATGGATACCACTGTTTATTGCTGTAAATGGGAAGGTTCGAATTGTGATGATCATATAGCCAGGAGACCTGCCTATATCAAACGGCATTTAATCCTACGAGGATAGGAGGTGTTACGTGTATAATGAAGCCTTGTTATTTTTAAAACAAGTTTTGCTTGTATTTTATCATGCATGCTGACAACTTCCATTTGGATTGTTAGTGTGCATTTTTTGATTTTTTGTAAGTGCTTTCAACACAACTGAAACATACTCATTAATAAAGGAGGAAAGCATATGGAAAAGGTTGAATCAACTAATAAGTATACGTTATTCCCGAACGAGCAATCAGTCATATCGTTAGATTTTCAAGAAGAGGAAAAGCTAATTGCGAGGACAATTGATAAATTCATTCAAGAACACGTAAATCCATCTATAAAAAATCTTGAAGCGTATGATTACGAGCTTGCGAAAAAGCTGTTTCGCGATGCGGGTGACCTTGGATTACTGGGTGCAGATGTTCCCGAATTATACGATGGAATGGAACTCGGTAAAAAGACAGCAGGTTTAGTTGCAGAACGAATGGGATATGGAGCGTCTTTTAGTGTATCCTTTAACATTCATACAGGAGTAGGAACATTGCCATATGTCTATTTTGGTACTCCAGAGCAAAAAGAACGATATTTGCCAAAGCTTGTATCGGGAGAATGGGTAGGAGCTTATGCATTAACAGAACCAAATGCCGGATCAGATGCATTGGCATCCGAGACAAGTGCTGTAATAGATGAAAAAAGTGGGGAATGGGTGTTAAATGGGGAAAAGCAATGGATAACGAATGCCCATATTGCTAGTGTCTTCGTTGTTTTCGCAAAAACGGAAAGTGGTATTACGGCATTTATTGTAGAGCGATCAATGTTTGGTGTTTCAATCGGTTTAGAAGAGAAAAAAATGGGCATTAAAGGGTCATCGACAGCAACTCTTATTCTGGAAAATGTCAGGCTGTCAACTGATCAAGTGCTCGGTCAGATTGGGAAAGGACATTACATTGCACTCAATATTTTAAACCTAGCTCGTTTAAAACTTGCCTTTGCTAATGTTGGTACGGCAAAACAAGCACTGTCTCTGGCAGTGAATTATGGGAAAGCACGCAAACAATTTAAACAAGAGCTTACCCGGTTTACGATGATTCAAGAGAAACTGGCTAACATGGCTTTAGCTATTTTTGCATCTGAAAGTGCTGCCTACGTGGCCGCGAATCGATTGGATGAACTACATGTAAATTCTTCCAACGAAGATGATATACTAGGTAAGCTTTCTAATTATGCAGTTGATTGTTCGATTAATAAAGTATATGCATCAGAGGCTTTAGACTTTATTGTTGATGAAGCGTTACAAATTCATGGTGGTTATGGATACATGCAGGAATATGAGGTTGAGCGTTTATACCGAGATGCAAGAATCAATCGATTATTTGAAGGAACAAGTGAAATTAATCGCCTTACAATTGTGAGGTCTTTTCTAAAATTATATCATAAAGATAAATCGATAATCGAACAGGATGAAACACAAATCCATTCTCAGAATCTATATATCCACTATTCTAAAGAACTATTAAACATAATTATGAAAGCGTTTTCTGATGGTGATAATGTAGTCCTTAAACAGGACCAAGAGATTCAAAGAATGCTTGCAGATGTTATTAAGGAAATTTATGTGATGGAATCTGTACAGTTAACTGCTCAAGCAACAAGGTCAAATCAGGATTTAAAAGAAACGATGGCAGAAGTACTTTGTGAAGAGGGATATTTCGGAATTGAAAGGAATGCCGTTGTGATTATATCCTCGATCATTTCAAATGATGATAAAAAGCAAGCCTTTCTTGATGAAATAAACAGTTTTACCTTGCCAATGTATTCTAATTTAGTTGCTAAGAAGCGTAAGATAGCAATGGAAGTTATCTCAAATAATGGGTATAAGAAATGAGGGTGAACATGAAGAAAGTCGGTTTTATTGGTTTAGGGAATATGGGGCTTCCAATGTCAACTGGGTTAATCAATGCAGGTTATCATGTTGTTGGGTACGACTTAAATGAAGAAGCAGCACGTTCATTCAAGAAAGCAGGTGGGGAAATTGCTGCATCCATTGCACAAGTCGCAGAGAAAAGCGAGCTCATCCTGACAAGTCTTCCATCGGTAAAAGCAGTGGAAGAAGTCTTCTTAGGGGAAGAAGGGTTAGTTAATAATGTCAAACCAGAACAGCCGTTAATAGACACGAGTACAGTTTCACCTGATTTGAATGTGGTAATTGCAAAGGTCTGTAGAGAAAACAGCCTTGATTTCTTGGCAGCGCCTGTAAGTGGGGGAGTCATTGGCGCAGTGAATCAAACATTAACTGTCATGGTTGGAGGACCGAAGCAGCTTTATGAACAAGTGCTTCCAGTGTTTCAAGTTCTTGGAGAAAATATATTCCATGTTGATGAACAAATCGATAGTGGAACGACGGTGAAATTGATTAATAATCTACTAATTGGATTCTACACAGCTGGAGTTAGTGAAGCGTTACAACTAGCAAACAAAAAGAAACTTGATTTGGATGAGTTATTCTCCATGCTGAATGTGAGCTATGGGCAGAGCCGTATATATGAACGAAATTATAACAGCTTTATTGCTAAAGAAAACTATAACCCAGGGTTTTCTTTAAAGCTGCTACGAAAGGATCTCGAATTTGCAATGGAGCTAGCGGACGAGAATCAGCTTGACTTGCCAATTAGCAAATCGTTGCTCGCTTTATATCGAACAGTTGAACGTGAAGGTTACGGTGATCAAGACATGGCGGTACTCTATGAACAAGTAAAAAAACAATCCAATAAGAAGGAAGCAACACAATGATTTCTTCAAATGTAAGGTTTTTGAAAAACTCTTTAGGGTGTTGCAGTTGCGGCAATATACGGTCGTGAAGTCCAACTTTAGGGCTTTGTAGATGTGACTGTTCAGCTAAATATGTTATGTACAACAGCATTAGAATTAGAACGCAGAAAACCCGATTCCTTTCACCTTAAGAATCGGGTTTTTATTGTATGTTATAAATCAGAATGAGTGCTGAAAAAAGGAATCAACCATCAATGAGGATACCTCAGATAATTGTTTGTAGTTGTATTGCGGATTCTGATCTTTGTCAATAACTACTGACCGCACCCCTTCGTAAAAGTCTTCTGAACGAAGGAAATTCGCTGCTAAAGTTAAATCTGTATCTAGACAATCTCGCAGAGACTTCATTTCTCCTTCTATTAGTTGCCTTAAGGTAACCTTCAGCGATACGGGTGATTTGGATTGTAGTGTTTTCATTGTTTGTAAGGAAAAATCACTTTTATCTGTCTCTAAAGATTCAATAATTTCTTCTACTGTAGAATGAGCAAAATGTTTATCAATCTCCAACTGTATGGAAGCAAGTTTTCCTGTATGTTCTGGCTCTCTTTTGAAGTTATGAATAATTTTATCAAGTGCAGCAGCCGGGTTCTCATCTTGATGCCAATCCGTTTTATTAATTAGTTCAAACAATGAGTTTAAGCTCTCACTTGGAATAAAAGCATCAGCACTATTTGCATAGATAACATCAGAAGCTTTTAACACCTTTGCAGTAAGGGCTAAGTACCGTCCAATCTGTCCAGGAGCCTTATTTAGAAAATAGGCTGCACCGACATCCGGAAAAAAACCAATATTCATTTCTGGCATGGCCCACTTTGTCCGCTCTGTTACAATTCGGTGGCTAGCTCCTTGAGAAAGCCCGATACCGCCCCCCATTACGATTCCATCAAGGCATGCAAGGATTGGTTTTGGGAAGTTGGCAACAAGCTGATCTGTTTTATACTCCTCTTGAAAGAACTGAATCGACTGCTTGAATGCTGCTTCGCTTTCCTTCGATTGATATAAGGTTTTAATATCTCCTCCTGCACAAAATCCTTTCTCTCCTGCTCCTTGAAGGATAACAATCCGAATTGCAGGATCATCTTCCCACTGGATAAGTTTGCTCTTTATCGAGACGATCATCTGATAGTTTAATGAATTGATTGCTTTCGGCCGATTTAAGGTGATGGTCGCAACCCCATTTTCAGTAATTGAAAATAAAACTTCACTCATACATATCTCCCCTTATCATGACTAATTTTTAAAAGCGTTTTCAATACTTTATACTTTATCATGCTCGTAATCTGTTTCGATTCTCCAATAAATTCGAAAACTTCAAAGGTAACTAATTCTAATTATATCATACCAATTTCTACCGTCCTTTTGCCATCAATATATTTGTGGATCATTAAAATAAAAAAGGTTTACTAAATAATTCACTGCTACGTAATAGATTAGGACCTATTCATAAAAAAAGTATGAAATAGTGCTATTTAGAAATAATAAAAAGACAATCTGATTAAAAGTACTTAATGATAATATCATTCCACATTCAATAAAACCGTTCATAGTCAATAGATCCATGGTTTAAATACCTATGTAGCTTCTTTGTCATCTAAGAGGGCCTATAGATTGTAATCAATACTTTTTCTAGGTATACTGTAACTTTATCAATGTCAACATCAACTATTGAATTATACATATCTTGAAAATTGTATCGATACTTAGATGATGTAAAGCGTACTAAAAGGAGTTTTTATGAATGAAGTCAACAAACAAAGTACAACCTGTTTTTTACTGGGCAATCGGGATACTGGCTGTGATTATTTTTTCTGGTGTCATATTTCCAAACACACTTGAAAGCATAACGGAAAGTATCAAGGGGTTTATTTCGGCTACTTTTGGTTGGTATTATTTAATAGTCGTGACATTTTTTGTGATTGTATCCTTGTATTTGATTTTAAGTACTTATGGGAATATTAAGCTTGGAAAACCAGATGAGAAGCCCGAGTATGGCTATTTGACATGGTTCGCAATGCTATTTAGTGCTGGTATGGGAATTGGTTTAGTCTTTTTTGGTGCAGCAGAACCACTTTCACATTTTGCAATTCAGTCACCTACGGTTGATGAAGGAACAACTGAAGCAGCAAGAGAAGCCATGCGGTTTGTTTTTTTTCATTATGGTGTACATGCTTGGGGTATTTATGCTGTGATTGCACTTTGTATTGCATACTTTAACTTTAGAAAGGGAAAATCCGGTTTAATCAGTGCTACTCTTTCACCAATTATGAAAACAGATGGAATAGCAGGTAAGGTAATCGATACGTTTGCTTTGGTTGCAACGGTTACAGGTATTGTAACTAGCCTTGGTCTTGGAGCAGTACAGATGAATGGCGGACTCTCATACTTAACTAACTTACCAATTTCATTTTTTATTCAAGTAATTATTATCATTATCGTAAGTATGCTATTCTTAACTTCTGCTATGACAGGCCTAGATAAAGGGATTCGTCTACTTAGTAATTTTAATATGATGTTAGCTTTAGTTTTGTTTTTATTTATCGCGATATTTGGCGGTGCTACGCTATATTCGTTAGACCTTTTCACAAACACAATTGGAACATATATACAGACCCTTCCTGAACTGAGCTTTCGTAGTGCCCCAGGTAGTCCTGTAGATAGGGAATGGATTACGAATTGGACATTGTTCTATTGGGCATGGTGGATAGCTTGGTCTCCGTTTGTGGGTACTTTTATTGCAAGAGTGTCAAGAGGACGTACAATTAGAGAATTTACGATTGCAGTTTTAATCGTTCCTTCTTTAGTTGGATTTATATGGTTCTCATTGCTAGGTGGAACTGGAATTTTACTTGAAGCACAAGAAATTATTAATGTTGCGTCGCTTGCAGAAGAAGAAATGTTATTTAGTATCTTAAGTACAATGCCGTTTAGCACGATTGCATCTGTTTTAACAATCCTTCTAATAGGGGTATTCTTTATAACTTCTGCTGATTCAGCGACATTTGTTTTGAGTATGCATTCTACCAATGGATCGTTAAATCCGAAAAATCGAATTAAATTCGTTTGGGGAATTGTACTTTCATTAACTGCAATTACACTATTATACAGTGGTGGACTGCAAGGAGTACAAAATATGATGATTATTGCTGCTTTTCCATTTTCGATTATTCTGCTGTTGATGGTGTTTGCGCTTATGAAGTCACTCCGATTGGAAAAGTTAAAACAAAAAGCTAAGTTAAGAAGTAAGGAATAAGGAATCATTTTGTTCTAAATTCAAAAATACCAATGGATTTTTATCTGTTGGTATTTTTTTATGGATAAATCACTCGGCATATTGCATTATAAAAGACCGTTTGTCAAATTAAGTGCAACAGTTCTTCTTGAAACGCTTCGTGAGTAGTTTTCCAATTCAAACATTTTCTGGGTCTATTGTTGATTAGTGACAGTGCATGTTCTAATTCTTCGTCTGAGACT